>JAFAWQ010000029.1 GCA_019241645.1 Alphaproteobacteria bacterium
AGGCTCTGTATGGCCATCGCGTATGGTGCGGGGTCTTGCATGAGCTTTAGCATGTCGAGAATCGTTGCATTGCGCCCCATCGTTTCCGGGAGCGCAAGCATCAGGCGGGCAACGTACTTAAAGAAGATGCCCTGCTTTGCTGTAAGGTCAGCGCCGAGAAGTCCGGCGAATAGGTAGTCGAAGGTTTGGATCACGCCCGCGATGACCTGCTCTTTCACCGCCTCGTTGTAGGTGCCCAGGCGGTCGCGCTTCACGTCGAACACGTTAAGCGCAGGTGGATAGTCGATATCCTTCGGCGTGACGTAGATGAGCCGGTTGCTGTGCTTTCCATCGAACACGGCAAGGTGCGCGAGCTTTTGTATGAGGTCGCCTTGGCTGTCTATGACGATCAGGCCGGGCGTCTCGCCAAATGCGAGATCGTTGAGGATGAGGGTTTCAAGCAACGATGTTTTTCCGGCACCCGTCCCGCCGATGACGTGCATATGTTCGAACCGCTCATGGTGCGTGAACTTCAGCGGAATGGGCGCCATGAAGAGGTCAAAGAATGGCGTGCCCTTCAGATAGCGTTCGCAAATCTCATCGAGCGTACCGTCGCTGTCCTCGGCATTCTTGAACGGCTTCTTCGATTCGTGGTTCGGGATGCGGCCGGACTGTTTGCAGAGAAGCTCGTACATGCGGGTGCTGATGGTGCTGAAAAGCCCGCGCTCGGCATACTTGTTCTCAACAAGAGTTCCGTACACCTTGTCCACCATGACTTTCGGCTCGGGGAGCGCATAGACGAGCGGGATGGTGAACGGCGACGGTGCTTCGGCCCTTGGCAGTCGCTCGGCTATGCCCGCGAAGATGCGGACTAAGCCGTCATAGCAAAGTTCCCCGATACTCTGGTGGTGGGCGAGGAAGTATTGCCGCTTGCGTAGAAAGGTTCGGTAGTCCGCAAATTCGGCCAGCGTCATTGCGTTGGGCGGCGGCGGGCACTCGAACATATACCGCTCGGCCGCGATCACCTCATTCAGCGCAACGATGAAGGGTTCTCGAATATCTTCCGAAAGGTACTCGTAGAACTGGTCGTAGACGGCTTGCCCTAGACCTTCGAGCGGGAAGGGGTTGGGCTGCGATGCAAGCTCTTCGTAGAGCGCGCGGGTCTCCTTTTCCTCACGCTTGGCATCGTTCCCGAAGAACCTGCGGAAGAAGGGGGAAGTGGGCGATGGCCCGGAAGCGCCGGGTATGTAGACAAGTCCGATCTTGCCCCTTTCGGCCATCAAAGAATCTCGTAAAGCAGAATCAGAAGCACGATGCCGCCGACGATAAGCAACCACTTCCGCTGTTCGTTGGTAAGGCTACTCCACCAGGCTGTGAGTGCGTCCAGAGGCGAATCGCCTGCCCCGGCGCGCTGAAAATTCATGGCCACGCTTCCGGCGTCGGAAGGTGCCGGAATGGCAGCTGCCATCGCCGGGGCATCTAACTGCGGCTGGGGTGCGGCGCTGATAGGCGGCGCATGTGTGATCGCCGGGATAGGCGCCGACAGGGCGGGTGCGGAGACGAGTCTCGGCTCCATCTCCGTGTAGTCCCACACGAGTTCTCCGCCGTCGAATGTCTGCGCCAGTAGAAGATAGGTGCGAAGGCTCTGGCATGCTTCTTTCAGCGCCTCTTCGGCGTCCAACACCTCATTTAAATCCTTGCATTCGATTCGCTGCCCGCGTTGCAGGCTATCGACCGTGATACTGAGTGCCATGCGAGCTGCGGCGGCATGGTAGATGCCGCGCATCCAGCTTTTGCCGCTTTCATAATGTTCGCCGCTTGCCGCTTCGGCATGCCGCTTGGCGGCTTCACTGCTGTAGAGAACTTGGCTGCCAAGACGGTACTTCTGGATGTTGTCCCGTTCTTCGGCTGTCAGATGTATGCGCGCATCGACGCAGAACATAACCGACTTTGAAACAAGACCGGACGCGCGCTGTGAGCGCTGGATTTTGAGCTGCATTATCCCCTCCCCTTTCCGGTATCAGAGAGGAATGAGCCTGACGGCGTCAAGGGTCTCCGGGAGTCATCGGATCGCCCGCTGGACATAGTCCGTAAAGGCGACGGTACCTCGCGCGAGTCCGGAGTAAACGGCGAGAACTTCCGCGTCGTCGCTCGTGGCGCGGGAGGCGATTTTCTGCTCCATCAGGAGAAGATGGTTCCGGAGTTGGCTCGGCACTTCATTGAGAAAGTTTAGTCCTGCCGTCAGTCGCCCTTGCCGGATCAAGTCCGCGTGTGAAGGAACTGCGTAAAAGCCAAAGTCGGGAATGACCACATGTCCGGGATAAAATTGCATAAGCAGATTTCCCAAGACGAAGCAGTCGAAATCGCCTAGCTCTGCGCGATTGAGGCGGGCAATCAGTATCCCCTTCATGGGGAAGTTCGTCGGGCCGCAAAGGACATTGTTAAGGACAGGAGATAGCAGAAGGGTTTGGATTTTCTGATACGCGTCCTGCTCCGCCGGTTCCGTGCTCGGATAAACGAGTCTGTCGAGCCGCTCGGGGTCAGAAAGCAACGCCTTCAAGAGCACGAAGTTGGCGTTCTTCTTCGTAATCGTGTTTTCCCCTTCGGGGAACACGGCGTCGAGCAGGCCGATGAAATCTCGTGCTCGCCTGTAGTTGATTCCCTTTAGCGGATTGAGCCGGTGAACGTTGTAGTCAAAACGGATGATCTTTCGCCGCTGGGGAACGGTTAGGCTATCGATGATTGGCCCATCGTCGATGAGCAGGTAGGTGTTCGGAAGATGGTCGAGTATGGGAAGTTTGTTCGTGCCGACGAGAAGCATTTGAGGTAGGGCCGCGGCGAGTAGAGCGCGTCTCGTGCACGATTGCTCGCGGCGGCCGGAAAAGGTTCTATTCCGAAATCATTTTCGCACGGTCAATTGTTCTTGCCCGTGGTTGTTCACGGAAACCTCCGCCAAGCGGGGTTTGGGATAACGAATTACTCTTCAATATGTAGCCATGCATCATCCGATGGGATCGTAAGGCAGTGTACAGTGCCGCACCATGTCGTCGGTGTGCGCGTGAGCGCCACGACCCCGCGCACGTCCCGAACGCATGTGAGGGTTTTGCTCTGTCCTTTAGGCAGGCAAAAAAGGCGTGGGGTCGTGGCGTGAGCCCGACGACATGTGTGCGGAATCAGTAAGGAAATGCGGTGTAAGGCCCCCCACACAGAGTGCATCTGCCTGTGTGGGGGATGATGAAGCGGTCTGCCCTAGCACCTGGGTTATCCCTGTGGACACTCGACGTCGAACTAACTTACATATCCGTCCTTCTGGGGGAGAGGGGCAGTGGCCAAAGGATTTGGAATTGCGGCGCTCGTTCTAGCGATCTTGAGCGTCTTTGCGCTTTACGGCTTCAATTTCGTCACGATCTGGCTGGCTATGATTTGCGCTGCAATCGCAGCGATGAATGGCGAAAGGCCGTTCACGATAGCATCCGTTATCATCAGTTTCGTCGGATTAGTAATTTTCTCACCGGTCACGATGGCCGTCGTCTGGGGGAATCTAAAAGGCGGTCACGATCAAATTGCTCTATTGGCGTTTTCGCCATTTGTATTGCCAATCGCCGCACTGATTGTCGATGTTGCGCGTAAAGCTGAGTCACAGGTAACGCAGCGAGTGGTCATTGGGGTTGGAGTTGTCATTGCGGTCTTTCTAGCGTTCTTAGTTTACGACTGGGAAGCGGAACCAACTCTTACGCCGGAACAAGCGGCCAGGTCGATGCTTGGACTTTCGACGCAGCCCACTGAACAAGCTCCTTCGACCGCGCCAGCACCAGCAGCCATCAATGCGCCATCCACGCCAGCTAATTCAGCTTGTGGGTTCATACTCGACCCGATCATTTATCAACGGTGGCAGACAGAGCAGAGAACCAGATCGATTGGATGCCCAATCATGGTCGATTCTGTGGCCTCAGTTTCTCCAAAGGGAACCACTGGACGTTGGGTACGCTTGGGGGCGGGCGACGGAAGGGGAAATATCCTCGTCATGCATTCGAACGGTGCGTATGCCGGGAAAGTGTACGTCGTGGAGGGCTGTATCAATATGCTTTACGACCAGCTTGGCGGTTCAGGAAGTGCATTGGGCTTTCCAATAAGTGATGCCTACCAAGCGCCCGGGGGAAGCCAACAAGACTTCGAAGGAGGCAAGATCTACTGGTCGGCGGCTACGCATCAGTGCAATATAGTGGGACAGGCTCCCGCAGCCGCGCCGGCCGCGACACCGGCAACGCAGACGCCTCAATCTCCGCAACAGACCGTCGCAGCACTACCAACCCCCTGCGCCACTGTTCGTGAAGATCGTGCGATTGTCGAATGCGATGTGTCGGCCGGGCAAGAAGGGTTTATCAAACGCGAGGGCGGCCAGATGGCTACTTGCATTTGGCCATACCCGCCCAACCCGATCTACGATTATGTGAACCTGATCGTGGCTGAGGGCGAAGTCCCGTACAACAAGCCGCACTCCAACACGCTCACCGGCATTCACTTCAAGGTCAACCACGGCGCGCGAATCAAGGCGCAGCTTCTCCCATGGGGACAGAATTGCGGTGCTGAACCTCAGTGACCGGCCGAAGTGGATCAGCAGCCACGCCGCGCCAATCCACAATACTGCAGACCCGGTGATCGCCCAAATGAGCACCGGATTGAAAAGAGCGGCCAACCCAAAGGGCTGACCGCTCAAGTGCTCCCTTACCGGGAGCTGGTCGGACTATCGCGTTCCGCAACTTTGCTGCGTATCCAGTCCTGAATTTCTTCTTCGACATAACCCACCCTTCCGGTGCCGAGTCGTATCCGCTTTGGGAACTTCCCGGCCGCCTCTAGGCGAGCCGTGTGTGCAAAAGAGTACAGTACCAGATCACGCACTTGCTTCTTCGATAAGAGCCGCATCGCGGGTCTCCCATTGCTGGGAGGCTCGCGAGCCTCGGGGTTTCACCTCCGGGGCGAGCAAAGTTTGCAGCCAGGTCTCGTAAACTTCAACTGCCTGCCGCATCTCCGAAAGGTACTTATGGCGATTGTAGACCCGTGAGATTCCGGCGTGAGAACCGGAAATGTGGTTGATGTATCGCTCGGCTACCGTGGGCTGGATGCCGAGTTCTTCCCACTTGGTCCGGAATGTCCGACGCAGATCGTGAAGGCGCCAGCCGCTAACGCCGCTTCTTTTGTCGAGGGCGGCTTTGCACTTGCTCCATCCGTTGAACGGCTTCTCTGGCGATCCACGCGCGGGATGCACGAACTTGCAGCCTACGTCGTAGTGAAGCAATGAAGCCGAGAGCTTCCCTATCGGAAAGGTGTGCTCGCGTTTGTTCTTCGTGAGCCATGAAGGGAGCGTTATCTGATCGCCCTTGATCATGTCGGGTGTGAGGTAAGCGATTTCCGTTTCGCGCTGGCCGGTGGTGATCAGTAACTTCACGATCCGGCCGAAGGTACTGTCTTCGAGCGCGTTCCAGACCTTTTTCAGCTCATCGTCGTTCAAAACCTTATCCCGAGCTTCGTAACCTTTCGGCTCTTCCATTCGGTCCATCGGGTTTCGGTCGATATAGCTCTTGCGGTAGCCCCATTTCACGAAGGCACGGATCACGACAAAGGCATGCTGCTGTTCGGCCGGTGTCGCGGAAAGTTTCGAGAGCTTCCCGTCGATCATGGCAGGGGTGATGTCAGAAAGTTTGGTCTCTCCGAACCGGAAGTGCTTCTTCAGAAGCCGGGCATAGTCGGCATAGGTGCGCGGCTTCCGCTTCTCCTTCAACTCGGTCAGATATGTCTCTAAGGCCGTATTCCAGCCTACAGACTGCGTTTGCGTCCTTCCGAGGACTGCTTCGGCCAATAGGCGCTTCGCCGCGCTACGGGCTGTTTTTAGGTCAATCAGAGGGTATCGGCCGACGGTCTGTTGAATGCGAATCTTGCTGCGTGGGTCGAGTACGACGAAGGTCTTTGCGCCGCCCTGCGACACGCGTATGCCAAAGCCAGCCAGGTCTTTGCTCCAATACGTTTTCTGACCTTTCGGTGGCGGTTGGAGCGCCTTCACCGCAAGGTCTGTCATTGCAATCTTAGCCACGGATTATGCACTCCCATCGTTGGATTAGGCGCGTTTTTCAATGAGCACCCATGCACAGGGTACCATCCGAAAAACGCAAGCCTTCCAATGGGTTGGGAGTAACAGTGAGCCGCTATGAGCAGGTATCAAATCTAATTACGAATGCGTTGCTCTACCGGCTGAGCTAAGGCGGCTTGCTGAGCAATCAATATCTTGGCGCCATCGCATTGGCAACGGCGGGCCGGTGCCGCCGCAGCCGTCGTTTGTTTGTCAGGATTGTCAGCGTTTGCGCGCTTTGAGGATACCGATTGGTCGGCCACATTCGCGGGTGCAAAGCCCTGCGATCCGGCCCCGTTCTGCGTCGGCAGCTCGGTCACCAGTCCGGTGATGCGGACAATTATTCGCACACCGCAGCACATCTCCAGATGCTTGCGGCCCGAGTGAACGTGCGGGCGGATGCCGGCGCAACTCTCATGCAAAAAATCCCTCGGCATGCCTCTTGACGGTAGGATATGTTCTTCGTATGTTCCATCTAGCAGATACCTGAAAGAGGATTTGAGGCCATGAGCTAGTCAGGCGCAGGGGACATACAGGAGCTTGGCGTGGACTCTGCGCGCGCTTTGCAAAAATCGGGAAGACCAGGCCCGCTGCGGAGCGCTCAAGGCCGCTCGCGGGGGCGGAACCCAAGCATTTTTGCCAGTTCCGTGGGGAGAAGCGATGGTGCCTGCCGGCGGCGTCTTGAGTGAGGCCAGCACATCGGGGGCCAGTCATCGCTCATGCCAGGCGGGTTTCGTATTGCTTTTTCCCGCGCGCGTTCGCCGCATGTGGACGCAGCGGACAAGAGTGACGGACATCCCGCCTTTTTTATGTGCCTTCGGAGAAGGAAGGTGCGGCGCTAGTGGGCTTCGTCCCAGTTTCGCGCGGCGCGGGCGTCCACCACCAGCGGCACCGACAGTTCCACCGCTGGCAATGCTGCTTTCTCCATCACGCTGCGCGCCGTGGCGCAAACGGCGTCGACCTCGTCATCCGGCGCCTCGAAGATCAGTTCGTCGTGCACCTGCAGCAGCATCTTCGCAGTCAGCTTCGCGGCTGAGAGCGCGTCGGGCATGCGGATCATGGCGCGGCGGATGATGTCGGCGGCGGCGCCCTGGATCGGCGCGTTGATGGCGGCGCGTTCTGCTCCGCCGCGATGGCCGGGAATACGCGAGTTGATCTCGCGGATGTGGACCCGCCGCCCGAACAGCGTTTCCACGTAGCCGTGCTGGCGCGCGAAGGCCTTTGTTTCTTCCATGTAGTCGCGGATGCCGGGGAATTTCTGGAAGTACTTTTTGATGTAGTCGCCGGCTTCGTCGCGGCCGATGCCCAATTGATTGGCGAGGCCGAAGGCGGAGATGCCGTAGACGATCCCGAAGTTGATTGCCTTGGCGCGGCGGCGGATGTCGCTTGGCATGCCTGCCACCGGCACGTTGAACATTTCGGAAGCCGTCAGCGCGTGAATGTCGATTCCCTCCGCGAAGGCCTGCTTCAGCTCCGGCACGTTGGCGATGTGCGCCAGCAGGCGCAGCTCAATCTGCGAATAATCGGCGCTGACCAATTTGCGGCCCGGCGGTGCAACGAAGGCGCGGCGGATGCGGCGGCCTTCTTCGGTGCGGATCGGAATGTTCTGCAGGTTCGGGTCGACCGAGGCGAGCCGCCCCGTGCTCGCTGCCGCCAGCGCGAATGACGTGTGCACGCGTCCGGTTTTCGGATTCACATAAGTGGGCAACGCGTCGGTGTAGGTGCCGCGGAGCTTCGCAAGCTGCCGCCATTCGAGGGCATTGCGCGCGATGTCGTGACCTTGCGCCGCAAGTTCTTCCAGCACGTCGGAATCCGTGGACCATGCGCCGGTTTTGGTCTTGCGCCCGCCGGGCAGTTTGAGGTTGCCAAAGAAATAATCGCCCAGCTGCTTTGGCGAGCCGATGTTGAACTGGCCGCCGGCCTCTTTGTAAATCTCCTGTTCAAGCCGCGACATGCTCTGTGCGAAATCGTTGGAGAGTTTGCGCAAAAAATCTGGATCGATGGTAATGCCTTCGCGCTCCATTCCGGCGAGAACCCGCACCATCGGCCGTTCTAGCGTCTCGTAGACGGTGCGCTTGCGCTCCGCGATCAGCCGGGGCTTCAGAATGGCGTGCAGCCGCAGGGCCAGATCGGCATCTTCCGCGGAATAGCGTGTGGCCAACTTCACATCGGCGCAGTCGAAGGCAACGCGATCGCGGCCCTTGCCCGTAAGCTCTTCCAGCGTCATGCGCGTGTGATTCAGGTGAGCAACACTCAATCCGCCATAGTCGTGCGCATGCAGGGTGGAATCGAGCACGTAGGACATCAGCATGGTGTCGTCGATCGCATTCATCTCGACGCCACGCTCCAGCAGCATCAGGTAGTCGCGCTTCAGATCGTGGCCGATCTTGAGCACGCTGTCGTCTTGCAGTAATGGGCCCAGCCGTTGAAGGATTTCCGCCTCAGCCAGCTGAGCAACTCCACCTTTTTCACTCGCAAGATCGAGGCTTTCCGCCGCGCGATGGCCGCATGGGATGTATGCCGCTTCCCCCGGAGCGACAGCGAGCGCAATGCCGCACAAGCTGGCGCACATGGGATCAGACGATGTGCTTTCGCTTTTGATTGCGATGCGGCCGGTTTCCTGGGCGCGTGCGATCCAGTGATGCAGCCGTTCGAGCGTCGTCACAGTTTCGTATTTGCTGAGATCGAGAGCGCCGAAAACCGTGTTGCGATCCAGGATCGCACCCGGTTCCGCTTGCTTAGTGAGTGCCTTCTGCTCGGCAACAGGCTCAGGCCTCAGCGGGGTAACGCCGCCCGGCGCGGAAAAATCCCGCTGCACCGGGTCGTTGGGTTTGATGGAATCGCGATCATCAATTCCCAGCCGTGAAGCCGCACGCTTGGCCAGCGCCGTGAGTTCCAGTGCGTTCAGGAAGCCGAGAAGCCGCACCGGCTCCGGCTGCTGCACCTCCATCTCGTCGATGGGGCAAGAGAATTTCGCGTTGTCGTCCAAGGTGACTAGCTTTAGCGAAATCCGCGCATTCTCCGCATTCGCCAGAATGGTTTCGCGCCGCTTGGGCTGTTTGATCTCGCCGGCGCGCGCGAGCAGGGTTTCCAGGTCGCCATAGGTGTTGAGCAATTCGGCGGCGGTCTTTATCCCGACACCGGGAACCCCCGGCACGTTGTCGATGGAATCGCCCGCCAGCGCCTGCACCTCGCGCACCTTCTCCGGCGGCACGCCGAAGCGCTCTATCACATCGGCGCCGCCGATGCGCTTGTTCTTCATCGTGTCCAGCAGCTCGACCGTGCCATCGAACACCAGCTGCATCAGGTCCTTGTCGGAGGATACGATGGTGACACGCGCCCCCGCCTCGCGCGCCAGCCGCGTGTAGGTGGCGATCAGGTCGTCGGCTTCATAGCCGGCCTGTTCCACGCAAGCGACGCCAAAGGCGCGCGTAGCCTCCCGCACCAGCGGAAATTGCGGAATGAGATCGTCCGGAGGCGCGGAGCGGTTTGCCTTGTACTGCGCGTAGATCTCATTGCGGAAGGTGCGCTGGCCGGCATCGAAAATGACGGCAAGATGCGTCGGCTTCTCCCAGCCTTTCATGTCCTGCAACAGCTTCCACAGCATGTTGCAGTAACCGGAGACCGCGCCGGTCGGCAGCCCGTCTGACTTCCGCGAAAGCGGCGGCAGCGCGTGATAGGCGCGGAAAATATAACCCGAGCCATCGATCAGGTAGAGATGATCGCCCTTGGCGATTGGGCGGCCTTTTGGGGCGGGTTTCGGCGCAGCGCTGGCGCTCAATGCGCCTGCGCTCCCTCGCGCAACACGAAACGGCGGTCGCAATAGCCACACTCGACGTAGGTCTGGTCGCCCATCTCCAGATAGACTTTCGGATGGCCCAGCACGCCGCCGCCGCCGTCGCAGGATACACGGGTGTCGTCGCATTCGATGGTTTCAGGCACTTCGACGGGCATGGTGTTCTCAGATATTGCAAGGCGCCGGATCATAGTCGCGGGCGCTGGCGCTGCAACCATTCTCGTTCGTCATCGCCCGGTCGCGCGAAACAGCGCGATCCGGGCGACCCATTTTTAGGATGTTGGGCTTACCGAAAGGTGACGCCGGGGGGCATGGCTCAAGCGGTCCAGCTTTGAGCGGCTTGGTTTGAAGGCGTTCGAGACCGCCCACCTGCTCTAAAGCTGAAATATATCCTTTGTCCGAGGGCTGATATTTCTGGATTGCCTCTGCAATTCTTCCTTCGCAATCAACCGAGCTCAAATGCATCTGTAGGGAGCCGTCACCCAACATCGTCACTTCACCGATTATGTCGCCGGTCTTGGTGGGCTCCGGTTTCGATATTGCCGATGTGGATGCCAGCACCATAACCAAAACAAATAGGGTCGAATTCATTGGACGCCATTCCTCGCTGACGCAGCTGCAATAAGGGGCCTTCTTCGTAGATCACACAATTGACGAGTCCTTCCGGGTATCTAGACCTCAACATTGAGAAATGGGTTGCCCGGACAAGCCGGGCAATGACGATGTAGAGAGTCGATGTTATAGTCCAGAAATGGTCACGCTGAACCGTATCTATACGAAATCCGGCGACAAGGGACAGACGGCGCTGGGTGATGGCACCCGCCTGCCCAAGCACGCGCTGCGCATCGCGGCCTACGGCACGGTGGATGAAGCCAACGCCGTGATCGGCGTGGCGCGGCTGCATGTGGGCGCGCATGGCGATGACATGCTGGAGCGTATCCAGAACGATCTCTTCGATCTTGGCGCGGACCTCTGCGTGCCGGAAGGCGGCCGGCGCAGCGAAGGCGCATTGCGGATCGTGGACGCACAGGTGGAACGGCTGGAGCGCGAGATCGACGTGATGAACGCCGAACTGCAGCCGCTGAAGTCCTTCGTGCTTCCCGCAGGTTCGCCTTCTGCAGCGTATCTGCATCTGGCACGCACAATCGTGCGCCGGGCGGAGCGGCTGATGGTGGAATTGTCGGAGCAGGAGCAGGTGGGAGCGGCGGCGATCAAATACATCAATCGCCTTTCCGATCATCTGTTCGTCATGGCGCGGCATGCCAACGACCGTGGTGCGAAAGACGTGTTATGGAAGCCTGGCGCGAACCGCTGACTCTTCAGTCGCGCAATTTCCGAAAACCGCTTAACACTTTTCGGATCGCGCTTCAGGCTTCCAGCGCCGAGCGTCTGCCGAATAAAAATGCCAGCACAACACCCAACACCCCGAACACCGCCCATCCCGGCGTGGCCAGGAAGGATTCGATGCCGTGGGTTACGGGCCCCGGCGCGCGATGCTCCAGCCAGGCCTTGAATGCTTCGATGCTGTCGCGATGCAAGGCGGTCCAGTCATGATCCAGCGAACGGATGACAACGCCGCCGCCCCGCTCCAGCGTGCTGATCAGATCGGCGCCCAGCAGCATGAGACCGCATATGATGAGCAAAAGGCTGACAACGCGTATCGCGACATACATACCCGATCGTCCGGTTGCTTCGGCGGGCGGACGCTAGACGACGGCGCACCGCAGGACAACCAGTGGTTAAGGGCGTTGTGGATAGAGGGTGCCATCCCGATGCGTGTAGCGGCCGACTTTTGAATCGATTTGCATGTCGATATCCGGATAGCGGCAGACATCGTCGTCGGAGCGCGTTCCTACTTCCAGACACACCGCGACCACATTCGATCTGTTGATCAGATGATGGCCGTCGGCCAGATCTTTCGGAAAGGCAGCGCAATCTCCGGCGCGCAAGATTTCTTCGCCCTTGTCGGAGACCAGCGTGACTTCCCCTGAAAGCACGTACACGAACTCGTCCTCGGTCGAATGCCAATGCCGCTGGCTTGACCATGCGCCGGGTTGAAGCCGCAGAAGATTCACGCCGAATTGCGTCAGCCCGCCGCCATCGCCCAGACTCTGGCGGGTCCGGTTCATGCACGGCTCATGGAACGGCGCCGGATAGCCGGAGCCTTTGCGTTCGGGAATTCCGGCCAGGTCGATCTTCGCCACTGTTATTCTCCTTCAATCCACGATGGCCGATTCACGCCGGCCGGAACTGGCCACGATTTCCGACCATGCCCAGTCGAGCCAGGGTGTCAGCAGTTCGACATCCGATGTGTCCACCGTTGCGCCGCACCAGACGCGCAAACCAGGAGGCGCATTGGCGTGGCCGCCAACGTCGTAGGCCGCGTCTTCGCTTTCGAGCAGCGCCACGAATTTCTTGATCAATCCGCGTTGGCCTCGTTCGTCAAGAGCGGTGAATTGCGGGTCGGTGATTTCGAGGCACACCGATGTGTTGGAGCGCCATTTGGGATCGCGGGCCAGGAAACGAACCCAATCGCTCCCCTCAACCCAACGAGAAAGCGCGCGAAAGTTCGCCTGCGAACGGGCCATCAATGCCGGCAATCCCCCAATCGACTCGGCCCATCCCAAAGTGTCGAGGTAATCTTCCAGCGCCAGCATGGACGGCGTGTTCATCGTCATTCCGGCAAAGACGCCCTCGTTCAGCTTGCCATCCTTCATCAGGCGAAAGATTTTCGGCATCGGCCAGGCCGGCGTGTGGGATTCCAGCCGTTTCACGGCGCGCGGCGAAAGCACCAGCATGCCGTGCGCCGCTTCGCCGCCGAGCGCCTTCTGCCACGAGAACGTGACCGCATCGAGCTTGTCCCACGGCAGATCCATCGCGAATGCCGCGCTGGTGGCGTCGCAGATGGTGAGGCCATCGCGATGGGCGGGAATCCAATTCCCATCCGGCACGCGGACGCCGCTGGTCGTGCCGTTCCAGACAAACACGGCGTCATGATCTTTCGGCATTCGCAGTTCTGGCAATTCGCCGTAGGGCGCAGTGTGCACCTCCGCCTTCAGCTTCAGTTGCCGGATGGCGTCTGTCACCCATTCATTGCCGAAACTTTCCCAGGCGAACACTTCAACCGGCAAAGGCCCGAGCAAAGACCACATCGCAAGCTCCATCGCGCCGGTATCCGACGCCGGAACGATACCCACGCGGTAATCCGCGGGCAGCCGCAGCAGAGCATGCGTTCGGTCGATCGCTTCCTTGAGTCTCGCGACGCCTAAAGGCGAGCGATGAGAGCGGCCGAGGAATGCGCATTCCAGCGCCTCAGGCGTTCTCCCCGGCCGCTTGGCGCAGGGACCGGAGGAGAAGTGGGGCCGCGCGGGTCGCACCGATGATTTGCTGATGCTCAACGCTGATCCTCAAAATTCGCCATGCAAGCAGCCGTTTCATACCGGATGTAAGGTTCGGCCGCGAAAGGGTCAACGAACCGGCCATGCGGACTGGGAACATCGGACATGAGAAAATCGTTTCCGATGCGCACCTTGAGGATGGCGAAATGGCGACTCCAGCGGAACGGCAATCCGATCTTGATTCCCTTGAGCTTGGCATCGCAACCGACAAGGTCTGCTTTATTATCGTAAAGGCCCGGCAATTCGACGTGAAGGAAGGCAACGCCGATCCCAATTCCGGCTCGGATGCCATCGATGACGGATTCACGGATGTGCTGGAAGACAATCCCGACGATCCGGTCTACCGCGAGCTGGCGGGATTCATCAACAGCCTCGATATCGAGGAACAATTGAACCTCGTGGCGCTGGCCTGGGTTGGACGAGGGACTTATGACAAATCGGAATGGTCCGAAGCGAGACGGATCGCGCGCGAGGAGCACAACAGCCGCACGGCGCAATATCTGCTTGGCCTGCCGTTGCTGGGGGACTACCTGGAAGAAGGTCTTTCGCAATTCGGCCGCGGGTGCGCGGACGAAAGCGATACGCTCTAGCTACGTGCAAACGGCCTTGGCAGCGGCGATGAAAGCCGCCGCACGGTTCACGTAGTCTTCCGCTGTTCGCGCGTCACGTAGGCAACTTCCGGCCCGTAATCGATTCCTTGCTTGGTATCGAAGCCTTCAGAGAGAAATTTTGCCAGATTGGCATCGAATGCGAGGCCTCCGTGAAGCAGGTCATGGAATTTCGACCGCGTACCCGAGTGGGTTTTGGGAGCAATGCCGGATTTGTCGAAAACAACGGCGCGGGCCGCGTTCAAAGCTGCGGTGTAGGCATCGCGGGCTGCGTTCTCGTAGATCGCCGCGCCAAATGAACGCTTCGCTCGGTCGTATGTAGCGTCCGCGATGCTCATATAGTTTATGGATTCCGGACTCATAACTCTATCATCTCGCGGCGCACATTGTGCATGAAGCCCGTGCGCTGCTGTATCTGATCTTCGGTCACCGCCTTGAAGGAAGCCACAATCGTATTTCCTTTGCCGGCCGTATCCCATGTGATGTCATGCGATAGCCCCGACAGTCGCTTCAGTTCTTTCCAGTAATCTATCGGGCCTTCCAGAACGACGAGAACGTCGTAATCGCTGTCCGCCTGATGGTCGCCGCGCGCACGCGAGCCGTAGAGCAACACCCGCTTTAAGCGCGAGCCGTAGAGCGTCTCAAGTTCCTGCTTGAGGCGTAGAAAAACTGGATCTGCGAGCGCTGTTTCGCTCATGCGCCATTCTATCATCCTGCACGGCAGGATTGAAAACATACATCAGACCATGATCTCAGCGCGCATGTAAAGCGCACAACGACCAGCGAGGATGGTGCGATCGCCCTCTTCCGTGCAGACAAGGTCGCCGCCGCGGGGGCTCGCCTGCCGCGCCTTCAGCGTTTTCTTGCCGAGGCGCTTCGCCCAATACGGAACCAATATGCAATGCGCCGAGCCGGTCACCGGATCTTCCGGCACGCCCTTGTCCGGCGCGAAGAAGCGGGAGATGAAATCATAACCCTCATCGCCGGGCGCGGTGGCGATGAAGCCCCAGCTGTCCACGCTCCGGAGCACGCGCGCGATTTCTCCCGGCCCTTTGATGCCGCGCACATCCGCCGCGTTTTCCCACACGCCCATCACATAGCGGCCGCGATGCAGGTCCTTCGGCGGCGTCGTACCGAGCGCCTCGCCAACATGCGCAGCGAAATCCGCAGGTGCTTCCATAGGCACGACATGATCGGACGGCAGCGACATGGTGTGCCGGCCATCACAGCTGCGATCCACAACCAGAGTGCCGGAGCGTGTGTCAAAACAAACCTGCTTCAATTCCGGATCCAGCTCTTCGAAGAGAAGCCAGGCGCTTGCCAGAGTGGCGTGGCCGCAGAGGTCGACTTCGCCTTCCGGCGTGAACCAGCGTAGATCGTATTGGCCCGGCGCCTTCCAAACGAGAAAGGCGGTTTCGGCGAGATTGTTCTCGTTGGCGATGCCCAGCATCAGCCGGTCGTCGAGAAAGCGCTCCAGCGGAACGATCGCTGCGGGATTGCCTTCCAACGGCTTGCTCGCGAACGCATCCACCTGCCACATTTTCAACTGCATCGGACCATTCCTCCTGCATACGCATATTGTACCGGCGAAAATCCGTTAGAAGCCGCGCTGACGCATGGCAGCTATTCTCAATGCTTTGCGATGAAATCGAGGATGTCCTGCCGAAGCGTCGTGCGGCCGCGAAAGCCTGGCGCCAGCGACAGGATGATCCCGAGATGTCCGACGTCAGGATAGACCTTCGTCTCCACCTCGTTGCCGAATTCTCGCAGCCGCCCCGCCATGCGGCTCGTGTTTCCCGGTGACACCGTGTCGTCAGCCGAGCCGGCAACAAGCAGCATGGGCGGGCGCGGACCATCGACGTACGTTATGGGCTGCGTCTCTTTGCGCGCCACACCGCCGAATATCGCGATCAGTTTCTTGTCCTTGAGCGGCAGGAAATCGTACGGGCCCGCGATGCCGATTGCGCCTCTGATCCAGCCGAAATTCCCACCTACTGCGGCGAGATACGCGGGATTGGACGCAAGCATGACCACGATGTAGGCGCCGGATGAGTGGCCTGCGAGAAACAAGCGTTTCGGGTCGCCGCCATATCGCGCGGCATGCTCATGCATGAAGCGGAGCGCCAATGCGCCGTCGGAAATGAATTCCGGATATTTCACTTCTGGATAAAGCCGGTAATCGGCAACAGCAACGATTACGCCTTTGCTCGCGAAGGCCTGCCCCAGCGCGAGGTAATAACTCTTCGAGCCTGATTGCCATGTGCCGCCATAGAAGAACAGCAGCACCGGCGCAGGTTTGCTCAACCCTTCCGGAATGTAGAGATCAAGCTTTTGCCGCGCGTTGGGGCCGTACGCGATGTCCTTCTCGGCACGATAGCCGCTGCGCGAAATTGCCAGATTGAGCAGCGATATCGGCGAGCAGGCAGACAACAGCGCACTGAGCGCCATGACGGCGGATACACGGGAGAGCCGCATCAGGCCGTGGCTTGCAACACGTGGCTGCGCTTTTCCTTCAATGCGGCCTTCATCGCCTTCTGTAATTTCTCGAAGGCGCGCACTTCGATCTGCCGCACGCGCTCGCGGCTGACGCCGTATTTCTGCGACAGCTCTTCCAGCGTCTGCGGCTCGTCCTGCAGACGGCGCGCCTGAAGGATGTCGCGCTCGCGCTCCGTCAACTCGATCATCGCCGCGGACAGCAGATCGTGCCGCTCGTCGCGCTCCTCGGATTCGGCGAGCCGCGTTTCCTGATCGAGCGTGTCGTCGGCCAGCCAATCCTGCCACTCCGATTCCGATTCCGAGCGCAGCGGCGCATTCAACGAGGAATCCGGCGCCGTCAGCCGCCGGTTCATGTTGATGACTTCCTGCTCCGGCACCGCCAGCTGGCGCGCGATTTCCTTCGTATGCTCGGGGGTGAGGTCGCCTTCCTCGATCGCGTCGATCTTGGTCTTGGCCTTGCGCAGGTTGAAGAACAGCTTCTTCTGCGCGGCCGTGGTGCCCATCTTCACGAGGCTCCAGGAGCGCAGGATGTATTCCTGGATGGCGGCGCGGATCCACCACATGGCATAGGTGGCAAGGCGGAAGCCGCGGTCCGGCTCGAAGCGCTTCACCGCCTGCATCAGGCCGACATTGCCTTCCGCCACGACCTCGGCGAGCGGCAGGCCATAGCCGCGATAGCCCATGGCGATTTTCGCCACCAGGCGCAGGTGCGAGGTGATCAGCTTGCGGGCGGCTTCGGAGTCCTCATGCTCGCGCCAGCTTTTGGCGAGCATGTACTCCTCCTCCGGCTCCAGAAGCGGAAACTTCCGGATTTCCGTCAGATATCGCGATAGTCCCCCTTCCCCCTGCAGGGCGGGAAGGCCGCGGCTGCTCATCTCGAACCCTCTGATTTCCGCCTGCCCCCAGCGGGCATGCAGTTGGTAAACGCACCGGTGGCGGGATCGGCCAACCCAAAGCCCCAACAGTCGGCGTAAGCCACCATATGGGGAATCGACGGGCGGCGTTCAACCCCGCTGCGCTAGGGCTGGTTCATGTATTCCATTTCACCTCATGATCTTGATCGTTGAAGCAAAGTCGCAACAAGCTTGCCCGATGCCGCAAAGTTCCCATTCGAACCTTCGAAAATTGGCGGGGGCTCCCCCGGCAATTGTTCGTTTTGTTCGGCGAAAATGCGCGTAGCCCTCCCCCCTTCCGTTTCGTCACATCTACCACCACACCAGATGTTGTGCTTTGCGAGCAGCGACGCATTTGAAGTACCGACTCCGAGCGTATTTGGACGCGCGATTCTTTCCGCTCCGTCGTCATGGCCTGGCCTGACCCGGCCATCCATCGCGCGAGCGTCCGCGAGCGATAGAGTGTTGGTTGCGCAGACGCGCCGGATGGATGGCCGCCTTGGTGGGCGGCCATGACGGAAAAGAACGGCGATGCAGGCGGCACATTCATGCAGGGCAGTATAAGGCCGTTTGCCCGATGGTAGATGAACCTTAATGAAATAAATTTTCGCGGATCGCCGACGGCCCGGCATTCTGCCAGCGGCGAATAACGGTAGTTGCGCGGCGCCGCCGGCGACGGAAGGAGAATGAGATTGTCCGAGGATCTGGTCGTCATTCCGCTGCCGACTGACAGCGGCACAGTCACCTACGCAGTAGCAAAGCTGGTGACGGACCGTGACGGCGTGTTCGCGGAGGCGATCGCCGCGGTGCCGGACACAGTGTTCGCGCCGCCGCGCCGCATTGCCTTGTCGCCGCGCAGTCTGGCGCAGCTCAAGCCCGGCTCCTCGCACCGGCCGGGCTTGTATCTCTATGAAGGCATGATCCTGCCTCCGCCGTGATGTCGCCCTCGTGGGCGTGCCGCCAGAAATCTGGGTCTATCGTATTCTCAGATAGCCGTGACGGGTTTGATCCGCCGGCAAATAGTAGCTGCCCACCAAATAGTGCCGGCCAGCCAGACCGAAAGCCATGCTTTCATCGCCGAAAGGCGTCGTGAGAAGTCGAAACGAACCATCCGGCTTGTATAGAAAACTGTTCCTCACCGTGCGATCCCAATATGTTCCGATAGCAATGCCATGGGCATTGATAGACTCCACCATCGTCGAAGGCATGCCGGGCACATCTATCAACATCACGCTGCCATCGATCCTTCGGATGAAGCTGCGCGTGTTGCCGTCGGCACCTTGGTACCAGCCTACCACATCCCCGCGGTTGTCTATGCAGTTTGGTGCCAGGACAAACCCCGGAAGCGCCGGATCGAAAAGAGTGACGGCGCCATCTGGGGCCCGTAAGTAGCCCAAATCATCCCGCGTGTTTCCCGCCACGATGCCTGAATCGTTGATACCGCATGGCCAACCCGCGGAAAACGTCGTGTAGCGGCCGTTCCTTGCGCGGATGTAAAATCCAACTGAGCTTGTTCCGACCGCCGCGCCATCGGCGTTGATGCTTACTGCTGTTGCGAACGTCGTGCCCGGTGGATCGATTTTCGAAATCTTGCCATCGGGCGAGCGGAGAAAAGCATGCACCGGGTTGCCCGGGGGATACCCACCAACAATTTCACCGGCCTCGTTCATGTCGAACATGAACGAGTTCGAGCCCTCAGGACTGTGAAGAATTTCCACGGTCCCATCGCTTTGGCGCAGAAAACTCTCCATGAAACCGTTGCGATAAAAGAAACCCGCCACTTGGGCCTTCCTGTTGACGGCGACAGGGTGAACATCCGTCGCTCCGGGAATGTCGATGCTGACGTAATTCGCCGCGAACAAACTCGCGCTGAACAGGCCACAGCACAGAACGGTGACAACGACGTTGACTATGAGGAGCGGCAGCGATCGCTTTCGCTTCTTCAACACAATGATTGCTCGCACAGAGTACGTTGCGGACTATCGCCGCGAACCATTTACCTCCCGTTAAAACCTCAGGCGATTTTGTGTCGGTCGATCAAGGCTACGGCCCGAACGGCAGGCCATCGGTTGACTCGGCAGCCGCGCGGGAATCATCTGGCCGTCCTCGCTTTGCGAGGGGGACATGGTTAACGCGCTGGCCGCCTTGCGGCTGCAAATCTAACGGGAGAGAGCGATGCGTGAAAACATCTTGAGCGGGCGATGCAGGTCCGCGCTGCTGGCAGCAGCGGCGATCATTCTGGCTGTGCCGCTCGGGACGGGAACGGCCATGGCCACCAAGGAAAAAGTGCGGAACGGCGTCGTTGTTGCCGGCGTCAAGGCGCCACACAACGCGGCCGGCGGCTGGCAGGCTTACGACCTGTATTCCGTGCCGGTGGGGAACAATCTGCTCTTCACTTACACCTGCCCGTCATCCGCTTCGACTCCGGTGGGGAACAGCTTCAATCCCACCGGGCCGGCGAAACCAGGGTTGCAGCTGGTTGCGAGCCTTCGGCCGTCCACCAAGAAGGATTCCTGGACCTGGGAGATTCACTGGCCTTCGGGCGCGCCGGCGAATTCGAAGATCAACTTCAACATCTATTGCGTTCCGTAGGGATTGCCGGCTGGAAATAGCGCGAGTGACGATGGTTCGCGCTATTCCGGCGGGTTGTTAGAGTGGCATTGCCTGACGTTCGACCAGTACTCTGGTCGTCATCGCCCGCTTCATGCGGGCGACCTATTTTTCTTCTCATAGACGAATTGGGTCGCCCGCATCGCGCTGTTCCGCGCGCCGGGCGATGACGTTTCTTGGTTTCTGCGCGAGAAATTTTGCTCATTGAGCGTTCAATTCCCGCAGTGCGGCGATCAGGCTGGAGAAATCCTCCGGCCATTGGGATTCGAAGCGCATCTGCTTGTGCGTGCCCGGATGCTGGAAGCCCAGCAGCCAGGCATGGAGCGCCTGCCGCGGGAATTCGGCGGCCGCCGCGTAAGCAATCTGCTCCGTTTCGGATTTTGGGCGCGGCGGCTTGCGCGCTCGTCCGTACACGGAATCTCCGATCAGCGGATGACCGAGATGCGCCAGATGCACGCGGATCTGGTGCGTACGCCCCGTCTCCAGCCGGCATTCGATGAGGCTGGCGAAGGCACGCGCTTCGCTGCCGTAGCGTTCCATCAGCCGGTAACGCGTGCGCGCCGGCTTGCCCTGATGGCGCACGATCGCCATGCGCTTGCGGTCGAACGGGTTGCGGCCGATGTCGCCCTCGATGATTCCGTCGCCGGCGCGCGGCGCGCCCCACGTCACCGCATGATAGGCCCGCTCGATGGTGCGCGCGGCGAACTGTTTGGCAAGGCTCGCCATGGCGCGGTCGTTCTTGGCCGCTACCATGAGGCCGCTGGTGTCCTTGTCGAGCCGGTGCACGATTCCCGGCCGCGCCACCCCGCCGACGCCGGCGAGCGACGCTCCACAATACGCGATCAGCGCGTTCACCAAGGTGCCGTCGGGATTGCCGGCGGCCGGATGCACCACCAGCCCCACCGGCTTATCGATGACGATAAGATCGGTGTCCTCATACACCACCGTGAGTGGAATGCGCTGCGCCTGCGGCTGCGCCGGCGCGGGCTTCGGAACCCGCACAACATAGACTTCGCCCGGTTTGACCCGGGTATTGCCGTCTCCTATCGTTTCGCCTGCGCGGCTCACGGCGCCTGAAGCGAGCAGGGCCTGCAACCGCGAGCGGCTGAGCTCAGGCAAGGCGCCGGTCAGAAACCGGTCCAGCCGCTGGCCAGCCTGTTCGTCGGCGACGGTTGCCGTGCGCGGCGTTCCGTCCACGGAGGGATTTCCAATGACTGATTTGTCCAACGCGACTCCCGCCGGCGACGATCCGAGAAACTCCGCAAGCTACCGCGCGGCACGGGCGCTCGTCATCATCCTCGGCGTTTTTATCGTGCTGGCGCTGCTTGCGCTCATTGTCGGCTTCGTGGTGCGGCTGACGGCGCACAACCGGCCGCAATCGGTGGCGGACGTGCCGCAAATCTACCAGCTGAAGGAGGGCGCGCGCATCATGGATATGAAGGTGGATGCCGGGCACGTGATCCTCAGCATCCGCACCGATCAGGGCGAGGAGATCGTCATCGTGGACGATGCCTCGGGCCGCGTGGTCAGCCGCATCATCGCGCCGAAATAAGGCAATGTTGGCGGCCTTTGTTGATCGCGTGGCGCGGCTGTGGTTCTAATCCCGGCAATCCCCGCGGATGCTCCCATCGTCTAGCGGTCAGGACGCGGCCCTCTCAAGGCTGAAACCGGGGTTCGATTCCCCGTGGGAGCGCCATAGTTGTTGGGCGTCAGACAAGTCTGGACTTCGTCAGACAAAATTGGACTACCTGAGCTGGGGGTCGGTAGCGCGGTCATGCGCCAATATCTCGTGTATGGAGTGGCCCCCCGAAGGCGCAGCTCACAGGTTCGAATTCCTTCATGGTCGGGCTCATATGTTGGGTTTCAGGGAAATGATTCTGGTTTCACAAACGTGGTTCCGGAATCGCGGAGGTCCGAGAGGAAATTTTCAATGGCAGTCCGGCCAGCGCTAGGACCGAAGATGACGCCCGCAATTCGGCTAGACCCGAAGATGACGGCCGCAATTCGGCTAGACCCACACTATTGTGGCCCTCCTGGTCCAGCAGAGCCGACAGAACAACAGTTCGCAGGGTTGCCCGCGACAAGGTGGCCATCGCCGCCGTCCCCGCTGGAAGCCCGAACGAATAGAAGCTGCATAAGCTTAGCTCACGCTGCCAGAGGCGGGCTGGCGAATGCAGCCTACAGCGGCCGACAGTCCCCTCTAGGGACTGGCGGCCGGCTGCCAATTGGTCCAGCGCCCGCGAACAATGAGGGTGAGGCAGGCAAACCGCGCAAGTAGGGTCCCCGGGGTCCTGATCTCCGCGCGGGGGCGGCCCGCTGGACGGGCCTTGGTAAAAAAACGCCGCCCGCGTAACTGGCTTGTCTAAACCCTCGCTATCGCTTTCCCTAACATCATTAGTCCCAGGCTCGGGTGAAGGACCTCTCTCTGAGGCCCCGGAGGTCGTGTAGTGGATGATGACGGCTTGCCGTCGACACCGGACGAGTGGCGGAGATTCTTCGCCAAACTGCGACTCGCAGCACGGAGAGTCATGCGTCGGAGGAATGTGTTCGAGCTAATCCAGCAGGGCGCTCCGATGATTGGAATAACTCAGGAGGACTTGGTCCAGCACGCGGTGCAATGCTTATTAGAAAACGAGCCGCCGTTCTGCATCGCCGTAGAGAGTCTATGGACATATTGCGTTACACGTATTGATTACCGGGTAAGGGCGGCGTGCGCACGAGAAGAGAACCGTCCTCGCCTCACAAGGTTTTTCGCTGTCTCGCCTACGGATGCCGAGGATGAAGACGACGAGCTGAGCAGAACGAATGTGGTCCCCATTTCAGAATACGGGGCGCCCGACGAGATATTCGAATCAGCCGATACAGTCCGTAGATTCATCGAGTATCTCCGAAACGCGAAGCCGCACCTCACTCAATTGTTTCATCTCCAAATGGTCTACGACACTGATCCATCTCAGGAGTGCAAGAGGCTAGGGATGCCCATCGATCGAATTTACCGCCTGCGCAAAGAACTCGCTGCAGCCAAGAAACGCTTTCGTGCCTGCGCAAAGAAGACGGGAGGTTGAAGTGGAGAACAATATCCTGTCATTGCGGAGCTTCTCCAAGCCGTCGCCGGACCAACGTGATCCGGAATCGGCCGTCAAGCAATGCGCAGCATACGCTCTGGCTGACATCGGTCTCTTTGACGATGAGGCCCTGCGTATCGAACTTGCAAATTTAAAAATCTCTGACGAGGAGGCATTTGCCCCGCCTCCGCTGCCCCCGAATTGGGCGGACAGGGTTTGCCACGCGGTAAACGCGTCAACTCCGCTCGTGCCCCGCAGTGAAATTGTTGCGCGGATTCTGGATGCATTGGAAGCCAGCTCGGAAATCGTTCTTACAGGTGCGGCTGGCAGCGGAAAAACGACATTAATCCAAAGATTTGTCATCGACAGTTTTGTTGCTCGCCGCCGATTTCCACGGATGGTCAGACTCGATTGCGCGGCACTCCGTATGGAAGACCCATTCCAGTTTTCGAAGAATGCCGCCTGGGCTGTCTTTGGACCGGAGGAGGACGGTTACCGAGCATTCATCGGTGAGTGCGAACAGCGCGGTCGTCTTGATCCATTTCTCACCTGGCTTGAGTATTGCCTCGGGGCTGGTGCGGTCCTGTTCTTGGATCACGTCGAACACATCAGTCGGTCTGAGGGGATTGTAAACTGGCTAATTAATAGCCTTATCGCTACCGCCCGAAGAGTAGGGGTCAAATTATGCTTTTGTGACCGAACCTTGTCGGGCTTTGACAAGTTCAATGGCCTTTTCGTTTCCCTGCGCGCTAGCGCGATTGAGGTGCCAAATTTCGATTGTCGGGAATTGGAAGAGTGGTTGCATAAGCCCTACTTCCACAATGCACCGAACTTCGAAATCACTGCCGGTGAAGTGCTAAGGGTCACGGGCGGCTCCCCGCGCCTAGTTCGGGACCTCGCAAATTTCTTTGTTCTTCTACAAAATTATGACCGAATAGCGCTGTCGAAATTTCAGGAGTGGCGTCCCCAGGAGTATGTGGCCCATTGCGAACGCTTAATCTGGGCCAAAAGGATGCTTCCCCTGTTGCTGTTCAAAGATGTCGAAGACTTGTCACTTGATGAAGTTTCCCCGGAGGAACGAGGTTCCATTCGCGAGACCCTCTGTGCAACAGGCGTCGTCACGGAGGAAGGCGGTCGGTTCAAATATGTATCGCCTATCCATCGAACGCGCGCCCGTCAGTTGGGGCGTCCTGAGGTTTTGTCGCTCGCTTTACTCCGAGCTTCATCGCAATCAGCATTAGAGTCCCGAAGCCATCCAATTCGGCTTCGGCATGTCGGTGAAATTGCCGTTGATCCTCTGATACAGTTCCTTGGCACTCAAAGGAGTCCCCGCTTTGCCTTGCTCAGTTTGCAGCAAGTGCTGCATAGCTGGGGATTTCGGGCGACGATATATCTTCGTGATCGAAACAATGCGCGATTGTTGCTTCAGCTAAATCGGCACGGAGAAGATGAACTGTTTCCGTTGGAGGACCCTGATTTTATTAGAGCGGTTCAAAGCGGACGATCTACGATTGCCCACGGGTTAGACAGCAGTGCAGGTGAATTACTAGTTCCAATTATCGGGTTGACAGGTGCCGTTGAGATGCTTCTCAAAGGACCTTTCTGTTCGGCAAAAGCGTCGACCTACTTAGCTGAAATTCGCCGAGATCGTTTCGTGAATTTGCTTCGCGGGCTGAAACCGACCTTGTCCCAAATCTTGGAGAGATTTTGGGCCGCGCGAGATCGGACAACTCGTGAAAAGCTGTTACACCGAAGTAACGATCCGGCACGAACTTCGATGTGGCAGAATGTGGTCGAGGCACTGTGTAATGGCCAACCCGTCGCGTTGGCTGTCCTCCGGCGTCGGCAGGGTGGTTGGGTCGTCGACTCGTTCGAACGACTTGGTAAGATGCTTGGCAACGACATCGGACTCTTTCGGACAAGAGACTGGGTGCAACCGCAGCACGTCGATCGGCTCGATAGCATCGCATTTCATCCGTCCAAGAGAGGCCTTGTCCTGAATTCGCGGGACCGAACGCTCATTTTCCCGAAATTGATCGGACAGAAAGATGCTACTGTTTATGCTCGACCAGTCTGGTTCAAGAGCGAGTGCCGCTTAGTTGTTTTTATGTTCAAAAACACTCCAGCCGGCGGACTCGACGGAAGCATGCAGCACCAACTTTCCATTGCCGCACACGCAATCGCAGCGGCGTCGTAGGTTTTTCGCAGACTAGGCGCGCAGCGGGTTTACGCGCGACGAGTAACGCGCGTCAGCTCGCCGCTTCAGCGGACGTGACAGATATCCGCAACATGGTCCCCGCCAAGCAGCGCTCGCGATGTAAAAAAACACCATTCGCAATACCTACGAATAGATCATGAGGATTAGTCCCACAGCCGCTATAGTCACAGCCGAGTCGTCGTCTCACGCCAAGAACTCCCCCGGTGAGCTGTAGGAGAATGCAATGGCAGACCAGCAAATAGCGCCGAAGATTGCGACAAAGGGTGCCGAGGAAATCGAATCTCGCAAAATATTTGCGCAATACGCCGCAAACGAGCTTGTGTTTGCCGTGGTAGGCCACGTGGGTTCGGGGACGACAACGATAGCCCTTGCCCTCCAAAAATTATTACAGACACCCGGAAAAAATGTCGACTCGTACGACACCGTAATCCTGAAGGCGCGAAACGTGATTGCGGAATGGGCCACTTCCATAGGAGAGCAACTTCCTAATGAAGCGACAAGGGAACTTGAAGTGGCCGAGCGCTATCAGGACCTCGGGGACCAGATGCGTCTCACTACAAAGGACTTTTCTTCTGTCGCCAAGCGATTGGTTCGGAAGATCGTCGAGCAGCGCGCCTCAAAAACTGGAGTCAAGTTCACTGCCCCCGTGCCCGTTCCTCCAGATGGTACCAGACGTGCCTACATCCTAGATTCAATCAGGCATCCGGCCGAGGTCGAGCTACTACGCCATGTGTATCAGGATGCCTTCATTCTGATCGGAGTGGTGTGCGAAGAAGAGCGGCGTCGCTCGCGCGTGATGCGAAAATATTCGAACGCCGGCGAGGGCAAAGCGCGTGACTTTATGCAGCGAGATGCCAAGTCCGAGCTGAAGCACGGTCAGCGTGTCTCCGATGCGTTCCATATGTCTGATTTCTTCCTCGACAATACTACCGAACGATTCGAGAAAGATGGCCAAGAGAGCGTCCACTGGAATATCAATGACAAGCTCTCTCGACTCATCAAAATTGTCGCGCAAAAGGAAATTGTCCGTCCCGAAACCGGCGAGACAGCGATGCATCATGCATATGGCGCAGCAATGCGGAGCGCTTGCCTATCTCGGCAGGTCGGTGCCGCTCTGGTTGATCGAAACGGGAATGTTGCAGCCACCGGTACGAATGAGGCGCCTCAGGCCGGGGGTGGGGTCTATGGAGAAGCTTTCGATGAGGGAGCACCGGACCATAGGTGCGCATTTCAGCGTACGGGCGAGACGCCGTTCTGCAGCAATACGCGCCAGCAGAACTTGATCATCGATGCGCTCCTTGCAGAAATTCCCGAACTTAAAAGCCTGGACGCCATCCGAAAAAACGCCCTGCGACTCTCTCTTCGCAAGGGACGGATTGGAGATCTAATTGAATTCAGCCGCGCTGTTCATGCCGAAATGGACGCTCTGCTGACTGCTGGCCGAGAAGGAACAACAACAATCGGATCGAGATTGTTCGTGACGACCTTCCCCTGCCACTACTGCGCTCGTCATATTGTCTCGGCAGGAGTTGACGAGGTTCAGTACATTGAACCGTATCCCAAAAGCCAAGCATTGGCTCTGCACCGGGACGCCATCGAAATTGAAGCCAGAGAATGGGTCCCCCCTAGTCGAGGCGGAAGCAAAGCGCTCTTCAGACCCTTTGTCGGTGTCGCACCACGTCTATATCGCAGGGCATTTCTCAAAGACCGTGACCTAAAAGACAATGATACCGGTACGATGCTGCCAGGTGCGCCTGACTGGGGGAGCCCGTGGCGCCTAGGCTCAGTTAGTTATGTCGAACTCGAACTCGCGTTAATTAAGGCTCTAACGTGATATGGCTTCCAAGTCTCCACCATTTTTGCGAATCGTCCGCCCTGAGGAAATACGCCCTCTAGCGGCTGAGGATTTCGCTCCGCAGACATGGCAGAGCAATCTTTTTGCCAGCACCGATCCATCGCAGATCATCTTTGTGAATGTCGCTTTGCTTGATGAAAGAGACTTCTTAACGGTGCTGATCGCATCAAAGATGCGCTTCGTGATCGATCTTAGACAAGCGCCGCGCTTCGACATCGGCAGCCTAAATAGGCGGTTGGTTTTTACTCTCTTCGAAAGAAGTTCTGCGAAATACTTCGATGTGGCAGGCCGGCTGGAGATCAACGACTCCCGTGACTCCCGGCTTAATCCAGCCGTGTTAGCATCGTATTTGCGCGAACATCTTTCAGCCGGTGACCGCCTGGACGGTCCACTTATTTTCTTTGTCGATGCGGCACAATTTTCCGACGAATATATGTTCGCGCTGGCCGAAGCTTTGCCGGCTGGCGATGGGCGGGGATGGGCGCCCCTCCGAATCCCATTTGCTCATACAAGCCATGCCGTCATCGCGAAAGCGTCGGGTCCGGAACTTGCCCGCCGACTGATATTCATCAGCCACGCCAATCCGGAAGACAACGAGTTCACACGTTGGCTCGCTACTCAACTATCTTCGGAGGGCTTCCTTGTTTGGTCGGACATAACCGATCTTATTGGAGGAGAAGAGTTATGGGAGAGAATCGAGGATGCCATTCGAGTTCATGCGAGAAAGGTGATCGTGGTTCTCTCACGCGCTGCTCAAACCAAGAAAGGGGTATTGGACGAGATAAATTGCGCAGTAATGGCCGAACGGAGCCTGGCTCTTGACGGCTACGTCTTACCGATTCGCGTTGATGACCTTCCGTTCAGCGAGATTAGAGCAAACCTGGCCCGAAAAAACGTAATCGACTTTCACGGAAATTGGGCCGAGGGGCTGCGACAGCTTCTGAAAGTGCTTACGCGCGACGAGGTTCCAAGAGACGTGGGCGGGACCGCCAGAACCGCCAACTGGTATGACGAGATTCTAGCGAGAGCGCCGAAGCGTCAGAAGACTGAGGAGAAGTTGATCTCAAATTGGTTCGAGATTCTGCAATTCCCAGACCACGTTCGTCTTCATTCTCCGAGTGTGACACCCTCCATCTTCGAACAAGCTGCTAGAGCTTCGAAAATCCCTCGCTTCGGATATTTTCGCCTGATCGGCTCGTTCGCCGAAGCGCACGAATTTCAACCCGAGCTTCCGCCACAGATCGTCATGGAGGAGAGCTATCGCATCGGGTTTACCGATTTCTTGAAAGGGCGACCATTGGAAATGCCCGGCATGAGCAGCTTGGAGACGCACAAGATGGCGATGAGCCTGGTTCGGCAGGCTTGGAACGCCACAGCGGCTAAAAGAGGCCTGCTGCCATTTGAAACCGCTTCGGGAGCCCTGGCTTGGTATGTTCCAAAAGGGCTAATCCCAATGGACAAGGTTAGTTTTCACGATTCAGAGGGCCGCCCCCGGCGTAAGACGCTAGTTGGGCAGAGCGCGAAGCGGGGCGTCTATTGGCACTACGCGATTGAGATGAAGCCATCACTTGGCAGTCCACCCCGCTTAATCGCACGGAGCCATGTCATATTCACGTTGGACGGAAGACTTCCGCTCGACAGTAAGGCCAAGATGCACTCGCTGCGGAGGAGCTTCTGCCGAAATTGGTGGAATGATCGGTGGCGTGACCTTCTCCTGGCGTTTGGTAGCTGGATTGCAGAGGACAGAGAGAGTTTCACTCTGGCATCGAGCGCAGTGAATCCGATCATCGTTTCGGCCCGGCCGATTCTCATGATTTCTCCCATATCGCTAGTTGAAGGAGACGCGCAGAGCGGCACCCCTGTATCAGAGGAAGATGAAGTTGAGTGGGATGACCCCGACATAGAGAGCGACGAATTGTTCGGCGAGGAGAATGCCGAGAGCGCCAGTGACGATGACGGACCGCAAGAATGACCAGTCCGCATATATCGGTCTTGGATGAGCCGAAGTTGCAGTTTGGTCACGGCCAAAATCACTGCAATCCCAAAGATGGTCTTTTTTTATTTGGACCCCTCGTGGATGAACGGAAGCCGGATGTCATGCGAGTGGGAGTGGTTGGAACGCCTGAGGGCTTAGCCAAGTATCGTCGATGGGTGATTAGGGCAAACGGTTATCTTCCGCCGCTGGCATTCGACGTTCCACACCATACAGCCTTTCCTGGATTTGAAGCTGCGTTCCATACACGATGGCCGACAATCCCCATCACAGAGCTTCCGATTTCAGGGAGCGAAATTTCACGCGCAATACGAATAAGTGACCGTCATTTGGCAATCTACGAGACAGTCTCTCTTTTTTCGTCTGCAATTGAGACAAAGCTTCGGGAAGATGATGTTGAAGTTGATGTTTGGTTCGTCGTGGTGCCAGAAGAGGTCTATCACCTAGGGCGCCCTCTATCCCGTGTACGACGTGAAGATCGGATCGATATAGGTGGGAGAATTAGTGCGCGGCAAGGGCAACGCCTATTGCGTGAACCCTCAATGTTTGTCGAAGAGATGGAGCAAGCAGAGGTATATCGCTACGAAATTAATTTTCACCATCAATTGAAGGCGCGCTTACTTTCCGTCAAGGCGGTTGTGCAGATTGTGCGGGAAACCTCCCTTGACCCACAGGAGCATGTTGTAGGCACACGCTCGCGTCGATTGCAGGACCCGGCGACCCTAAACTGGAACCTATGCACGACTGCATATTTCAAGGCCGGGGGGCGGCCTTGGAAACTCAGCCGGCTTAGGGAAGGTGTGTGCTACGTCGGACTGGTTTTCAAAAAGAGTCCAACTGACCTTGCCATGGGCAACGCATGCTGCGGTGCGCAAATGTTTCTAGATTCTGGCGACGGCCTGGTGTTCAAAGGAGCCGTCGGCCCTTGGTATTCCAGCGATCTGCGTGAGTTTCACTTGCCTGAGGCAGAGGCAAAATCGCTAATCGATTTGGTGATTCATTCTTACCGAGCTTCTCACGGTACCGACCCAAAGGAACTTTTCATCCACGGTAGAACGCGGTTCAACGATGCCGAATGGACTGGTTTCGCATCGGCAACACCGAATGGCACACATTTGGTTGGTGTTAGAATATCCCGATCACAGGATTTGAAGCTCTTTCGTCCTAACAAGACACCGGTACTACGCGGCACCACGTGCTATCTCAGCAGAACTCGCGCTTTGATCTGGACCATGGGATTTATCCCGGAGATTAATACCTATCCTGGCCGGGAGGTACCGAATCCGCTTTCTGTCGAGGTCTGTAGGGGCGAAGCCGATCTTAACGTCGTTCTCGACGACATCATGGGACTAACAAAGGTGAATTTTAATGCCTGCATCTATGCAGATGGCCTACCCGTCACACTTCGTTTCGCCGATGCCGTGGGCGAGATTCTCACAGCGGGACCCAACACGGATGGGCCGCCATTGCCTTTTCGGCACTACATCTAACTATAATAACCAATGCGAATTCGCGTAGTCGATCCAGGCATCCCCCAACCTCCCTCAAATCAAATCAACGCTGGATCAGAGACGCGGACCTCGGGTCGTATTCGTAACTCGTAATCGTGCCGTCCTTGATGCGCTCGACGGCCTCGTCGATGACGAAGCGGGGCACAAGGAACCATTCGCGCGGGATGATTGGGTTTCCGAAGCGGTCTTTGATCTCAATATTCAGGCGGGCGGGATCGAAGATGCGGTGGATCAGGTTCTCCAGCCGGGTCCGGTTTATGTTGAACAACTCGTAGGTGGCGACGACCTCCACATCGGCCATGAGATAGGTAGGGTCCAGTTTCGCGTTCGCGATCCGCTGCTTCACATCCCCGCCGGTCACGCCGATCTTGTGCAGCACATCCCGGTGCGCGGCCACATAGGGGTCGTCTGACTTGCTGCGCAGCACATAGATGGCGCCGCTTGCCAAGTCGGCTTCCCCGGCCTCCCCAGCAAAGAGCGGTCCGGCGCTCGGCTCGGTGACCCGCCGCCCCGCTTCGTCCTTGTAGAGCGCGCGTTGCAGCGAGCGCAGGAGCAGATTGCTTTCCGTGCCGTTGGAGAAGATCACCCGCAGGCGCGCGTCGAACTCACCGTTTGGAGCTCTGAAGGGCTCACCAATCTCTGCCACGTAGGCGATCTGCCCGCCAACAATGAAGAAGTTGCCCTGAACGATGTCGGCCTTCTGAAAGCCCGCGTCTTTCACGAACATTCGGGTCGTGCGAACACCCGTCTCAAGGTCCTTTTGCACCTGCGCGAACAGGGGTTTGAATCGGTCGAAGTCCTCGCACTTTTGGCGATTGGCAATTTCCTCTGCGGCGCGCTTGTCGGCGCTGGTGCGGACGTGCCGCAGTTCCGTGATCTCTGGCGTTCCAGCCGCACCTTCCAGTTCGGCGAGCAACTCCTCGTCGCTCACGGCTTCAGCGAACCCACGCGGCCTCGTTTCGGTCTCCTCCAGCAGCCCCTGATGATCGAGCGGCAAAAGAAGCGACCGGCACTCTTCCAACACGCGAAGGCGGTCGAGGCGAACCGCGTAGAGGCGTTCAAAGATGTCCCGGTCTTCGCCGTGCAGCGGTGGATGCCCGTGTGTCTCCACAAACCGCTGGATGTCCTCGAACCCGGCGATGATGCGCTCCTCGCGCGCCGAGCGTCCGCCCTTCTTTTCGGGCGGGGCCAAGTCCTGGAGTTCCTCAAACAATTCGTCGAGGCCGGGATCACTCATTCGGATAGCGGCCCTCGCGCTTGAACTGAACGAAAGCGGCGGCACCTTCCGCCATTCGCTTCTCCCAAGCGTCTGTCGAACTGATGGATGGCAGCCGCCCGCGTTCCTTCTTGAATCGGAAGGCGCGCACGGCAAGCTCCTTCGCCTCCTCGGGTGAGAGGCTCGTGCGCTTAGCCGAGATAGCCGCCTGCACCTGTTTCAGGCGCTCTTCATTCATGCCCTTGGCGAGAATAGCATAGGCTTGGCTGAACGGGTTGATGCGGTCGATCAGGTCGATATCGAGGTCGCGCACGTCCATCGCGAACCGGCGCACGCCATCAATCAATGCCGTATTCGCCGCCTGCTCGGCGCTGCCGCCGCCCATCGCGATTTTCTTTGCTTCTTGTGTCAGGTTCAGCGCCGCAACAGCGTGCTGGCGCACCGCTTCCTGATCCTCCTCGTCCAACTCGGGGAATTTGTCCTTGATGATCTTGCCCATCCGAACTTGGGTAAGCTCTTCCGGCACCAACTCCTCATCGAACATGCCGCGCTCGATGTTGGTCTTGTCCTGCACGAAGGCGGCAATCACCTCGTTAAGGTCCTCTTGGCAAATACGGGTTGCTTCCTCACTCTTCGGCTGGGCCAGCCCCTTGATCTCGATCTGGAACTTGCCCGTTTCTTCGTTGAAACCGACATTGCACTTGCTGGGATCGTAGCCACCCTCGCCATAATCGAAACCCTCCACCGGGCCACTGCTTGGGTTCTTCGGCTTGAACTCGAAACGCGGCGCAAGCACCTGCTCCATGAGGAGGCTGGCTGCGATGGCTTTGAGCGTATCGTTCACCGCCTCGCTGACCGCTTCCTCCGAAGCATCCGGTTCGGCAATAAGGTTCGTGAAGCGGGCGCGCGTCTTGCCGGGTGCATCGCGGGTCGCCCGCCCAATGATCTGCACGATCTCCGTCAGGCTGGAGCGATAGCCGACCGTTAACGCGTGCTCGCACCAAATCCAGTCGAAGCCCTCCTTCGCCATCCCCAGCGCAATGATGATGTCCACATAGTCGCGGTTGTCCTTTTGCGCCGGGTCTTTCACGGCGGCGGCAACGCGGTCGCGCTTGGTGGGATCGTCATCGACGAGATCGGCAATCCGTAGCACCCGTCCGTCCGGCGTCTTCACCAGTTGAAAGCCTGTGGGTGGGTCGGTTCCTTCCCATTCGCCGAGTTCGCCAAGGATGTGCTCCACCTCCTTGATCTTGTCCTTGGTGCTTTCGCGCGAATTGACGCTGGGGATGTGGACGATCGTTTTCTCAGACGGATCGAGGACTTTGAGAATGTCGTCGGCATAGGGGCCGGAGTAGAAGTAATAGCCGATGTCGAGTTGCTTAAGATACGTGTAGCCGTTCAGTTGCTCGTAATAGGTGTAGGTTACCGTATCGAACTTCGCCTCATCCGTCGGCTCCAGCACGGCTTCGGCATCGCCCCGAAAATAGGACCCGGTCATCGCCACGATGTGAACCTTGTCGCGTGTGATGAACTGCCCGAGATGCAAGCCCAGCTTGTTGTCCGGATTGGCGGAGACGTGGTGGAACTCGTCCACCGCGATCAGCCGGTCATCGAATTTCTCCACGCCGAACTTGTCTACGGCGAAGCGAAAGGTGGCGTGGGTGCAGATCAGCACCTTACTTTCGCTTTCGAGGAACGCGCCGACCGAATTGACCTTGCCGCCATTGTCCGCGCCGGGCGCATCGCACAAGTTCCATTTCGGCTCGACCTGCCAGTCTGCCCAGAAGCCGAATTTGCTGAGTGGCTGGTTATGGAAGCTCGCGCCGATGGTCTTCTCCGGCACGACTATGATCGCCTGCTTGAGCCCCTGATTGCGTAGCTTGTCGAGCGCGATGAACATCAGCGCCCGGCTCTTACCGGATGCGGGCGGCGACTTGATCAGCAAGTATTGCTCGCCGCGTTTCTCATAGGCGCGCTCCTGCATGGGCCGCATGCCCAGCGCGTTCGTCTTGGTCGAACTGCCATTCTGGGCATACGAAACTGAGATGCTGGGAATGGAGTTGGTTTCGCCACTCATGCGCTCGCCACCTTGCGCTTCTTGGCCGCTGTCTGACCGGCGGTCATCTTCATATACATCTCAAAGAGCTTCTCCAGCCGCTCAGTATCGTTGCGGAACTTGCGGCCAATATAGATGCGCTCAAGCACCTCATCATTACGCTGGTGCGCAGCACGCAAGTCGGCGGGCATTTCTTCTGGATCATAGAGGTTAGCAATTGTTGCCGGGAAATGTGCCTCGCGCACCAACAACATCTCTTCGGCACAGCGGGTAAGATCGGCTTTCATTTTCTCGGTGAGCGGCGGGACCGGAAAGGTGTTCCAACCCAGCAAATTGGAGTAGCGGAAATCGGTCTTCATTTTTCCACACACAGTAGCGATCCAAACGAGATGGATACGTGAAGCGAGGAGGGCAAGATTCCATAACGGGGCGTTATACAGGGCGAAATTGAGGTCGGTTATGATGTCGCCCTGCGAAAGAATGCCCACCGGTAGCCACTCCCTCGACTCCGATGATATTCGCGGGACGGCTATGATCCTCTCGTCTCCGGCCTGCCGCCTTTCGTCAAAAGCATAAGGGCGAGATGCACCAGCTCTAGTAGCTGCCTTTGGGCTAGAAACACGAAAGCCCCGGACAGCATCAAGCCGCTTACTTATGGTCGAAATCCCCTCTGCTTCAGTCCTGTCTTCATCGTTGATCCATAGACAATACCGCCGCAGCCCACGAATGAACTCTGCGGAGCCATAAACAACTCTTATGAACTTTTCTCGCTGGCTCGGGGTGAGACTCAACTCATCAAGCTCGGCGTTCGTAAGCAACAAGTGTCCGCCATCCACAGGGCTGCTTCCTCGATCCATCGTGGCAATGGCAGATAAAGGCCTCGACTCTTTTGCAACCATCGTGTCCGGCCCAGCGACCAAGTATGCGTTGATGTGTTCAGCTTCTCGCACTAGCTGCGTGCCGTTGTCTGAAAGGGAGAACAGTTTCCGTGTAGCGGGTGCGTGATTTGAGATTCCAACAATGGATACGGTCACGCCAGCGTTGTGGCTGGCGAGATTTGCCCACTTGAACGAGGTGTGAGCGAACGCGATTTCGTGACCTGTATCGAAGATCATCGGCCAAAGGACTGGCACTTGCTGTCCTTGGCAGATCGAATTCGTGGACACGAAAGCAGCGGCAGCGTTGGTGCGAGTCCCATATTCCGCCGCCTTCATGAACCATCCGGCGACATAGTCGAGCGACTTCCAGGCCCTAGAACGCGATCCGAAAATGGACTCCAACTCGGATTTCTGCTCCTCAGTTTGCCACGCTGCGCCTCGGTAAGGCGGATTGCCACAGATATATGTCTCGCCGCCTTCATTCTCGAAGTCGATTTGCGCTTGGTCGAGCGGAGTGCTGAGCAGATCATCCGCGTGGTGCTTAACCGCCGTTCCCGTCGGCGGGCAGATCGTCAGCCAGTCGAGACGGAGCGCATTGCCTCGCGTGATCCAGTTTTGTGCATCGAGAGGCAAGAATTCCGCCAGAGCTTCCTTCTGTCCGCGACAAAGCACGTCACATTGAAATTCGGCGATGATCAATGCGAGGCGGGCGATCTCTGCCGGAAAGTCCCGCAATTCGATCCCGCGAAAATTGGTGAGCGGAATGTCTGTCCGGCGAGCTGCCTCGCCACGCCGCCTGTTGATCTCGGCTTCGATACCCCGCATTTCCTTGTAGGCAATGACGAGAAAGTTGCCGGAACCGCAGGCGGGATCGAACACACGGATTCGCGCCATGCGGTTGCGCAGGTTCAGGAGCTTGCGCGGATTGTCGTCCGCCTCGGCCAGTCTCTCTCCTAGATCGTCGAGAAACAGAGGATTCAGCACTTTCAGGATGTTCGGCACGCTCGTGTAGTGCAGACCCAGCGCACCGCGCTCTTCATCCTCCGCCACCGCTTGGATCATCGATCCGAAGATGTCCGGATTGATCTTCTTCCAGTCGAGATTGCCGATGTGCAGCAGATATGAGCGCGCGATCTTGCTAAAGCGCGGCACATCCAGGCTGCCCGAAAAAAGTCCTCCGTTCACATAGGGGAATACGTTTGCCCAACTGCGGATGTCCGCCTCTTCGCGGTCGTCGATCTTCGTGTTCATCGCGCGGAAGATTTCACCGATGACGAAATGCGTGTTCGATGCGTCCCGCTCGCTCATCTGATCGACAGTCGCGCTGAACAAACCGCTGCCGTTGAAGATGTCGGTGTCCTCGGCGAAGAAGCAGAAGATCAGCCGTGCCATGAAGTGGTTCATGTCATGGCGGCGGTCGGCGGTCCCCCAATCGGGATTTTCCCGTAGCAGCTCCAAATAGAGCTTCTGTAAACGGTTAGCAGCTCGGCGGTCTAACTCTGTTTCCTTGAGTTCTTTTGTGTAGGAGATGCCCGCCAACGGTAGGAAAAAGCCGAAGTGGTTTGAGAAGTTCTCATAGGTGCAGGCGATGGTTTCGCCGGATTGGAGGTCCTCGGCCTCGAAATCCACACCGTCGGTGGCAAGCACGAAGTGCGCCTTCGCCTTAGCGGTTGCCGGGCTCGCCTTAAGCGCAAGCAGCGTCTTGGTGACTTCGCCCGGCGCGCAGACGGCAATGTGGATGTTGTTGGTTTGAAGCACGCCGCCCAGATCGGACTTGTTTGAGGCACCGGCGCGCAGACGCCTGAGCGTCGTTTCCTTGTTTCCGAACGCTTGCAGGAACGCGAACGGAAACTCAGCCGCGTCGAATGGCTCCTCCGCCAGAGCCGAGATCGCCTGCTCAATCTCAACCGCGTTCATAGGGCCTCGCGCTTGAATTGCTGCCGTTAAGCGACCCGATCACTGACTACCGGGTCTATGTGCTTGGCGGAAACGTAGCGAAGAATATGGACGCGCGCACGAGGGATAATACGGAAATAACGCAAGCCAGCCAGAGGTTTGCCGCTCGTCCACTTTCGCCGAATAGGGACGAAAAGAAACATATTCATTTCACGAACCGGTTGCGACTGAATGCATGATGATCTGTCGATCGACGCAGAATGGCGATATGAGGGTGTGCTCAGCATAACCGAGGAGCTATGGCCACTCCTGACTACTTCGCAGAGTTGTATGTAGCGGGTCTTTTCGCGGATGCCGGGTGGAATGTCTATTTCCCGCATCGCGACAAGGGTTTCGACTTCATTGTCTCCAAAGCAAATGGAGACCAGCAGGTAATTCGTCCGGTTCAGGTGAAGGGCAAGTATCCGACACCTGGCAAAGGCGATCGGGCCGCGTATGGGTACGTGGGCAGGCTAACCGTAACCCATCCACAGATGGTTCTAGCGATCCCCTTTTTCCCCTCCAATTGGATCACTGCACCCGCATGCACGGCATACCTGCCGATGTCTATCGTAAGGCGAGCAAGTCGAGGATATCGATGCTTCCCGGCGACCCTACGCAGGGGAATCCCGACGCCACGACGCGATTTCAAGAAATATTTCGATAAGGCCGGGCTGGCGCATCTGGATGACAATCGCTGGGGTCACCCGCCAAATTAAAGCAAGAATGGCAGTTGCAGGCGATCGATAGGATTACGTCGCTAAGCTTTTAGCTGACCGCGAGATTTCTTTTTGCGGAACGCTAATCCTCCCCGCCACAATTCCTATCATACTTATAACCAAAGCGCGGAGTTGACGATGAACCTCCCCGTCGTTGCGATCCCGTTCATACCGATTCTTGCCTATCTGATCTTGCTGCTGGCACATGGCATTCACACCTGGCTCAATCGCGATGTCTTCCCCCGAGACGGCTATATGATCGACGTGCTGATATTGCTGGCCTATGGCATGCTCTTCGGATTCTACTGCTGCCAAATCAGCGACATGGCGTGATCATTCGTCAGTTGGTCGAGGGCCCGCCGCTCGCGGCGGGCCCTTTGCCGTCAACCGAGTAGGACTCCGCTTACTATTTCCGTTTCAGCTTCTCGGCCTCCTTGTCGAGCGTCTTGCGGTTGTTGCCGTGCTGCCTGATCAGATTGCGCGCTTCTTCCGGCGTGGTCCCATGCATCTGAGCGAAATACTCCACCTCGTAGCCCTCGCCACCAGCTACGCGGCTTCGGTCCTGATTGCCTACGTTTGTCCTGTCGTCTGCCATTGACCTGCTCCGGTCGTTCCAAAGGCGTAAACAAAAGAGGCGGCAAAGCGTTTCAGCCAAATGCCTACACGCCAACTCAGGGCCGGCGGGAAGAAGCTGAGCAGCAGCCAGCGCCAATACCGGTCGGACTTCCCTGCCGGCTTCATCAAGCCGCAGCTGTGCGAACTCGTGAAGTCGCCGCCGGTCGGCGACAACTGGGTTCATGAGGCAAAGCTCGACGGCTATCGCATGCAGATGCAGGTGCGTAGCGGCAAGAGCAGCTTCTACAGCCGAAAGGGACTCGACTGGACACATCGATTCCCGGAGATCGCGCGAGCTTGTGAGGCCTTGGGCAATGCGATCATTGACGGGGAAGTCTGTGCGGTCGGCAACGATGGCTTGCCCACCTTTGCCGGCCTGACGGACGCTCTGTCAGCCAAGCGTACCGGCGCCTTAGTCTACTATGTGTTTGATCTCATGGCTGAGGATACCGAGAGGCTGATCCCCTATCCGCTGTCCACGCGCAAGAAGGCCCTCAAACAGCTGATAAAGAAGGTGAAGCGCGGTGATCGGGAGCGTGTCGTCTATGTCGATCACCACCAGGGCGACGGAAAGGCGATGCACGAAGCCGCATGCAAAATGGGATTAGAAGGCATCGTGTCCAAGCGGATCGATGCGGCCTATCAGCCAGATGATCGGTCCGGTGTCTGGTGCAAGGCCAAATGCCGCGCCAGTCAGGAATTGGTTGTCGGAGGCTGGAAGACGACTGGCCCGGCATTTCGGTCGTTGATCGTCGGCGCCTATCGGGGTGGCAAGTTCGTGCACGCTGGCACGGTGGGCACGGGATTCAACGCCCGCAACCTGCCTCAGCTCATGGCGGCGTTGAAAACCAGAGCCTCGTCAAAGCGGCCATTCGACAACCCCGGTCAACCGAAAGCGTCACGGGATGTGCACTGGGTCGAACCCACGCTCGTGATCGAAGCCGAGATTGCGAGCTGGACGAGTGACAACCTGGTTCGCCAAGCCTCTTACAAGGGGCTGCGCGAAGACAAGAAGGCGAAGGACGTTGTGGTCGAGCGCGCCCAAAGGCCACCGCCAGACTGATGCGCATCGCCACCTACAACGTGAACGGCATCACCGGGCGCTTACCAGTGCTGTTGCGCTGGCTGAACGAGACTCAGCCGAACGTCGTGTGCCTCCAGGAGTTGAGAGCACCCGACGAGAAGTTTCCTGCCGAAGCGATCCGCAAAGCCGGCTATTCTGCTGTCTGGCATGGGCAGAAAAGCTGGAACGGCGTGGCTATCCTTTCGCGGGACGCACCACCCATCGAGATACGCCGTGGACTGCCAGGCGATCCCGATGATCCTCAGAGCCGCTATCTGGAAGCCGACGTTAACGGCCTCACGGTAGGCTGCATCTATCTTCCGAACGGCAACCCGGCACCCGGCCCGAAGTTCGACTACAAGCTTGCATGGTTCAAGCGTCTCATCGTCTATGCGCGTACACTGATCAAGTCCGGCCGGCCGATCATCCTCTGCGGTGACTATAACGCCGCGCCAACGCCACTCGACGCGTACAAGCCGGAACGGTGGGTCGGCGATGCCGTGTTCTTTCCGGAAACCCGCGCCGCATACGGCAAGTTGATCGCGCAGGGTTGGACGGACGCCGTTCGCGAAACCCATCCGGGTGACGCGATCTACACGTACTGGGACTACTTCAGAAATGCCTTCGGCCGCAACGCGGGCATACGGATGGACCATCTACTGCTCAGCCCAGCATTGAAAACGCGCTTGAAATCGGCTGGCGTGGATCGCGAGGTTCGGGGGTGGGCCAAGACCAGCGATCATGCTCCGGCTTGGGTAGAACTAGAGAATCGTCAGAAGAAAGACCCGAAAGGGAACGCTCATTGCAAAAGATCGAGCGGCTTCACGCGGAGCACCTTCGCAAATCGCTCCACGACATCGAGAGTGGGATTGCGCAGGCCGCGCTCGATCTGACCCACATAGGTAACCGCAAGCTCCACTTCGTCAGCCAGCGCCTCCTGACTCAACCCCCGCTCTTTGCGGTACTTGCGGACATTCGTCCCGAGGATTCGCGCCAGTCGCATATGCGAAGGCGGAACCATTTCTTAATCGGCTGCCAGTCACTATAGTGACTACTTTGGGATTCCTTCTATGGCTACACGATTGTCGTTCGTTGGGAAGGGCGCGTTGGTCGGCGTGGCGTTGTCTTTGCTCATTGCCCACCAAACAAACGCTGCACCACCGCCAAATAGTCCCTTTGCTCCCCCTCCTTGCGATAAGCGGTGCATGGACGAGAGCGCCAGCATGATGGCCCGAGAGATGGGAAGACGCACTGCCCTTCGCACTCGGGAGGTGTGGGATACTCTCCTGAAGGACTATCAGCGCGCCCGCTTCCGCCGCGTCTACCCCCACTTTATGAAATCAGCTAGGCCGCCATTTTGGTTCCTCTGTGGGGAAATCAACGAGACTAACGGCCTTGGAGGTTACGTGGGATGGAAACGGTTCGCAGTCGGATATGCTGACCGGGGAATCGCGATTGGGACAGAGGACGGCGGCGGTACTATGTCCGTGGGCAGCAATCTTGAGTTTTTTATAGCTCTTTGTGGCGCCAGCGCGCCACAGTCGCAAACCTTCGACAACGATTTCGCATCCGAGATGACGGCAGAGCGCTAGCTGGGTGCCCGGAACCGCGCTTCGTCATCCAAGTTCAGGTTCACCATCTCACGCTGCTCGATGATCGCCAGTAGATTGTCTATCATGATCGCTGCTTCCCGCAATTGCTTCTCTACGAGTTTCGCTTCGTGCTTCGCCAGCGCGACCGTTGAAGACCGCCTGCGGATTTTCGCTGATATTTTGTTTGCCGTGACGACCAATACAGTCGCCGCTTCAAGAATGTAGAATGCTTTATCGGTTATCGAGCCGGTTGGGCTGGCGGTAAGCTTCATTTCGTGGCGATTCAACAAAAGTTCAGCGGTGTATGATTTTTGAAACGGCTTCTGCACGCGCGAACAGATTAAGGCGGATCAAATCTTCGGTTGAACCGACCGACACATCTTGCAATCGAGAACTCTCGACGACAATTGCAAGACACTGGGCCCGGCTGATCGCTACATTGAATCGGTTGCGGTTGAAGAGGAAATCCGTGCCGCGTAGCGCGTCATCTCCGTGGGAAGTCACCATTGACACGATCACAACGGGTGCTTCCTGACCCTGAAACTTGTCCACCGTTCCGACACGTGCAGCTTCGGGCAGCACCCGCTTGAGCATGTTGACCTGCATGTTGAATGGCGTCACGACCAAGATGTCTTCGAGCGTGACCGGTCGTAGGGCTCCTTTTTCATCGCGAAACTCATGTCTGAGCAGGTCTTCCACAATTTCGGCAATTGCCCTCGCCTCCTCAGCGCTGCTCTGCGTGCAGCCTTGGTGTTCGAGGACGCAGAAACTAGTCCCCGCCGGCAGCAATGCCGGGTGCGGATTGTTGCCGACGATCAACTGCCGCCGGGCTGCGGAGTCGTCCGAGGTGAGCCTTCCGTCATAGATCGCGTCTGAGATCAGATGGCAGATGCTCGGGTGCATTCGATAACTGACATTGAGAAGAATCCCTCTGTCAGGGGCAATCGTCCCTTGGTGTTGAAGGAGATATTGTAGGCAAGAGAGCCCGGTCTCACCCGGATGTACACCTTGAATGGGTTGGGCAAGCTGCATTTGGTCGCCGATGAGCACCAGATTTTCTGCGCAACCCGCCATTGCAACGAGATTGCCAAGCGCGACCTGACCGGCCTCGTCCACGAATAGATAATCGTAGGTGTTAAGCCCCTCCCGCGCGAAGTGAAAGGCGGTGCCGCCGACAAGCCGATGCTGCAGACCAACTTCTGAGCTGTTCTTCACCGAGGTGATGAAATGGCCATCAAAATCGGACTCGGGGTCCTCCTGGCTCGCCTTTTTCACCCCAACTAGAGAGTAGCCGTCCTCCCCCGCGCGCTTTTCGAGTTCCGAAAGCAGATTATTGATCGCCCTGTGCGAGTTCGAGGACACGCCGATCCGCTTGCCATCTTTGAGAAGCGCGAGAATTGCGTGAGACGCCGTGTAGGTTTTTCCGGAGCCCGGCGGGCCCTGTATGAACAACGTGCCGTGATCGAGATTCCGGATGACACTGATGGTTGCGGAGACCAAGTCTTCTCCAATGGCGACCAGATCGGAGCCTTTTCGGTGATCCTGCACGTTCGGCGGATTGCGCATGAGAAAGTCCATCAATGCGCGGTCCCCTTCCAGGCGTCCGCTCGCAAAGCGTTCTGCGAAGGCCGTGACTGCGTCGATGAGAATTTGCTGCTTCAGCGGTCTCGGCGGCAGCAGCGAGAACTCGGACGGAAGCTCATCTCGACCGACTCCGCGCCTAAGAACTAGGAGACCTTCTTCAGGACGGATGTTCTCTATGGTTCCAGCAGGTTCGAGCGTGCTGGCCATGACTGGCTTACCACCAAGCTTCAGCTTCGTGTCCTGCGGCGGAAACCGGCAGATGAGTAGATGTGACCGCTTTACGCACTCGACCATAGCCGTGGCATCGAACGTGATGCAGCCCAGGCTCTCCGCATCTTCGGTGAGCTCCTCATCAGACCAGGTCTGACGCTCAAACAGCGCCCACCATTGCGGCTTCTGCGCCCGCTGGTGAAACCAGAGAAGGTCAGCTACGAGTTCGCGAATCCTTTCGTCGGCGACACCGGATGCATGGACACGCGCCGCCAGTTGCCTGCGCGCCTGCTCCTTCGCCTCTCGTTCGTGGGATCGCGCTTCTTCTCGTTCGCTGTCTTCCGAAATAGTACTCAGCTGCTGATATACCGCTGCCGCTGGCCGTAAGCTCTCTAGCCAGTCGCGCATCTTCGCCGTCGAGGCGCAGTCTTCTTCGTTGTATTTCGCGATTTCGGCGAGCACAGCAGCGTCCTGGGACAGACGCCATTTCTCGTACTCGATGATGCTGTCGCCGGCGCTCGCGACCTGTCCGGCACGACCGCCCCAATAGATTTTCTCCAAATCCTTAAGCGAATAGCTTTCGGTAGAGGCCCTGATTCCTTGCCTTGCTATACGGTACAGATCGACAAAGCGATGGTTGCGCAGCAGATCGTCGAGCTCCGCCTCCATAGTCCCATACCGCATCGCCAGCCGCTTGAATGCGGTGGGCTCATACTGTGCATAGTGAAAGATATGAGCATCCGGAAACTTGGCTACATGCGCCGAGATCGTTCGCATGACCTGTTCGAATGCGGCTTTTTCCTCTTCGGGTGTGTGGGCCCAGAACGGGAGGTAGACCGGCCTGTCTGAATCCACCAGCGGGCCGTAGACTCCGAAGAGGTATTCGAGTCCATTGGGATAGAGCGGATCGCCTTCCAGATCGAGAAACAGATCGCCAGGTTGCGGACTGGGTAAAAGACAGAACCCGCGACCTTGCTCGACAGGAAGCACCTCGGCGGAATGGACGCCGGTCTGCTCAGCCCGCTTCTGGAGGCGCGCCTGCGCTGCGAGCTTCGGCACCGTCTCTTCTCCAATGCCCTTGACCAATGTTCCCGGCGCGAGTTGTGCCAGGTCTGACATCGTTTCGACGCCGGCAGCGTCAAGTTTGAGCAGCTGACTTGACCGGAGGCCCGCAACGAAGATCGGGCTGTCTGCCTTTCGCCACTCGTCCTTACACCGGGATCGGTAACCGCAGCGCTCGCAGGCGCCACACTTGAGGGGGCGCGTGCTGCGATGTTCATTATCGGCAAACTCCTCCAGCCGTCGCATCAAGCGCGCCGTAATGTATTCAGTCTCCCGCAAATCGAAACGTTCGGGCTCCGGTGCGGAGACGTGGATCATGCCATCGCTAATTGGGACACCGACCACTCGATTCAATAACTGGGCGTAGACCGCGATTTGCAAGACGTGGTCGCGTTTGGCCTTCTTCGAAAGTTTGGCATCCTCGGGGCAGTAGTTTCCGTTGCCTCCGCTTCCATCTCGCGACAGAAAATCCGGGAAGCCGATCCACCTTCCCGCTGTGAGCGCCCCCTGGTAGATGAGGGCTGCCCCTTGCTGGATAGCGTCCGTTGTCAGGCGAACGCGATCTTCAATGGAAACGCCACTGGTCGGTATTCGTACGGCACGTTGACCGGCTCTCTGCTCCAGTTTTTCCAAGACGGCCGCTTCGTGCTCCAGCCCCTTTTTCCAGAGTAAGGCCTGCGTTTCGTCTTGCGGATCGGAGGGCGCTTCGCCGGCAAGCCACAAGGCGACCCGGTGAGGACAGCCCATAAATTCGGCGAGCCGCGTTGCCGAAAGCAGTTTCGCGCCTGCTATTCGAGACTCGAAAACCGCCGCGACCAATCCGCTGCCCCCCTTTTTCGCGCCTATGATAGCACCGCGCTCCCTAAAGGGCTGTCTAGGGAGGGCTTCAGCCGTGCTTGGCGCCGGACGAACCACAGATTTTTGGGTGCTAACGTTGTGTGGCGCCGTCGATTTTCGGGTCATTTCAATCCACTCTTCCACTGCGAATCACGGCCCCGGCTCAATGTCGCCTTTAGAGTCATATAGCTCTTTAAGAGACAATGTCAATCGGCGTGGATTGGCCCAGTGACACAAAGTTCTCGACAGCTATCCGGACCTCAGCTTCGCGCGGCCCGAGCGCTCGCAGGGATTTCAGGAGAGGAATTGGCGGCGCGAACGAATCTGAGTCTCAAAACAATTCGGCGCGCAGAGAGTGAGCGCGGTCCAGTCAAGCTCACACGGGCAAACACTGAGCTCCTTATTTCGGCGCTGGAAGCGTTGGGGGTTCAGTTCTTGGACGAGGACAAGAATGGCGGAGTTGGCGTGCGTTTCGCCGTGAATGCGAGCCGGAAACGGCACCCGGTCGCCAAGTAGCGGCAATGAACATCTTGCAGTTGTCCGCCAGTCCGAGTCCGATAGAGTCTTAAAAATCGACGGCGGTCCATTTTCTTGACGAGGTTCAAGGTCCGTGAGACTGTCCTTTCTCCGGTCAGCCAGAGATTCGCGCGACGCGCTTTTGCGCTGACCAGGTTTCCCCGCTTCGACTGAGATGGCGCGCCCCAGCCTCTAACTCGTTGCATTCCTCAACCCAGGCCCGTCGCTGACGGCCAGGCCGCACCAGTGCGGCTCCATCGCAGGATTTCGACTATGCTTTCACATGATCTATCCCAAGAGTTTGACGGGCTTCATGCTCGCATCCAGTTTGCGTTCACACATGAAGAAGTCACTGAACACTTCTTCATCCGAGGCAAATCTGTTTCGGGTCATCCGCGACCGGCATTTACACCTCAGTTCAATCAATTTTCCTCGCCGTTCAGTAGCCCGGGCTCGCTGATCCCCGTAATTCATAAGCGTGGAGCATACATTGAGTTCGGAGTTGGCACCTGGGGACACCAACGAGATGACGAACGCGCGGAGTATTTTCGGGACGCTCAGCATCGGTCTCTTGGGTATCCGGGATTGATCCCGGCATCCTCCATCCTCATCCCGGTCGTAAACGACGGTGTCAGCTGGGATTCGGTCAGGATTTCACCGATAGCAGGTTCCGTGCTCTTTATCGGCTGCGTATTTGTTCCCGACCAGCTCGGGCATGCCCATAGTGTGATGCCTCTTATCCGCAAAGCTGGCCCAGCGATGGCCGAACACTCAGATTGGGAGATGCTCCGCCTGCCGATCCTGCCCCACCCACACGATGAGAATTTTCGTTTCATGAATGGTGCCGACAAGGGGCGGCTCCAGGTGGAAAAAATGCCACCCATCAGAGTTCATCGTCAGAACAACTCGGATGAGTCTTGGCTGCGGGAAGCGGAGATGCTCTGGTTATCACATCGAACATCGTTCGCTTCGGCCTTCTTGATGTAGAAGGGCGCGGCAGGAGAGCGACTCGTGCGTCGGCTGCCCCTCACACAAATAGGCACTGCCGCCCTTATGAGGGGCAGTCTTGCAGCCATGTCGCTGCCATCAATCCCGCTGAAAAGAGATTCCCGAGCGGTTTTTCGCTGGCAGCCGAACGACGTATGGTTCGGAGCGCTCAGCTGGTTTGATCTGTGGGCTCGCCGCAAAACATCAGCGGACGGCGATTGTGATCAGGGTCCGCAGTTCGACGAATTGATTACGCGATTTAGCGTGTCAGAGCCAGCTCTTCCGAGGATTGGAGATGTCATTCGGAAAAAAGATCAACTCCTCAAGATTGATACGGTGCGCTTCCAGTACGCGCAGACATAGAAGAAAGAGCGAAGCCTGCATCTCGCCGCGCGCAATCTTGTTCCTAAGATTCTTCTCGGTCTCCTGAACACCGACCTCATTCAACCGTCGGGTAAGCTCTCGCACGCTCACGTCGCGGACCGTCATGTACCAACGCAGCACGGCCCGAACGCTGTTGCGGGAGTACTCCAAAACCTCAGGATCGATATCGTGCGTTTTAGGCATGATTAACCATAGAGCCTGATTTTGCCTGTTAGAAAGGGCAAAGACATGGACATGCCCCATAGAGCATGCTATGTTCTCTTCTACCATGAAGATGTTACCAAAAACAAATGAGCACGCCGCGTTGCCGGGAATGGCTGGCGGGTTGCCATCGAGTTTGAGCCACGCCGACCTCGGCCTTTTCCCTGGGACCAAGCCGATGGGCAAGCGCACCAGGCGGGGCCTCACGTCTTCGTTCACCGGCGTGTTCGCGTCGACGAAATGCCTCGGGCTTCCGAGGTTCGAAAGCCTCCTTGAACGAGACTTCCATACGCTACTGTGCTGCGACCCGCGTGTCGCTTGTTATGCGGTGCAGTCGCACCAGCTGACTTATTTCACCCCGAACCGCACCGGCACATGGACGGAGCGGCTCTACACTCCCGATTTTATTGTCCGGCTCACCTCCGGACAGACGTTAATCATCGAAGTGAAAGCGGAAGCGTTCACGACCTCCAGCTACTGGTGCTCCCGTGAACCTTACATTCGCAATGCATATGCTAGAGATTACGCGCTTCAATTTGTGCTCATCACCGAACGACGGATTCGGGTTCAGCCGCGCCTATCAAATTTCCAGAAGATGCTTCGGTACGGCGGACGATATGATGATCGTTCAGCCGTGCAGGCGGTAAGTGACGCCCTTGCGCGCCTGCCACAGGCGGTCTGTATCGGAGATATTTGCGACGTCGTAAGGCTGCGTCAGAACAGGACAGCCCGTGCTTACGCCGCGATCATGTCTCTTGCGCTGCGCGGGCGCGTCTGCCTGGATTTGGAGTCGCCCTTTTCGCTCACCACCGCCGTAACGCGCGGAGGCGAAGATGAGTAAGCTGGCTAATCCAATCCCGTCGCACAACAACGGTCAGCCGACAGAAGAAGGCCAGACCGCGAATGGTCCTCGCTTCCGGCTTATGCCGCAAACCGTGGTCCAGGTAAAAGGTCGCGAATACGTACTGGAACGCCGCCTTCGAAATCGACTGTGTTTTCTCGGTTGGGATGGCGATCCTCTCAACTTGACTGACCGTGAGATCGCCGACTTACAGGCGGACGGATGCTTCTTTGTGGTTTCAGAGGCAGGAGAACCGAACCAACGTCGGGCGCAGCCTGTTACTCCGTTGAACATCGGCGAGGACGCTCACCGAGAAAATATGCGTCGGCTCGCTTACGTCAGTGCTTGTAAACAGCATCCCGACTATTGTCGCTCTCGACGCGTTCTCAAGCCGATTATCGATGAGGTTGCGGCTAAACGCAGAGAAGCAGCCCCTCTAGAAAAGCGGCCCGTGTTCAGCACGGTGATCAGCTGGATAACCCTTTGGGAGAAATACGGAGACACCTTCGGCGCGGCTGCTCTGGCAGTAAGGCATGATCTTAAAGGTTGGTATGGAACGCGGTTGGCGGAATATCAACTGAAGGCAATCCAGGCCGGAATCGCTGTTTGGCTCAATCGCACTACGAAGAAAAATGCGTTTGCCACCGTTCTCGCCGAAGTGGCGCGGTACGAACAGGAAGGCATCGTCGATAAGAGCACTCTCGCCCCCAAGTTTCTCGATGAGGAGGGGCATCTTAGGCCGCCCTCCATTCGAGAATTTGAGCGCAGGTGCAACGGTGTCGATCCCGCCGTTCGCGATGCAATGCGAATTGGTATGGCGTATTCGCGGCGCAGCTATCGAACGTATACCACCACCCGCGTGCCGGAGAGACCCTATCAAGACGTCGAGGTCGATGACTGCACTCTCGATATTGTTCTCAAGCATAGGGATGGTGTGATTCTCGGCCGGCCTAATCTGGTCGTGTTCCGAGACCGGGCAACTGGCATGATCCTGGGCTGGGGGTTCGGCTACGACCAACCTAGCTACGCGTCCTTCTTACTTGGTCTGAAGTCCGCCACCTACGGTCCCGACACTTCGCGGTTTCCGAAGGTCAAGAACAAGCCCTTTTGGTTCGGCCGTATCGAGACTCTCTACCACGATAACGCTCTACACCAGATCGGGAAGAGTATCGAAGAAGCCTCTCAACAACTCGGAATAACTCTGACACGGCTTCAACCGAGGCAGCCATGGCTTAAGGGCGCGCTTGAGGGTTGGTTCCGAAAACTGGGTATTGGGATAGTCCATCGCCTGCCGGGCACGACATTGGAGCATGTCGTCGCGCGTCGGGACCACGAGAACCTGGGAGAAGCGACTCTCTACGTCGACCAGTTCGAAGCACTTCTCTCTGAGTGGATTTGCGATATTTACAACGCCAGTCCGACCAAGCTGAACGGCTTCATTCGGGGCTTCGATAGCGGAATATCACCGTTGGAAGCCTTCCGCTCGAAGTCAAAGGACTACGAAACGGACCTCCTGCCCGACCCGGAGTTGTTCGTGGCGCTTGCGGGACAGATTACTGACCGCACGATCCAGAACAACGGTATTACGATTGATCACATCATCTATGAAGGTCCGCGACTTACCCAAATCATCGGCAACGCCCAGCATCAGCGGAAGCGGACGCACGGCCGCTCGACGAAGTGCAAAGTGGCACGCGACCCGCACAACCTCGGCCATATCTTTGTGGTTGATCCGTATACGAACGACCGCCTAGAGATTCACGCGGTTCCCGCTCACCTCGACTACGCAAATCACCTCACGGCTATTGAGCACGAAATCATTCTGAGGAACGCGAATGCAGAGAAGAAGCAGCACGAAAAGATTTCACTCAAAACGCTTGTGAAGAAGAAAGCGGAACTGAACGCATTCGGAGCCAAAGTGGCGACAGGTGACAAGTTCAAGACCGTGCAGCGGAAACTTGCCCGCTATTTCGAAGGTCAGCGGCTCAGAGAGCAGCGGAGCAAGATACAGGCATTCGCGTCTGACGGCGTGGATTACCTAGATGCACAGCAGCCCCCGACTGTGCCGACTGTGGTGCGCGCCGCCGATAGGAGCCAGCTGCATGCCGATGCCCAGTCATCCGATCACGGGCGGCCAACATCGGAGGACGAGGATCTCGACATCGAGGAATTCGAAGCTCGAAAAGCATGGAAGGCAATCTAATGGATGACCAAATGCACGCTAAATCGCTTCTTGCGGCAAGCCCAGTTGGCGAACGTCAGATGCACATGAAAAACATCTTCATCAAGCATGACCGGTTTGATGACGCATGGAGTTTTATCCGTCGAGCCCACTACCCCGTCGTCGGGGGGGCCCATGATTTCGGACGGATATTCGTGCTCGCCGGCGAAAGTCGTGCGGGAAAGACATCAGTCGCAATGCGCTACATGCAAAGCCATCCACCTACCGAGACCGACGGTGGCATGCTTTATCCTGCGGTGTACGTCAACGTTCCAATTGACGGTCTACGCGCACTGCTTGAGTTTATCGCCGAGGCCCTTGGCATCAAGTATTCGCTGCGCATCAACAATCACGCCCTGCTTTCGCTGATTCTCAATGCGCTTCGAGACCAGCGCGTGCAACTGCTTTTCTTTGATGAACTGAATACCGTCGTCAATGCCGACAATCGGCGCGCACTATCTTATACCCTTACGCTGCTGCGCAAGTTGCTGGACCATGCCCATCTCAATATCGTGTGTATCGGACTGGAAGAGACATACGATCTGCTTGCTGGCGATCCCCAGCTGACTGGGCGGGGCGGCTTGCCCTATCAGATCGTCCGTCCCTACTCGTGGGACAATGCTGAGGAGAGAAAGCTATTTCGGCTGCTCTGTCACCAATTCGATAAGCAGTTGCCGTTTGAACAGATGAGCGGGCTGCAAGATGCATGGTTCGCCGAGCGTTTATTTTACTCATCGCGGGGCGGCGTCATCGGACGTCTGCGGGACTTCATCTACAGTGCAGGATGCATTGCCTTGAACGAAGAGTCTCATGCCATCTCCGGCCAACATTTTGCCCAAGCATACGAATTCATCAAAGCCCGGAATACCGAGTTCAATCCGTGGGTCCACGATATGGCAAACGCTCCGACTCCAGGTGTCGGTAATTTAGAACTGAAAGGGAAGTCACCCCGCGAGGTATTCTCGAAGACGAAGCGTGCCGCATGAACGCATTTGGCGCGTCAGCGGTCTACCCCCTGCGGAGGTGGCCAGAAGAAGCATTTGAGCAGGAGCCAGCGCACGGATTTTTCGTACGGCTGGCGCAACGGAATGGTGCACATAGCACCCGGGTGTTCGCCGATTCATTCGGATTGAACGGGCGGGATTTTGACCTCCGGGAATTGCTATCGTTCTGCCAAGCATTTCCGGTCAGGAATATCGACAGAGTTGCAGCCGCGACGCCGAGATGCGGCGGATCATTCATTCACCTGAATGGTCAGAAGTTTAGGAAGAGGACAGACTGGTCGCTGCTGCATCCGAGAGTTTGTGGCGCGTGCCTTGGTGAGTCCCGGTATTATCGAAATTGGTGGGACCTGATTGTCATTGGAAGGTGCCCCATTCATGACCAGCCTCTGATCAACGGGAGTCCTTCGTCGAATCTCGCCTGGTGGTATCCAGCAATCGGAGTCACTCCCGAAGGACATGATCTGGCCATTGCAGCACCGGGGCACAATCAAACTATACGCCCGTCATGGGACGCCTATCTTCTGGGCCGCATCGGGATTCTCCCACCGGTTTCAGTACCCTTGCTTGATTGCTGCGAATTATACGAGGTGATTACTGCTGCAGAGTTGCTTGGCAAGGCAGCATTATTCGGATTCGGTAGGAAGGCGCCCGGTCGATTGAAGGATGTCATTCGGTATCACGCTTTATCAGCCGGCTTCAGTGCCTTTAGAGAAGGTAATCAAGGGGTAGTGGCTCTGATTGAGGAATATGCCCGATCACCTACATCTGGAATTCACAACAGGAATCACAACGCCAGCCTAGAATCTTTTTTTGGATGGCTCATCAAAGCAGAGAAATGCCTGCGTCCATCGATTGCGCGGACGCACATTTCTGAGGCGATGCGGTTGATCGCGGGAGCCCATGGTATCGGATGTCGGCGAGGAAGAAAAAGTAGTTACGCATCGCAAGTTAGCCCAACGGCGCTAAAGCCCTTAGCAAAACACTTAGGCATTCCAAAAAAGCGATTGCTCGCTATCGCCAAAAAGATCGGTCTACTCCGGAAGCGTACCGGCAGAGGTATCTATCATTCCTTTGGTTCGGAAGACATTTCTCTCATCCGATCCACCTTAGCGGACTTGATTTGCTTGAGAGATGCGATTCATCTAACCGGCCTCTCAGCAAAGAAATTCAAACAGTTTTGTAAAGCCAAAGGTATAGGAGCGTTTGCGTATCCAGGTACGGCCCAGGCACTATTTCGCAGAACAGAAATCGAGAAGTGCATCAGCGCGTCGTGTGATGCTGGCGATGGCTCATTGCAGTCGCCCTCTCTATATCGACGAAGGCGGCCGCCTACCATTCAGGGGTTGAGCCTCTCGGTGGCGGCATCGATTCTCGGAGTTCGACCGGTTGTTGTGAGCGCTCTCATCGCAGATGGCTATTTGAACCTTGTCGATTTATCGCAAGCTAGTGCCGGCACAGCAGGGGTGGAAGAAACACAATTCTTGGCTTTTTCCACGCGCTATGCCCGAGCGAGTCTTTATTTCGAGGGCAACGCTCAAACGTCGAGTCGCTGCATCGACCAATTGCGCAAGTTGGGCGTTGAGCGGATTCCGCTTTCATTCACTGGCACTAGCTTCGTCGAGCGGCAAGAAGTTCGAAAGGCACTGGGCCTGACCCTCGATCCCGATGATCGTCGCGTTTGTCCAGCCGCCGAGTTTTGGAATCAAATGCGCGTTTGGATAAAACAAGCTCAATCGCCCACGCTCGTTTACCCAGATTATGGAGCCGATTCAGCAAAGCTGTGGTCGGGAGATTTCAGAACTCGTGCGCTGGTAATCCTGGAGCCAACCATTAGCCGAGTCCGTATCGAGTTTCATTCCACTTCCGGGTCACGGAGAGGTCGGTTGTTTCGTGATCATCTCGAACGCATTCGCCGCGAATGGTCTAATTCCGAAATTTTTGAAGGGCACGACTCATATTGTGCCACCGATTCCCACTATGGCCTCTCATTGACAGCGACAGACAATTGGCCTGAACTTTTCCGTTGGATTGAGCTTCGAATGAAGCTTTTGAGGTCGGTCTTCAGCAGAGGTGCCGAGTGTAGCAGCGCCGTTGTAAGCCGCGCGAAGTCGCCGCGCGTTAGCCAATTCGCTGCCTGAGCGTGCCGACCGGTGTACAGGTTGATCACACCCTCAAAGAAGCAGCGGTCACTTTAAAGGGCGCGAAGTTGTCGCACGTGACTGAAGAGTAGCTGCTCGCACGAAAACGAGGGGACTTCGTTGAGGCCGGTAAACCCTCTATGCCTTTCGTACAGCGACGATCCGGAGAGTGGCGTTGTGTAACCGCATGAAATCAGGGAGAGGCGACGAATATCGTCGACTCGCTTCAAAAGAACAGACTGATCTTTTACGGCATGGTAAGCCGGGCGGCACAGGTATGAGGCTCTAACCCTCAGAGCGCGAGGACCAGATGGCGGATTTCAATCCCCAATCATTTCGTGCGGCTTTTGAGCGGTTTCAAAAATTGGTGCTGTCTTACACCGGCAGCCCGTTCACAAATCTGCACGAAGGTTTAGTCGGGGGGTGGGAACGCTACAAGCCGCTACTACGTGAGCTCGCCCTAACAAAATTGAATGTCGCGACCTGGGACCAGGCCACAGTCGGTCGCGGGCAGATTCTTCGGATGACGATCGGTGCAATCGAGATTCAGGATAATCGTCCGGGCGGTCTCAAGAATAACTTTCTCTTTTGGCAGAATCGCTTTGGTCACAGCAGTCGTGAGCACCGTGCTCTGCTGGACGCCCAACAAGACGCAAACGCGCGGCAAGCAATTGAAGCGACGCTTTTTGATCTCTTTCGAACCAACGCCGATGAGGGCACGGTATTCGAAAGGCTCTCCGAGCTTACAGGACGCAAGTACACGCTATCGGCGTATCTTTTCTTCCTGAAAGACATAAATCGCTTCATGCCCATCCAGCCGACCGGTTTTGACCGCGCATTTTATCAGCTCGGCATTGATTTCACGACGTTGCGTAATTGCAGTTGGGAGAACTATCGGCGCTTCAACGATATCCTCGGACAGATTCGCTTAGCGCTCGAAGACGAGGCTGGTTTGAAAAATGTTCGACTGGTGGACGCTCATTCTTTCATCTGGGCTTTCACAACCCTTCTCAAGCGACTTCCCGCCGGGACGGAAACCACCACTCCAAAGGGCCGAGGTGAGGGACGCATCCTTGGAGGGCGCGAGCGGTCAATAACCACTATGCGCCTCAACATATTGAATACCGTTAATCAGTCGCGTGGTCAGATCGTAACACGCAACGTCCAGATGAAAGTGAAGGACCTTGGTTTCGACAACGATCAGGCACTCGACGCTTATCTCAGCGCGAGAATGAAAATCCAGGGAGATAGGTGCGCTCTTACGGGCATACCGTTCCACTTTCATGGCGATCCGGAAGCGGACAGATTCTTGTTGCCATCACCCGACCGCATTGACAGCAACGGACACTATGCGCCGGGGAACATCCAGGTTGTTTGCCAGTTCGCGAATTTTTGGAAGCGTGACATGAAACATGAAGAATTCATGCGCTTGCTCACACTCGTGAGAAATGAGGAGGCCGTAAAAAGCGAAATGCACGATGCCCCGGAGTGAGCCGCGACACGGCACGGCGCGGGCCCTATCAGCCGCACTACAGGCGTTGTGGGTGCTCGAATTTTTCGAGGTCCTAGAGGGTGCCGAGCAAAAATGCTCTTCCTGGCGCATTGTATTCGCTCTGATGCGATCTGTTTTGGGCGACTGTCCGACCTTGTCTGACGCATTCCAGGCTCAGTCCGACGTTGTCTGGCGCAGTCGGTCCAAAATTCTTGACAAAGTGTCCACTAAGTGATTGAATTAACTTGGGCTTCAGTCCGGCGAACTCTGTCGGACAACAATAGTAGTCCATTTGACTTTTAATTCGCTTGGCGGTCGTCGCCGCAGAGCTGAACAGCGATTGCGGCATCGAGCACGCGCTTGAGCGGCCGGGCAAGCAGCAGAGCCAGCGCGCTTCCGGTTGCCGCGATCGCCGCATTCATCGCCCAGAACTCTGCCGGCGCCAACACCTCATAAAGCGCGCCGATGCGTCCGATGGTCATGTTGGCGACGAAGAGGGTGAGGAATGCAGCTCCCATCAATGTCGATTTCAAACGCTGCGGCGCAACGCGCGACACCAATGCGAGCAATGTGGGCCATTGCCAGATAAACGCGACACCCAAAATGGTTTCGTAGAGCATCGGAAACAGCGGCGAAACGGGACCGCGCAAAAGAGAGGCGCCCGCGAGCACGAGATTGGCAGCGGCGGCAAGGGCTGCGCCAATGCCGATCTTGGTTATCTCGTTTGGCTCGCCACCGTGCCGCGCTTGCCAGCGCCACAGCGCGAACAGGAAAGGCACGCAGGCGATGGAGATCAGCGAGTCCATCGCGGCGCCGAACCACGCCGTTGGCACCAGGAAGCCTCCGACCATCCGGTCGACATGGCCGTTTATCCAGACAAATCCGATGTTGGAGTTCTGATAGAACGCGATGGAATGCGGAATCGTGATTGCCATCACGAGGATGAGCGCAGCGATGGCGCGTTTCTCTGCCTGTGTCAGCGCCGCGGCCGGTTCGCAAGCAGCGGTGCCGCGCGCGGTCTCGCTCAACAGGCGATAGCCCGCAAGATAGGTGACGAGCGCAAACAGCATCAGCAATCCCGCCACGCCGAAGCCCACATGCCAGCCATAAAGCTGCGCCAGAAGTCCGCAGGCGAGCGGCCCGGCCACCGCGCCGACATTGATCGCCATGGAGAAGATGGAGAAGCCGCGCATGCGTCCTGGCGCATCGTCCTCAGCGTAGAGTTGCCCAACCTGCGTGGAGATATTGCCCTTGAGCAAGCCGCAACCGGTGATGAGCAGCGCGAGCGCAAGCAGGAACGATTCGTCGAATGCCATCGCGATGTGGCCGCCGCTCATCAGCAACGCACCTATGACCACGGCATTGCGCCGCCCGATGAAGCGGTCTGCGATCCAGCCGCCGATCAAAGGCGTGAAATAGACGAAGCCGGTGTAGAGCCCGTAGACCTGCGAGGCGAGCGCCAGCGTGCTCATCTTGCCGAACACCGATTCCAGCATGGCGCGAAACGCGGGGAATCCCGCGATGTTGCCGATGTGCTCCGGCGTGAACAGCGCCTGGCTCATATAGAGCACAAGCAGCGCCGTCATGCCGTAATAGGAAAAGCGCTCCCACGCTTCGGTGAAGGCAAGATAGCCGAGCGCCCGCGGCTGGCCGAAAAATGTGCGCGATTTGGAGGACGGCGGGTGCGAAATGGAGGCTGCTTCAGCTGCCGTCATGAATGCGCCCGCACATGTCCAGTGTTCTCGTGGGCCACACTGCAGTGCAATGCACCAAAAAGAAATGCCGGGAAGAAGCTGGTGCTCCCTCCCGGCATGCTAGCCGGACGTCGATCCGTGATCTGATTAGAAAGCGCTGGCGCCGTTCGGCGTGCCGAGGCCGGTGGGGCCGTCGTAACCCGGCATTGCCGTGCAGAGATACGAGCCGCCGCAGCTGCCGTTGCTGCCGGACGTCACGTCATACAGCGCGCCGAGATTGTTGTACGGATCCTGGCCGTAATTCACGGCGCCACCGTTGATGCCATAGATGCCGGCCACCAGCGGAGCCGCAACGCTCGTTCCGCCGAACACCATCCAGCCGGACTGCGTGCTGTTGACCGGCCCGTATACCGCGACGCCGGTGTTCGGATCGGAGACCGCGGAAACGTCGGCAACCGTGCGGCGCGAACAGCCACTGTCGGTCTGCCACACGGGCTTTGCGTATATGCCGCTGCAGCCGCTGCCGGCACCTGACCATGCGGTTTCGTTCCAGCCGCGCGCGCTTCCATCGTGGACAAGATGCGTGCCGCCCACAGCGGTCACATGCGGTGACGAGGCCGGAAATTCCACGCCGTAGCCGTTGTCGCCGGAACTCACCGTCACTGCGATGCCCGGATGGTTGTAGGCAGACTCATATGCCGTCGTGCCGCCTTCGCCGCCGCCATAGCTGTTGCCGATCGCGTGCGCACCCAGGGTGGCAGCGGTTTTGACCGCCGTGGCCAGATTTGAATACGAGTTCGTATTCGCTTCGATGAGATAGAGCTTGCAGCCCGGGCACATGGCGCTCGCCATGTCGAGATCGAGCGCCGATTCCTGCGCCCAGCCGACGTTTTGCGCCGGATAGTTTCTCGGCTTGCCCTTCTGGTTCAGTTTCTTGAAGCAACCGTTCGCCGTGGTGCAGGCCGGCAAGCCGAAATTCGAGCGATAAACGCCCAAATCGCTCTCCGCCTTGGTGTAGCCGTATGCATCGACAATCGCGATGATGGTCCCGGAACTTCCGGTGCCTGTCACATTGTAGGCAGAGCGCAGATCGGTGGGGCCATAGCCGGAAACCGGCGGATGCTGCGACGTCATCACATGGCCGCGGCTGTCGGTTACGACATGCGCGTGGCAGTGGGCAGCGCGGCCGACGGCGGGCGCACAGGCCGCAACGTGATAGGTATTGCCGGATTTCAGAACGGGGCCGGAAAGCGCGTTGGCTCCCGAAGCAAATGCAAAAAGCAGGGCGGCTGAAACCAGACCGCCCGGCATGGCGCGATTCATAAGGTACCTCCTGGCCGGACCGGCCGCTCAGATTGATTTGGATTTTGAATAATTGCTCGCCCCCGTTCCCTTGGCGAGACCGGAATAAGATAAGGCAAACCGATGCCTTTAGATACTGCCTCAAATTTTCACGGCATTTTAGCGAGAGCAATTCATAGCCAGGCAACGCCGCTACGTCTCAATTTTCTCCACGATCCATACGAGCCGCGTGCTCACAAGGTGCGCCAGCTTGTGATCGGCAAGGTTGAGCAGCCGCGCATTCCACGGCCGGTAGAGAGCCGGGGGCAGAACCTGGTGCGGAAAACAGGCGATCGAACGGAAGAGTCCACATTCGATGGTGATCTCGAATTGCTCCTTCGGCGAGAAGAAATTGCCAGGCGCCGGTTGCCGCCACGCGTAAGGCGCGATGTTGATGAAACGCCCGGCGGGCTCGAGCGCGGCATGAATACGCGCCAAGGTCGCGAGTACACGCACGCGGTCGCGGCGAATGAGCGGGCTGACAGCCTGCGCAAGAATATTCGAGAAGGTCCGCCCTGTCTGGGCCGCGATGTCCTGGGTGGCATCCACCAGCGCCGCATTCAGGCCGCGACTGGCGATGGCACGGACAAGTCTCGCTTCCACCTCCGATGCCGTCACATCGAAGCCCTGTTCACGCAAAATTGCCGAGAGATGGCCGGTCGAAGCACCCAGCTCCAGAATGGGCCCCGGGCAAAAATGCCGCGAAAGCATCCGGAGAAACTCGCCGTCGCGCAACGCATGGCGCCGGCCGGTGCGCACGCGCTTGCAAAGGCCCGGGTCGGCAAGGCTCAGGGTGTCCAGAGTTTCCGCCACGTTCCCCTCGTATCGATGCCAGTGTAGCGGATATTATGGAGCGCGGCGGAGTCAGCCCGGCGGCCGCTCTTTACTCGACTTAGTTAGTAGTGTTTGTTGCCAGCTTCCAGGAGGTGCCCATGTCCAAGCCGACGACGTTCGAAATCGCGCCGCTTTCGCCGACGCTCGGGGCGCGCATCAGCGGAGTCGATCTCGCGGGCCCGCTGCACGACGAGACGATTGCGGAAATCCGCAAAGCCCTGCTGCAACATGAGGTGCTGTTTTTCGAGGACCAGACTCTCACGCCGCCGCAGCATCGCGACCTCGCGGCCCGCTTCGGGCAGCTGCATCTGCATCCCATCCGGCCGAGCGTTCCCGGCTCCCCGGAAGTGCTGGTGATGGACAATCAGCCGGCCAGCGACACCGATACCGGCGCGTGGCGCGCCGACGTGACCTTCATCGATACGCCGCCGATGGCCTCGATGCTTTACGCCCGCGAAGTGCCGGCGGAAGGCGGCGACACCTTGTGGTCGAGCATGCGCGCGGCCTATGCCGCGCTGTCGCCGAGCCTGCGCGCCTTCCTGCAGCCGCTCGATGCCGAGCATGATTTCACGCGCTCATTTCCCCCCGATCATCTGGCGAGTTTGAACGTCGGCATCGAGCGCTATGCCTGGGCGCGACGTGAGTATCCGCCGGTCGCGCATCCCTTGGTGCGCACGCATCCGGAAACAGGTCGCGAAGGGCTGTTCGTCAATTCCGGCTTCACCACGCGCATCCTTGGCCTGACCAAAGCCGAGAGCGCCAAAATTCTGGAGCTGTTGTCGGAGCACATCCAGCGGCCGGAATTCGTGGTCCGCTGGCGCTGGCGGCCGAACACCCTGGCGTTCTGGGACAACCGGGTGACGCAGCACTACACGGTGGATGATTATCAGCCGCACCGCCGCGTCATGCACCGCGTCACCATTCTAGGCGACAAGCCCTTCAACCGCACCCGCATGCGGCTCGCGGCGGAATAGGCTTTTTGGTCCAGTTTGCTCCTCCCCCAGCCAGGCAGGGAATTCCTTTCTGACTCGCCAGTCATTGTACGCCATCGGGTCTGTGATTTTGTGCGGTGTTTGGCGGGTTGACCGGGGCGGCCCCGGCGTTGGAGTATCGGACCGAACCGAGGGTGCCGCCCGTGAAATACGAAATCGATTTTCAGTTCCTGCCGAAAGGCGCCAGCCAGACCGAGGAGATCGGCGGCATTGCCGATCTCGTGCTGGGGGAAGAAGCCGGCTTCGGCCTCATCCCCTCCGTGGGCGATTACGTCGACATCCCGCGCAGCCGCATGGGGGAGCGCGAGAACTATCGCGGCAAGGTCTGCCGGCGCATGTTCCGGTACGTGCTAGGCTACTGCTATGTGCGGATCGTGATCGAAGAGACCGATACGGCAAGCTGGACGGACGTCCGCTGATCGATCGCTGACGACTTTCGTTACTCCGCGGCCAGCCGCATGCGCTGCGGCCGCAGCGCGCGTGCATCCAGACGCACAAGTTCCGCAAGCGCCAGCATCAGCCGGTTCTGCATGGCGGCGAAGTCCGCCGTCAGCTCGATGCGCTCCTCGTCCAGATAGAGCGCGCGATTTACTTCCACCTGAAGCGCGTGCACGCCGCGAACCGGCTCTCCATAAAGTTGCGTGGTATAGCCGCCGGCGTAGGGCACGTTGCGCCCCACCTTGAAGCCGTGAAGCTGAAACGCGTTCTCCGTGTGGCGCAATAGAATGTTGGACGCGGCGGTGCCGTAACGGTCGCCGAGCACGATGTCCGGCGCGCCGGCGGCCGACGGCATGGAATGGCAGTCGATCAGAACAGCGGCCGCAAACTGGGCGTGCGCTTCCCGCAGCAATGCCGAGACTCCGGCGTGATAGCGACGGTGCAGGCGCGACAGCCTCTCCTCCGCTTCGGCGGGCTTGAGCTTCGCGCGATAGATTTCGGCGCCATCGCGCACCACGCGCGGGATCACGCCAAGGCCGGCATTCACGCGCGCGCTGATCTGCTCGACGGGGACATGCAGCGGACCGTCGAACATCGTTTCATCCAGTTCGCCGGGCGCGCGGTTGGCGTCGATGTAGGCGCGCGGGAATCTCGCCGCGATGAAGGGCGCGCCCAGCTCCGGCACGCCCGCGAACAGATCGTCGACATGGGCGTCTTCCGAGCGGCGCAGCGCCAGCGCGGATAGCCGGCTCTGGCGCAGAAACGATTCCGGATAGAGGCGTCCGGAATGCGGCGAGGCAAAGACGAACGGGTTCAGCCGTGCCGCCGGACGCGAAATCACATACGGGGCCGCGTGCAATGTGGTCAGCAGCCCATCCACAGGGGGACCGCCGGGGGTGAATCGTGGGAGGCTCATGGGCGTAGTGGACCACCGGTGCAACTCGGGATCAACATCCTTCCCCTCAACCTGCCTTCAACTGCCATTTACCGCCTGATGGTTATACGATTTACTTGGGGCCCAGGGGTTCGGGATGGCGCAAATTCTACTTGCGGAAGACGACGAGTCGCTTCGCCGCTTTCTTGCGGCGGCGCTGGTCAAGGCCGGCCACGAGGTCACCGATTTCGGCGACGGCAGCGAAGCCTTCGAATGCCTGAAAGGCGCGACCTTCGATCTCCTGCTGACCGATATCGTCATGCCCGGCATGGACGGGATCGAGCTGGCAAAACGTGCCGCGGACATGGATTCGCAGCTTAAAATAATGTTCATCACGGGTTTCGCGGCCGTGGCCCTGCATCCGTCGTCCGGCGCCCCCAAACAGGCGAAAGTGCTGTCGAAGCCGTTCCACCTCCGCGAAATCGTGCAGGAAGTCGAACGCATGATCGCCGCCTGAGCAGGCCGATCGCTCGCCGGCACGTCCGCTGCCGGCTTCTTGCCAGCCGACCGGCGCGACCCTATAGCACAGGAAATCCGGGCGGTTAGCTCAGCGGGAGAGCACTACGTTGACATCGTAGGGGTCACTGGTTCGATCCCAGTACCGCCCACCACTTCGATAGAACGGCGCCGACAAACGGTTGCGGGCGCCCTGCGAACGGAGAACCACGGCCATGAACACGCGTGCGCTCGGTCTCGTGATGCTGCTAGGCTGCGGCATTCCCCTGGCCGCCTGCAACCCGCAGCAAGCGGTGAAGAAGGCCGCCAAGCTCAACCGGGATCGCGACGATCGCGGCGGACGTGGCGGTCATGGACTAAAGCGCGCCTGTGCCGCGGACATCGACAAGTTCTGCTCCGGCGATCGCGGCCGCGAGCGCCGGCAATGCCTGCAAACCCATCTCGACGAGCTCTCCGCGGATTGCAAGGATGCCGTCAACAAGCACGGAGGCGGGCGTCACCGTCGCCGCGACTTCTAGGGACGGGTATCGCGTCCGCTTTGCCGCCAGCGCGCAACGATCTGTTCAAGCTCGTTGCGGCTCATGTTGGGCGCTTTCCAGGATTTGGAGAATCCGGCGTTCAGGTTGCGCGGCACGGTGCTGCGGTCCAGATCGTCGAAGGTGATCCGCATCGGCATCGAGACGCCCTGGCCCACGACAATGGCTTCGCGGTCTCCCAGCAAGGGCAGGAAATCGAGCAGGTCCAGCAAGCCTTCATGCGTCGAAGCGCGCATGACCTGCTGATCGCGCTCGTTCGAAAGGCGCAAGGCGATCACGGTACTGCACTGGGACAAAATTGTCTGATCGAGTTCCGACGGGCGCTGCGTGACCAAGGCGAGCGATATCGCGTATTTGCGGCCTTCCTTGGCAATACGGGCGAGGGCCTGCCGCGTGGGGGCGAACTGCCGTTGCTCTCCGGCAGGCGCGTAGCGGTGCGCCTCTTCGCAGACCAGTAGCGTCGGCAAATTGCCTTTGCTCCACACTGCCAGATCGAAGGCGAGTCTTGAGATCACGGAGATCACAACGTCGAGAATCTCCGGCGGCACGATGGAAAGATCGATCACGGTCAGCGGCCGCCCGTCGCTCGGCACGCGAAACAGCCGGCTAAGAATTTCCGACATCGTGTCCTGAACGGTCAGGCTGCCGAACATGAAGTTGTAGCGCTGGTCCGCGACCATCGTTTCGATGCGGGTCTTCAGCCTGCGATAGGGAAGCGTGGCCTGCGAGCGCTCGAACTTTCCGAGCCGTTCCTCGATATGCGCGATGACGTCCGACAGGCGGAACGGCGCCGGCGTCTCGACCGTCATATGGGTGGGCTCCGCCGTCTTGCGGACCGCGCGCTGTGCGGCGTTGTCACTGTAGCGCCGCTTCGCGTTGACGACCGCTTCTCCGAGAATCTCGATTTCGGCGTCGCGGTGCTCGTCCGACGAGGTCAGCGCGGCAGTCAATTCCTGAAAATTCAGCAGCCAGAAGGGGAGGTTGAAATTGTTGAGGTTGATGGCCTCGGCCCGGTCGCCGAATGCCGTGAGATATTCGTTGTGCACGTCCAGCACGACGATATGCGCGTGCTTGTGATCGTCGAGGATGCGCTGAAGGATCGCGGTAAGCGCGCAGGATTTTCCCGAACCCGTAGCGCCGGCGATGAGGAAGTGCTTGGACAGCAGATCGTCCACCCGAAAGCTCGCGGCGACGGCCGGATCCTGATACAGTGTCCCGACCTTCACCGTGGCCAGCGCGGGCGGAGCATAGACACGCGTGAGGTCGTGACGGTCGGCGAGGAGCACCGGGTCGCCGATGCTGGGTGGACTGGTGACGCCGCGCCGGAACGTAAGTCGCCGGTCAGCGCCCGCAATCACCACTTCCCCCACCAAATTCATTTCGACGAGACCCATCTCCTCGCCGTCGCTGTCGCCGGGTGGCAGCGGCGTGCTGACTGCTGTGACCAGGCCTATAACCGATGCCGCCGGTGTGGTGATCTTGGCCAATGCACCGATCTGGACGCGCGGTGCGTCGCTGCGCGGCACAGATTGCAGCGCGCGATCCAGCACAGCGACGGCGCGTGCTCCCGTGACGGATACAACATGCGCAATGCGCTCCGGCGGCGAAGCCGGCACGCCGCGCCTTTCGCGGAATGGCTGGGCTACAGGTTTCAGGGCTGGCTGGCTCATGCCATGGCTCCGACAGAAACAGGTGATGGGACGCGCGAGAGCGGCGGCCGGGAGAGGTTTTCGGCCGGCCGCGTCAGGGCGCTGCTTACGATTGCGTTATCGGGTGGCACGGCCGGCAGGGTGAGGAGAGCCGTTGTGCCAGCGCCCACATCGCTTGCCAGGCAAAGATCGCCGCCGTGCTGGCGTGCCAGCGCCACGGCAATCGGCAGCCCGAGGCCGGTGCCTCCATGACTGCGCAGATGATCGGCGCGCACCTGCCCGAAAGGCTTGAGCGCAACGACTAGCTCGTCAGGCGTCATGCCCGGACCGGTATCGGCCACGGCCACCGTGGCGCCGTCATTCGCCATCCGCCGCGCCACGACGATGATGCGTCCGCGCGGCGGCGTGAATTTGTGGGCATTCGAAAGCAGGTTGATGAGGATCTGCTTGATTCTGCGGCCATCCACGCGAAGCATCGGCAGATCGCGCCCAAGCCGCAGTTCCAGCCGCTGCTGCTTTTCGTCCATGCGCTCGCGCACGAGCATCAGGCTGGACTCGATCAGCTCGCGCAGATCATGCGGTGCAATCGACAGCGTGGCGGTTCCGCTTTCGATTTTCGAGATGTCGAGAATATCGGAGATGATGTTGAGCAGGTGCCGGCCTGCATCCGCGATATGGCATGCATACTCGATATTCTTGTCCGGATTTTGGCCGCCGAGATGCTGGATGAGGTCGGAGAAGCCGATGATCGCATTCAGCGGCGTGCGCAGCTCGTGACTCATGTTGGCGAGAAATTCTGATTTCGAGCGGCTCGCCAGTTCCGCTTCCACCTTGGCGCTGCGCAAAGCCATTTCGCGCCTAGCCTGCAATTGCATGTGGCCAAGCGTCTCGCAGTATTCCGCGAGCAAACCAATCGTGCGGCCCGGCGATCGTCGGGGTGCCATGTCTGCGCCTCTTCGGCCGCAAATCTAGGCGAAATTCATTCTGCAACTGTTAAAAATTGCTTCGATGTTTCGCTATGGCACAGCTTTGGAACGATTTCCTTTCTCAGCCCTAATTGACCGTAACCGAAGCAGGCTGCGAGGGAATGCCGTTGGCGACGACTTCCAGCTTGCTCGCTCCGGTTTCCATATTCGCCGGCACGTCAAAATTGGTCGACACCGTCTTGTTGCCGGTCGCGACAGCCATGGTGCTGTGATCGTGCGTACGGGCATAGAAAACATGGCCGGTGGAATTGTTGGTGATGCGCACCAGGGGATAATTGGTGGGCTGGTTGTCCTCGTCGCCGAACGCATTCGCTTGCGACAAGCCGTTGAACTGCTTGCCGGAAATCGGGTAGCTCGACCCGCGCGTTACGGTGGGCGGCGAGGTTGTGATGACGGGCGCCCATGCCGCCTGGTAGGTGCCGGTGGAGCGGTAGACTTTCTCTCCGCCAACGAGAACCTCGCCCGTCGGCAGCACCAGGATCGGGACGTAGACTCCCTGCGCGCTCAGGCCCATCGGCAGCAGCTTCTTGCCGTCGAATTCGTAGAACGATCCGCCGTTGGAGCCTTCAACCAGCACGTTTCCATTTGGAAGCAGCGAAGAAAAGGTATCCATGGCCTGGTCGCCATTGGGAAAGTCCGGCCCGCGCGTCCACTTGTTCTTCTTCGGGTCATAGATCGAAGTGTGCGCGGTGTTCTCGCCGTCCGGGATTGCGCCGGTGGCGAACACCGTGCCGTCCGGACGCAACATGGCCGCGCCGACTTCACCGGGCGGGTCGTAGCATTTGTCTTTCGGGCCGTAGGGAATGCAGCGGCCGCAGCAATTCTGCGGACCGCGCAGATCGACAACGGTGCTGCCCGCACTCACCCATTTTCCCTGATCGGGCAGGTAGCGCTCGGACTGGGGATGCGTTTTCACATTGTAGGTCAGCACCGAGCCGTCAGGCAGCAAAGTCCAGCCCTCCTCGGCATTGAAGTCGTTTTTGTTTTTGGAGGGCACTCCTGACCATGCCATTGTTTTCGGATCGAACACGAACAGCTTGTCCTTGAATTTTTCGCCGACGAGGAACCGGCCATCTGCCAACACGGTCGCGGGCGAATCTCCAATGAAGGGAAGGAGATGGCTATCCGGCGTGATGTCTGCCCATTTGTTCTTCACCGGATCGTAGATGGCGCTCTTGTTGGTGAAGGCGAAACTTCCGTTCAGATACTCTCCACCAGCAATCACGACCCGACCGTCGGCGAGCACGGAAGAGGCTACGTAGAGCGGCACATAACCGGACGGCGGGCTTGCCATCTGCTTCCACGTCCCGTTGACATAGCTGCCGGTGTTGTCAGGCGTCAGGGCAAACCAGTTGGCCTCGGAAAATCCCTGCACGATCACCCGGCCATCGGTAAGCAGGAGTTGAGTGATGGCGCTCTCGGGCGCCGGATGGGAAAGATTGACCAGCGAAGCAGCCATGGCGGGAACGGAAACAAGCGTGAGCGCAAGGCCCAGCAAGGCGCGGCGGAGCATGGGAATTATCCTAGAAGGTCGGGCCGGGACGTTAGCACTCTCCCGTCCATCCGCAACAGGTCCAGCCGGGCAATACATTCAATTTCAACATTCGATGCGTTATTGCTCGACGATGCGTCGGGCTATGCGGTTGGCCTTTTCGGGACCTTTCTTTCTGGCGGTTGCCGCCTGCGGCACTTTGGGTCCGCCGGCCGCGCCGCCCAGCCCGGGCGCCACCTATGTGGTCATTTTTCCCAAGGCCAAATTGAGTATCGGGAGGGAAGCGGCCATGGTTATCAATCGGGCGGCGGCGGACGCCAACCTTCACGCGACAAAAAGGGTGCGTGTGGCCGGGCCGCCGGTGATCGCGACGCCCGGCTACAATCCCGGGCTGGCAGCTCCTCGCATCCAGGCTGTCGAGCGCGCGCTGATCGCGGCCGGCGTGGACGAGACGCGGATTGTCCGGGGATCGCTGAGCGCGGAGACCTCGCGGGCGGGCGCGAACGGTGCCCAGCGCGTCGAAATTCATCTGCTCGACAACGCGCCGGACAGGCCGCGCCGCAAGCGTCACTAAGCCTTAATGGACGCGTGTGAATCTGCCGTGAGTGCCTATATCAGCAACGAGACGGCGACATCGCCGGATGCATTCGCAACCTGGATCGGCTAGGGGTGCGGCGTTCGAGGCGCCACCATTATTTCAACGGCCATCATGACGACCCAATCACGTCCCAACCAGATCAATCGGGCTTCGAACGCCCTACTGGAGGAAACATCCTTCCTTTCCGGCGCCAATGCCGGGTTCATCCAGGGCCTCTATGAGCGCTGGCTGGATGATCCGGAGTCGGTAGAGCCTTCGTGGGGGCAGTGGTTTGCAGAACTCAGTCCGCAGAATCCCTCACAGGCCGAACACCAAAGGTGGCCCAATTGGCGGCCGGCGGCCGGTCCGGACGGTGAACTCATCGGCGCGCTCACCGGACTGTGGCCCCCGCGCAAGAGCGAGATTTCCGCCGCCGACACGCGCAGCGCCGCCAAGGATTCCGTCCGCGCCATTCATATGGTGCGCGCCTATCGCGTGATCGGCCATCTGGCGGCCGATCTCGATCCACTGCACCTCTGCCCGCAGCCCCGCCTCGCGCAGCTCGATCCCAATTTCTACGGCTTCCACGAGTCCGATCTCGACCGGCCCATCTTCATCGACGGCGTGCTGGGCCTCGAAACCGCCACGCCACGACAGATGGTGGACATCCTTCAACGCACCTATTGCGGCCGCATCGGCTACGAGTTCATGCACATCAACGATCCCGAGCAGAAGGATTGGCTGCAACGGCGCATCGAGGGCCCCGACAAGGAAATTCGCTTCACGCCGGAGGGCAAGCGCTCGATCCTCAACAAACTGATTGAAGCGGAAGGCTTCGAGAAGTTTTGCGCCGTGCGCTTCCTCGGCACCAAGCGGTTCGGCTTGGACGGCGGCGAAGCCATGGTTCCGGCGCTGGAGCAGATCATCAAGCGGGGCGGCCAGTTGGGCGTGAAGGAGATCGTGCTCGGCATGGCGCACAGAGGCCGGCTCAATGTGCTCGCCAATGTGATGGGCAAGCCGTACCGGCAGATCTTCCACGAATTTCAGGGCGGCGGAGCGCTGCCGTCCGATGTGCAGGGCTCAGGCGATGTGAAGTACCACCTCGGCGCCTCCAGCGATCGCGAGTTCGACGGCGTGCAGGTGCATCTGTCGCTCACGCCCAATCCCTCGCATCTGGAAGCGGAAGACCCCGTGGTGCTGGGCAAGGCGCGCGCCAAGCAATTCCAGCTGCGCGATAACGAAACGCGCGCCAGCGTGCTGCCGCTGTTGCTGCACGGCGATGCGGCCTTCGCGGGACAAGGCGTCGTCGCCGAATGTTTCGCCATGAGCGGCACGCGGGGATACAAGACCGGCGGCACGGTGCATTTCATCGTCAACAACCAGATCGGCTTCACCACCAGCCCGGCCTACGCACGTTCGTCGCCTTATCCATCCGATGTTGCGCTGATGGTGCAGGCGCCGATCTTCCATGTGAACGGCGACGATCCGGAAGCGGTGGTGCATTGCGCGCGGGTGGCGAGCGAATTCCGCCAGCTGTTCCACAAGGACGTGGTGGTGGACATGTTCTGCTACCGCCGCTTCGGCCACAACGAGAATGACGAGCCCGCCTTCACGCAGCCGGCGATGTACCGTGCCATTCGCGAGCATCGCACGACGCTGGAGCTTTATTCGAAAAGGCTGATCGAGGAAGGCACTGTTACCGCAAACGATGTGAAGGACATGATCGCCGCCTTCAACGCCAAACTCGATTCCGAATTCGAAGCGGCGAAATCGCATCGCCCCAATCGCGCGGACTGGCTGGACGGCCGCTGGACCGGCTTTGAGAAAGCGCCGGAGGGCGATCGCCGAGGCGAAACCGCTGCATCAGCCGAGTCATTGCAACGCGTCGGCCGCGCCATCTCAACCGTGCCGCCGGACTTTCATGCGCATCGCACCATCGCGCGACAGCTGCAGGCGAAGGCGACGATGCTGCAGACCGGTCAGGCCATCGACTGGTCGACCGGCGAAGCACTGGCGTTCGGCACACTGTTGGACGAAGGCACACCCGTGCGGCTTTCCGGCCAGGATTCTTCGCGCGGCACCTTCAGCCAGCGCCATGCCGTGCTGATCGATCAGGAAACCGAGAAGCGCTACACGCCGCTCAAGCACATCCGCGACGGGCAGGCGGACTTCGAGGTCAATGATACGCTGCTATCCGAGGAGGCGGTGCTCGGCTTCGAATACGGCTATTCCTCTGCAGAGCCGAAGGCGCTGGTGCTGTGGGAAGCGCAGTTCGGCGATTTCGCCAACGGCGCGCAGGTGATCATCGACCAGTTCATCGCGTCGGGCGAAATGAAATGGCTGCGCATGTGCGGGCTGGTGATGCTCTTGCCGCACGGCTACGAGGGACAGGGGCCGGAACATTCATCGGCGCGGCTCGAGCGCTATCTGCAGCTTTGCGCGCAGGACAACATTCAGGTCTGTTATCCGACCACGCCGGCCAATTACTTTCACGTGCTGCGGCGGCAGATCCATCGCCTGTTCCGCAAGCCGCTGATTCTGATGACGCCGAAATCGCTGCTGCGGAACCGGCGCTGCATCTCGTTTCTGGAAGACATGGGCCCGGGATCGTCATTCCATCGCGTGTTCCGCGACCAGGCGGAATGCGTGCCGGGCGCCACGACGATGAAGCTGGTGGCGGACGATCAGATCAAGCGCGTGATCCTTTGCACCGGCAAGGTGTATTTCGACCTGATGGACGAGCGCGAGAAGCGCAACGAAAATCGTGTCCAGATGCTGCGCATCGAACAGCTCTATCCATTTCCGGAAAAAGTATTGGCCGGGGAACTCGCGCGATTTCCGAATGCGCAAATCGTCTGGGTGCAGGAAGAGCCGAAGAACCAGGGCGCGTGGTGCTTCGTAGCGCCGCGCATCGAAGAGACGCTTGAACATATGGGCAGGCCTGCTGCCGTGCCCTATATCGGAAGGCCGGAATATGCCTCTACCGCGGCCGGCCTGATGAACCAGCACACCGCGGAACTGCATACATTGTTGGATGAGGCTTTGACGATCTAATTCCCTCCCTTGAAAAGGGAGGGTCGGATCGCGCAAGCGATCCGGGGAGGGATCATGCTACGGAAGGTGAAGATGACCCCCACCCGATCCGCTTCGCGGATCGACCTCCCCCTTTTAGGGGGAGGCTTTTCGAGCGCAGAACTCTATCTATGAGCATTCAGATAAAAGTGCCCGCGATGGGCGAGAGCGTTACCGAGGCCACGGTGGCGCGCTGGTTCAAGAAGGAAGGCGATTCGGTTTCGCGCGACGAACCGGTGCTCGAGCTCGAAACCGACAAGGTGACGGTGGAAGTTCCGGCACCGGCGGACGGCGCCATTGAATCCATTTCCGTGCAGGCAGGCGCGACGGTTCAGGTCGGCGCCGTGCTCGGCGCCATTGCGGAAGGAAAAAAGGGAACGCCCAGCGCCACCGCGGCGACGCGCAATCCGGATGCGGCTGCACCGAAAACAGAAGCGCCGAAATCCGCTCCGCCGCGAGCAGCGCCGGTATCCAACGCGCCTGCCATGCCGAGTGTGCGGCGGATTTCAGAAGAGAGCGATATCAACCCCGCACAGGTTTCTGGCACGGGCAAGGATGGCCGCGTCACGAAGGGTGACATGCTGGCGGCGCTGGAAGCGCGCGCGGCACAACGCGCCACCACGCCGGCGCCAGTCGAAATTCCATCCGGCCCGCGCCCGCGCGCCGACCGCGAAGAGCGCGTGAAGATGAGCCGCCTGCGCCGCACCATCGCGCTGCGGCTGAAGGAATCGCAGAACACCGCAGCCCAGCTCACCACCTTCAACGAGGTGGACATGAGCGACGTGATGCGGCTGCGCGCCGAATACAAGGACAGCTTCGAGAAGAAGCATGGCGTGCGCCTGGGCTTCATGGGCTTCTTCGTGAAGGCCTGCATCGCCGCGTTGAAGGAGCTGCCGAACGTCAATGCCGAAATCGAAGGCGACGACATCGTCTACAAGAACTATTACGACATCGGCGTTGCGGTCTCGACCGAGCGCGGGCTGGTGGTGCCGGTGGTGCGCGACGCCGACGAGCTTTCCCTGGCGCAAATCGAGGCGGCGATTGCGGATTTCGGCGCCAAGGCGCGCGACAACAAGCTGAAGCTGGAGGAGCTGCAGGGCGGCACCTTCACCATTTCCAATGGCGGCGTGTTCGGCTCGCTGATGTCGACACCCATTCTGAATGCGCCGCAATCCGGTGTGCTCGGGATGCACAAGATCCAGCAGCGGCCCGTCGCCATCGAAGGCAAGGTGGAAATCCGCCCGATGATGTATCTGGCGCTGTCGTACGATCACCGGCTGATCGACGGCCGCGAAGCGGTGACGTTCCTCGTGCGCGTGAAGGAAAACCTCGAAGACCCGCAGCGCCTGCTGCTGGACGTTTAGTAATGGCAGAGAGCCGCGAGGGCCAAGAATCGCTAGATGAACTCGTGCAGTTCATCAACCGAATCCCGGGCGTTGTTGTTGTTAGTTCTGACGTAGCCGAGGACGGGTCTTGGTGGGTCAAGCTCCGCATCGACATTCATCACCAATTAGCATGGAACATTGTTCAGGAGCTTGGTCACATTTTGAACTATCTTAGCCTCACGAAGAGGTTGCCAACCGTATTCATGCCAGTCTCGGCGCCACCTTATCTCAACGGTGGACCTGAGGAATTTTTGTATTGGGCAATAGAGAGCCGAGGCAGTCAGCCAATCAGTCCACATGATTTGAAGACCCGTTTGGAGTTCACCTTGCCTAGGCCTGTCGACAATGCGGCGGCATGGCTGGAGCCTCGCTGAAATACGAAGTGGAGCATCAATGTCTGACAGTTTCGATGTCGTCGTCATCGGCGGGGGGCCGGGGGGATACAATGCCGCGATCCGCGCCGGCCAGCTGGGACTGAAGAGCGCCTGTATCGACAAGCGCGGGCTCTTCGGCGGCACCTGCCTGAATGTCGGCTGCATCCCCTCGAAGGCGTTGCTCTACACCAGCGAGCTCTACGAGGAAGCGCGGGAGGAGCTGCCGAAACTCGGCATCAAAACCAGCGCCGAACTCGATCTGCCGTCCATGATGGCACACAAGACGAAGGTGGTGGGCGAGCTCACCAAGGGCGTCGAATTCCTGCTCAAAAAGAACAAGAGCGAAGCGATTGTCGGCGAGGCGCGTATCGCAAGCCCCGGCAAGGTTGAGGTGAAGCTGAACGACGGCAGCAACCGCACTTTGGATACGAAGCTCATCGTCATCGCTACAGGATCGGATGTGGCGCCGCTGCCGGGCGTGACCATCGACGAAGAGCGCATCGTCTCCTCCACCGGCGCGCTGTCGCTGAAATCGGTGCCGAAGCGGCTGCTGGTGGTCGGCGCCGGCTACATCGGCCTGGAGCTGGGCTCGGTGTGGCGTCGGCTCGGCAGCGAAGTGACGGTGGTGGAATTCCTCGACCGCATCACGCCGGGGCTGGACGACGAAATCGCCAAGCAGTTCCAGCGGCTGCTCACGCGGCAGGGCATGAAGTTCCAGCTGTCGACAAAGGTGGTTGGGGTTGAGAAAAAAGGTGACGCGCTCGGAGTTACGCTTGAACCGGCCGCCGGCGGCGCGCAATCTTCCCTCGAAACCGACATCGTACTGGTCGCCATCGGCCGCCGTCCGTACACGGATGGCCTTGGCCTCGCCGAAATCGGCGTTCAACTGGATTCCAGAAGACGCGTCGCCACCGATGCGCATTTCCGCACCAACATCGAAGGCATCTGGGCCATCGGCGATTGCCGCGAAGGCGCCATGCTGGCGCACAAGGCGGAAGACGAGGCGGTCGCAGCAATCGAAAACATCGCCGGTCGAGCAGGCCATGTGAACTACGATGCCATCCCCGCTGTGGTCTACACGCATCCGGAAGTGGCGAGCGTCGGCAAGACGGAAGACGAGCTGAAAGCCGCGGGCATTGAATACAAAATCGGCAAATTCCCCTTCACCGCCAACGCACGCGCGAAAACCATCGCCGCCACTGACGGCTTCGCCAAGGTGCTGGCCGACGCCAAAACCGATCGCGTGCTGGGCGTGCATATCATGGGCGCCGAAGCCGGCAATCTGATTCAGGAAGCCGCCTTCGCCATCGAGATCGGCGCGGCCAGCGAAGACATGGCGCGCACCAGCCACGCGCATCCAACGCTCACCGAAGCCGTCCGTCAGGCAGCAATGGGCGTCGAAGGCTGGACGATGCAGATGTAGGGCGAAGCACGAGAGCGTGTTCGCGAAAAAGGCCTCACGCCATCTCGCGGCAGAGCTGCGCGCATTTCTGGCAGGCGTCCACGCATTCTTCCATGCCGTCGAGCTTCGCGCAGTCCTGCGCGCAGGCGCTGCAAACCTCCGCGCACAGCGCACACATTTGGCGGTGAAACTGGCTCTTGTGCATGATGAAATCGGCGGCTGTCGCGCAGATGGCGGCGCAATCGATCATCAGGCGGAAATGTTGCGGCGCCACATGCTCGCCACCTTCGTCCAGGCAGTGCGTCATCGCCATGCCGAGGCAGGTCTTGTGGCAGTGAAGCGCAGCTTCGACGCAATCCTGTTCCTGCCGGCTGAACGCGTGCATATGGGGGTGCCGAGGTGCTGCGCACTGATAATCGCCCGCGCCGCCAATCGTTCCTCTTCTCCCGCTTCCATAGTCGAACGAGGGCTTTGACGTGCGGTTGAAGCGCCCTATATTGGTGGGCGAAACGCAATTCGAAAGGAGGTGGTCCAGTGTCTCATTGTCATGACCTGCGGCAGAACGGTGCCGCGACCTGGATCGATGCCTCTGGCGAGGTCCAGGTGGCTTGACGCCAGATTTCGGCGGTTCCGTTCGGAATCCGTAGCCGACAATGGAAGGGCCGCTTCGCAAGAGGCGGCCCTTCGTCCTTGTTGATGATCCGCTCGTGACAATTCTCTATTCCATCGGGCATTCCAATCGTTCCCTCGAAGCTTTTGTGGCGTTGCTCCATGCGAACAACACGGAAGAGCTGGTAGACATCCGCGCTTTCACCCGGTCTCGTGCCAATCCTCAGTTCAACGCCGGGACCTTCGCGCCAGCGCTGGCAGGGCAAGACATCGGCTACACGCACATCCCGGCCCTCGGCGGGCGTCGCAGCTCGAAGAGACAGGATTCGCCCAACGGGTTGTGGGAGAATGCGGCCTTCCGCGCGTACGCCGATTACGCGCTGACCGAGCCATTTGAAGAAGGGATCGTGCGACTTCTGGACATCGGCAGCGACCGCAGCACCGCGATGATGTGTTCAGAAGCCGTGTGGTGGCGCTGCCATCGGCGGATTATCGCCGATTATCTCCTGGCGCGCGGCCACACCGTGTTGCACATCGTCAGCAGCGCAGCGCCGAAGCCGGCTACGCTGACACCCGGCGCCATCATCCATGAAGATAAGAGAATAACCTATCCGCCGGTGCAGCAAACGCTGGTCTAGGCCGCCAGCACCATGCCGATTGGCGGTGCCGGAATGCGCGCCAGAATTTCAACCGCCTGCATCACATCTGGTCTCGGATTCACGTCGGCGCGTGCCACCAGCATCACCGCATCGGCCTGGCGCGCAAGAAATTGCAGTGCAGTAGAACCCAGCGCCGGCGGCGCGTTTATGATCGTGAGATCGCTCACCCGGGCCAGATGCCGGATCAGCTGCGCCATCCTGGCGGACGAAAGGCGGCCCAACATCTTCCCGGCCACCGGTGAAGGGGAGAGCAGCAACACGTTGGAGCGCGTGTCTTTCAGCAGCGCACGGCTGAGCGGCGCGCGGCCCGCCAGCACCTCCGCCATTCCGTTGCGCACAGCGCGATAACCGACCAGCGGCGCCACGGCAGGCTTGGCCATGTTGGCATCTACGACAACAACCCGGCGTCCTTGGGCGGCGGCGGACCGGGCAAGGCTGAGGGCGACGGTCGGGGCTCCTTCTCCGGCTTGCGGTGATGTGACGAGAATGGTGCGCGGCCCGCCCCTTTGGGCGCCATACAGGATGCTGGAAGTGAGTCGCGCAATGGCCAGCGCATAGGGCGAGGTTGGCCAGTCCACGATGAGGTCGGCGGCACGTGGATGCGAGACGCCGGGCAGTTCCGCCAGCACCGGAATGGGTGGCTGTGCCGCATGTTGCCGTGGCACGCCCTGTCCAAGGCGTTCAGTAAGCAGCGCCGCCAGCAGCCCCAGCAGCAGACCGATCGGGATGGAGGCGGCGAGAATCAGCATGCGCCGCGGCGAATTCGGCGCGTTGGGCACGGCGGCATGCGAAATGATGTGCGCATCCGGCGCTTCGATCATGCTCTGATCCTGGATCGTGTGCAGCCGCGCGACGAAGGCCTCATAGATGGAATGCGCCGACGCGGCGTTTACCTGCAGCGTTTTCAGCTTTACGCGCATCAGGTTTTCCGCCTGTGCCTGCCGTTCGACATTGGCCAGGCTGTTCTCCAACGCAGCAACCTGCGCCTGGGCGACAGAAACATCGTTGGATAACGCGCCGCCAAGGCGGGCCACTTCGTCGGAAATTTTCTGCTCCAGGTCGTGCTTTTGGGATTGCACGGCGATGAGCTTGGGATGTTTCGGACCGTATTTTGTCGTGAGCTCCGCTTCGCTGCGGATAAGATCGGCTTCCTGCGACCGCAGCTGTATGATGAGGGGAGATGCAACCGCCTGCGAAATGTCGGCGCCGTGTCCGGATCGCGCAAGCGTATCGACGCGCGAGAACGTCGCCTGCTTTTGAGAAAGATCGGCCTTGGCCTGCACCAATTGGGTACTCAAGGTATTAATCTGCTGCTCTATGAGCGGCGTGCCGTTCGCAGAGTCGCTGAGATTGTGGAGCGCTTTGTAGCGCTCCACCCCGGCGTCCGCAGCCTGCACCTCGCGCGACAATTCGTGCACGCGGCCCTCAAGCCAATCCGTCGCTTCCCGCGTAGCCATGGATTTGGCGTCAAGCTGAGATTGCACATAGCTCTCCGCCACCGCATTGGCGATGCGCGCGGCCTTTTCCCCCGTGCTTGCCTTGAAGGTGATGGTAAGCGCAGTCGAGAGCCCCTCATTCTCCACCGAGAGGCGGCCGAGGAATTTCGTCACCACGCGCTCATGCTGCACTACCGGATCGGCGGCCGCGTCTCCGCCAAATAGATGGAAGCCGCTGCCGGCAAATTCGGAATCATGCTCGAGGTCAAGCTTGTCGACCACTTGCGAGGCCAGATCGCGCGACGTCAGAATCTGAATCTGGTTCTGCACGGACGCGGGATCGGTGGGAAGCTCCGAAAGAACGGCGGAAACGCCGGCAACGTTGTTCTTCCGCTGCTCCAGCATCACCACAGCAGAGGCGGAATAGAGGGTCGGCAACAGCAGCAGGACGACGGCGGCCAGCGCGACGCAGGCTGCGGCCACGGTCAGGATGAGGGGATTGCGGCGATGTGCGAGTAGCAGAAGATCATTCAGCCGAAACGGCACAGGCGCGCGCATGGACAGGGCATTGCCTGCCATCGTGCCTGCCGGCATGATCTGCGTCCTCGCCATCGATGCTGTGCCTTCCGCCTTCCTGAAAATACGATCTCCCCGTTTAACTCTTCGTGAACTTTAATTGGCCAGCGATGGCCGCATGCCGGAAAAGCTTCCCGCCATGGCCCACCACATCGGCTTGCGTTGCAAGTTCGAATCCAGAGGCAGCAGGCGGGGGCTGTAGCCGGCTAGGCGGGCGCGTAGCCCCGGCGGGTCGAGGAAGCGGTCGGAAAGCCCCCAGGTCAGGACCGCAGTCGTCGCCCTGTTGTCGAGAACCACATCGAGGAAACGCCGGCTTGCGTCCGCGACGGCGCGGTCCCGAAGGCTCACATCCGTTGGCCCGCCGCTGTCATCGACATCGTGCTCGGTGACCAGAATGCGCAAACCCAAGGCGTCAAGGCGCTCCAGAAAGATCCGCAGCTTTCGCTGGTCGACCTTTGCGCCGAAGGCCTGCAGATGTCCCTGCATGCCGTAAGCGTCGATAGGCACGCCGCGCGCCTTCATTCGCTCGAGGAAGTCGAGCGTGGCAGCACGGAAGAGATCGTGTTTGGGACCATCTGCCTCGCAGCCCCAATCGTTGTAGACGAGTTGCGCCGCGGGATCGGCGGCGCGCGCCGCATGGAACGCGGCTTGAATGTAGTCGGGGCCATAGGCGCGAAGCCAAAGGGATTCGCGCATGGCATCGCGGCGTCCGTGTTCCGGCGCCAGCGCTTCGTTGACGACATCCCAGGAAGCCACGCGCCCACGATAACGCGACATGACATCGTGGATGTAACGGACAAGAAAATCGTCGCGTGGCTTGGCGGCGATGGCGGCTCCCAGCCATGGCGGGTTGGCCTTGTGCCAGACCAGCGTATGTCCGCGGAATTGCATGCCCGTGCGCTGCGCGAAGGCGGAGAGCGCATCGGCGCCATCGAAATCATAAGCGCCGGGCCGCGGTTCGAGAACCGCGCGCTTCATCTCGTATTCCGGCACGAGAATTTTCGCCTCGCGTGCCAGCAGCGGTGCGAAATCGTGGTCGCGGAGCTCGAATGTCGTGGCCGCGCAGCCGTAGAGGCAACCCCGCCTGCCCGCGAGTGCTCCCAGTGTCTGCGGCGCGAAATCACCCGTCGGCTGAGCAAGCGCGCGGGTGCTCAAGGCGGATGCACCAAGCGCCAGTCCTCCCGCGAAGTCTCTGCGCGTCAGCACGCGGGTTGCGCCGGTATCGCAACCCCTGCGTCGTCGCGCTTCCGCTTCACTTTGGCGAGCATGCCGATCACAAAGTCGGCCCATCGGCGATATGACTCGTCTGACGCGAAGATTTGAAAAAAGATGATGACCGCGAGGCGCGGCCGATAACATCCTCGCAGCATCGCGGACGCATAAAGCTCGAGCGCCTTCATCCGGTTTTGCGGCGCCACGCCCTTGGCGATGGTCCAGCCTCGGCAGCCATGGTACGCGCGCGCGGGAATTCGCGGCCGCATTTCCTCGATCCAGCCAGCGAGGCGCGCGCCTTTGCGATTCGCCGACGCGCGGCCCGGATCGTGGCAATCGTGCCAGATTGCTCCCGGCTCCTTGAGCATCGCGAATTGGCATCCTTCCAGGAACAGCCGGATGGCAAAATCGGTATCCTGACCGAACGGCAGGTGTTCGGAATAGCGAACGTTACGTGCGACCGACGTTTCCACAGCGAGGGTGATGGTTGGGACGAAGCCGCGATCGCACAGCAGGTAGGTTGCCATGTGCTCGCCGGGACGCAAAGCGCGCGGCGGCTTCAACAACGTTCGGCCATTGCCGCGATCGACCACCACACGGGCATAGCCGACGAGATCGGTTGAGTCCTCCAACAGCGCTTTCATGCGCTCGAGGTGATGCGGCAGGAATTCATCGTCGGAATCCAGCGGCGCGATGAAGCGGCCTCGCGCGGTGTCGATTCCCGCATTGCGAGCCGCTCCACCGCCCCGGTTCTGCTGCTGGAGAAGACGAATCCGCGCATCTGCAAACCCCGATACGACGCCGGCGGGATCATCGCCGGAGCCGTCATCGACAACGACGATCTCAAAATCCTGGCAGGTCTGCGCGAGCACGGAACGCAGTGCCCGGCCAAGCACATGCGCGCGGTTGTACACGGGAACGATCACTGAAAAGAACGGTGTCACGGCACGTTCCACGTTGCGCGGCGGGTTGCCGGTTCAGCGCAAACATTCGTTATGGATGCGAGGCAACCAATCATCAGCAGGAAGGCGACCCAGGCCGGTCCGTCGCTTTCGAGAAAATCCGATTCGACGAAATTGTGCAGGACTGAAAAAACGAAAATTGCGCAGAGTGGCGCGAAGAAGTTGCGGTTCCCGTGACGGTCGGCTTGCCGCAAGCCAAGCGCCGGCTGAACTATGAAGGCCAGCATCGCCAGCGCGAAGCCGATGCCGCCGATGGTCATCAAAACCTGGAGATAGCCGTTGTGGCCATGCGATATGCCCTGCACCCATTTGTCCGACACGTAGTTGTAAAGTGGCGACAGGGCGCCGGTGTCAGCGAAGGAGCCGAAGCCCGCGCCCAGCAACGGATGGTCGCGGATGAAAGCGAGTTCGGCCCGCCAGATCTCTACGCGGCCCGTAAATTCGGTGGGATCGGTAAAGAAACGCGTGACGGCAGAAAAATCGACGATGACCGCGAGGCCTGCTCCCGCCAGCAACGCACCCCCGGCCAGCAGGACGATCCAGCGCTCCATGCTGTGCCGTGCCGTCCAGCGGAAGAGGAGACCGGCGGTCACCGCAACCGGCAGCAACCCAATGGAGGTCTTCGAACGGGTCATGATGGTGAAAACCACGGCTCCAGCGAACAACAGCCAAAGCATGGCGCGACGCCGGCTCAGCGCCTCGAAGAAGAAGAGCAGAGCGGTGATCGCGGACACAGCACCCGCGACGTTCTTGTGATAATAGAGCCCGCGCCAGTTTCCGATCAGCCCGGGGTCGGCTTCACCCGGCAGGTGCACGGCCTGATGGATGAGCGGAATCGACGCGAAGTTGATGATGAGGACTGCCCCAAGCACGTTGCGCAGAAGGATCAGCGAGCGCTCGGCTCCGATGGTTTGCACTCCCAGTACAGCTGAAAGGGTTATGACGATTTCGAGCACGGCCCGCCGCAGCGAGACGCCGGGGGTTGGAGCCCAGAAACTTGTGACAAGGCACCAGCCAAGCAGCAGGACAAGCGTAATAGGAAGGGCGCGGAATGCGCTGAGCCCGCGGCATCGCCACGCCGAGGTCACGATCGCCGCAAAAGTCGCGAGATAGCAAACCTGCCGCCAGATATTGCCTGCGCCGTCTCCGCTGTCGCCCGGAGCCAGCGCCGCCAAATTGCGGATGGCGAAGGGCTTCAGGCCGATAAAGATCAGCAGCAGGAAAACGACAAAGCAAAGTTCGGCAACGGCGTCCGCGGATCTTGGCGACGCGCGCTGCGGAATGCGCCAGAGCTCAGGCGCCGTGAATGACAGCGTATTCATCGTAACGGTGACCCAACAAGGCGGCCGTCTTCCCGGCTGCACGCCATATCTTGCACAGCGCCTGCGCGTGCATGTGCGCAAAGGGAACCGATGCCAGCAGCACGAAGGGATATAGAAGTGCAACGCCGCCGATCTTCAGGATTTCCGGAAGCATTTCAGCCGCGCCGCGGCAGTGCTTCAGAATGACCCGCATATCGGAATTGCCGGTGCGATAGGCCCGCTGCAGGGCCCAGCCGAAACTCGCGCGCGAGGCGGGGACCGATGCGTACACGATAGCTTCGTCGGCCCAGGCGAACCGGCGGCCCTGCCGCCGAAGCCGCTCGAAGCAATCGCGGTCCTCACCGCCACTGAGCGCGAAGTTCGGATCGAAGGCGGGCGCCGGCAACTCTTCCAGGCAGACGCGGCGGATGAGGACATTGCTGGTGCTGTAGATTGCGGATATCGGTCCGGTCTTGCCTCGCATAGGCGCGATGCCATGGCACGCGGCGGCCGAGTCTTCCGGAGTCGACTCGAACGCCCGCAGGACGGCGCCGTGCAGCGCCTCCGCCTTGGTCGATGCCTGCACCTTGAGGAAAGCCTCGAGCCAATCCGGCGTCGGCCACTCGTCATCGTCCAGCATGGCGATGAATTCTGCGGGCGAATTGGCGAGAATGTGCTCGATCAGCGCGTTGCGAGCCTGCGCAATTCCGCGCTCCGGGGCGACGATGCATTCGAGCGGCCAGCGATAACCGCGCGCGTGCAGCCGTTTGCAGACCGCGAGCGCTTCGCGGCCTTGGGCATCATTGTCCGCGACCAGTACCGAAACGCTGGCGGTTGTTTGCAAACCGTCGATCGCCAGCAGAAGGAACTCGAGGCCCGACGGGCGCCGGTAGCTCGGTATTGCAATTGTCACGTCAGGCATGCTGGGCCTTCCATCTGCGTGCGAGTACGAAAATCATTCGTGTGGCCACGAGATCGCCCAGCAGAATTCCGCAAAGGGCGGCGATCGGACCAATGGTCAATAGTAGAAGAAGGGTCGCGGTCAGCGAGACAGCGCTGGACCATGCCCCGGCGGAGGCCAGGCGGCGAAACTCTCCTGCCGATTGCAGGAGGACCGAGTCCGGCGTGCGCGCCGCGCGGGAAGCCATGATGATGCCCCAGATGACCACCACCACCGCGACTTCGCGGAACGGATAGTCTTCCTTGAGTAGAAGGTGCGGAAACCATGTGAGCAGCGCGGCCCCCAGCGCGACAGTCGCCAGCCAGATTGCGCCTGCCGCTGTTCTGAAATGGTTAACAGCCCGCAAAGCCCGGCCGGTATCCCCACCGATCAGCGCCCTCGCCATCAACGGCCGTTCCATGTCGGGCAGGGCAGCCAAAACCAGCGACACCGGCCGCATAAGAAGGCTACCCAAAGCCAAAACGGCAAATGCATGCGGTCCCGAGATGAACGTGACGAGATAGGCGTGCGCGTTGACGGTGAGTTCGCTCAGCACCACGCCAAGGACAGCCCAGCTGGACATGTTCCGCCACATGGCGATGTACGGCGCGAAACGTCCGTGACGCAGCGCGCGGAAATACAGGCCGGCATTCCTCATATCGAGCACCAGCAGCCCCGCGATGCCGGAAAGCACCAGTACGGTCGCTGCGCTCAAGGCCGTGAGCCGGTGCATGGTGAACAGCACGATGACGCAGCCGGCGAGCAAGACGCTGTAGGCAAGATCGGATACGAGAACGCGGCCGGGATCAGCCTCGGCGTACGTCCAGCAACGCGCAAACCAGCGCAGGCTCATCACGCCAGCGTAGACGCCGAACAGAGCTGCGAGTGGCAGACCGGCGCCGCACAGGAACATCACCATCGCAACCGCGCTGGCCGAGATCAGCGAAAACACAAGATTGCTTTTGAACAGGCTGAGGAGTTCTGCGTGCGGCATGTCATCGGGCCGGCTGCCGCGCACGGAAATCGGCGGCGCAAACATCGCTCCGCAAAAGCTGAGGCTGAATGCCGAAACCACAAGGAGGAAAGAGAACAGGCCGAAATTCCCGCGGGGAAAATTGTGCAGGAACACCAGCGCAATCGCGAAATGCGTCACCGATACGCAGACCGGGCCCATTGCCGAAAGCACATAACGGAGCGCAACCGATACCGTGGTCGCGTCGGATCGCGATGCCGGCGACATGTCCGCAACGGTCATTGTCTTGGTGGCGAGCGCGGTCATGAGGTGGTTGCGGCGCTTCTGGGTACAACGATCGATGCGGTTCGGGTGAGCAGAGCGAACGTCGCGAGCGGGTTTGTGATGGTATAGCGCCAAAACAGGCGCCTTGGCTCGCGCCACAGGCGGTAAAGCCACTCAAGCGCGCAGGCCTGCATCCAGCGGGGAGCTCGCGTGTACTCGCCGATCACGAAATTGAAGCAACCACCGCAGGTGACAATCCAGCCTGCGTTCAGGCGATGACGGTTGCGAATGCAGAATTCGTACTCCAGCGGCACGCCCAACCCAACCCAAAGGATATCGGCGCCGGACGCGTTGACGATGTCGCAGATTGCGGCTTCATCCTCGGCCTTGAAGTATCCGTTCCTGCGGCCGGCAATCTGCAGTCCGGGATATCGCTTCCCCAGCGCGTCCGAACAGCGCGCATTCACCGCCTCCCTGCCGCCGAGCAAAAAGAAGCTGAGGCCATGATCGAGCGCGGAACGCGCCGCATCGTAGATGAAGTCGGTTGTCGCGCTGCGTTCCGGGATGGGATGTTGCGTGAGAAATTTTGAGGCGAGCACGATCGGCTGGCCGTCGGCGTGGATCAGGCTGGCGTCCTCGAAGCAGCGGCGGAACTGGGAATCGGTTGCGGCCAACGCGATGGCATGACCATTCGAGGCAAAAACAAGCTTCGGCCGCCTGCGGCCGCCGCGGGCCGCCAGGCAATCGCCGACCATCAGCGACGTGAGCTGTTGCCGCGACAGGCACGCCGTGCGCAATCCGCCCACCATGATTTCGCGGTAGCGCCGGTGCGCCGTGCGTCGCTCGCTGGTGTTTTGCACCGCAAAGGAGCGAACAGTGCCGGCATGGGAAGGAAGCACCCTCAATGTGCGTTCCTCTGCCGGAAAGGCACGAGCAGCGTGCGGAACAAGATTTCGATGTCGAAACCGATGCCCGCATGGGCGACGTACCAAAGGTCGAAATCGATGCGCGCCTGCATGCTGTCGAGTGTGGGTGTTTCGCCCCTGTGGCCGTTCACCTGCGCCCAGCCCGTGATGCCCGGTTTCACACGCTGGCGCAGCCAGTACAGTTCGATCAGGCTGCCATAATACAGATCGTGCGCCTTGGCGTGCGGCCGCGGTCCGACAAGCGACATCTCGCCTCGCAGCACGTTGATAAGCTGCGGCAGTTCATCGAGACTCGTTCTGCGCAGAAACCAGCCGATCCGGGTGACTCTGGGATCGTGCCGTGTGGCCTGCCGAATGACATCCCCGTTTTCCAGCACCGTCATGGTGCGAAACTTCAGGATCTCGAATGGACGGCCGCCGAGCCCGAGGCGGGTTTGGCGGAACAATGCCGGCCCTTTCGAATCGAGGCGGATTGCGATGGCGATCAGGATGAACAGAGGTGCAAGCAGCACCAGCAGCAGGGCGGAAGCGGCGACGTCCAATATTCGCTTGCGACCGAGGCGAGCGCTGGGCTCAATCCGAATTCGTTCGGGCTGCCCGAAATCGAACGGAATTGCGTCCGCATAAGTCTCGATAAACCGCTGCTCGACACCCAAGACCGTGATCCGCGACTAATCCGCAAATTACGATTGCAGAAGCCGCGCCACAGAACTTCAAAGTGGGTGTTTCAGACCGGGGCAGCGCGGGCGGCTGCATTAACCAAACCGATTTATGCCAGCACCGCAGAAAGCGACGGTTTTGACAGGCGATCATGCTCCACCTGTCCCGACTTTGGACGATCGTGTTCCAGCCGGGTTCGCTAATTTAACTGTCGTTGCCAGCGGGCAACGCGGCTGTTACCCAGACGAAGAAGCGGCAGCAGGCTGGGCAGATCGGATTCTTGCGGAGCCAGACCGTAACGCGGGAGCAGCCAGGGATTTTGCTTCGCGTGGAGTGTTCCGGCCAGAGTGGTGAAGGCATAGTCGTAACCGGCTTCGCGCACCGCCTTCCAGGCTTGTGAACCCACATCCCCAGCATTGCCGAAAGGATAGGCGAAGTACCGGCAAGATCCGACTTCCTGCTCGATTCGGCGGCGAGGCAGTTCCGCCTGATCGCGCAAGTACTTCGCTTCCTGTCGATCGTGCATGGGCCAATGCCAATGCGCATGGGCGCCAATGGTGACACCTTGCCCTGCTAGTGTGCGAACCTGGTTCCAATTCAGGAATTGTTCGCTGGCATTATAGAGCGGCGGCGCGCATTTGGGCCGCTTTAAAGCCGTCATCATCGTGGCGACAGCGTTTTCCGCTGCCTCGGCGGGCAACAGCCGCAGGCGAGAAAGAACGACGTCGGCAACATGGTGCCGGGAGCCGTTCAACGCGCAAGGCCCAATATGGGGAAATGTGTAGTCGCCCTCGGCGGCACCATGGAGGAGGGCTCGCGCCAGCGTCATTCGGTTTAACTCCCCGGTATCGATGTGCCAGGTGCTGACAAAAAGGGCCCAGGGGAGATCGAGATTGCGGAGAACGCCCGCCGCAACGGTTGCCGTGTTCGCATAGCCGTCGTCCGACATCAGGAACACTGTGCGCCGGTGGCGGGCCGGCCTTCGTAGTGCGAAAGGAACCTCGGAGAGCGGCGTTACATCGAAATTCCGCTTCAATGTTTCGGCGATTTCGCCGAACCGCTCGATATCATGATGGTTGATCTGAAGCCGCGGATCGACAATCCGCCGCTCCACACCATGAAAGAAGATGGCGGCCGGTCCGCCGAACGGGCGAAGCAAGGCGGGAGGCAACGCGGCGGCTGCTTTTCTCAGGACCGTTGTTCGCCAACTCAAGGGCTGTTTACCTTTTCCGCACAGTCGGTGTGCGAGGAACGCCGTGCAGGAACCCGGCCAAGCTGGTGGCTTGGAGTTTGCTGGACTGAACCGGCGTGCGCCCATCTTGGTGCAAACCGCGGTTAACGGGTTTCACATGAACATTCGCGTCGCCCTCGGCGGCAGTCTCGATCTGCAGGCCAAACTTGAATCCCGGACGCTTACGCTGGGCGTGATCGGGCTCGGTTATGTAGGGTTGCCCCTGACACACGCCTTCTGGCAGGCCGGCGTGAAGGTCCTGGGCTTCGACATCGATGAGAAGAAGGTGGAGAAGCTGAACGGGGGAATCAGTTACATCAACCATTTCGCAAGCGACAAGGTCGAGGGAATGACGGCCTCGGGTCGCTTCCGTCCGACCTCGGATTTCAGCGAGCTTACCGGTGCGGACGCAATTCTGATCTGCGTGCCGACACCGCTAAACCCGACACGCGAACCCGACCTGCAGGCAGTCGTTTCGACGTGTGAGGCAATTGCCGCCTATCTACGTCCGGAACATCTCATCGTGCTGGAATCGACGACCTATCCGGGCACGACGTCGGAAGTGGTCTTGCCCATCCTTGAGACGAGCGGCCTCAAGGCGGGCCGGGATTTCTATCTCGCGTTCTCGCCGGAGCGGGAAGATCCCGGCAGCAAGGTCGAGACTCATACCATCCCGAAGATCGTCGGCGGCTGGGACGAGCGTTCCGGCGAGCTGGCGACGCAGCTTTATACGTTGGCCTTCGAGCGGGTCTACCGGGTGAAGGACGCGCAGACCGCGGAGGCGGTGAAGATCACCGAAAACATTTTCCGCGCCGTCAACATTGCGCTGGTCAATGAGCTGAAGCTTGCCTACTCGCGGATGGGGATCAACATATGGGATGTGATCGAGGCGGCGAAAACCAAGCCGTTCGGTTATATGCCGTTCTATCCCGGCCCTGGTTTGGGTGGCCACTGCATCCCCATCGATCCCTTCTACCTATCATGGCGCGCGCGCGCCTTTGAAATCGACACCAAGTTCATCGAACTCGCCGGCGAAGTGAATCGCGCCATGCCGCGCGCGGTCGTCAATACACTGCAGGATGCGCTGAACGCGCGGTTCGCGCGCGCCATCAAGGGGGCCAGAATTCTGATCGCCGGCATCGCATACAAGAAAAACCTGGACGATCTGCGCGAAAGTCCGGCGCTTCGCATCATGGAAATCCTTCAGGGACTTGGGGCGGAGGTTTCATATCTCGATTCGTTTTTTCCAGAGATTCCCCGCACGCGCGAGCACGCAAACCTTCAGGGCATGCAGGGCATCGCTTTCGCCGAAGAGAGCGTAAGCAGTTTCGATGCCGTCATGATTGCAACCGACCACGACTGTGTGGACTACGAATCATTGGTGCGCTGGTCCAAGCTGGTGATCGACACGCGCAACGCAACAAAGTCCGTGCGCGACGGCCGCGACAAGATTGTTCTGGCCTAGCCGGCGCCCGTTACGCGTCGCCGCCACCGGTTGAGCCCGTATTCCGCCTCCGCCCAAACACGTTCCCAGTCGGCGCGGGCATTGGAGGAGGAATGGCGCACCCATTGGCGAGGATGAACGATAAGAGACACCACGGCCGGATTGGACGCAAGCGCCACCTCGGGCGGATAGGGATGCCAGTGGCGTGGTGCGGGCCGGTCGGCGATCCGCGCCGAGATGTGCGACACGAGCCAGCGTTCGTAGGCCTCTGCTGAAATTTCCAACTCATCCAGCAGCGCGCGGTCGACAAAACAATTGTTGGAGACGCCCAGCCTGCGATTCAGAAAATCCCCATGCGCGGCAACCGTACGAGGTGTCACTCCCGTTCGCTCGTGAAACTTGGCCACGTTTGCGCGGAATTGCGCCCGTAACTCCTCACGCGCATCCTCCACATCTGCCGCACTTCGGTACCCGCGTTGCCGCGCCAACGTCGAAGCCTCTTCGAAATGGTAGCCGATTTCGGTGCCATGTTGCACCATCTCTGCGATCAATGCGCGATCGATTGTCGAAAGCCGGAAGTAATAGGTCGAGCGAATTCCCAGCTCACGTTCGACAGCAAACATGCGGCCCGCTCCACGTGGGTCGCTGTCGACATCGACCCGCAGCAGACATGTCGGCGCATTCGTTGTGTTGCCGGCGCGAATGGTGTTGGCAAATTCCACCAGCGGCAGGAAGCGATAACCGCGATGGCGTATTCCCGTGAGCAGCAGGCGGTATTCGTCCAGCCGGTCCGGCATGAGATAGTTCTGACGGAGGCGCGGCCACAGCTTCGAAAACACCACCGCCAACCTGCCCCCTATGTCCGTGGTGGCCCCGGTCCGACTCGAACGGACACGCCCTTTCGAGCTACGGATTTTAAGTCCGTTGCGTCTACCGGTTCCGCCACGGGGCCCTCGGGCGAAAAGGCCAGTTTGACAGGGAAAAGTCCATGACTATATTGCCCGCCTTTCCGCGGCGGCGTTGCCCCCGGAAGCCCCCGTTTTCTGCAACTGGATGACTGAATGACAAAGCGCGCGACTGCCAAATACAAGCTGGACCGCCGGGTGGGCGAGAGTGTCTGGGGCCGGCCGAAAAGCCCCGTGAACAAGCGCTCCTACGGTCCGGGACAGCACGGCCAGCGCCGCGCCAAGAAGCTGTCCGATTACGGCACGCAGCTGCGCGCCAAGCAGAAGCTGAAGGGCTATTACGGCAACATCACCGAGCGGCAATTCCACAAATACTATGTCGAAGCCGCGCGGCGTGCCGGCGACACCGGCGAGAACATGATCGGGTTGCTGGAGCGCCGGCTGGATGCGGTTGTGTATCGCGCCAAGTTCGTGCCGACGCCGTTTGCCGCGCGCCAGCTGGTGAGCCACGGCCATGTAAAGGTGAACGGCCGCCGCGTGACCGTTCCCAGCTATCAGGTGAAGGAAAAGGATGCGATCGAGCTGACGGCGAAGGCCAAGGACATGGCGCTGGTGCTGGAAGCCTCGAAGAGCGGCGAGCGCGACGTGCCGGATTACGTGGACGCCGATCACAACAAGATGTCGGCCAAGCTGTTACGGACTCCCAAGCTTGGCGATGTGCCGTACGCGGCACAGATGCAGCCGCATCTGATCGTGGAATTTTATTCACGCTAATTGCGCGTAATCCGATCTTTTGCAGGGCCGTGGATTATGTCCGCGGCCTTTTGCTTTTCGGCTAGAGCGCTTATGTGCCGTGCTCCACATGGAGGCGGCGATGTTCCTGATCTTCGGTGACAAAGGCTCCGGCGCATTCTCGGCGGAGGCGGCGCTGGCGGAAGTCGGTGCGCCGTACGAGTTCAAGACCATCTCACTCGACAAAAACGAGCAGCGCTCGCCCGAATTCCTCGCCATCAATCCCAGCGGCAAGATGCCGGCGGTGCGATTGCCGGAAGGACAGATTCTCACCGAGTCGCTGGCGATTCTGCTGACGGTGGCGGATCATTTCCCCAATGCGCGGCTGCTGCCGCCGCAGGCCAGCCCCGACCGCGGCACCGCCTATCGCTGGCTCGCTTTCATGGCGGCGGAGATTTATCCGATGGTGGAAATCTCCGATTATCCGGAACGCTTCGCGCCCGCGGGCGATCAGGCCGAAGCGCTTCGGCAGAAGGCGCGCGAACGAATTCGCGACCGGCTCTCGATTGTCGAGCGACAGGTCGCCGGGCCGTGGTTCCTGCCGAGCGGTTTTTCCATCCTCGATATTTACGCTGCGATGTTCTCGCGCTGGCGCGGCAGCATCGGCCGCGATTGGTCGGTGGACCGGAACATTCCGAATCTGCTGGCGCTGGCGGCAGCGGTGTCAGAACGCGAGCGCATCGTGCCGGTGTGGCGACGCCATTTTCCGCGCTAGGCGTTCTCCAGCGCGATGCCCTTTTCGGCGAGGAAGGGGCGGAGCTCATCCGCTTCGTACATCTCGCGCAGGATATCGCAGCCGCCGACGAACTCGCCCTTCACATAGAGCTGCGGGATGGTCGGCCAGTTGGAGAATTCCTTGATGCCGGAGCGCACTTCCGGATCCTGCAGCACATCCACCGCTTTGAACTTCACGCCGAGGTTGGAGAGGATCTGCACCGTCGCCGCCGAGAAGCCGCATTGCGGAAACACCGGCGTGCCTTTCATGTAGAGCACGACATCGTTGGATGCGATGTCGCTGGCAATGCGGTCGTGTGTGGTGTCGGACATAGCGTTAGTTCCTCGGCAGCAAGTTCTATGACGTAGGTTCACCCCGGAGCAGCGTCAAGATGCAGCTTCGGATTGAGGTTGGCAGGATATTCATCGCAGGCGACCATTGCTGTGATCTCATTAGGCGTGCCGCATTCCAGATACTGATGGCCTGGGCCCGTTTCCGCGGCAAGCACGTCCACCATCTCCGCAAATTGACGGATTGTCTCTCGGTCGAGAATCCACCGAAATTCCCCATCTTCGGGCAGGATGCCAAGTGGTCGGGTGGCTGGTTGAATCACAACGCTCTTTTGATCAACTGCCTCGCTAATTGAATCCAAACTCACCGCCCCGATTCCAGCTGAAGCGGCGCGGAATGCACCCGCAAGAGCTTGCATGTCTTGGCGATCGCCCCAAAACAGCAGCTTGGGACCACCTTTGAAATCATCGAAGTACCCGGAGCGAAGCATTCTCAATCCTTCGCGCTGGTTTGCAGTTGCAGCGCGTGGAGTTCGGCGCCCATCCGGCCCTTCAGCGCCGCATACACCATCTGGTGTTGCTGCACGCGGCTCTTCGCCTTGAAGGCGGATGACGTCACGCTGGCGGACCAGTGATCGTTGTCGCCGGCCAGATCGGTCATGGTGATCTCGGCGTCGGGGAACGCTTCCTTGATCAGCTTTTCGATTTCGGATGCGGGCATCGCCATAAGGTTATCCTACTCTTCTAAATCTTCGTCATCGCACGGCCGAGCGGAACAGCGAGGTCCGGGCGACCCAATTTGAAAATGGGTCACCCGGATCGCTCGCGAGAAGGCTCGCGACCGGGTGATGACGCAGGTGGTTTGCGCAAGTTCGCTCATCAATTCGTCACCGGAACTTCTTCGGACGCCATGTAATCGGGGAACCAGCTTTCGTGCGCGGAGCGGAGTTCGGATAGCGCGATTTCGCCTTCGTTCGTTACGCGCAGAGTCTCCGCCGCGTGTGTTTTTCCCAAAGCCGTGACGAAGATGCCGCGGTCGCGCGCTTCGTCGATGATGTCCTGCGTGTGCTCGGCGGCAACGGCGATCACGTAGCGCGCCTGGTCTTCGCCGAAGAAGAACGGGACGCTCTCAGTCGTCTCGCCGGCAATGCCGATTTCGAGGCCGAGATTGCCCGCCAGCGCCATTTCGGCGAGCGACACCAGCAAGCCGCCGTCCGACACGTCGTGCGCCGTGTCGCAGCGGCCGGTTTCGATCAGTATACGGACGAAATCGCCATTCTTTCTTTCGCTGACGAGATCGACAGGCGGGCAGGCGCCGTCCTCGCGGCCTTCGATCTCACGCAGATAAATCGATTGCCCCAAATGGCCGCGGGTCTCGCCGATCACGATGATCGCATCGCCTTCGCGCTTCAGCGCGATCGTCGCCATGCGGTTCACGTCCGCCATCAGCCCTACGCCGCCGATCGCCGGCGTCGGTAAAATCCCTTCGCCGTTGGTCTCGTTATAGAGCGAGCAATTGCCGCCGATCACCGGGAAATCCAGCGCGCGGCAGGCATCGCCGATGCCGTCCACGCCGGCCACGATCTCGCCCATGGTCTCCGGCTTCTCGGGATTGCCGTAGTTCAGATTGTCGGTGATCGCGAGCGGGCGCGCGCCCACCGCGGTAATGTTGCGCCACGCTTCCGCCACCGCCTGCTTGGCACCTTCATACGGGTCTGCCTTGCAGTAACGCGGCGTAACATCGGTGGTGATCGCCAGGCCCTTGTTGCTGCCGTGCACACGCACCACCGCCGCATCGCCGCCTGGAATCTGCACCGTGTCGGCCATCACCGTGTGATCGTACTGCTCCCACACCCAGCGGCGCGAAGCCATATCCGGCGAGGCGAGGATGGTCTTCAGCGATTCCAGAATCGGTTTGCCGGATGCATATTCAACCTTGCCGTTCGCCGGCGCCCGCTTTTCATACGGCCGCTGGTATTTCGGCGCTTCGTCCGACAGCGCGGTGATCGGCATGTCAGCCACGACCTGGCCCTTGTGCTTCACCACCAGCCGCTTGGTATCGGTCGTGATGCCGATGACGGCGAAATCCAGCTCCCACTTCTTGAAGATTCGTGCCGCTTCCGCTTCGCGTCCGGGCTTGAGCACCGCCAGCATGCGCTCCTGGGATTCCGAGAGCATCATCTCGTACGCCGTCATGTCCGCTTCGCGCTGCGGGACTTTGTCCAAGTCCAGTTCGATCCCGCTGCCGCCCTTGTCGCCCATCTCGGCGGAGGACGACGTCAGCCCGGCCGCGCCCATGTCCTGAATGGCGACGATGGCGTCGGTCTCCATCAGCTCCAGGCAGGCCTCCAGCAGCAATTTCTCCGTGAACGGATCGCCCACCTGCACGGTCGGCCGCTTCTCTTGCGAATCCTCGCTGAATTCGGCGCTAGCCATGGTGGCGCCGTGAATGCCGTCGCGTCCCGTTTTCGAGCCGATGTAGACGACGGGATTGCCGGCTCCCTTCGCCGCGCTTTTGAAGATGCGGTTGGTGCGTGCCAGCCCCACGCACATGGCGTTGACGAGAATGTTGTCGTTGTAGGAGCGGTGGAAGTTCACCTCGCCGCCCACCGTGGGCACGCCCATGCAGTTGCCGTAGCCGCCGATGCCGCGCACCACGCCATCTACCAGATGCCGGGTCTTGGGGTGTTCCGGCTCGCCGAAACGCAGCGCGTTCATCATGGCGATGGGCCGCGCCCCCATGGTGAAGACGTCGCGCATGATGCCGCCGACGCCGGTCGCCGCCCCCTGGTAGGGCTCGATGAAGGAGGGGTGGTTGTGGCTCTCCATCTTGAAGATGCAGGCGTCGCCGTCGCCGATGTCGATCACGCCGGCGTTCTCGCCCGGGCCCTGGATGACCCAGGGGGCCTTGGTGGGGAGTTTCGCCAGGTGAGCGCGGGTGGACTTGTACGAACAGTGTTCGCTCCACATGACGCTGAAAATGCCGAGCTCGACGAGCGTGGGCTCACGGCCAATCAAGCCTTTGATACGGCTGTATTCTTCGGCGCTGAGGCCGTGTTCCTTGACCAGCTCCGGAGTGATCTTGGTTGTCATGCCGACACCTGCTCGGTCCGGTTCTCCCCCTGCGCAGCGGGGGGAGTACGGCCGAAGGCCGGGAGGGGGGCGGCATGCGGAGAGCGGCCTTCGCCCCCTCCACCACGCTTCGCGTGGTCCCCCTCCCCCGCTTTGCAGGGGAGGAGCCAAAGGGCCAAAGTTCCCATTCGAACCTTCGGAAATTGAGGGGGGTGCCCCGTCACTTGCACATCTACATCTTGTGGCTCAATCGGTGCTCGCACATTTGAAGTACAGAAATAGGGGGGCGGCGGCCCCCCTGCCTTCACTTCCCTCTCCCCCTCCGGGGGAGAGGGATTGAGGGTGAGGGGGAGTTTCGGCGCGAACGCGAACGGCGAGCGGTTGCTGGCGAAGATCGCCCCCTCACCCCTTGCCCCTCTCCCCCAATGGGGGCGAGGGGAATGCCTGGTTTGAATCCGCACCGAAACCTCGTTCCCAACTGTTGTATTTATGATACACAGAACTTCTAGCGAACACAAGTGCCTACGAGGCCGCCTAGCTGATCACGGGCAAACCACACTGTCTCCAGCAGCCTCCCGAACAGCGGGCTGCTGTCTCCTCGCGCGCATCTTGTCCTCCCCCGCTTGCGGGGGAGGTGCGAGCGAGCTCTTTGCGAGCGAGGCGGAAGGGGAAGGTGCGAGAGAATAACCTCCAGCGCGTAGTCGATGTCCTCGTAGATCGCAATGTTCGGGATGCGCAGCACACGCCAGCCTTTCGATTGCAGGTATGCGTCACGGCGCTGATCGTGCGCAATCTCTTCCGCGGTTCCATGTGTCTCGCCATCCACTTCGACGATCAGTTTGCCGGCGTGAATTGCGAAATCCGAGATGTAAGGACCGATTGGGTGTTGCCGGCGGAAGTTGTAGCCGATCTCTCGCAGGCTGCGCAGATGCATCCAGAGAATGACTTCGGCTTTCGTCATCTTGCGTCGAAATGCCTTGGCTTTTGCCCGAGCGCTCTCTTCCGCCTTCCGCAACGAACTTCCCCCTACCGTCTCGCCGCTTTTTGTTGCGAACACGCTTTCGCGTGCTTCGGTTCGCGGCGATCCACCTCCCCCGCAAGCGGGGGAGGATAAGTCAGATGCGATACCGATCGCGCCTCACCCCAGACCCTCCAGCAGGCTTTCGAACATTGCGCGGCCGTCGGTGCCGCCGAGCAGCGGATCGCAGACGCGCTCGGGGTGCGGCATCAGCCCCAGCACGTTGCGCTTCTCATTCAGGATGCCGGCGATGTTGCGCGCGCTGCCGTTGGGATTCTCGCCAGCTGCATAGCGGAACACCACGCGGCCTTCGCCTTCGAGGCGATCGAGCGTTTCGTCGTCGGCGGTGTAATTGCCTTCGCCGTTTGCCACCGGAAACGTCACGCGCTGGCCGGAATCGTATTTGCGGGTGAAGACCGACTGCGTCTCCGTCACCTCCAGCCCCACGCCGCGGCAGGTGAATTTCAGCCCCGCGTTGCGCATCAGCGCGCCGGGCAGCAGCCGCGATTCCGTCAGCACCTGAAAGCCATTGCAGATGCCGAGCACCGTAACGCCCTTCTGCGCCTTGTCGATCACGTCGCGCATGGCGTTCGAAAGCGCCGCCATCGCGCCACTGCGCAGGTAATCGCCATAGGCAAAGCCGCCCGGCAGCACGATCAGATCGACGTCGGGGATTTCGGAATCCGCGTGCCACACCATGTGCGGCTTCCGTCCTGTCACCTGCTCCAAGGCGACCGCGGCATCGCGGTCGCAATTGGAAGCAGGAAAGACGAGGACGGCGGATTTCACTGCTAGGGCGTACCCGGCTTCTTGGGAGCCGCGGCCGGCGGTGACACCTTGAGGGGCTTCATACCCGGCAAAGGAGCCTTCATCCTCTGCTTCCGCATTTCCATCATGATTTCCATCTGGATTTTGGGCGTCACTTCCGTGAGCTTTTTTCCCAGCCCGTTCCGGAAGAACGCCGCCAGGCCATTCAGTTCCTGCAATGTAAAATACTTGGACACGATGCGTGCCTGACTATCGAGCCCCTGGTTGATCTGGGCCATGATCTGCGCGCGCTTTTCCCGTTCGAACTTTTTCACGTCGAGCTTGGGATCGTCCTCCTTCGCGGAGGCGATCATGCGCGGCATGAACTCATCCAGCCTTTTTGCCATATCCTTGGGATCCTGACGCGGATGGTAGACGATGATGAAGGCCTTGGCGGCCGCGACCTTTGCCGGGTCGACAGGCCCTGAGGGCAGGATCGCGGGTGGCCGCGACATGCCCGGCATGGCGCCCATGCCCGGATGAGGTGACACGGCCGGCGCCGGCTTTGCGGCGGGCTGGGCTGCTGCCGGTATTGCCAGGGCGGCGGCGCAGCAAATTGATGCCGCAAGCGCGCGTACGGCAAGCGGGAGATGAGACACATATCGCATGGCGTGATCCTGTCTTGTGGGTCGGCGCCGGGCAGGGCGCGGTTAATTTCGAAGGTCGATTTCGTATTTTTCGATGACGGTGTTGGCAAGCAACTTTTCGCACATCTCCTTAATCCGCGAGCGGGCCGCCTCAGCGCTGGTTTCCGCCAGTTCCAGGTCGATGACCTTGCCCTGGCGGACTTCCCCCACCTCGCCGAAGCCCAGGCCGTTCAAGGCATGGCCGATCGCCTTGCCCTGCGGATCGAGCACGCCATTCTTGAGGGTGACAAACACGCGCGCTTTCATCCTTCGGTTCCTCGTTCAGTTGCCCTCCCTTGAAAAGGGAGGGTCGGGGCGCGTCAGCGCTCCGGGGAGGGATCATTTTCATCCGGTGGAGGGACCCCCACCCGGAATGCTTCGCATTCCGACCTCCCCCATTCAGGGCGAGGAAAGTGTTAGCGAGCCCCGAAGCATCACCGCACCAGCACCGGGCCGCGGGACTCCGCCTGCACCGATTCCGGCATGATGCCCAGCCGCTTTGCCACTTCGGAGTAAGCCTCCACCACCCCGCCCAGATCGCGGCGGAAGCGGTCCTTGTCCATCTTCTCGTTGGTGGTGGCGTCCCACAGCCGGCAGGAATCCGGGCTGATCTCGTCGGCCAGAACGATACGCATGTAGTCGTTCTCCCATAGCCGGCCGAACTCCAGCTTGAAATCCACCAGCTTGATGCCGACGCCCAGGAACAGGCCGGAGAGGAAGTCGTTGATGCGGATCGACAGATTGACCATGTCGTCCAGATCCTGCGGCGCCGCCCATCCGAAAGCGGTGATGTGCTCCTCGCTCACCCAAGGGTCGTGGAGCTTATCGCTCTTGTAGAAGTACTCGATGATCGAGCGGGGCAGGGCCGTGCCTTCCTCGATGCCGAGACGCTTGGACAGCGAGCCGGCGGCGATGTTGCGCACCACCACTTCCAGCGGAATGATCTCCACTTCCTTCACCAGCTGCTCGCGCATGTTGAGGCGGCGGACGAAATGGGTCGGCACGCCGATCGCGTTCAGCTGGCTCATCAGGTATTCGCTGATGCGATTGTTCAACACGCCCTTGCCGTCCAGCGTGGCCTTCTTGGTGGCGTCGAAGGCGGTGGTGTCGTCCTTGAAATATTGGATGACGGTTCCGGGCTCGGGCCCCTCATAGAGGATTTTGGCCTTGCCCTCGTAAATCTGGCGGCGGCGTTTCATGGATGGTCCTTCCGGAGCGCGTGGCCGGCTCCAAAAAGCGAAACGGGGCTCTGGCCCCGTTGGGAGACTACCCTATCGGGCAGGGGGCAGGGGCGCAATCTTTAGCGCGGTGCGATCGTTCGCAGTTGGCGGCTTGATGGGCTAGAAATGCCGGGCGCGGTGATCAGGAGCGTCATTTTTTGTTCCTCTTCAACGGCTTAAACGGTTGAAAGGCTCTCATGTTTCGCTTGTTTCAAGCCCTCATGCCTCGGGAGGATCGGTTCTTCGAGCTTTTTAGCAGACACGCCGCCATGCTGGTGCATGGGGCCCACGCCGTGCGGGAATTGCTGAACGGCGGTCAAGGCGTAGCTGAAGCGGCCCGCAAGGTGATCGCTTACGAAACAGACGCCGATGCCATTGCGCGCGACGTGCTGCTGCTGGTGCGGCGCACCTTCATCACCCCGTTCGATCGCGGCGACATCAAGGATCTCATCAACACGCTGGATGACACCATTGACCAGATGCAGAAGACCGCGAAGGCGGTGCTGTTGTTCGAGGTCAGCGAGCTCGAGCCGGAAATGGCTCAGATGGGTGACTGCATCGTGCAGGCCGCAAATCTTACATCGGAAGCGGTGAGTCTGCTTTCCTCCCTCCGCAATAACGCCGCCCGGCTCAACACGATCACCGAAGAAATCATCCGGCTGGAGGACGATGCCGATACGCTGAACGACAACGGCATCCGGTCATTGTTCAAGAACCACCGCGACGGCAACGCCATGAATTATATCATCGGCGTCGAAATCTATGACCATCTGGAAAAGGTCATGGATCGCTTCGAGGACGTTGCCAATCGCATAAGCGGCATCGTTATCGAGCAAATGTGACGCATGCTGGCGCTGCTTATCGGATTGATCGCTGTTGCACTGGCCTTCGATTTCCTCAACGGCCGCAACGATGCGGCCAACTCGATCGCGACCATCGTGTCCACCCGCGTGCTGTCGCCGCGCTATGCCGTGGCCTGGGCGGCGTTCTTCAATTTCGTCGCCTTCCTGGTGTTCGGACTTCACGTGGCCAACACCATCGGCCGCGGCATCATTTCGGCTGCCGCCATATCGGACCAGGTCATCTTCGGAGCGCTGATGGGGGCGATCTGCTGGCAGGTTCTCACCGGCTATTTCGGCATCCCGTCATCCAGCTCGCATGCCCTGATAGGGGCTCTGATCGGCGCGGGGGTATCGCACATAGGTTTCGGCGCCATCGTGTGGAGTGGCGTCGCGAAGACGGCGGCTGCCATCGTGCTCTCGCCGCTGACCGGGATGATCATCGCGCTGCTGCTGGTGCTGATCGTTTCCTGGTCGTTCCGCCGCGTGCCGCCCGCGCGCGCGGACGGCATTTTCCGCAAGGTTCAGTTCGTCTCTGCGTCTCTCTATTCGCTCGGCCACGGAGGTAACGACGCGCAGAAGACCATGGGCATCATCACCGCGCTTCTCTACGCACACGGACAATTGTCCGGCGCCTTTCACGTGCCGCTTTGGGTGGTGGTCAGCTGCAACGGAGCCATGGCGCTTGGCACCCTGTTGGGGGGCTGGCGAATTGTGCGTACCATGGGCTCTCGAATCACCCGGCTTGCTCCGGTGCAGGGCGTGTGTGCAGAGACGGCGGGATCGATCACGTTGTTCCTGGCGACGGGCTTGGGCATTCCGGTTTCCACGACCCACACCATCACCGGGGCGATTGTGGGCGTGGGGGCGGCACGGAGAGCCTCGGCTGTGCGTTGGAATGTGGCGCAAGAAATTGTTATCGCCTGGATTATTACAATGCCGGCTGCAGGGTTGATGGGGGCGTTATTCTACGGGTTGGCAAAGTTGGTGAGCTGAACCATCCAAACCGAAGGCCGCGTTGGTTGTATGAGTAGTATTGCGTTGAAAGGTCCGGGCGTTCAGTACGCAGCACTGCCATGGCGGCTGGTCGATGGAGAGCTGCAAATTCTCCTGGTCACCACCCTCACCACCCGCCGATGGATCGTGCCCAAGGGCTGGCCCATTTCGGGGCTCGCGCCCTCCGCTTGCGCCGCGCACGAAGCAGACGAAGAGGCCGGTGTCACCGGCGACGTGCAGCCGGAACCGATCGGCACTTTCCACTACGACAAGCGCCGCAAGACAGGGGACACGCAGCGCTGCCGCGTCGAGGTCTTCGCGCTCGAAGTTTCCCGGCAGCGGCGAAGCTGGCCGGAAAAATCCGCGCGCGAGACCTGCTGGTGTTCGCCCGAAGAAGCAGTAGCCCGGGTGACCGAACCCGGTCTGCGGCGCGTCATCGCCTCCTTCCGGCAAATGGCTCGGCGTGAAACGACCGTGGTGGAATGAGCCTGCTATGTATGTGCGGCGCGAAGGAACATCTGGGCCGCGCCGATCAACAGAATCATAGCGAGCACGACGCGAATGCTGCGCGCGGTCATGAACCGCACGCCGATGGCCGAGCCAATCAAGGAGCCAAACAACGCGGCAATTCCCAACGGTACCAAGGCTGTCAACAGGTGTTGACCTGCGGCTACCGTTCCGACCAATGCGGCGATTGAGTTCACCAGAATGAAGGGCGGCGACAGGGCGGCGGTTCGCTTCGGGCAGACACCTGCGGCGATAATCAGCGTTGCAGATAAAAATACACCGCCGCCTACACCGGTGATGCCGGAGGCCAAACCGGCGCTGCCACCCGTGAGAAATGCAGAAAGCCGGCTCGGCAGCCGATCGGTGCGCGATGTTGCACGAAAGAACATTAAACTGGCCGTGACAACGAGCAGCGTTGCCGTAGCGCAAAGGTACATCCGGCCTGTCAGGACGATCATCCCACCGACAAAGGCAGCAGGCAGCGCCGACACCGTGACACTCACGAACAGTCGCCAATCGACGGTGCCGGCGCGATGAACACGCCAAGTCGCGTAGGCGGCGGCGACAATATTCAACGCAAAAGCGGATGGGCGTATCTGCTCCACCGGGAAATCGCGCAACGTCATCACGGCGACGAAACCGCTGCCGCCGGCCTGCCCCGCCGTGCCATAGAGAGCAGATACAAGTGCGATGAGCAGCGCCGTGACCGCCAACATCGATCCGTCCTGGTTGGATTCGGGCTGGACTATGACGGTGAAAACTCCTGATAGTCTACTGCTTAAGTAGACTATCAGGGAGGTGACAATGTCACAGTGGGCTCATCTGGTTGCGCCGCAGGATTGGATGTTAGTGCTCCGCCTGTTCGTCGCGGCGATTCTCGGCAGCATCGTGGGCGCAGACCGCGAGCGGCTGGTTTGGGCGGCGGGCTTGCGCACGCATATGCTGGTATGCGTCGGCGCCTGCCTGTTCATGATCGTCTCATCGTTCGGCTTCGCGGATATTCTTGGGACAAGCAACGTCGTGCTGGATCCCTCGCGCGTCGCGGCCCAAGTTGTTTCGGGTATCGGCTTCCTTGGCGCAGGCTCAATACTTTTGCGCGGAGAAGTCGTGCGCGGTCTCACGACTGCCGCAAGCTTGTGGACAGTTGCCGCTATCGGGCTGGCGGTGGGCGGCGGACTGTACGTTCAGGCGGTTGCTGCAACGGTCGTCATCCTCCTCATCCTGGCCGGCATCAAGCCGCTGGAGGAACGTTTTCAACAACATCACAGGATGCATGAGCTGGTGTTGCAGACAGAGCCGGGCCAGTTGTCCATCTCCGCCCTCGAAACGGCGATCGGCTACCGCGCGCGACGCATCGTCCGTTACGTGGCGCGGCCAAGCGAAGAGACGTCCGGCCTGGAAGAAATTTCAATCACCCTCACACGCCTTTCGCACAAGGATGTTGAGGACATTGAACGCGATCTAGGGCGCCTTGCTGCCGTCAAAAAGGTTATTCGGCCCTGAACTAGCGCGCCGGCGGGAGAATGCTGCGCCTGTGACGATTGCGGCCGGAAACGAAAGTCTTCGCGAAAGCAAAGCCATGCGCTAATGTACCTGCCGGTGCCCGTGTAGTTCAAATTCAGATCAAGAGGTTGGTATGAGCGGATCGTTCGAGGATCGCGAGAAGGCCTTCGAGTCCAAATGGGCGCACGACGAGGAACTGCGCTTCAAGATCGTGGCGCGGCGCAACAAGCTGCTGGGTTTGTGGGCGGCCGAGCAGATGGGCCTCTCCGGCGACGAGGCGCAGGAATATGCCAAGTCGGTGGTCCGCGCCGATCTGGAAGAGCCGGGCCACGAGGATGTGGTGCGCAAGGTTCACAAGGATTTCGACGGCAGGAATATCGCGCGCTCCGACCATGCCATCCGGCTGAAGATGGAGGAACTACTGCAAATCGCCGCCGATCAGATCATGCACGAGACGGGGAAATAATTACCCGGCACGGGGAATCCGTTTACCGCTTCGCTCTCGGAGGGTGCTTCAAGCGTGCACGTGGATGTTGCCACCGGGCCGCTGCGCAATCCCATCGGGCGGCTGGCGCGCCGACGCGGCGGGTTTCTGGACCACTGCAAGCGCGTGGATAGCCACGAGATCGTCGTCTGCAAAGGGCAGGAAAGTGGGGGCATTGTGAAGATCAGCTGGGGATCTGTCTGCGGAGGTTTGTTGCTACTGCTGTTCTTGTTTGGGCATGCCGCACCGGTATCTGCAATCGGCTCGACGACTCCACCCATGTCGCAACAGCGGAGCCGCGAGCTCGAACAAATTATCCAGGACGCCATTGCCGAAACACGCAAAGAAAAGCCTGACGCGAAAGCGGTCGGGGATACGCTTCGCGGCGTTTTGGCCGATCCCATCTTTCACACCCTACCGGACAATTACCGCCGGCTCGCCTATGCGATTTACGGAGCGGTTCTGTTTGATCAGGACGATTACCAGGCTGCCCAGGCCCCGATTGTTAGAGCGACCGAATTTCCGGAGGCAACGGAGTTTGAATGGCACCTTCGGTTCGGCACAGGTTACCGCCTGAAGGACTATGCTGATGCGGCCGTTGCCCTGACCGCCCTTGCTCGAAAATGGCCGGAGAAACTCGCCGACTATAACGACGTCGCAATTTCGCAGACGGCGTTCAAAGCGGAGGAGAATCTGACGGCGCCCGGTGCGGCCGGGGACTTGCTGGAAGCGCTATTCGCGGCGAGATGGCGACCGTCGAATCAATTCTCAACTCCTTCGGGGCTTTGGCTCGCCCTGGCGCGCATCCGCCTGCAGCGGGGCGATCTAGCCGGCGCAAAGGAGGTCATCGGAGAGATCAAAGACCCGGAAGCCATGCTTCAGATGCATGCTGACAAGCGGTTCGATCCGATTGTGCGAGCAAGGCCCAGCGATTTCGATGTGATGAAGGCCTACCAGACATGGTTGGCGCAGTTGCGCGCGCTGGTGACAGCAAATCCGGACAAACTGGAAGGCGCCAACACTCTTGCGGAGTTGCTGCTGAAACTCGATCGAAACGAGGAAGCGCTAACAGTAACGAGCGCAGCTATTAGGAGCTACAACTCCAATTCCAAGTTCTTCAGCGACGGTGACGATCAGATCAACTGGGCTCTCGACGTCCAGTCGCGGACGCTGTTTGCTCTTGGCCGAAGCGAGGAAGCTTTTGCCGCACTTGGTGAAGGTGCGGGTCAGAAGGAGCACGCGGCACCCAATGTTAGCCAAGCGATCAATCTCGCGGACCAATATAATCTTTATGACCGGCCTCAGGAGGCGCTGAAATCTGTCCAGACTCTGGACGGAAGCGAGGCAAGCGACTACGGCAAGATGGCGTTGGCCGACGCCCGCGCCTGCGCCTTTTTCCAATTGGCGGACCGAGAAAATCTCGCAAAGACGCTCAAATTCATGAAGGAGAATGCGGGCGACGGCTCTCAGCCATATCTGAACGCCATGCTGTTCGTTGGAGATCTCGATGCCGTCGCCATCGAAGTGATTGCCGAACTCCGCAACCCTCAAAAGCGCCTTTACATGCTGGAATTTCTTCAGACCTATTTGCCGTCCCACCATCCCACCAAGCGGGAGAGTGCGATTCATGCGGCATGGCTGGCGGTACGTGCCCGGCCAGAGGTTGCCGCCGAAATCTCCAAAGTGGGAAGGGTCGAATCTTACCCGCTTCGGTCGCCAAGTTATTGAGAACCCAGTCCGGTAACGACTGCGCGGCGCGCGTAGTCACTCCGGCGAGGATTGCGCGTCGGCGAACGAGCCGTAGGCTGAGAAATCCACCTCGAATTTGACGAGCTTGGCCTGCAGCAGGGTGTAAAGCGGCATGCGCCAGGTGACGGTGCGCGACAATCCGCTGCCGCTGACCTGCGCCGCGAACGTGGTTTTCCCCATGCGAATCGGAGCTGCGCGTTCGACCCAGCCGGGCACGGTGATGCCGAAGACGTAAGCGTGGTCGCCGAACATGGTCTGCAGCATTTCGCCGCCGAGTTTGTCGTTGTCCTCGTTGGGGCGTCCCCGCATGTTCTCGCGCCGCGCGCGATCCACGAGGAACGTGCGGCGGAAGGTGAGGTGGCTCGGCCCGATGCCGAACCAGCTGGCACCGTGATTGGTGAGACTCAGAGACTCGTCGGAGAAGCGCAAGGTCGAAAGCGATTTGAAGTCGATGATCGCGCTTTGCGTGACCTTGCCGTTCTGGCCAACCGCAATTCGCGCTCGCGTGCGGTTGCGGCCGAGCGACAACGGCTGCTTCTTGTCTTTCAGGGCCTCGCCCAGAAGTCCGCTGGCGGTGATGGCGGTTTCGTAGTGGCCGCCGCCGCCGCGATCGATCGTCAGCCTTTGCGTGAGATCGAAACAACCTGAGAGCGCGAGCGCCGTTGCGACGACCAATGCCGTTCTGACGATCCGGCTCACGCGTCATGCTCCATGTTCTTCAGGCGGCTGGCCACTTCGAGCCACGCATCCTTGTAGATGCCCGCGTGGATGCGAGCACGGAATTTCATCCAGGCGCGCGGCACCGGGCTGGAAGCAAGGTGTGCCATAACGCGTTGTTGCACGAACTCATCGGGCCAGCCCGCCCATTCGCCCGCCACGCTCAATCCGTTGGCGACGAACACTGGAGCGACTTCGTTTCGGAGGATGCGTTCCGCTTCGGCAACTCCGAATCTAGCGCCATGAAGTGTCGCGGCGATCCGATCGAAGTCATCCGGCTGTAATTCCGTATCGAGAAAAAGATCGGCCAGCGCACACCATGCAGCAACCCGCCGTTCCAGATATCGATCGGATGCGAAATTTACGGTCCTCATCACAAGGCCGTATCACTACCATCGGAGACGTGGGTGAAGAAGGTGTCGACCTGCCACCTCCTAAGGCTTTTTCGGTTGCTCTTTCGGTTCGGCGAGACCGGCGGCGCGCAGGGCTTCCGCATCCGCCAAATCCTGAGCGCGGCCAGACGCAAGCTTCCCTTCCATGAGGTCGGCGGCCGAAATGAAATGCGCATGGAGGTTGGTTTGCGGATCAACAACGGCCGAGACGCGGCGGGCCCAAGCCTGATTGAAATCCACGCCCGCAATATTCGGCAGGATGTCCACCATCGCTGGCGGCACACCCATGCGAAAGAAAGCACCAGGTTCGGTGAAGCTTCCAGGGTTCATTCCTTCCAATGGCGCTCCGAACGCCGCCAAGGCGCGAAACAGAGCAATCGCGTTATCCCCCGCGGGATCGACCAGGATATCCAGGTCCTTGGTCGCTCGCGGCTCTGCGTGAAGCGAAACCGCATAGCCTCCCACGACGAGGTACCGCACCTCCTCAGCGTTTAAGAAGCCGAACAGTTCTTTGAAGTCGTTGTGCATCGGCGGGGACGCCTTTCAAGACCTGGATATCCGCGTTGAGCTCTGCAACCGCATCGAGGCGCTTGAACGCCGGCTGCGCACGCCAGTAACGGTAGGATTCGAGCTTCATGTCTTCGAAACTTGCGAAACGACGAAGCATTACGTCTCTTTTCATAGGCCAAATGTTAGCATGAACGTCCATGGCGCGCTAACTCATGAGGCACCGACATTCGGGGGGCGGAGCCGGCGATGGCATCCTAAGGCGTTGTGTCGCCTTCCCCGAAGACGCGGGCGAAGATGGTGTCGACGTGCTTCAGGTGATAGTCGAGATCGAACAGCTGCTCGAGTAGCGCCGCCGGCAGCGCGCGCGTGACCTCCGCATCCGCCTTCAGCAATGAGAGGAGATCGCCTTCGCCGTTCCAGGCGCGCATGGCATTCTTCTGCACCAGCGCGTATGCCTCCTCACGGCCGACGCCCGCCTGCGTCAAGGCCAGCATCACGCGCTGGCTGTGCACCAGCCCGCGGGTGCGCTCCAGGTTTTCCTTCATCCGTTCGGGATAGACGACCAGCTTTTCCACCACACCGGCCATGCGCACCAGCGCGAAGTCCAGCGTGATGGTGGCGTCCGGCCCGATGTAGCGCTCCACCGACGAATGCGAGATATCGCGCTCGTGCCACAGCGCCACGTTCTCCAGCGCCGGAACCACGTAGCCGCGCACCATGCGCGCCAGGCCTGTGACGTTCTCCGTCAGCACCGGATTGCGCTTGTGCGGCATGGCCGAAGAGCCCTTCTGCCCGGGCGAGAAATATTCCTCCGCCTCCAGAACCTCCGTACGCTGAAGATGGCGGATTTCGATGGCGAGCCGCTCCAGCGAGCTGGCGATTACGCCAAGCGTCGCGAAATAGGCGGCATGGCGGTCGCGCGGGATGACCTGGGTTGAAACGGCTTCCGTCCTCAGCCCCAGCTTCGCCGCCACATGCGCCTCCACCCGCGGATCGATGTTGGCGAAGGTGCCGACGGCGCCGGAAATGGCGCAGACGGAAATCTCCTCCCGCGCCGCCACGAGTCGCGCCTTCGCCCGCTCGAACTCGGCATAGAAGGTCGCGAGCTTGATGCCGAAGGTGGTCGGCTCCGCATGGATGCCGTGGCTGCGGCCGATCGTGACGGTGTGCTTGTGCTCCAGCGCGCGCTTCTTCAGCGCCGCCAGCAGCGTGTCGATATCGGCCAGGAGAATATCGGCGGCGCGCTTCAGCTGCACCGAGAGGGTGGTGTCGAGCACGTCGGACGAGGTCATGCCCTGATGCACGAAGCGCGCCTCCGGCCCCACGATTTCGGAAAGGTGCGTGAGGAAGGCGATGACGTCGTGCTTCACCTCGCGCTCGATTTCGTCGATGCGCGCGATATCGAATTTGGCGTTGCGGCCCTTCTCCCAGACTTTCGCCGCCGCCTCTTTAGGCACAACGCCAAGCTTGGCCAGCGCATCGGTGGCGTGCGCCTCGATCTCGAACCAGATGCGGAATTTCTCTTCAGGCGACCAGATCGCCGTCATCTCAGGCCGGGAATAGCGCGGGATCATGACTTTCCCTTATTCTTTACCGATCCGCGGCGAAAGTCGCTCTTGTCGACAAACTCACCCGTAGGCCGTTTCGCTCTGCAAAGCATCACGGGTCCTCCAGCAGGAGGAAAGACAAATGACGATGGCCGCGACGAATACGGTAGGTGCTGAAATCCTTTCGATCCAGCGTGAATACTTTGCGAATCGCGAGGGTCTCTGCCGCAGTCACCAACGAGGCATCCGCCAAATCCATAGGCGCATCGGCATATTGCTGCATAAGCGCGAACGCGCGATCCAGTGCGGCGCGATCGAAGAACCAAACTCTCAGACCTTCATCGGCCACAAAGCGCATCAGACCATGCGCGCCGGGCGAGTGCGGTTTGAGCAGGTGGAATGCTTCGGTGAGAACCGGCAGGGTGGTAAGGAGCGGCTCTTTGATTTTCCGTAGCCGCTCGACGCAGAAGGCATGATCGCGGTCACGTGGATCGAAGAGAGCGACGAGCAGTCCCGTATCCGCCAGGATCACCGGCGGTGCTTCCGCCTGATCACGTCGCCAGCTGCACGCTTGGCGTTTCGGGCCGGCGCGATCGCCCAGCCGCCCTCGCCAAGCTCGATGTGGCGGTATATTTCGTAAGGGTGCTGGGGAGCGGCGCTTTTCGATTTTTTGGCGTAAGCCTGGACGCCCAACTTCAGGACTTCCGAGATCGTCAGACCGGTTGCCGTGCGCAGTTCTTTCAGAATGCGTTCAGTCCCCTCATCCAGCCTGACCGTGCGCGTTCCCATGGATCACCCATTTGTAATACAGCCTGTATTACAATATCTTTCCTTTTGCAACCCTAGTTCAGGCTCATCCAAGGGCAATGATTGCCGGGTGATGCGGACGATCATTGCAGCGAGACGTCCTTCAAGCCCATTGCTTGCGCCAGCTTTCGTTGCCGGTTGTCAAAGGTCAGGAAATAGCGCCGCTGGAGCGTGAGGGCGCTGGCAACGTGGAGGATGTCGAGCGTCCGGCCGGCGGTCGCCGGCGTATGCTGGCGGCTGATGTCCTCGGCCAGTCGCACGGCCGCCCGCCACGATACATCTGCAAGAATCAGCCGCCCTTGCGCGAAGTCGTCGTCCAGCGCCGCCAGCGCCGCTTTGTGAACCGGCCGCGAGATGAACTTGCGCGCGAGCGCCAGCCCGATGCCGTTCATCACTTCGACGCGTCCGAACAGGGTTACGGCGAGCGCGCTGCGCCATCGCACGCGCCATGCCGCCACCGACCGCGATTCCGGCTCGTGCAGATAAAGCTTCAGCAGCGCGCTGGGATCGACATACGTGTTCTCAGCGGTCGCCGCGGTTCTCATCGTGAAGCTTGCGCGATTGCGCCGCTGAGAGCGGACGGGGTTGATACGATTGCAGGCGGCTCCAATAATCGATAGCGGGCGCCCCCGCCGAGTTCGGAGGCGTGTACAAGACCAGGCGATAGCGCGGCGTACCCCGTTCCGTCAGCAGAACTTCACCCTCGGCTTCCAGCCGCTTGCGGATTTCCGGAAATTCGTTGCGCAGTTCGCGAATGGTCGCTGTTGCCTTCATGTGAGACATCATGTCTCACAAAGTCCTGAAAGTCAATCTCTATCTTTGACGATTGGTCGAATGCCGATGCCGTGATTCGGCGGAGTGGCTTGCAGTGGTGCTACGCGCTATAGCCCCGGCTGCCGCAACTGGTTGACGCGATTCCCCGGCAGGAGGAAGAAACACATGCGTTCCATCGGTATATGGCAGGCGCTGGGATTTCTCATCATCGCCACCATGGTGGAGGTGAGCGGCGATGCCGTGGTGCGCATCGCGCTGCACAGCCCCGCCGGCCTCACGTTTGCGCGGGTCGGATTGTTCGCGCTGGGCGCCGGGCTGCTGTTCGCCTACGGCACCTTCCTCAACCTCGCGCCGCTGGAGTTCCGCGAAGTGGTGGGGCTCTACATCGCGACCCTGTTCATCGTCTGGCAGGTGGTGAACTTCGCCTTCTTCCGCACCCTGCCGACGTCGCCGGTGATGGCGGGCGGCGCGCTGATCGTTATCGGCGGCGCCATCGTCTCCTTCTGGCGGCAGTAGGATTCAGCTGATGACCGGCAACGCGCGGACGCCGGAGAAATCCCGGTCATGCGTGACCAGCGCATCGGCGCCAATGGCGAGCGCGCTCGCCAGCTGAACCGCGTCGGGCAGCTTGAGCCGGAGCGTGGCGCGCAGCCGCGCCGCGCTTTCCGCGATTACGGTATCGAGGGGCACCACCTGCCAGGATTCGAGAACAGTACGGTAGCGCCGCGCCAGCGCTTCGTTTCCCGCCTGCAATGGGCCGGTGAGCACCTCCGCGACGGTGACGGTTGTGACGGCGAAGCTCAGCCGCCCTTCCGCCTGCCGCTCGAACAGCGGCAGAAACCGCGCCGCCAGTTCTCGGTGCCGCTCGAGCACATAGATGATCGGCGGCGAATCCAGCAGGAGCAGCGCTCCGTCGGCTACGGTGCCGATGTTCAGCGATCCCATTCGCCGCGCATCCGCGCGATGGCGGCGGTGCTGTTGCGGCCCCACAGGCCGCGCCCCGATCCGGCCAACGGCAGCAGAGATTTCTGTCCACTGCCAGCGTGATAGGTATCGGCGGGGATGAGCGCGGCGACGGCGCGCCCGTGCCGGGTGATCAGGGTGGCCTGGCCCTTCTCGGCCGCGTCCAGCAGTTCCGGAAGCCGGTTGCGCGCTTCTTCGGCTCCTTTACGGATTGTACGCTCTCGTTTCGCCATTCTTGCATTCTGTACAGGACCGTACAGTTTGTCAAGGCACACCAAAATGCTGAAAACTCGCCGAAGCCATGCGGCTTACAGGCAACCGGCAAATGGATGATAAGGCAAAGAATTTGGCCGACCTTCTAACTCAGTTGCCTGTCTCAGCGCCGCTGTTTTTGCCAGACGAGATTTTGGCGATCTGGTTTCCGCCCTGGCGGGAAAACGGAATGGTAAATTCCGATAGCTTGGAAGCAGCGCAACCCTACGGTGAACGGTTTGGTTGTGTCTTCACGCACGATGCCAACTTGGATGAATGGTGCTATACGAAACAGCGCACTAACTAAGCTAATGAGCCAGGCTGATCTGTGCGCTATGATGGACGCAGCAAGCCCGCCTAAGAAGCGCGGACCGTACAAGAAGGCTGCATGATCGAGCTAATCGGTACGGTTAGTGTAATCGCGCTTGTAGCTGCCTTCTACTATTGGCGCCGGTTCCGCGCATTTCGTGCCGAGGTTTTTATAGAAAACCAGCGCCTTTGGCGCGAGCTAGCGCAGGACTATCGCGACCGGTATCCGGAAGAGAAAGCATCGACCTCCATTGTCGAAGACGCTCTGTATTTTTCGCTCCACAGCGAGATGCGAGAGGGCGTATATCGGATGGCATGGCGCAATGTCCGAACAGGACAGCGGGAAAATCCGTTGCTGGATCAAATCAGACGCGACAAGGCGAAAATTTCAAACTGAGACACTACCCGACCCACCGGTAGACATAAAAAGAACAAGCCAAAATACTATTTAATATCAATGCGATAACACACCTTGCATTTTAGAACGAAGCATGTACAGTCGCACCCTCGGGTTCTCGCTTCCGGTGGGAAGCGGCTCATGGAATAAGGAGAGGGACAGTGATGAAAGAGGCGCTTTTGCGGGTGGTCGGCAAGGAAAAGGAAGAGGTCTCGGAGCGCAAGCGCGCGCTGGATGCGGCGCTGAGCCAGATCGACCGCGCCTTCGGCAAAGGCTCGGTGATGAAGCTGGGGAGCCGCGATCCGGTCACGGAAGCCGACACCGTTTCCACCGGCTCGCTGGGGCTCGATATCGCGCTCGGCATCGGCGGCCTGCCGCGCGGCCGGGTGATCGAGATTTACGGGCCCGAGTCGTCAGGCAAAACGACTCTGGCGCTGCATGCGGTCGCCGAAGCGCAGAAGAAGGGCGGCATCGCCGCCTATATCGATGCCGAGCACGCGCTCGATCCCATCTATGCCCGCAAGCTGGGCGTGGATGTCGACGAGCTCTTGATCTCGCAGCCCGATGCCGGCGAGCAGGCGCTGGAAATCACCGACACCCTGGTGCGCTCCGGCGGAGTCGACATCGTGGTGGTGGATTCGGTGGCGGCCTTGACGCCGCGCGCCGAGCTGGAAGGCGAAATGGGCGATCAGCTGCCGGGCCTGCAGGCCCGGTTGATGAGCCAGGCGTTGCGCAAGCTCACGGGATCTATCGCGAAATCCAACACCATCGTCATCTTCATCAACCAGATCCGCATGAAGATCGGCGTCATGTACGGCAATCCGGAAACCACCACGGGCGGCAACGCGCTGAAATTCTATGCCTCCGTGCGGCTCGATATCCGCCGCATCGGCTCGATCAAGGACCGCGATGAGGTGACCGGCAACCAGACCCGCGTGAAGGTGGTGAAGAACAAGGTGGCGCCGCCGTTCAAGCAGGTCGAGTTCGACATCATGTACGGCAAGGGCATCTCGAAAACGGGCGAGCTGCTCGATTTCGGCGTCAAGGCCGGCGCGGTGGAGAAGTCCGGCTCCTGGTATTCCCATGACGGCACGCGCATCGGTCAGGGCCGGGAAGCCGCGCGCAATTTCCTCGAACAGAACAAGGATATCGCGGGCCGCATCGAGGCCCAGATCCGGCAGAATGCCGGGCTCGTCAGCGCGGCTCTCGCGCATGGCGACGACCCGGATGGTGGGAGCGCCGACTAAGAGCGCGAAAGCGATGAGTCCGGCGCAAAAGCTGGTTGTTCCCTATTGGCATGGGGAACGACTCCCGGAGGGGCGGTTCGCTAGCGAACCGCCCCTTCACAGTTTTGACCAGACTTGTTCTTCCGCTTCCCCCCTTGTGGGGGAAGCTGTCAGCGGCCGCTTGAGTGGCCGATGACTGAAGGGGGGAAATGACCGTACAACGCGCCCGCGAATTGCGTTGGAGCATGACAGACGCCGAACGGCGCCTATGGGCGCTTCTACGCCGCAAGAAACTGGCCGGCTACCGCTTCCGAAGACAGGCGCAGATCGGGCCATATTATGCTGATTTCTTTTGTCCGAAGGCGCGGCTCATCGTGGAAGTGGACGGAGTTTTTCACGGCAACAAGGATCAGGACGAGCGGGACGAAGCACGCACGCATTGGCTAGAGGCGCATGGCTGTCGCGTCATCCGCTTCTGGAACAAGCAAGTGTTCATCTATCCGGATCGAGTAGTCGACACGATCTGTGGTGAGTTGGAAGCCCCCTTCCGTCTCGCTCGCATTGCGCGAGCGAGCCACCTTCCCCCACCAAGGGGGGAAGGTGAACAGTACGGATCGGGATGACAGATTTCGCAGCGCCCGCTACAACGATTTCCATGACCAGTCTTGCCGATGTGCGTTCCAGTTTCGTCGAATATTTCCGCGCGCGCGGGCACGAGATCGTGCCGTCGTCACCGCTGGTGCCGCGCAACGACCCCACCCTGCTCTTCACCAATGCCGGCATGGTGCAATTCAAGAATGTCTTCACCGGCGCCGAGAAGCGGCCCTATGTCCGCGCCGCTTCGGTGCAGAAATGCGTCCGCGCCGGAGGCAAGCACAACGATCTCGACAATGTCGGCTACACCGCCCGCCACCACACCTTCTTCGAGATGCTGGGGAATTTCTCCTTCGGCGACTATTTCAAGGAAGAGGCCATCGGCTTCGCCTGGGATTGGGTGCGCAACGTCGCGGGCCTTTCCGCAGACCGGCTGCTGGTCACCGTCTACCCGACCGACGAGCAGGCGCGCGGGTTGTGGAAGAAGATTGCCGGCCTGCCGGACGAGCGGATCATCGGCCACGAGTCGAATCTCTGGGCCATGGGGCCGGTGGGGCCGTGCGGCTACTGCTCCGAAATCTTCTACGACCAGGGCGATACGGTTGCCGGCGGGCCGCCGGGCAGCGCCGATGAAGATGGCGACCGCTTCCTCGAGTTCTGGAATCTCGTCTTCATGCAGTTCGAGCAGGTCGATGAGAACACCCGCCTCGATCTGCCCAAGCCCTCCATCGATACCGGCATGGGGCTGGAGCGCATCGCCGCCATCCTGCAGGGCGTCACCGACAATTACGACACCGATCTCTTCCGCCATCTGATCGCCGCGTCGGTGGAATTCTCCGGCGCGCGCGCGGAAGGCGAGGCGCGCTTCAGCCATCGCGTCATCGCCGATCATCTGCGCGCGAGCTCGTTCCTGGTTGCCGACGGCGTGCTGCCGTCGAACGAAGGCCGCGGCTATGTGCTCCGCCGCATCATGCGCCGCGCCATGCGGCATGCACATCTGATCGGTTCGAAAGAACCGCTGCTGTACCGGCTGGTGCCGGCGTTGGTCGCGGAGATGGGCGCGGCCTATCCGGAACTGAGGCGCGCGGAAGCGCTGATCGGCGAAACCTTGCGTCTCGAAGAACTGCGCTTCCGCGAAACGCTGGTGCGCGGCCTCAAGCTGTTGGACGAAGCCACCGCGGATTTACGCCCTGGTGGCGCGGTCGCGGGCGAGACCGCGTTCAAGCTCTACGACACCTATGGCTTCCCACTCGATCTGACGCAGGATGCGCTGAAGGCGCGCGGCATCGCCGTCGATCTCGAAGGCTTCAACGCCGCCATGCAGCGCCAGCGCGAGGAGGCGCGCAAGGCGTGGAGTGGCTCCGGTGAAGCCGCCGACGAAGCGCAATGGTTCGCCACCAAGGAGGAAATCGGCGCAACCGAATTCCTCGGCTACGATGCGGAAGAAGCCGAGGGCGTCATTGTTGGAATTTTGAAGGAACGCGACCGCGTCGACAGCGCAAGGCAGGGCGAAACCGTGCGCATCCTTACCAACCAGACGCCGTTCTACGCCGAGTCCGGCGGGCAGATCGGCGATCAGGGCGCGATGTTCTCGCGCAGCGGTGCCATCGGCGCCGTGATCGATACCGAGAAGAAGCTCGGCAGCCTGCACGTGCATGTGGTGCGGATCACGCAAGGCGCTTTCAAGGTCGGCGACAGCGTGGATTTGAAAGTCGACGGCGAGCGCCGCCGCGCCACCCGCGCCAACCATTCCGCGACCCATCTCCTGCATGCGGCGCTGAAACGCGTGCTTGGTGCGCATGTGAGCCAGAAGGGTTCGCTGGTGGCGCCGGATCGCCTGCGCTTCGACTTTTCGCATCCCAAGGCACTGACGCCGGAAGAACTGGAGCGCATTGAGAGCGATGTGAATTTCGTCATCCGCCAGAACAGCGATGTCAGCACCCGGCTGATGGCGACCGACAAAGCCATTGAAGCGGGCGCGGAAGCGTTGTTCGGCGAGAAATACGGCACGGAAGTCCGTGTGCTGACGATGGGCGAGGGTCAAGGGCACGGCAAGCCGTATTCCGTCGAATTGTGCGGCGGCACCCATGTGCGCCGCCTGGGCGACATCGGCCTGTTCACGATCCTGTCGGACAGCGCAGTTGCCGCCGGCGTGCGGCGCATCGAGGCGCTGACCAGCGAAGGTGCGCGGCGCTATCTCTCCGATCAGGCCGATCTGGCGCGGCAGGCGGCAGCCACCTTGAAAACATCTCCGTCCGATCTGCCGTTGCGGGTGCAGCAAATGGCGGACGAGCGTCGCAAACTCGAGCGCGAACTCGCCGAAGCGAAGAAGGCGTTGGCGCTCGCCGGCCCTGCGCGAACGAATGACGGCGCTGGTGTGAAGCAGATCGCCGGCATTAACACGTCAATGCGGCTGGTCGAAGGCATCGCTGCCAAAGAGCTCAAGGGCCTGGCCGATGAGGAAAAGGCGCGGCTCGGCTCCGGCGTGGTGGTGCTGGTTGGAATCGCCGACGAGAAAGCCTCGCTTGTGGTCGGCGTGACCGACGATCTCACCGGCCGCATCAGCGCGGTCGATCTCGTGCGCCTGGGCGCGGACGCCGTGGGCGGCAAGGGTGGCGGCGGAAGGCCGGACATGGCGCAGGCCGGCGGGCCTGATGCTTCGCGCGCATCCGAGGCGCTGGCACGCATCGAGCAGCGCCTGGCCAGTCTGGAAACCGCAGCATAGCAATGGCGCGCGCCGAACGCTCCAGCAAGAAGAAAAACAAGCGCCTTCCGCCGCCGTCGCGCGAATCCTCGCTGCGCCGGCAGGTTTATCGGGTGCTGGAAGCCGGGCACATCCTGAACTGGAAGGTGCTGATTTTCGAGGCTTCGCTCATCACGCTCATTCTCGCCAACGTGGTTGCGGTGACGCTGGACAGCGTGAAAAGCATCAGCGACCGCTACGACGCACAGTTCGACCTGTTCGAAACCGTTTCGGTGGTGATCTTCGCCATCGAATACGCCGTGCGGCTGTGGGTGTCGATCGAGGATCCCCGGTACGCGGTGAAAGGCCCGTTCTGGGGCCGGCTGCGCTACGCCTTTTCGCCCGTCATGCTTGTCGACTTCCTGTCCTTCGCGCCCAGTCTCGTCGGTATTTTTGTTCCCAGCGCCATCGATCTGCGCATCCTGCGCCTGTTCCGGCTGCTGCGGCTGATGAAGATCGCGCGCTATTCGCCGGCGCTTTCCACCCTGATCGAAGTCATCAAATCCGAGCGCCGCGCTCTGTTCGGCACGTTGCTGCTCATCGTCTGCATCATGGTGATTTCCGCCTACATGATGTACGTGATCGAGGGTTCGGTGCAGCCCGACAAATTCGGCTCGCTGCCATCTTCGCTCTACTGGGCGGTGACGACCCTCACCACCACCGGATACGGCGACATCACGCCGGTGACCGCGCTTGGGCGCATGATAGCGGGCGTCACCATGATGCTGGGCCTGGCGATGTTTGCGCTGCCGGTCGGCATCGTAGCCACGAATTTCGTCACCGAGATTCACCGCCGCGATTTTGTCGTCACCTGGAGCATGATCTCGCATCTGCCGCTGTTCGAAGGCTTCAGCGCCGCGGCCATCAGCGATGTGATGAACGTGCTGCGCTCGCGCATGGTGCGCGAGCACGCGCAACTCACGCTTGCCGGCGACGAGGGAGACGAGATGTATTTCGTCATCTCGGGCAACGCGCGGGCGGAATATGAGCGCGACACCATTGTGCTCGGCTCCGGCGATTTCTTCGGGGAAACGGCGGTGCTTTCGGGCGAGCCCTATGACTGCACGGTGGTGGCGAAGTCTTCCCTGCGCGTGCTGACGCTGTCGCATTCCGATTTTCAGGAACTCACCCGCAAGCATCCCAAGCTGAAGCGCCGTTTCGAGGCCGTCGCGCATCGCAAGGGACAAAAACTGGAGGCACGCGCGCGGCGCCAGGAAGGCCGCTCAACCGTGGACTCGGATGAGTTGGAGGAGGACTACAGCGCGGTGGCGCCTGCCGATATCGATTGAACGGGGCGGGCAAATTGTTGGCGAGGCTTGGCAATGGAATTGAATCTTTCGGGACGCAAACTGGCGCAGGTGGGACTATCCTGCCGCGACCTTGATCGCGCGCGTAATTTCTATCGCGACACTTTGGGCCTGCCGTTGCTCTTCGAAGCCGGCAACATGCTGTTCTTCCAATGCGAAGGCTTGCGCCTGATGGTGGGCCTCGCGAGTAAGCCCGAGCAACCCATCGGCGGCTCCATTATCTACTTCGACGCGCCAGACATCGATGCGCTGGGCGCGGCGCTGGAAGCGAAGGGCGTCAAATTCATCGGCGCTGCCGTGACCGTCCAACAGACCGACACGCACGATCTGAAGCTGCGCGAGTTCTACGATCCCGACGGCAATCCGCTGGCGCTCATGGGCCTCGTATCGAAGCAACGCTGACAGACCTCCCTTTCAGGGGGAGGGGATAAACACGCGCGAGCAGATTCACGAGAGTGCCTTCCTCAAGTTGTTATCCACCTTGTCGAGGAAGCCTTCGGTTGTCAGCCATTGCTGGTCGGGGCCGACGAGGATGGCCATGTCCTTCGTCATGAAGCCGGCCTCGACCGTGTCCACGCAAACGCGTTCCAGGGTGTGCGCGAATTTCGACAGCGCCTCGTTTTCGTCCAGCTTGGCGCGATGCGCGAGCCCCCGCGTCCAGGCAAAAATCGAGGCGATGGAGTTGGTGGAGGTGGATTCGCCCCGCTGGTGCTGGCGGTAGTGGCGCGTCACCGTGCCATGCGCGGCCTCGGCTTCCACCGTCCTGCCGTCCGGCGTCATCAGCACGCTCGTCATCAGGCCCAATGAGCCGAAACCCTGCGCCACCGAATCCGATTGCACGTCGCCGTCGTAATTCTTGCAGGCCCACACATAGCCGCCGCTCCATTTCAGCGCGGAGGCGACCATGTCATCGATCAACCGGTGCTCGTAGGTAAGCTTGTGCTCTTTGAAGCGCGCCTCGAACTCGGCCGCATACACTTCCGCGAACAAATCCTTGAAACGGCCGTCATAGGCCTTGAGAATGGTGTTCTTGGTGGAGAGATACACCGGATAGCGCCGCTGCAGCGCGAAATTCATGGAGGCGCGGGCGAAATCGCGGATGGAATCGTCCAGATTGTACATGGCGAGCGCCACGCCGCCGCCGGGGAAGTCGAACACCTCGTGCTCGATGGTCTGGCCGTCCTCTCCGGTGAACACCACCTTCAACTTGCCCTTGCCGGGAACGCGAAAATCCGTTGCGCGGTACTGGTCGCCATAGGCGTGGCGGCCGATGACGATGGGCTCCGTCCAGCCCGGCACCAGCCGCGGCACGTTTCGGCAGATGATGGGTTCGCGGAAAATCGTGCCGCCCAGGATGTTGCGGATGGTGCCGTTGGGCGACTTCCACATCTTCTTGAGGCCGAACTCCTTCACCCGCGCCTCGTCCGGCGTGATGGTGGCGCACTTCACGCCCACGCCGGTGCGGCGGATGGCCTCGGCGGCGTCCACCGTCACCTTGTCGTTGGTGGCGTCGCGATGCTCGATGCCGAGGTCGTAGTATTCCAGTTCGATATCGAGATAGGGCAGGATCAGCTTCTGCTTGATGAGGTCCCAGATGATGTGGGTCATCTCGTCGCCATCCAGCTCGACGACGGGATTTTGAACCTTGATCGTGTCCATCCGGGCCTCTGCGAATTCGCGCGCGGCGGGTATAACGGCGAGGATGATACGAGGTCAAAACGCAGGCGATGTACCTCCCCCCTTGTGGGGAGGTCGAACCATTGAGCGCCGCGAAACGATTCGGGTGGGAGGCGGCGGCTGTGATCTTTATCGCCCCACCGGCTCGCTTCGCTCGCGGACTTCCCCACAAAGGGGGAGGTGAATCTTGCCTCCTTCCATCATTCTGTCCCACCCACAGCTGGGCGAGAATATCGGCGCGGCGGCGCGCGCGATGGCGAATTTCGGCCTCACCGATCTCAGGCTGGTGAAGCCGCGCCACGGCTGGCCCGATGCAAAGGCGACCGCCATGGCGGCCGGCGCGGCGAAGGTGGTGGAGGAGGCGCGCGTGTTCGACACCTTGCGCGAAGCACTTGCCGATCTGAACATCGTTTACGCCACCACGGCCCGCGAGCGCGGCATCGCCAAGGAGGTGCTGACGCCGGCAGAAGCGGCGGCGCGCCTGCACATGGCGTCTGCGCGCGGAGAAAAAGCCGGCATCCTGTTCGGCAACGAGCGCGCCGGCCTTGACAACGACGAAATCTCGCTGTGCGATTGCGTCATCACCATTCCCACCGCGCATTTCGCCTCCATCAATCTCGGCCAAGCCGTGTTGCTCACGGCGTATGAATGGTTTCGCGCCGCGGACATCACGCCGCCTGCGCGGCTGGAGCATGGGCCGGTCCATCGCAAGCCCACGCGCGCCGAACTGGTCGATCTGTTCGATCATCTGGAGCGCGAGCTGAAGGCAAGTGGCTTCCTGTTCCCGCCAGAGAAACACGATGCCATGAGCCGCGCCATCCGCGCCACCATCCATCGGGCCCGGCTCACCTACCAGGAGGTGCAGACCCTGCGCGGGATGATTGCAGCGCTGGCCAAGGGCAAGCACCGGCCCTCCAAGGATGTAAAGGACGCTTGACAGGCCTTCCGGTCGTCTCTATGTAAAGCACGCTTTACAGGAGGTGGGCTCATGCAGGCCGCGACCGCGCCGGTGAAATATGCCGGCCGCAACTATGTGATCGAATGCGTCGTCATTATGGGGCTGTATGTTGCCGCCGTGGCGGCGCGCCCCTGGCTGGTGGCCCACGCCGCCAATAGTGGCCTTGCCACCGCCGCGAAGGTGCTGCCGGCCGTTCCCATCTGGCTGATGTTCGGTTCGGTCTGGCGCTACTACAGCCGGATCGACGAATTCGAGCGCTTGAAGTTTCTGCTGACCCTGGCGCTTTCGTTCGGCATCGGCTCGTGCGCGATTGTCACATACGCCTTTCTGATGGACGCGGGCCTGCCGCCGCTGGCCATCACCTGGGCCTGGCCGACTTTGGCGATTTCGTGGGCGCTTACCACCGGCATCATGCAGATTGCCGAACATGCTGACCGGTGAGGCGATGAAAAACAGCCTGCCCGAACTTCGATCGGAACGCGACATGACGCAGAGCGACCTCGCTGACGCGCTGAACGTGTCGCGGCAGACGGTGAACGCCATCGAAACCGGCCGCTACGATCCCAGTTTGCCGCTCGCTTTCGCCATCGCGCGGCTGTTCAAATGCAAGATCGAGGACGTATTCAGCGACCGGAAATAGGCGGCTGGCATTTGGAGCGGCGGGAGCCTATATCGCTCCCGGGAGCCGGCGGTGGACGAAACGCTCGCCAACCCGGTCAGGTCCGGAAGGAAGCAGCCGTAACGAATCCGCTTCGGGTCGCCGCCGTCTCTCACCTTTCCATCAGTTACTGACGAATCCGCGCGACCTCGGCGCTCGCGCATTGCTATAGTCGGGCATGGACGAGAGCGAGACATCCCTGGGCCTTGGATTGGACGAGCCGGCGCAGCCGGCGCGCGCCGAAGCCTACCGCGTGCTGGCGCGCAAATACCGTCCCCAGGATTTCACCGGGCTGATCGGCCAGGATGCGCTGGTGCGCACGCTTTCCAACGCGTTCGCCACCGGCCGCATCGCGCACGCCTTCATGCTCACCGGCGTACGCGGTGTCGGCAAAACGACGACGGCCCGCATCATCGCACGTGCGCTGAACTGCATCGGCCCGGATGGCCAGCGCAAGGAACCGACCATCCATCCCTGCGGCGTGTGCGATCCGTGTGTGGCCATCGCCGAATCGCGCCACATGGATGTGCAGGAGATGGACGCCGCTTCGCGCACTGGCATCGACGACATCCGCGAGATCATCGAAGGCGTGCGCTACGCACCGGCCAGCGCGCGCTATAAGGTCTACATCGTCGACGAAGTGCACATGCTGTCGAAACAGGCGTTCAACGGCCTGCTGAAAACACTGGAGGAGCCGCCGCCGCATGTGAAGTTCGTGTTTGCGACGACAGAAATTCGCAAAGTTCCGGTGACCGTGCTGTCGCGCTGCCAGCGCTTCGATCTGCGGCGCATCGAGACGCCGGTGCTTGTCGCGCATCTGCGCGGCATCGCGGAAAAGGAAAGCATCGAGATCGAGGACGCGGCGCTGGCGCTGATTGCTCGCGCCGCCGAAGGCAGCGTGCGGGATTCATTGTCGCTGCTGGATCAGTCCATCGCGCATGAAGAGGCGCACGCCATCACCGCGGAGTCGGTGCGCGGCATGCTGGGTCTGGCGGACCGCGGACGCGTGCTCGATCTCTTCGAAAAGCTGATGGCGGGCGATATTGCCGCCGCGCTTGCCGATCTTGCGCAACTCTACGATTGCGGTGCCGATCCGCTGGCGGTGATGCAGGATCTGCTCGAAACCACGCACTTTCTGACCCGCTTAAAGGTGGCGCCGAGCGCGGAAGGATTTTTCGACGGCGGCAGCGCGGAAGCGAAGCGCGCAGCGGAGATGGCGGCGAAGCTGCCGGTGCCGGCACTCACCCGCGCCTGGCAGATGCTGCTGAAAGGTTTGCTCGAGGTGCGTGACGCCACGCGGCCGATTCAGGCGGCGGAAATGGCGCTGGTACGGCTCGCTTACGCCGCCGATCTTCCGCCAACGGACAAACTCGTCCGCGATTTGCTGGATGGCAGGGAAGGCCAAAGGAATTCGCTCTCTTCCAAAACGGCAGACAAGGCGACGACGCCGGGACCGCGTACTCTGTCGGCAGCACCAGTGCGAAATTATCCTCCCCCGCTTGCGGGGGAGGAGGACCGCGTAGCGGTGGAAGGGGGAAATGCTGCACAGTCCCCCCTCCGTCTCGCTGCGCTCGACACCTCCCCCGCAAGCGGGGGAGGATATTTCCGTACGCTTGACGAGCTCGCCGCCTTTGCCGCGCAGAAAGGCGCGCCGGTGCTAAAGGTGCACATCGAGAACGACATGCATCTCATCAAACTGGAGCCCGGACGGATTGAATTCCGGCCGTCCAACAAAGCGCCGCAATCTTTGGCGGCCGATCTGGCGCAGAAGCTGAAAGACTGGACGGGGTCACGCTGGGTGGTGAGCTTGTCGCGCGAGGGCGGCGCGCCGACCATCGCGGAAGCGCGCAAGGCCGCGACACAGGCGAAGCTCGATGCCGTCGCGCAGGAACCGCTGGTGCGTGCCGTGCTGGATCGATTTCCCGGCGCCGAGATTATCGGCGTGCATGACAAGCCGGGCGACGCCGAACTGGCGGCAACAATCGAAAATCCCGAGGACAGCGCATGAACATCACCGATATCTTCAAGCAGGCGCAGGAGGTTCAGGCGCGCGCCAACGCCATGCAGGAACAACTCGGCTTCATCGAGGCCGAGGGCGTGGCCGGCGCGGGGCTGGTGAAACTGGTGCTGAACGGCAAGGCTGAATTGAAATCGCTGTCGATCGATCCATCGCTGCTGCGTCCTGAGGGGCGCGAGATCGTCCAGGATCTGATCGTCGCCGCGCACGGCGATGCGAAGGGAAAAGTTGAGCGGCGCGTGGCGGAAGAGATGCAGAAGCTGGCGCGCGACATGGGCCTGCCGCCCGGCATGATGCCTGGATGATCACAGACGGACTTACTACTCATTGGGGCCTAACGCCGATCAAGGCGGAGTAATGAGGGGGATCACCTCGCGCTTGTTGCGCCGGTAAACTCCAAAATCGGCGCGGTTGACGGTCATCACAGGCAGCGCGGGATGAAGTTCGCTCATCCGGATCAGGCACAAATCCGCGAGATCTGGCTGCCTGTCGGCATAGCGTTTCGCGAGCAATTCGAGTTGGGGCATGTGCTGGCTGAAATCGAATGCCACCTTCACCAGGCCGTCGCGAACCATTTCGAAGACAATCGCGCAGCTTGCGAGATGAAAGGCGGTTTCGGCGAGCACCGCCTCGCAGGTCAGCAGCGGTTCTGTCACCTGCTCCGCCACGCTAATGGCCCAGTCGTGGAATTTGTCATTGCGATTGACGAACGCCACCAGAAATCCGGTGTCGGCAATGCCCTTCATATCAGCCCTTGCTGAAGCCCTTACGGCTGGAAAGGTCTCGCGCACCTCTGATAGTTCCTGCCAGGCGCATGAAAGGGCGCGATTTATCGTCGGCACGCGCGCGTTCGAGCTGGGTCCGCACGATCTGTCCCTGCGAAACGCCAGTGCGCTGCGAAGCTTTCTCCAACCAGGCTGCGAGTTCTTTGTCCAGCCTGACTGTCAGTGTATGACCCATAAGCTGGAATTGTAATACATTTTGCGGAAGGTGCAAGGGCCTATTGACACGCGAGCAAGTTCCCGGCAACCGGCGCCATCGTCAAACGGCGTGACGGCCCGGTACGGCACCTGCTACAGCGTCAGCATGTCGTCACCCATGATCGGCGCGGAAATCGAGCGCCTTATTCAGTTGCTTGCGAAACTTCCCGGTCTTGGGCCGCGCTCGGCGCGCCGTGCGGCGCTGGTGCTGCTCAAGAAACGCGAGACTCTGCTGGAGCCGTTGGGTGCGGCCATGCGCGCTGCCGCCGCCGCAATCCGCAATTGCGAGGTATGCGGCAATCTCGATACCGCTTCGCCATGCACATTGTGCCGCGATGCGCGCCGCGATCCGGCGGTGCTGTGTGTTGTGGAGGACGTCGCCGATCTGTGGGCGCTGGAACGCGCCGGTGTATTCAAGGGCCGGTATCACGTACTGGGTGGGGCGCTCTCGGCGCTGGATGGCGTGACACCGGAGAAGCTGAACGTCGCGCCGCTGCTCTCACGTGTCGCCAACGGTGTCGAGGAAGTGATCCTTGCGATGAATGCGACCGTGGAAGGACAGACCACCGCGCATTACGTGATGGATACGCTGGCGTCCTCGAATGTGAAAGTCACGCGGCTCGCGCATGGCGTGCCCGTGGGTGGCGAGCTCGACTACCTCGACGAGGGTACACTGTCCGCCGCATTCACGGCCCGCAGACCGCTCTGAACGACCTTGAGCCGGGGCGGTTCCGCGGTTGCAGTCTCGTCCGGCAGCGCCAGTTCGACCTGCTCGATGCGAGAGGCGCGGCCCTCGATCCGCTTCATCGAGGTTTCGATCTCGGCAATGTCCTTGTTGGCGCGGTCGAAATGGCTGCGCAGATTGCCGACCCTATCGCCCAGCCGTTTCACGTCCTGCAGCAACTCCACCACGGCTGCCTGAATCCTGTGGGCCTGCTCGCGCATCCTGGCGTCGCGCATCAAGGTCTGGATGGTGTTGATCGCCAGCATGAAAACGTGTGGCGAGACGATCACCACCTGCATGCGCCGCGCCTTCTGCACGAGCTCGCTGCAAGATATATGCAACTCGGCATAAATGGATTCTGACGGCACGAACATGATGGCCGGCGTCTGCACTTCGCCGGGAATGAGATATTTCTCTGCGATGTCTTTCACGTGCTTCTGTATGTCGGCCTTCAGGCGCGCGAGCGCGGGTTTGCGCTCGCTCTCTGCCGCCTGGCGCAGCGCTTCATAGGCTTCGAGCGGAAATTTGGAATCGACGACGATCACGCCTTTCACATTCGGAACGCGGATGATGCAATCCGGCCGGCTGCCATTCGAGAGCGTCGGCTGAAATTCGTAATGCCCCGGCGCGAGCTGGTCGGCGACGATGGCCTCCATTCGATCCTGGCCAAAGGCGCCGCGCGTCTGCTTGTCGGAAAGAATCTCCTGGAGCGACATCACCTGCGTCGAAAGCCCGGCGATGTTCTTCTGCGCTTCGTCGATCACGGTGAGGCGCTCGCCGATGCTGCTGATGGTTGCCGCCGTTTTGGTCGCGCTCTCCGACAGCGTTTCCGAAACGCGCCGGTTCAGCGCCTCGATTTGGTGGGACATGGTGCGCTGAAGCTCGGCCTGCGCGGCGATGGTCTGCTTGAACTGGCCGGCAATCTCGCCCTGCGCCACGATCACATGGTCGAGCCGCTGGTCGGCGGCCGGCACAGGCTCCTGCTTGCGGCGCAACAAGGCGAACGCCACAAGCGCCGCGGATATGATGAGTGAAGCAGCCAGCAGCAGATATGCGGTATCCATGAGCGGGTGACCGGGTTTGCGATTCGGGTGGCAGTATAGCGTGTTCCCGGCTTGTACTCACCAGCTCGCCGGTAGAAATCCGCAGCTTTCTTGACCATTTAGGCGGGAATCCCTATCTCCACTCCATGTCCATTCGCCCAGTCCTGACAGCGCCCGATCCGCGGCTCAAAGCCATGTCGGAGGACGTCGCGCAGGTGAATGACGAGCTGAAGAAGCTCATCGATGACATGCTGGAGACCATGTACGCCGAGGACGGCATTGGTCTCGCCGCCATCCAGGTCGGTGTTCCGAAGCGGTTGCTGGTGATGGATTTGGCCCAGAAGGAGGGCCGGCGCGAACCTCAGGCTTTCGTCAACCCCCGCATCCTGTGGGCCTCGGACGAGACCACCACGGTTCAGGAGGGCTGCCTTTCGGTGCCGGACATCTGGGAGGATGTGGAACGCCCGACCCGCATCACCGCCGAGTTCCTCGACCGCGACGGCACGTTGAAAACGGTGGAAGCCAACGGTCTGCTGTCCACCTGCCTGCAGCACGAGATGGATCATCTGAACGGCGTGTTGTTCATCGATCATCTGTCGAAGCTCAAGCGCTCCATGGCGCTGCGCAAGGTGCAAAAGGCCCGTCGCCTCGAACAGGCGAGCTAGGTCCGCCTCAACCGTTTTTCCATTTCGATCATAATTTCAGACTGAACAGAAAGATTCGCGTAGAATCTTTCATCCCGGCTATGGACATCGGTTCGCTTCGCCCCATGTAACATCGAGGCAAGGGAGTTGGGGCGCACGCCAGACTGCGTGGGCAGCTTCCGCTGCCGTGGGAGGGGCATCCCATGCTTGAGCGGATTTTTCCGAAGGCGTTCGACAACACCTATCGCGGTCATTGGCTGGGCATCGCGCTCTTCGCTCCCATCGTTTTCGTGAAAGCCGCGCAAGGCGTGGTGTCGATGCTGACGCCAGCAAGCACCATGGCCGGCGCCGACGGGATTCCGCTGGACCGGTTCAATCCCATTGCCGCCGATACCGCGGTCGAGATGTTCGCGCTGCTGGGCATGTATCTGCTTGTGGTGCCGGTCATCGGTGCCGTCGCGTTGCTCCGCTATCGCGCCATGATCCCGTTTCTGTTCCTGATGCTGCTGGCCGTGCAGCTCGGCGCGCGGACGCTGAATTACCTGCATCCCATCGTGCGCGTGTCGGCAGGCGGCGGACAGCCAATCGGCTTGTATGTGAACCTCGCAGTCCTCGCTCTCACCGTCGTCGGATTTGTTCTGTCGGTGTCTGCTTCAAGCGCGCGCGCATCACAGGTGGAGGGGACACGTCCATGACGGCCCCGCCATCAGCCATTCCCATTTCCTGGTCGCACATTCCGCCGGGCAGCGCGTGGTGGATGTACGCCATCGTGGTCGCAGTGCTGGCATTCCACATCGGCGGCGGCAGCGTGGCGATTGTGTCGGGTTACGGGGCCGTGCTGATGCGAAAAGGCGCGGAGCTGCACCGAAAGCTGGGAAAGGTTTTCGTGATTGCCATGTTGGTGATGGCCGCCTTTGGCACGGTGCTGTCCGTTGAGATCAATCAGCCAGGCAATATCGGCGGTGGAATTCTCGCCGCCTATCTTGTGCTCACAGGCGTGATGACGATCCGGCAAAAACCCGCGACGGTTGGCCGGTTCGAGAAAGCCATTGTGCTCTTGCCGCTGGGCGTGAGCGCGCTCTTTTTGGCGTGGGGCATCCAATCGACGCGGAATGGCGGCGCGCTCAATGGCTTCGGCTCGCCGCTTTATTATACATTTTCCGGTCTTGCGGCGCTCTTTGCCGCGCTGGATATGCGGATGATTCTGAGTGGCGGCGTTTCGGGCATTCAGCGGATCAGGCGACATTTGTGGCGGATGTGCGTGGGGCTGTTCTTCGCCTCCGGCTCTTTCTTTCTCGGCCAGCAGAAGGTGATGCCGAAAATCATGCACGGCTCGCCGGTGCTATGGGTGCTGGCGCTGGCGCCACTGGGATTCATGATCTACTGGCTGATCCGCACCCGGCGCAAAGGGAAACAATTGCCGGCGCTGGCAGGTATTGCCTGACGCAATCGCCGCTTTGGGGGGCATGATGGACGAATCGCAACAGAAAGCAGCGCGGCTCGCGGGCTTTCTCTACCTTTTTACCAACGCGGTGGCGATTTTCGCCTTTGTCGTGCGCGGTCGCGTGGTCGTTCGCGGCGATGCTTCGCAAACCGCCTCGAACATTCTTGCGTCGGAACATCTCTTTCGCAGTGCCATCGTCGCGGAACTGGTTTGTGTTGCCGGCACGATTGCGCTTGTGGTCGCGCTGTACGTTGTCCTGCGGCCCGTGAACCGAAACCTGGCGGTATTGGCGGTCTGCTGGCGCATGGCGGAGAACGCCGTGCTCGCGATGGTGACGCTGGCCGAGTTCGCCGTGCTCGCCTTTCTCGAACGTGTGCCATACCTCGATGCGATCGGCATGCCGGAGCAACAGTCGCTCGCCTATGCGGCGCTGCGCATTTACGGCGCGGGTTTCAACATCGGTTTCCTTTTCCTGGGGCTGGGATCCGCCCTGTTCAGCTACCTCTGGCTGAAGTCCGGATACGTCCCAAAGGTCATCGCGGTATGGGGAATACTCGCTTCGCTCTTGATGGCGGTTTGCATGGCCGTCGTGATGATTTTTCCCGCGCTCACGGCCTCCCTGTCCATTGTCTATCTGGCGCCGATGGGAATCTACGAGATCGGCTTCGGCCTGTGGCTGCTGATCCGCGGAATCAGACCGCCAGCGGAAGCGATCTAAGAGGCATTCCATGCGCAAAGAATTATCGTTGCACTTCTACGCACGGCTGGCGGGTTTTTTATATCTCTTCATCATCGCGATCTTCGACGCCGCCGACTACTTCATCCTCACGCCCGCTATCGTGCCGGGAAATTTTGCCGCTTCGGCACAAAATGTCATGGCGTCGGAAACGCTCTATCGTTTTGGTCTGGCATGCCAGTTCGCCGCCAGCTGGCTGACAATCGGGCTGGCCGGATCTCTCTATGTGGTGGTCAGAGCGGTCGATCCCAGCGTCGCAATGTTTGCGCTGGCGTTCCGGATCGTCGAAGCGGCGCTGGGCAGCATCTGCACCCTCAGCAGTTTCGTCGCCTTGCGGCTCTACACCGGAGCTTCCACGGCCTTCGGCGAGGATCAGTCGCAAGTCCTGGTGCAGCTGCTGGGGCGTTTCTACGGCGCCTGCTTTCAGATGACGGTGATCTTCTTCTCCGTCGGCTCAATCCTGTTCTTCTACCTGTTTCTGAAGTCACGCCTTATTCCCCGCCTGATTTCGGGTTTCGGGATTTTCGCTTCCATTCTTGTGACGCTGCTTGGTTTCTCCAATCTCGTCGTGCCGCGCTATTCGGAGGCGTTATCACCGGGCTGGATCGCGATCCTGGTAGCTGAAGTGGCGGCAGGTTTATGGCTTCTCATCAAAGGCGTCGATTTGAGCTTTTGGAAAACGCGAGAGGCGCTCTCATGATGGAACGTCCGGCCGCGCAGGCGCGTATTGCCGGCGCCTGCTATCTGGTCACGATTTTCGCCGGCGCTTTCGCAGAATTTTTTTCCCGCGACAGCCTGACCGTCTCCGGCAATGCCGCCGCCACCGCGCACAACATCATCGTGCACGAAACCTTGTTTCGCTTTGGCCTGGCTGCCGATCTGGTGATGTTGGCGGCCTATCTTGGCGTGACGTGGCTGCTCTTCGTGCTGTTGAAACCGGTGAGCAAGAATATCTCCGGCCTTGCAGCGCTTTTCAGTCTGCTGGGAATCGCGGTTGTGGCGGCAAACTCCATCAATCACGCCGCGGTTCTTGTCTTCCTGAAGGCGCAGACGCCGGCGCTGCAGCTGGATCAACTCAATGCGCTCGCCTACAGCTTCCTGCGGTTGCACGGCCAGGGTTACAACATCGCCAGCGTATTCTTCGGTTTTTATTGCGCGCTGATTGGTGGGCTCATTCTGCGATCCACGTTTCTGCCGCGGCTGGTCGGTGGGCTGATGCTGCTGGCGGGAATTTGTTTCCTGGTGGATTCCTTCGCCATCATTCTATCCCCGCAGTTTGCCAGGCTCCTTTATGTCTACACATCGATTGCCAGTCTGGTGGGCGAAGGGTCGCTGACACTGTGGCTGCTGCTGTTCGGCGTGAATGAGACGCGCTGGCGCGAACAGGCAGGCTGTCACGGCATGATGGCGTAAGTGAGCGAACTGCTGCAAAATCGCTGAATGACGTTGCGTCTTGCTTTCATGGGTACGCCCGATTTTGCGGTGCCGACGCTTATTGAGCTGATCGGGCAGGGGCACGAGATTGCCGCCGTGTATACGCAACCGGCGCGGCCGAAGGGACGCGGACTGTCGGCGGAGCCGTCGCCGGTGGCGAAGGCCGCCCGGGCGCATAGCCTCGAGGTACGCACGCCTGTCACGTTGAAGAATGCAGAAGCGCAGGCGGAGTTCGCAGCGCTGGGTCTCGATGCGGCGGTGGTTGTCGCCTACGGCCTGCTGCTGCCGAAGCCGATACTCGAGGCGCCGACGCTCGGTTGCTTCAATCTGCACGGTTCGCTGCTGCCGCGCTGGCGCGGCGCGGCGCCGATCCAGCGCGCAATCATGGCGTGCGATGCCGAAACCGGCGTCATGGCGATGCGGATGGAAGAGGGGCTCGACACCGGGCCGGTGCTGATGGCGGAGCGCGTCGCGGTTCGCCGCAAGACATACGGCGAATTGCATGATGAGCTGGCGCGCCTTGGCGCCGATCTGATGGTGCGGGCGCTGGCGGCGCTGGAGCGCGGCACCGCAACCGAATGCCCGCAAGCCGAGGAGGGTGTCACCTACGCGAAGAAGATTGCGAAAGAGGAAGCGCGCATCGACTGGACGAAATCGGCGCGCGAACTCGATTGCCTGATCCGCGCGCTTTCCCCCTCACCGGGCGCGTGGTGCGAGGCGCGGGGCGAGCGTCTGAAGATTCTCTATGCCGAACCGGTAGCTGGCAACGGCGCGCCGGGCGAAATTCTCGACGACGAACTGACCGTCGCCTGCGGCGATGGCGCATTGCGCCTCACGCGCCTGCAGCGCGCCGGAAAGTCGGCAATGACCACATCGGAACTGTTGCGGGGATTCCCGCTGAAAAAGGGCGAATTACTGGATCACCATCGGGACGTTTAGTGCGTGCCTGTTCGATCCATACTTGATCATGCCCGAAAGCGTTGCTGGGCCGGGCGAGTTTGGGATCGTGATCGCCTCGTCGCGGCCGTAAATGATACCAGGACCGCATGTGCCGTTCACGACGCTGTATTTCGCTAGAACCACCTTCTTGCCGGCCTGCTCCTGTGCGAGTTCCAAACTACCTTTGCATGGTCCGCTATAGCTGTTGTCGTTGATCAGTGTTTCGATGTTGTAGCTCTTGCCTATCTTGAGCACGCCGGTCGGAAAGGCGATGTCCCAATTATTGGTGCCGGCCCCGGGTACGCCGTTGAATGTCGGTACAACGCCGTTAGGATCGACTTCGCCAGCTGTAACGATGGTTACGACCATTCCAGAATCATGCACAGGACGTGTCGCTGCGCCGGACGGATTCGGGAACGCAAACGCCGTTCCGGCCAAAAATAATACTGCAAGCATTTCGCTACTCCCCGTCAGACATTCGTACAGAGAACCTTACTCATAGCCATAGGAGGAGGGCTAGCCGGGCATGCCTTGCGAAGCCACAATCGTGCTCCGAACTGGTGAGAACAATTGTAGAACTTTCGTTGACTTTGGCCCGTGCAGCTGTTATTTTTTTTGGTCCGCTTCAGGAGGGCGGAACGGCACCTATGATGAGCGAGAACAGCCGCCAAAACTTCGACATTCACCGTTGCGTCGGGACAACCGCTGGCGCGGGTGCGGGTGCTGTTGTGTCGATGGGCGACCCCAGCCCAGGGGGGAGGGGGATAGAGGCCTTCGTGAAAACGAAGATCAAGATATTGCGGTTTTTTCGCACCAGGCCGACGAGATGTAGCTGGTGGGTTCCTCCCTCGCCGAGCGGGAGGGGGACCACGCGAAGCGTGGTGGAGGGGGCATTTACCGGCACGTCGCCCCCCTCCCCGCCTGCGGCGGTACTCCCCTGCTGCGCGGGTGGAGAGCCAAATCGGTCCGACCGGCAACCCGCTGACCGCATGTCTGCCGGCAGGGGAGAGGGGGGCGATCCTTCGTGAAAACGACCACACTCTGTCTTGTGGGCAGTAGGCCGTGACCCACCAGAACTTGCCGCGTCAAATCTGGGACCTGAAATACCGCTTCAAGGCGGCGGACGGCACCCCGATCGACAACGAGCCGGAGGACACCTTGGGGCGCGTCGCGGTCGCCGCAGCGCAGGCGGAAGCATTTGAGCATCGCGAGCGATGGGCGGCGGAATTCGCCGGCGCGCTGAAGGGCCATCGTTTTCTTCCCGCCGGCCGCATTCTCGCGGGTGCTGGCACGGGCCGCAGCGTCACGCTCTTCAACTGCTTCGTCATGGGCACGATTCCCGATTCGATGGATGGCATCTTCTCGCATCTGCGGGAAGCCGCGCTCACGCTGCAGCAAGGTGGCGGCATCGGCTACGACTTTTCCAGCTTGCGCCCGCGCGGCGCGGAAGTGCGCGGCGTCGGCGCCGACGCCTCCGGTCCCGTCTCCTTCATGGAAGTGTGGGACGCAATGTGCCGCACCATCATGAGTGCGGGCTCTCGCCGCGGCGCCATGATGGCGACCTTGGCCTGCGATCATCCGGATATCGAGGCGTTCGTTGAAGCCAAGCGCACGCATGGCCGCCTTACCATGTTCAATCTGTCGGTGCTGGTAAGCGACGCGTTCACGGCGGCGGTGAAAGCCGATTCCGAGTGGCCGCTGCAATTCGCGAGGCGCGTTTTCAAGACGGTTCGGGCCCGCGATTTGTGGGAGCGCATCATGCGCGCCACCTACGAAACCGCGGAGCCGGGCGTCATCTTCATCGACCGGGTCAACGCGGAAAACAATCTCTCATATTGCGAAACCATTCGCGCCACCAATCCGTGCGGCGAACAGCCGTTGCCGCCGTATGGCGCCTGCCTACTCGGCTCGATCAATCTGGCGAAACTGGTGCGCAATCCTTTCGACGACGATGCGGCGCTCGATGAAGACGAGCTGGAACGGCTGACGCGTACGGCGGTGCGCTTTCTCGACGACGTCATCGACATTTCGCGCTTTCCGCTGCCGGAGCAGCGCGCGGAAGCGCTGTCCAAGCGCCGCATCGGCCTTGGTGTCACAGGACTCGCGAATGCGTTGATCCTCTGCCGCGCGCGCTATGGTTCGCCGGAAAGCATCGCGCTCATCGAGCGCTGGCTGTCAGGCTTGCGTAACGCCGCCTATCGCGCATCGGTGGAACTGGCAAGTGAGAAGGGCGCTTTTCCGCTGTTCGATCGAGAGGAGTATCTGGCGCGGCCGAACATCCAGCGCCTCCCGCAAGACATCCGCGATGGCATCGCGGCGCATGGCATCCGCAACGGATTGCTGACCTCCATCGCGCCGACCGGCACGATTTCGCTGTTCGCCGGCAACGTTTCGAGCGGCATCGAGCCGGTGTTTGCCTATCGCCACACGCGCAAAGTGTTGAAGCCCGACGGCACCAGCAGCAGCGAAGAGGTGGAAGACTTCGCTTTGCATGTTTTTCGCGAGAAGTTCGGCGAAGATGCCGCGTTGCCGGATTATTTCGTCAGCGCGCAGACGCTTTCGCCGGACGATCATCTTGCCATGCAGGCGGCGGCGCAGAAATACATCGACAGCTCCATCTCCAAAACCATCAACGTGCCGGCAGATATGTCCTTCGAGGCTTTCGAGGACATTTACCGCAGGGCCTATGAGCTGGGCTGTAAAGGCTGCACCACATACCGCCCGAGCGCCGTGCGCGGCGCGGTGCTGGAGGTGCGGCGCGATGATTCGCGCGACCAAGCGGCTGAGTACGGCCCGGTAATGCCCGCCCCGATCGAAAATCCGGACGAGCCGTCCTTGCCGCTGCCCTTGCCGCCGCCAAAGCGACATGAAGGCGGCGTGGTGTACATGACGCAGCCGCTGGATCGCCCGGAGGTGCTGCTGGGCCAGACCTACAAGATCAAATGGGCCGATTCCGATCACGCCTTCTACATCACCATCAACGACATCCAGTCCGATGGCCGCAGGCGTCCGTTCGAGATCTTCATCAACTCCAAGAACATGGAGGCCTATGCCTGGACGCTTGGCCTCACCCGCATGATCAGCGCCGTGTTCCGCCGTGGCGGCGATGTCTCCTTTGTGGTCGATGAGCTGAAGGCGGTGTTCGATCCGCGCGGCGGCCAATGGATGAGCGGCCGCTACGTGCCGTCATTGCTCGCTGCCATCGGCGAGGTGATCGAGCGTCACATGATCGCCACCGGCTTCATGACGCCGCGGGAAACGGTTATGCCCGCTGAGGTGCGCGCCATGGCCGTGGGCGCGGAAGGTGTGCCTGCCAAGCCGTGTCCCCGCTGCGGTTCGCCCAGCTTCGTGAAGATCGAGGCCTGCGACACCTGCCTCACCTGCGGCTATTCGCGTTGCGTTTGAAGACGCGGCCATGACCGCGCCGTTCGTCATCTCCAACGAGCAGGCGCGCGCACTCATTCTGGCGCGAACGCATTTGTCCGAGACGCGCGCGCAGTCCGGCAGCGCCGCAATCCCGCCGCTGATCGAGAAGCTGGGCTACGTGCAGCTCGATCCCATACGCGTGGTGGAGCGCGCGCACCATCACATCCTGTTCGCGCGCAACAGCGCCTACAAACCGAAACAGCTGGCGACCCTGCAATCGCGCGAGCCGTTGTTTTTCGAGAACTGGACGCACGACTCGTCACTCATTCCAATACAGTTCTACCCCTGGTGGCGGCATCGCTTCTCGGCTGTGAAGCAGCGCATCGAGCATTGGCGCGAGCGCTTCGGCGACGAACGGAACCTGAAGATCGTCCGCGAGCATATCGAAAAGCATGGTGCTGCCCGGGCGCGCGATTTCCTCCACCTTGGCGGTCGCACCGGTCCGTGGTGGGGCTGGGGCCGGCGAAGGCCGCGCTGGAATTTCTATGGCGCTCGGGCGAATTGGCGGTCGTGCGCCGCAACGGCTTCGAGAAGATCTACGATATGCCCGAGCGGGTCATTCCAAAAGCGTTGTGCGCGGCACGCCCCTCACATCGCCAAATGTTGGAATGGAGTTGCGATCACGCACTGCAACGGCTCGGTGCGGCGACGCCAAAAATGCTGGCCGATTTCTGGGGCCACATTTCCATCGACGAGGCGAAATCCTGGATTGCGGCGGAGAAGAAGCGCGGACAGTTGCTCGATGCCGTCCTTGAAGGCGCCAGTGGTCAGCGTGACTTCGCGGCCGTGACGCGACCGGATATCGAGGCCCAGATTGCATCCTTGCCTGTGTCATCGTCGCGGATTCGCGCCCTTGCTCCCTTCGATCCGCTGCTTCGAGATCGCGATCGTGCCGAGCGACTCTTCGGTTTCGCCTACCGCATCGAAGTCTATGTGCCGCAGCACAAGCGCAAGCACGGGTACTACATCTTCCCTTTGCTGGAGAGCGACCGGCTGGTGGGGCGCATCGACCTGAAGGCGGAGCGCGAGCAGGACAGGCTCGCGGTTCGTGGCCTGTGGCTGGAGCCGGGCCTCTCGCTCAGCAAGCTGCGCCGCGCGAAACTTGAACAGGAACTCGCGCGCCAGGCGCGGCTGGCCCAGGTGCGCGACATCATATTCCCGGCATCCGCGCTCAAGACCGGCTAAACGGACGCATGCGCTATTCCAGCCGCTTCTTTCTGTACGGCCCTTTCGCCGGTCTGCTCATTCTGACCGGGCTGGTGTCGGTTCACTGGTGGTCGGTGGCGAACGCGTGGGCCGAGCGGCTCGACCGGGCGAACGGTCACGAAATCGCGCCTGGTGTCCGCATGCGCTTTTCGGAAAAGCGGCTCGCAGGATTCCCTTTCCGCCTGGATGTGGTGCTGAAAAACCTGCGGATGGAAGTTGCCGAATCTGGCGGCCCAATCATCTGGACCACGGAAGAATTTGCCGCGCACGCGCTCTCCTATGGCCGGGTGCAGATGATCTTTGAATCGGCAGGCAGGCAGACGATTTCCTGGGTTGCCCCGCAAGGCATCACGCATCGTTTTTCGTTTCTGCCGGGCACCTTCCGAGCCAGTGCGATGCTCGAGCAGAGCAAGCTCGTCCGCTTCGATTCCGAGATCGTTGACCTCGATGGCGGCGAATTTCGCGCCCGCGATCTTCAACTCCATGCCCGCCAATCGCGCGATGGCCTGGATCTGTATCTGAAACTGGACGGGGCACAGGTGACAGCCGGTTATGCAGCAGCGCTGGGCCCTGACATCACTGTGTTGCTCGCGCGCGGGCGCTTGAATCGCAGCGACATGTTCGCGCCGGTGCTTGCCGGGCAGGCGTCGCAGCAGCAAGTCTTCGAGAGATGGCGACAGTCCGGCGGCAAGCTTGGCATCAGTGAACTGACGGTTACCCGCGGAAAGGAACGGCTCACTTTCGCCGGAGAGCTGATGCTGGACGAGAGGCACGATCTGGCCGGCACGCTACGCGCGCAGAATGGCACGACCTTACAGTTTGCCGGGAACCATATTTCCCGCCTCGACCTGTTGCCGTAACGCTCCTGGCCTCAGGTTTTCTTCCGTAACCGGCCGAAGTTTGGCGCCGCCGTATCCTGGCCCGCCTCGACGATGCTTCGACGGATCGCGCGCGTGCGGGTGAACAGGTTGAACAGCGCTTCGCCATCGTCCCACCGAATGGCGCGCTGAAGCGCTGTCAAATCTTCGCTGAACCGCCCAAGCATCTCCAGCACGGCTTCCCGGTTGTTCAGGAACACGTCGCGCCACATCGTAGGATCGGACGCGGCGATGCGGGTGAAGTCGCGAAAGCCGCCGGCGGAATATTTGATGACCTCGCCTTGTGTCACGGTTTCGAGGTCGGCGGCGGTCCCGACAATGTTATAGGCGATCAGATGCGGCACGTGGCTGGTGATGGCGAGCACCAGATCGTGGTGCCTCGCGTCCATGATTTCCACTTCGCTACCGCAGCGCCGCCAGAAGGTCTTCACCGTTTCCACCGCCTGCGCATCGGTGTCCGGTGTCGGCGTCAGCACGCACCAGCGGCCATCGAACAGCTCTGCGAAGCCGGCCTCGGGACCGGATTGCTCCGTGCCGGCAATGGGGTGGGCCGGCACGAAATGAGTTCCCTCCGGAACATGCGGAGCCACATCGCGAATGACAGCAGCCTTGACCGAACCGACATCGCTCACAATTGCGCCCGGCTTCAGATGAGGCGCCATCTGCCGCATCAGATCGCCGAAGGCACCTACAGGCGCCGCTAGCACCACGAAATCGGCGTCGCGCACAGCGGGTTGGAGTGTGTCATGGAGGCTGTCAGCGAAGCCGATTCGCTTCGCTTTCTCCAGCGTTTCGGCATGCGGCGCGAAGCCGGCAATGTGCGCTGCAAGGCCCGCCCGCCGCATGGCGTGTGCCATCGAGGAGCCGATGAGTCCTATGCCCAACAGGGCCACTTTGGCGAAGAGCGGGTTCGAATCCATCGCGTGGCCATCGCCTGTCTGCTGCACGGCCTTTTTGCGGGTTCGCAAAGCCAAAGGCAAAACTTCGATTGACTGCCCTTGAGTGCCCGCCTAACCGCCGCTCATGCCACAGGCTGTTCCGCCCGAATTCCCCCGGCGCTTATCCGCCCCCGATGTACCGCGGGGATACGCGTTCCGGTTCGACGAAGGGGAAAGGTTGCCGCTGGATTGCGGCCGTACCCTGGCGCCGTTCGACGTCGCTTATATGACCTACGGAAAACTGAACGCCTCCCGCTCCAATGCGGTTCTTGTCTGTCACGCGCTTAGCGGCGATCAGTTTGCCGCCGGTACGCATCCGATGACCGGCCGCGCCGGCTGGTGGGAAACCATGGTGGGGCCGGGCAAACCCATCGATACAGACCGGTTCTACGTCATCTGTCCTAATGTGATTGGCGGCTGCATGGGCAGCACCGGTCCTGCCTCTTGCAACCCGACGGCAGGTAAGCCCTACGCACTCGATTTTCCGGTGGTGACGATTGCCGACATGGTGCGCGCGCAAATCCGCCTGATCGATGTGTTGGGGATAGAGAAGATACTCTGCGTCACCGGAGGATCGATGGGCGGGATGCAGGCGCTTGAATGGGCCGCGCGATTTCCGGAGCGCGTGGTCTCCGCCATTCCGATTGCGACATCCGCGCGGCATACCGCGCAAAATATCGCGCTGCATGAAGTCGGCCGGCAGGCGATCATGGCAGATCCGGACTGGCGCGGCGGCAATTATCTGAACGACAGCGTGCGGCCAGCTCGCGGTCTTGCCGTGGCACGAATGATCGGTCACATCAGCTATCTGTCGGAGGCCGCACTGACGCAAAAATTCGGCCGGACGCTGCAAGACCGGACCGCGTATTCCTTCGGCTTCGGCGCGGATTTCCAGGTGGAAAGTTACCTGCGCCATCAAGGCAGCACCTTTGTCGGGCGCTTCGATGCCAATTCCTATCTCTACATCACCCGCGCCATGGACTATTTTGACCTGGCGGCGGAACAGGGGAGCGATCTGGCGAACCTGTTTCGCAATACCGCGATACGATTTCTGGTGCTCTCCTTCACCAGCGACTGGCTCTTTCCAACAAATGAAAATCGCGCCATAGCGCAAGCGCTGAGCAACGCCGGCGCAAAAGCGCAATTTCGTGAGATTGAAAGCATTCGCGGGCACGATGCATTTCTGCTCAATGAGCCGGAATTTGCCGCCGCCATGGGCGAATTTCTAAATTCTGTTGCGCATGAGCGCGGCATCGACTGACTCGGAGGGTTGCGCGAGGATTCGCGCAACCCTCCGTCAACGTCAGGTCTTTGCGTTGAGCAGCTTGAGCGCCTGCTCGAAATGGTCCATTCCGACCCTGTAGAAGCCATGATTGCAGAAGTTTCGTCCCGTGTTTTGTTCCTTTTGCGCGGCTTCGCGGTCGCCGGCCTGGCTGGATGTGAGGGCGGAGCGTACCTGCACTTCCATGTCACGACACGTTGAGGCCGAGACTTCCTGTGCCACGGCAACGGATGCGCCGCCGATCAATGTGAGTGAAAGAATCGATGCGGTAATCAGGGATCTACGCATGCGAACATCTCCTTGCTGAGGCCGGCTGCGCCGCCGGCCCAACTCACATAGGAAGCGTGCGACGGAGGAGAAGTGCGGTGCGCGAATTACAAACGCGTTAGCGCCAGCATGCAGCCGCGATTTGCGGAACAGAGCAGGGAACACAACGCTAAATCTCTCTTATGCAGTTCGCGCATAGCGTGCTCCCGCATGGCGAATTCCTCTGCGCACCTTAGCCCGTCAGGCGCGCGCGGGCGCGAGCATCGTTTTCAGTTTGCGGGCCTTCTTCACCGGCGCCAGCGCGTACAGGGATTTTGTGGCGTCCACGACATGCACGCCGGCCAGCTGCGGCCACAGCATCCGGCCGGTGCGCTCCCAGGCATTGCCGCTTCGTATCAGCCGCCGGGATTTCAGGGGCGGCGTGAGCAACGCCATCTCCCAGCGTTCCGGCACAAACATCGCGTCCTTCAGCAGCCGGTCGAGCTGACCGCGGCTGAAAGGGCGGCCGTGCGCGAAAGGGGAGCGGTCGACCTGAGCCCAGAGGCTGGTGCGATTTGGCGCGATGACAATCAGGCGTCCAGCCGGCGCCAACACGCGCCAGATCTGACGCATCAATGGCCGAGCTGCATCGGCGGTTTCCAGACCGTGAATCATCAGCACACGGTCAAACAGCGCGTCGGGGAAGGGTAGGTCGTCGTCTTCGGACAGGACGCTAAGAGACCGCTTCGAAGGCCAGCTGTACGGACCGAGGTCCTCTGGAAGCAGCGCCACCACGCGCTCGGCTTCCAACGCGAAGGTCCGAAGATAGGGTATGGCGAAGCCGAAACCGAGCACACGCGTGCCGCGCAAGTCCGGCCAGGCGGCTTTCAGGTGTCGTAGAATCAGGCGGCGCGTGACCTGCCCCAATTGTGAATCATAAAATTCGGCCAGGCCCTGCGAATCGAACTGCATCGCCCTTTTTGGTAGACCTCGGCAGCGGCGGCTTCAATGATGGTATCCGGATTGCTAGGTTTGTTCCAAGAGGTGCTCCATGCCGCTGACTGTCGAGTTGATCCCCTGCCTGACCGACAACTATGCCTATCTGCTGCACGATCCGGCAGACGGCTTATGCGCGGTGGTCGATCCGTCCGAAGCAGCACCGGTAAAGCGGGCGCTGGAGGCCCGGGGGCTGAAGTTGACGCACATCCTCAACACCCACCACCATTTCGATCACACGGGCGGCAACATCCCGCTCAAGCAGGAATTCGGTGCGGTCGTGGTGGGACCGGAGAAAGACCGCGAGCGTATTCCGGCCCTTGACATTGGAGTGGACGAATCGGCGCCGTGGCAATTCGGTTCGCACATGGCGCGCATTCTGGAAATTCCGGCGCACACGCGCGCGCATATTGCATTTGTATTCGAGGGTGAAAGTATTGCGTTTACCGGCGACACATTGTTCGCCATGGGATGCGGGAGACTGTTCGAAGGAACGCCGGAGATGATGTGGTCGAGCCTCTCCAAACTGATGGCATTGCCCGATGAAACGCGCGTCTATTGCGGCCATGAATATACGCAGAGCAACGGGCGTTTTGCGCTGACCGTTGAGCCGAACAATTCGGAGTTGCAGGCGCGCATGCGCGAAGTGGACACAAGGCGGTCGCAAAGTGCGCCAACCATTCCCTGCACCATGGAACTGGAAAAGAAAACCAATCCGTTTCTGCGGCCCGACTCGCCGGAAATCCGCCGCACGCTCGGAATGGACGATGCCGACAATGTCACCGTGTTTGCAGAACTCCGGCGCAGGAAAGACAATTTCTAGCGGGCATCCTGTGGCTACCCCTTGCACCAGAACGTTTAGAGAACTAAGTTGGGAGGATGGCGCTTAGTCTGTTGCAAAAGCTGGAGATTTTGGCCGACGCAGCCAAATACGACGCCTCTTGCGCTTCTTCCGGCGGCACCCGCCGAAATGCCCGGAGCGGTGGGATCGGTTCGGTCACGGGAGCGGGCATCTGTCATTCGTTCACGCCGGATGGCCGCTGCGTATCGCTGCTAAAAATTTTGCTGACGAACTTCTGCATCTACGACTGCGCCTATTGCGTCAGCCGCCGCTCCAGCAACGTCAAACGCGCGCGGTTTACCGTGGACGAAGTGGTGACGCTCACGCTGGACCTTTACCGCCGCAACTGCATCGAGGGGCTGTTCCTTTCCTCGGGCATCGCGCGTAGCGAAGACGCCACGATGGAGGACATGGTGCGCGTGGCACGCATCCTGCGCGAGGAGCACGGCTTCCGCGGCTACATCCATCTGAAAACGATCCCGGGTTCGAGCCCGGAACTGATCGAATTGGCGGGACTATACGCCGACCGGCTCTCCATGAATGTGGAACTGCCGTCCGAGCGCTCGCTGGCCACGTTTGCGCCGGAGAAATCGGCCGTCAGCATTAAACGCGGCATGGCGCAGACGCGGGCGCGCATCGCGGCAGCGGCGCCCTTGAAAAAGGGCCGAGGCAATATCGCAAAGGCGAGACAGCCCAAATTCGCGCCGGCGGGTCAATCGACGCAAATGATCGTGGGAGCCGATGGCGCCACCGATGCCGAGATCATCGGCGCCAGCGCCAATTTCTACGCCTCATATGCGCTGAAACGCGTTTACTATTCGGCTTTCAGCCCCACCGGGCATCCTTCTGCTGCCTTGCCGCATGTCGCAACGCCGCTGCTGCGCGAGCACCGGCTCTATCAAACAGATTGGCTGCTGCGCTTCTACGGTTTTTCACTTGCAGACGTAGAGGAGGCAATGGATTGCGGCATGCTCGATCTCGCCATCGATCCGAAGCTTGCCTGGGCGTTGCGGCATCGCGAGCAATTTCCGCTCGATGTAAATGTGGCCAGCCGCGAAATGCTGCTGAGGGTGCCCGGTCTGGGTGTCCGCGCGGTGGACAGAATTATTGAATCGCGGCGAAGCGGACGCTTGCGCTTCGGCGAGGTTGCGCGACTGAGCAGAGGCATGCGCCGGGCGCGCGAGTTTCTCATCGCCGCGGATTGGAGTCCGCGAAAGTTGGATAGCCTGCATTTGAAATCTTGGCTTTCGCCGGCGCCGGAACAGATGGCGCTGCTATGATGTATGGCGTGCATTTTACCGATGACGCAGACGGCGAAGCCTTTCGGAGCATGGCGCGGTGCGCGCTTTCACACGCGATTTCGCCGCAGGAGTTGACGTTTGTAGTAGGACGAAGCCCAAGTCTGTTCGCGCCTCTTCCGGCCCCGGAACCTGGTTATGCCATGACGGCGCCGCGCGCTTATCTCGAATTGCTGCAGGATGTCATCTGTCACCGTGCCGAAGATCGCTTTCCCCTGCTCTACGACGTGCTCTGGCGATTAAAGCATGGCGAGCCGGAATTGCTGTCGCGCGCCAGCGATCCAGCGGTGTCCAAACTTTCTTCGTACGCAGGCGCGGTGCATCGCGACATTCACAAGATGCATGCCTTTGTGCGGTTTCATCGCCGGCAATCGGGCAGCGGCGATCTCTACTTCGCGTGGTTCGAACCGCAACATTTCGTCTTGCGTCGCGCCGCCCCGTTCTTTGTTGACCGCTTCGCTTCCATGAACTGGATCATCGCCACTCCCGACGGGACGGCATCCTGGGATGGAAGGGAGCTCGCTTTTGGGCCTGCGCTGCCGAAGCCGGAAAAACTGGAAGACGAGGTCTTGGGCGAAGTGTGGCAGACCTACTACCGAACAATTTTCAATCCCGCCCGCGTGAACCCGCAAATGATGACCCGTGAGATGCCGAAGAAATACTGGCGCAACTTGCCGGAGGCGGCGCTCATTCCCGGGTTGGTCGCAAAGGCGCAGCGGCGGATTGAAACCATGGACGACATGCCTGACGTCCCGCCGCGGTTCGCGGAAAAAATCGCCCTGCAAAGGAAGCCGGAAATGGCTCCTGCCGACGCCTTGGCGGCGCTGCGAGCAGAAGCTGCGCGATGCAGGGCCTGTCCGCTGCATCGGCCCGCGACGCAAACCGTGTTCGGAGAGGGCCCGGTCGACGCACGGCTGGTATTTGTGGGCGAGCAGCCGGGCGATTCCGAAGATATCGCCGGCCGGCCATTCGTCGGTCCTGCCGGTCAGGTATTCGATCGCGCGCTATCGGATGCCGGGATCGATCGCGCGGGGGTTTATGTCACCAACGCGGTCAAGCACTTCAAATTCGAGCCGCGGGGCAAACGCCGCATTCATTCCAAGCCCGACATTTCCGAAGTGCGCATCTGCGGAAGCTGGTTGACGCAGGAACTGGATTTGCTCAACCCCGACCTGGTTGTGGCACTCGGTGCGACAGCGGCACATGCCCTTTCGGGGAGGAACATGGCCGTCACGAAGACGCGGGGCGCCGAATTGAAATGGCCGGATGGGCGCAGAGGGCTTGTCACTGTGCATCCCTCCTTTCTGCTCAGACTTCCCGACAAAGGCGCCCAGGAAACGGAATACGCGAAATTTGTGCACGATCTGAAACTTGCCGCGTTTCTTATTGGGAGCAAGCGAGAGAGTGTACATGCGAAAGCGGCTTAAGGCCGGCGACAAGGTCAGCTGGAAAACCAGCCAAGGTCGCACCACGGGCCATGTGGTGAAAAAGCAAAGGAGCAAAACAAAGGTTGAGAATCACGAAGTGGCGGCTTCTCCCGCGAATCCACAATTCATCGTGAGAAGCGATAAGAGCGGCAAGCGCGCCGCGCACAAATCGAGTTCGCTCAGAAGAGTCTGAAAAGGCAGATCGTTCACAAGAAATGGGCGGGAAGCATTTCAGCTCCCCGCCCATCGAACTGCTCGCAAAGAAACTAGTGGAGGCTGCCGAAGGCCTTGATGCCATTCGGCGTGCCGTTACCGGTGGGGCCGTCATAGCCCTTTTCGCCGGTGCACCAATACTCCGGATCGCATTGGCCGTTGAAGCCCGTCGTCACATCGAACAGGTTCTTCGTGTGCGAGTAGATGGTGCTGGCAGCATCAACCGCTCCACCCTTGTTGCCGAAGATGCCGCCGATCAGCGGCGCCGAAACACTTGTGCCGCCGAAGACTAGCCAGTTCGAGGTGTCCTCACCCGTGGGGCCATATACCGCCACGCCGGTTCCGGGAGATGCAACGGCGGAGACATCGCCGATCATGCGCTTGGAACATCCGGCGTCCTGCTGCCAGCTCGGCTTTTCAAAGACCTTGCTGCAGCCGCTGCCGGCGCCGCCCCAAACCACTTCCGCCCAGCCGCGCTTGGTGGTGCCGTCGACGCGAAGGGCCGTACCGCCCACGGCAATCACCTGAGGCATATCCGCCGGTGCCTGTACGCCATAACCGCTATCGCCGGTGCTTGCGGTCACGGCCACGCCCGGATGATCGTAGTAGTGCACAAAATCCTTCACCCGCTGCGATTCGCCGCCGCCGTAACTGTTGCTGATGACATGCGCGCCCAACGAAGCCGCCGTATCAACCGCGATGCCCAAATTCTTGAAGCTGTTGCTCCGCGATTGCATCATATAGATCGTGCAGTTCGGGCACATGGCGCTCACCATGTCCATATCGAGCGCCGATTCCTTCGCCCAACCCAGATCGAATTTCGGGTAATGTCCCTGGACGCCGTTCTGATTCAGTTTCTTGAAGCAGCCATTGTCGGTGGTGCATGCCGGCAAGCCGAAGTTCGCGCGGTAGACGCCGAGATCCCTTTCGGCGTTCGGATAGCCAAAGGCATCCACGATGGCCACGATGATTGAAGAACTGCCATTTGTCTTGATGTTATAGGCATCGCGCAATTGGTCCGGGCCGAACCCGGAGACCGGTGCGCCTGCGCTTACAAGTGCCCGGCCTGCCTTGTCCGTAACGACATGCGCGTGACAGTGCGCATAGAGGCCAACAATATTGGGACAAACCCTGACATGATAGGTATTGCCGTCCTTAAGAACTGTGGGCTTGGCGCTGGCGGCCGAAGAAAGGCCGAGAGCAACCGCGGCAGTTAGCAAACCGCCCGCTAAAATCCGCATCATCTCCTCCGGTGTTCGTGCGAGACAGAAACTTTACTGCGAATGACATGCAAATTCATCGTCTGGTGAGCAGATGCGGCGCGGCGGAAGGACGCACGGAGAATTTGATGGGTGTCTAAGCAAAAGGGCGGGGACTGAGCCCCGCCCTTTTTACAAACGATACCAGAATTAGAACGCGCTTGAGCCGTTCGGCGTGCCCAAGCCTGTCGGGCCGTCATAACCGACGACGCCCGTGCACAGGTACGAACCGCCGCAGCTGCCATTGCTGCCGGAGGTCACGTCAAACAGCGCGCCGACGTTGTTATAGGGATCCTGGCCGTAGTTCACCGCTCCCCCATTCACGCCGTAGACGCCGGCAATCAGCGGTGCTGCCACGCTGGTCCCGCCAAACACCAGCCAGCCGGACCGGCGAGAACTCACGGGTCCATAAACCGCGACGCCGGTGTTCGGATCGGCTACCGCGGAAACATCCGCGACCGTGCGCCGGGAACAACTGGCGTCGTGTTGCCACGATGGCTTCGCGTACACGCTGCTGCAGCCGCTGCCGGCACCCGACCACACCGTTTCCGTCCAACCGCGGCTGTTGCTCGCGGTTACGAGGTGTGTCCCGCCGACGGCGGTCACGTGCGGCGAGGACGCTGGGAATTCCACGCCGTAGCCGGAGTCGCCCGAACTCACGGTGACCGCGATGCCCGGATGGTTGTAGGCGGACTCATACGCCGTCGTACCGGATTCGCCGCCGCCATAGGAGTTACTGATGGCGTGCGCGCCAACATTTGCCGCTGTGTTCACCGCGGTCGCGAGATTGGAATAGGAGTTCGTGTTGGCTTCGACCAGGTAGATCTTGCAGCCGGTGCACATCGCGCTTGCCATATCGAGGTCAAGCGCCGATTCCTGGGCCCAACCGGTATTCTGTGCCGGATAGCTTCCCTGCTGGCCATTCTGGTTCAGCTTCTTGAAGCAGCCATTGGCCGTCGTGCATGCAGGCAGGCCGAAGTTCGAGCGATAGACGCCAAGATCAGATTCCGCATTCGTGTAGCCATAGGCATCCACGATCGCGACGATGGTCGAAGAACTGCCCGTTCCGGTGACCTTGTAAGCACTGCGCAGACTGGCAGGACTGTAGCCCGACACCGGCGGATGCTTGCTTGCGATCGCGAGGCCGCTCGCGTCGGTCACCACATGAGCATGACAGTGGGCAACGTGCCCTACGACCGGCGCGCAGGCCGCGCGGTGAAACGTGTTGCCGGATTTTAGAACCGGACCAGAAAGCGCGTTCGCGCCGGAAGCAATTCCGAAAACGGTCAGCGCGGACACCAGTCCACCTGTAAGCAGATGACGCATCAACTTCCTCCTTTGAACGGCATTGAAACTCCCCAACGACATGAAGGGAGAACTCTCTCCACGAGTCGGGCCTAACAGAAAAGTTTTATATCGGGTAGGAACAGAACAATATTGATCTATGAGGTCTTAATGCAGAGCATGAAAATGTCCGCGTCAAGAACTGTCCGGACGCGGTGGGATGTATAAACTAAATTTTTTGTCAGAATTGTTCGAGCGCAGACAGCGCGGCATCCACTTTGGCCGGATCAACAGAAAACCACTCCCGATGATCGCCCCGTTCTCCGATCACAGAAGCGTAATGCTGTCCCAGCGATATGGTGAGGAGGAAGTACACGGACTTCACGCGCTCCAGATTGCTGATCTCCAGAACCCTGGCGCCGGACGGCGCAAACAGCAGATTGGAGAATCCGGCACCATGCGGACCAGCCACCATTTCGGCCTCCGAGAACAGCGCCACCTGGTCGCGAAACGACAGCGTGCCGGGTGAAATATCTTCAAAACCCCGCCGCGCCAGGCTCGGCCAGATCTCCGCCTCATTTTTGATGTTGCGCTTTTGCGCATCCCTGCGGTTGATGAAAAGCCGCCGATAGGGAGCCGCGGGGCTCAGGCCATAGCCTTCGATCACCAGCTTCCGCAAAAAACCTACAGCGTCAGGCGGCAAAAACGTGCGGCGCACCGGTTGCATGTCGTCAATCGCGTACAGGGTCGGTAAGCGCCAGCGCTCGCGCTGGGGAATTGGTCTGAAGGTCAGATTTGGGAATTGGTTTGCAAGAAAGCCGAAAATGTCCTGCTGAAACCGCGGCAGGTTTTCGTTGGTGAGAACGACGAACGGCGTATCTGCCATCTCGAAGCGCGATAGCAGATAGAATATGCGCGGCAAGCGATCGAACAGGAAATGGAAGAAATGCCGGTGGCCGCGGTATTCATCCACCATGCTGAAATAGTTAGCTTCCGGTTGGCGCACCGGCGTTGACGGCATGCCGGTGAAGTCATGATAGGTCGCGGCAGGACCGTAGCGATCGACGATATAGCGCGAATGCAGGAGAAGGCCGCGATCTTCGTTGATGATCGCGCCGGTGTTTCCCAGCACCGTCGCGTTACGAAGCTTCACCAGCGCGATCGATCGCTCCACGACGTCCGGTAGGGGCGGTTCAAATCGCTTGGCGTATTCGGCTTCCCGCGGCGTGAGGCGAAGAGGCTGTGTTTCGCGAACGATTGCCGCCTCGCCGGCATCGATGAGCGGCACGACGGTTTCATAGAACGGATATCTGTTTTTGAGGGAGGGACGAAGGCGCGTTGCCCATTTCAGGGCGTGCCAGCGGAAATTGCGCGAACCGAATGTTCGGGCGGCCAAGCGCGCCGGCCCCTAGCGCGGACTACGTTTTGCCAGAATGCGCTGCAGCGTGCGGCGATGCATATTCAGGCGCCGCGCCGTCTCCGAAACATTGTGGCCGCAGAGCTCATAGACGCGCTGGATATGCTCCCAACGGACGCGGTCCGCGGACATGGGATTCTCAGGCGGCCTCGGTTTGGCGCCGGGTGCCGCCATCAGTGCCGTTAGGATATCGTCGGCATCCGCCGGCTTCGGGATATAGTCGATCGCCCCGTATTTTACGGCAGCCACCGCGGTCGCAATGTTGCCGAAGCCGGTGAGCACGACAACACGCGCGTCCGGGCGCACGTTGTGCAAGGTCTCCACCACGTCGAGGCCGTTGCCGTCCTCGAGCTTGAGATCGACGACGGCGAAAGCCGGCGGCATTTCCTTCGCGCGCACATTCGCCTCCGCGACGGTCTCCGCAATCGTGACGTCGAAACCGCGCGCCTCCATGGCGCGGGCGAGCCGCTCGCGAAACGGGCGGTCATCTTCGACGATGAGAAGCGTGCGCTCCCCGGACATTTCGTTGGACATGGCGGATTTCCTCGCGCGCGGGCGTATAGAGTTCCGGCGCATCAGACAAGACGATAGAAGGCGAATGGCGGAACTCGCCCGGCTAGAGCACGCCCATCGTGCCCGGCGGCACCTCACCGTCAACCGCACCGCGCGGCCACCGCGCGACGACCCGGGCGCCGGCCCCATTGCAGTTAGAGGCGCTAAGGCTGCCATGCGTCTGTTCGATCAGCGTCTTCGCGATAAAAAAGCCAAGCCCCATTCCTTGCTGCCCGCCATAGGTGGAAGCGGGTTCGATTTCAGTATCGGAGACGGCGTAGCTTCCCGGCCGGGAGGTGACGTACGGCTCGCCGATCCGCTCCAGAATGTCCGGCGCGAAGCCCGAGCCGTCATCTTCGACCACGATCCAGAGTTCCCGCGCGTTCCATTCCGCTTTGATGCGCACCATGGACTGTGCGAAGTCAGCGGCATTGTCGATGATGTTGCCCAATCCGTGCAGCAGAGCCGGCGCGCGCCACACTTTTGGTTCCGGATTGCCGGGCGGAGGCTTCGGCACTTCTATCCGGATGCTGATTTCACCGCCGCGATATTCGCCCGCGAGGTCGTCGAGCAACGCGCCCAGCGGCAGGCGTTCCAGGGCACCGATCACACTTTCTTCCGGTCGCGCCAGCGTCGTGAGAATGCCACGGCACCGTTCCGCCTCCGCACGCAACAGCCTGGCATCCTCGGCTTCGGCAGAGCCCGGCGGCAGGGCCCGCTCCAGCTCGCGCGCCACAACGGCAATCGTCCCGAGCGGAGTTCCCAGTTCGTGGGCTGCGGCGGTGGCGAGCGCGCCGATGGAGGCCATGCGGTGCTCGCGCGCCAACGCCAGTTGTGTCGCGGCAAGTCCGGCCGAACGTCGCGCCGCTTCGCTGGCAATCCGCCAGGCATAGATCGATGTGAACCCGATGCCGATCACGAGCGAGGCCCAGATGCCAACCTGATAGAGGGGCGGCAAAGCCAGCGGATTGCCGGGTTCCCACGGCAGGGGTTTGTGCATCAGGGCAATCACGCTCACGGAAATAAATGCGAGCAGCACCAGCGCCACCGTGTTCCCGAAATTCAGCGTAGCGGCCCCGATCACCACGGGCGCGAGGAAGATCAGAGCAAAAGGATTCTGGATGCCTCCGGTGAAATACAGTAGGGCCGCGAGCTGCAACACGTCGTAGGCGAGGTACAACGTCGCTTCGCGATTGGTGAGGCGGTGGGCCGCAGGGTAGCGGAAGGCGAGCCCCAGATTGAGGGCAACGCTCAATCCGACCGCCATCGCGCAACCGAGCAGCGGCAGCGGATAGTTCAACGCAAAATAGACGATGAAAAGCGCCACGGACTGCCCAGCCACAGCCATCCAGCGAAGGTTGTTCAGCGTGCGCAGGCGGACGCGGCCGCGCGCGGAGGGCGAAAGCCCGACGGCGAGGCGGGGCCAGCGCCCGGGCCTTTCCACATCCAGTTCCGGCAATGCACGGTCGTTCACGTCCGGGACCATACGCCTGTTTCGCGTGTAGAGCCCGCCAGTCTATCAGTGTGCCATGATCCGCACACCACAAGCGCTCATCCCCTACGCGCTGGCGCTGGCCTGTATCGCCGCTGGATCGCTGTGGCACCTGGCGGGGCAGGCATCTCCCGACCGGCGCGTGGTGAGCGCCGGTATCGCGCAGGTCGGCGGTCCCTTCTCGCTCACGGACCAGAACGGCGCAGCGCGTACCGATGCCGACTTTCGCGGGCGCTGGATGCTGATCTATTTCGGTTACACCAATTGCCCGGATGTCTGTCCCGTCACTCTGGCCTTGATGAGCGAGGCGCTGAAGCAGCTGGGGAGCGCTGCCGACCGGGTCGTTCCGGTCTTCATCACGCTCGATCCGCGGCACGACACGCCAAAGGTCATGAAGTTCTATCTGGCGTCCTTCGATCGGCGTTTTGTAGGGCTGACGGGCAGCAGCGGCGCCATCGCAAAAGTGGCGTCGGAATATCGCGTCTATTCCGTCAGGCGCCCTCTGTCAGGCGGCGCCTATGCCATCGACCATTCGAGCGTCATTTGTCTGATGGGGCCGGATGGAAAATTTGTCACGGCGTATGACGGCGCAGGCGCGCCTGAAACCATCGCGGCTGATATGCGACGACGGTTGTGAAGCTCAGGCCTGCCACAGCTTCGGCCAAATTCCTAATTTGCGATCAGTTCATCGCGATGTTTTTGCTTAAACAGCGATCAAGCACCGTAATTGCCGCGCAATTTCTGACGCGCATCGTTGGCTTGCCGGAGGGCAGGTCATGATCGCAACCATACGCCGGAGCCTTTGTCAGAACTTTCACGCGGAATGCGGGCGCTGCGGTTTTGCCGTCGACGCCGAAATCCGCAATGGGCTCGGAGGTTGGAAGGACTACACCTGGGAGGAATTCAGCAGGCAATGCAGCTACCGCACACCGACAGGCAAGCTCACGCTGGTTTGTCCCCATCTTCGTGCCGCGAAACTGAATTCACACCCTGTCATCGTTCCGAGCGGCGACTCTTCCGTCCTTCAAAGTGCCACTCTCGGCTGAAGGCGACGCTCACGATGCGCTGGAGAGGGGAATTCCGGCAATTGCCGAAGCCGCGATCAGCGTGTTGCGCATGAGGCAGGCAATGGTCATGGCACCGACACCGCCCGGCACCGGCGTGATGGCGCCGGCGCGCTCAGCCGCCGTGGCATAGTCGACATCGCCGACCAGTTTGGTTTTTCCGTCGCCTGCCTCGACCCGGTTGATGCCGACATCGATAACAGTGGCGCCAAGCTTCACCCAATCGCCTTGCACGAATTCCGGCCGGCCGATGGCGGCGACGAGAATGTCCGCGCCGCGACAATGGTCGGCAAGGTCGCGTGTCTTCGAATGCGCCATGGTGACGGTGGCGTTGGCAGCAAGCAGCAACTGCGCCGCCGGCTTGCCGAACAGCAGCGACCGTCCGATTACCAGTGCATTGGCAGCGGCGACCTCGACGCCATATTCCTTCAGCAACAGCATCACGCCCATCGGCGTGCAGGAGACAAGCGTGGCGCGCCCGCTCAGCAGCAACCCTGCATTGGTGGGGGTGAGCGCGTCCACATCCTTGCGTGGATCGAGCGCGTCGAGCACCGCTTCCTCGCGCACCTGCTTGGGCAGCGGCATCTGCACCAGAATGCCGTGCACCTTCGGATCGTCGTTCAATAAGCGGACTTGCGCGAGCGCATTGGCTTCGCTGGCTTCGGCCGGCAGATGGAAGCTCACCGAATGGAAGCCAAGCTGTTCGGCGGTTTTGTTCTTGTTGCGCACATAGACGTCGCTGGCCGGATCGTTGCCCACCAATACGGTGGCCAATCCAGGAACCACTCCGTGCTCGCCCTTCAGGCGCGTTGCTTCCGCCGCAATCTTATCTTTCAGGCGCGCCGCAACTGTCTTGCCGTCGATGATGCGCGCGCTCACTGCTCACACCGGCTGGTAAAGATACCTGGCCTCCGCCCACACCAGCACATATTCCAGGAACCAGATGGCGATCAGCACGATGAGCGGCGACAGATCGAGCCCGCCCAGCGAAGGCAGGATGCGGCGGATCGGCCGGAACACCGGCTCGGTGAGCGCATCGAGCGCGCGAATGATCGAGCGCGCAAGATGATTGTAGGTGTTGAGCACGCCAAAGGCGACGAGCCAGCTGACCACCACCGCGATCACCACCACCCACCAATAGAGGTCGAGCAGCAGAAGCAGCAGCGCGACGATTGGGTGGTGTCCGAGGGCGATCACGCGGAATCCTTTGGTTGCTCAACCGCTCCGGCCGAGAGTGGTGGAGCTGAGCGGGATCGAACCGCTGACCTCCTCATTGCGAACGAGGCGCTCTCCCAACTGAGCTACAGCCCCAAGCCTTAGCCTGGCACCCGCAGCTGCGGGCCGGGCGTATGTAGGAAGCACCGCCGAAGGGTGTCAAGGCAAAGGACCGCAGTTGAACCGCTAGTCACAGACGATCCTGCACCTTTTAGCTATCCCGGGCCCGGGTTCGCCTTCTTTGGTGATAATCCGCTCGAATTCGATTGGATTGGTTTCAGCGGCGGAGCCGGATTGCACTTCCACCGCACCGAGGATTTTCAAAATTTCTCCTATCTGAGTGCGGTGGCGCGCTTCCCAACTCTCGTCGGGTTTGACCATACCGATAGCCTTTGCCAGTTCTCCGTAAGTCATTTTTGAATCAGCTACTTGAAGCGCGCGTAGTACTGCAACTGTTGCGCGGGCCATCTCCAATCGTGTTTCGAGGTTCAGAAACTTCACCATTCCCTCCGCTTTTCACTTTGCCGCATAACTCACCCGCCAGACGGTTTTGCCGGCATCGTCCGCGATGAGCACGCTTCCGTCTTTCGCCACCAGCAATCCTGCGGGGCGTCCGTAGACATGCGCGGGGCTTGTCTTGCCGTCCCAGAAGCCGGTGATGAAATCCTCGTAGCCCCCAACCGGCTTACCGCCCGCGAAATGAATGCGCACCACCTTGTAGCCGTGCGGATTGCCGGAATTCCAGGAGCCGTGAAGCGCCACGAACGCGTCGCCCTTGTAGTCCGCCGGAAATTGCGCGCCGTCGTAGAACACAAGACCCAGCGGCGCGGAGTGCGCCTGGAACAATACGTCCGGCGCTTTCGTTTTCGCCACCAGATCGGGACGCTTGGCGCCATTGGTGGGATCGGGATGCGGGCCGATGTAAGCGTAGGGCCAGCCGTAGAACGCGCCCGCTTCGACATGCGTCGCATAATCCGGGGGAAGATTGTCGCCGAGGCCGTCGCGCTCGTTCACCGTCACCCACATCTGGTTTGACGGCGAGAACACGATCGCCACAGGATTGCGCAAGCCGTTGGCATAAGTCGTCAGCGTTCCGTCAGCCTTGACGCGCTGCACGCTGGCCCGCGTGGGCGGATCGTTCGTCTCAATGTTGCCGGCGCTGCCGATGGCGACGTAGAGCGCGCCGTCCGCATCAAAGGCGATGTTGCGCGTTCCGTGACCGCCTTTGCCGCCGAAGTCCTGTTTGGTGACACGTGTGCGCGCGCCGGCCTGCGTGGCTCCGTCGCGATACTCCAGCTTCCACACCGCATTAAGATCGCCGACATAAAGCGCGCCATTGTGAAAGGCGAGGCCGTGCGGCCTGTCGAAGCCGCTTGCGAACATGAACTTCTTCTCCGCGCGGCCGTTGTGGTCGGCATCGCGCAGCAAGACGATCTGGTTGGAATCCGGTTCGGCCAGGAACACGTCGCCGTTCGGCGCCAGCGCCATCCAGCGCGGATCCGACAAGTGGTCCGCAAAAATCGAAATTGTAAAACCCTTCGGCACTTGCGGAAGCCACCCGTTCGGCCGCGCCACGGTCTGCGAACTATTGTCGGCCGCCGGCGTGGCATAGGGCTTCGGCAGATCCGGAATGCGGATTTCGTGTTTCATGCCCGGCGCATCGGCGTGCGCCGCACCGGCAATCAGGACTGCAGCCAAGCCAATGACACCGTTCGTCTTCTTCATGGCCCATCCTTTTTCTTTTTCGCCACCGCCACTCTTGCGATTTCGCGGACGATCAGCGCCTGCGCTTCCGGATTGAAGCCCATGGCGCTATGCGCGCCGGAGACCTCCAGATTCACGCAGTGGGCAGTCTCATCCTGCAGACAACTTTGCCAATCGATGATTCCGTCTTCTCTGGAATAAAGAGCCGTCACCGGCACTTCCGGCGTTCGCCCAATTTCCTCGACCAAGGCAGCGAGATCCGGCGCGTGAAATGGCGACAGCCACCGCACGATGGCCTCCAGCGGCGTGGTGACCGGAAAGCGAATGGGACTGCCCAGAGTAATCACCTGCGCGATCTTCTCAGGGTGCCGGTGCGCAAGCGCGCGCGCGAAGGCACCACCCAGGCTTTGCCCGATAACGATCAGCGGCTGGCCAGCTTCGCCGAACAGGCGCTCCACGGCCTGCTCCAGATGCGGCATCAGACCCGCGGTTGGGCCAAGGTTAAAGGCGATGCCGGAGAATTCGACGCGATAATTGTGATGCCGCAAAAAGTCCCGCAGTGGATGCATCGTCCAGTCGCCGGCGAGAAAGCCCGGGATAAGCAGCACCGTTTCGCCGTTGCCGCGCGGCAGATCGTCCGGATAGTCCGGCCTCGTCAGGGTGGCGCGCGCCGCTTCCGTGATTTCCCGGACCCAGCTTGCGAAGCCCAGGTTGGATTCCGGCGAGGGCGGGATGGCGGCAGTGAAGGGCGATTCATCCATGGCTGTCACTTAAATGGCCACGCTGGGAACTTGCGCAACAGAGTTGTTCGTTTTGTTCGGCGAAAATTGCACACCGACGATGTTCGCGAGGAGCCGTTACCAAAGTTCCTAAAGTTCCCATTCGAACCTTTGAAAATTGGAGGGCGTGTGCCAGGTCGCCCTGTTCTCCACGACACCAGATGTTGTGGAGCGCGAGTGGCCAGCGCATTTGAAGTCACCGATTCGTGCCTCTTGTTCGCCAACCGCAATCCATCGACCCCCAGAGCCAGGACCAAGGCGGCAAGGCACTCTCAACGCGCGAGCGGCGTGTGCCCGCGGCGGTACCTTTTCGAACGGCGTTCTCATCCCATTCATGCACATATTATACGTCAGGAAAGCCTGTGGTGACTGCTGGGACCGCAAATTTTCTTCAACCCGTTGATCGCGAAGCACAAGTTTGCTCCGTCTGCGGATCACTTTGGAGAATACTCAGGCACGAGACGGAAGTGGATGTTCTCCTTCCCTCGTTGCGCTTGTTCGGCACCTCCCCCGTAAACGGGGGAGGATAAAAGCAGCCTCAACCTCGCAGCGTGCCGCCGGTGGCTTTGGTGACCGCGGTGACGATCTTCTGCGCGATGGCCTCGATCTCCGCATCAGTCAGTGTGCGGTCCTTCGGCTGCAGGCGCACCGCAATGGCGAGCGACTTCTTGCCTTCCGGAATGCCTTTGCCTTCGTAAAGATCAAACACGTCCACCCGCTCGATGAGCGCACGCTCGGCAGATTTCGCTGCCTTGATCACCTCGTCGGCGGAGACTTTCGCATCCAGCAGGAACGCGAAATCACGCTCGACCGGCTGGAATGGCGATGGCGCAAACGGCGGGCGCGCTTTGCCCTTGCTCTTTTGTTCCGGGATCGCGTCTAGAAAGACTTCGAACGCTGCGGCCGGACCTTTGAGATCGAACGCGGCAATCACCTTCGGATGCAGTTCGCCGAAATATGCGAGCACCTTCGGCCCAAGCGCGAGGGTGCCGGAGCGGCCGGGGTGATACCAGGCCGCGGCACCCACTTTCAGCGGCGCCGTCATGGCGCCGCCCATGGCGGTTTCAACGGCCGCGAGTATGTCGGCTTTGACATCGAAGGCGTCCGGCGCATGCGCGGATTTCGTCCAGCTGCGCTGCGGCTCGCCGATGCGCACTCCCGCAGCAACCGTTTGCTGCGCGCCCGGCATGCCGCTCTCAAACTGCGCGCCAATCTCGAACAGCATCAGATCGTTGAACCCCCGCGCCTGATTGCGCTGCGACGCCGCCAGCAGCGACGGCAGGAGGCTGGGCCGCAGCGAATCGAGATCGGCAGCGATGGGGTTCTCGAGCTGCCGCGCATCGTCGCCGCCGCCGAACAGTGCCGCATGCGCGCGCGTAATAAAGGAGAAGTTGATCGCCTCGTTGAAGCCGCGGCTCGCGATAGCCCGGCGCACGAGCTTCGCGCGGCGTTGCGCCGATGTCAGCGTCGGGCGCGCGATGGCCGAACTGCGCTGCATCGGCTGCGATGGCACATTTTCCAGTCCGTAAATGCGTACGACCTCTTCCACGAGATCGGCGGTGCCTTCGATATCGCTGCGCCAGGACGGCGGCTGCACGGAAAGTGGCTCGTCCCCGTTCACGACAAACCCGAGTCTCGTCAAAATGCGTACGATTTCGGCTTTCGGCACTTCGATCCCGGCCAGTCGCTTCACGGCATTGGACGAGAACGCAATGGTGCGCGTCCACTGCGGCACCGCACCCGCGACCACGATCTCCGATGGTTCACCGCCGCAGAATTCGAGAATGAGTTTCGTAGCGAGTTCCAGCCCCGGAACCACGAATTCCGGATCGACGCCGCGCTCGAAGCGGTAGCGCGCGTCCGAGACAATGCCGAGCTTGCGGCCAGTCTGCGCGATGCGCACCGGATCGAAGTAGGCAGACTCGACGAACACATTGGTGGTGGCTTCGGTGCAAGCCGTATCCTCGCCGCCCATGACGCCGGCGATGCCGCGCGCCGCTTTCTCGTCGGCAATCACGCACATGGCGGAACCGAGCGTGTAGCTCTTGCCGTCCAGTGCTGTGATCTGCTCGCCGTCTTGCGCCAGCCGTGCCTGCATGTCTCCGACGAGCTTATCGGCATCGAACACGTGTAATGGACGCCCGCGATCGAGCGAGATCAGATTCGTCACATCCACCAACGCGGAGATCGGACGCAAACCGACGGCCTTGAGCCGCTCCTGAACCCATTTGGGCGAAGGGCCGTTCTTCACGTTGCGAATCAGGCGCCCGGCGAATATTGGGCATGCGTTGGAGGTTTCCGGCGTGAAGTTCAGCTGGATCTTCTTGGGGCAGGGGAATGTGCCTGGCACCGCCTTTACCGATCCATCCTTCAACGAACCGAAATCGGCAGCAGCGAGATCCCGCGCGATCCCATAAACGCTGGTGGCATCGCCACGATTGGGGGTGATCGACACGTCGATGTCGGGATCGTTCAAGCCCAACGCGTGCGACGCCGGTTCGCCCACTTTTGCATCGGCCGGCAATTCGATGATGCCGTCGTGGTCGTCGCCCAGCTGCAGCTCCCGCGCCGAGCACAGCATGCCGCGCGATTCCACCCCGCGAATGGTGCCGATCTTCAGCACGTCGCCGCTTGCCGGAATGGTCACGCCTGGTTTCGCGAACACAGCCTTCATGCCGGTATGCGCGTTCGGCGCGCCGCACACCACCTGCACTGGTTGATCCTCACCCGTGTCGACCATGCACAGTTTCAGCTTGTCGGCATTGGGATGCTTCTCGGCGGAGATGACCTGGGCGACGGTGAAATCCTTGAGCCGCGCGCCCGCGTCTTCGATGGATTCAACCTCCAGCCCTATGGAGGTGAGCTTGTCGCCCACCATTTGTGCATCGGCATCGGTTTCCAGATGATCCTTCAGCCAGGAGAGCGTGATCTTCACCGCGACAGCCCTCCATCCAAAGTCGGGATGTCGAGCGGCGCGAAGCCAAAATGCCTCAGCCAGCGGATGTCGGATTCGAAGAACGGGCGGATGTCCGGGATGCCGTATTTCAGCATGGCAAGCCGATCGATCCCGCCGCCGAAGGCATAGCCCTGGTATTTCTCCGGATCGATGCCGCACATGGACAGCACTTTCGGATGCACCATGCCGGACCCAGCCAGCTCCAGCCAATCGTTGCCGTGACCGAAAGTGATCTTGCCCGGAACGGAGCGGTCGCAGCGCAGATCCCATTCCACGCTCGGTTCGGTGAAGGGAAAGAACGACGGCCGCGCGCGCAGCTCCACCTTCTCCACTTCGAAGAAGGCCTTGCAGAACTCTTCCAGCACCCATTTCAGATGCCCGAGGTTGGTCATCTCGTCGATCACCAGCCCTTCGATCTGGTGGAACATGGGCGAGTGCGTGGCGTCGGAATCCACGCGGTACGCCCGGCCCGGCGAAATGATGCGGACCGGCGGCTGTTGGGACAGCATGGTGCGCACCTGCACCGGAGAAGTGTGCGTGCGTAGGACGTGGCGAGAACCGTCCTTCTGCGGCGACACATAAAACGTGTCGTGCATCTGCCGCGCTGGATGATCGGGCGGGATGTTCAGCTTGGTGAAGTTGTAGTCATCGAATTCCACATCAGGCCCTTCGGCCACAGAGAATCCGATGTCGGCGAAGATGGCTGTGATTTCATCCAGCACCTGAGACACCGGATGGATGGTACCCAGCGGCTCGGGTCGCACGGGCAACGTGACATCCACCCGTTCCGAAGCAAGCCGCGCGTTCAACGCCTGCTCCTGCAAGGCCGTCTTGCGCTCAGCAATCGCCTCGCTCACACGGTCGCGAAGCGTATTGAATTGCGGACCTTTCTCCTTGCGCTCCTCCGGCGACATGTTGCCAAGCGTCTTGAGCAGCTCGCTGATGCTGCCCTTCTTGCCAAGCGCGGATACACGCAACTGCTCCAGCGTGGCTTCGTCCGCCGCGGCCGCAACCGCGCTCACGAGACCCCGTTCGAGATCGTCAACTCCGGACATTCAAACTCCAGTCAGGCAGCAATGCTCACGCCGCCACGGGCTTCGCTTAGAGGAAAACCCGCGGTTTCGTCGAGGGCTCTCGCTCTGGCTGGCTCGTGGGCGTTGCTGTTGACCCCCGGCCACGTTCTTGCAAGAAGGCACGCCTTCCAGGCAAGCGAGGCGCCGGCATGCGCGGCAACTATTTGTTCACCAGCGAGAGCGTGTCCGAAGGCCACCCCGACAAGGTCTGCGACCGCATTTCCGACGAGGTCGTCGATCTCTTCTTCCGGGAAGGCCCCAAGAGCGGACTCTCGCCCTGGGATATCCGCGCCGCCTGCGAGACCTTGGCTACCACCAACCGGGTCGTCATTGCGGGCGAAACGCGCGGCCCGAAACACCTGAGCAAGGAAGCCATTGTCGACGTCGCCCGAAATGCCATCCGCGCCATCGGCTACGAGCAGGATGGTTTTCACTGGCGAACCGCCGAGGTGGAGGTTCTCCTGCATGCGCAGTCGCCGCATATCGCGCAAGGGGTCGATGCGCGGGGCAACAAGGATGAAGGCGCTGGCGACCAAGGCATCATGTTCGGTTATGCCTGCCGCGAAACGCCGGAGCTGATGCCGGCGCCGATCTTCTACAGTCACAAGATTCTGAAGCTGATGGCCGACGCGCGACACGCGGGCGCCGCACCGAAACTTGGACCCGATGCGAAATCCCAGGTGACCGTGCGCTATGAAAACGGCCAGCCCGTGGAAGCCACGCAGATCGTGGTCTCGACGCAACATCTCGATGAGGCGATGACGTCCGAGGATGTGCGCGCCGTCATCGAACCCTACGTCCATGAAGCGCTGCCGAAAGACTGGATCAACGGCCTCACCAGCTGGCATGTGAATCCGACCGGCGCCTTTGTCGTCGGCGGACCGGACGGCGATTGTGGGCTCACCGGCCGCAAGATCATCGTCGACACCTATGGCGGCGCGGCCCCGCATGGCGGGGGCGCGTTTTCTGGGAAGGATCCGACCAAGGTCGACCGCTCGGCGGCCTATGCCGCGCGTTACTTGGCGAAGAACGTGGTCGCGGCAGGGCTCGCCGGCCGTTGCACCATCCAGATTTCCTATGCCATCGGCGTGTCTGATCCGCTTTCGGTCTACGTCAATCTGCACGGTACGGGCGAAGTCGACGAAGCGAAACTGGAAGCCGTGCTGCCGGAGATGATGAGTCTCAAGCCGCGTGGCATTCGCGAGCATTTGAAGCTGAATCAGCCCATTTATGCGCGCACGGCCGCCTATGGCCACTTCGGTCGCGCACCAGAATCGGACGGCGGCTTCAGCTGGGAAAAGACCGATCTCGCGGACGCGCTCAAGCGCTGCTTCTGATGTGAGAGGCGGACACGCCGAACGCACGCGCCGCATGCTCTACGGCCGCCGCAAGGGGCCGAGACTTTCTGCGCATCAACAATCCCTGCTTGATTGCCTGCTGCCTGAATTCGAACTGAACCTCCGCCCGAATGCCGATCCGCGCAGCGATTTTTCCGAATCCGCCGAAGAGGTCTGGCTCGAAGTCGGTTTCGGCGGCGGCGAGCATCTGATCTGGCAAGCCCGACACAACCCAGATATCGGACTCATCGGCGCCGAGCCGTACGTCAACGGTGTGGTAAAACTGTTGTCGCATATCGAAGCATTGACCCCCACCCGCCCGCTTTCGGCTCGCGACCTCCACCTTTCAGGGAGAGATGAGGAGGATCGCGTTACGCTTTCCTCCCCCTGCAAGGGGGAGGACGGTCCGCGCAGCGGATCGGGTGGGGGTCATTGGTCGAATATACGCATCTATGCGGGCGATGCGCGGGACATTCTCGAGGCTTTGCCGGATGCCAGCCTGGGCCGCGTCTTCATCCTGTTCCCCGATCCTTGGCCAAAGATGCGGCATCACAAGCGGCGCTTCATCCAGACGGCCATATTGGACGAACTCGCGCGGGTCATGAAGCCAGGCGCCGAACTGCGCTTCGCCAGCGACAATGCCGGATATGTGGAATGGACGCTGGAGCGATTAATGGCGCATGAAGCTTTTGCGTGGACGGCCACGCGCGCTTCGGATTGGCAAACCCGCCCGGATGATTGGCCCCCCACGCGATACGAAGCGAAAGAGCTGCATGGTAAGCCAACCTTCTTAAGGTTCGTGCGGCGCTGACTTGCTTTTCCCGGCCCCCGCGCCTATATCGGGGCCATTCCCATGCAACGAAATGTCGTTGTGTGGCGGTTCGATAGAGCCGCCGCGGGGAGAAACCTTTGCTTGGAGTTTGGCGATCCTCACCGCCATGTCGCAGCTCGAGACTGTTATCGCCCCTGTCGTGGAAGCGACGGGATATCGGCTTGTGCGGCTGCGTCTGATTGGCGGTAAGACCAAAACCCTTCAGATCATGGCTGAACGGGCTGACGGGCAGATGGACGTGGAAGACTGCGCGCGTCTGAGCCGGGAATTATCCGAATTCCTCGACCGCGAAGACCCCATCGAAGGAGACTACGTGCTGGAAGTCTCTTCGCCTGGCATCGACCGTCCCCTGACGCGTCTCGTCGATTTCTCGCGCTGGTCCGGACACGAAGCCAGGCTGGAGTTGAATTCGCCCGATGCCAACGGCCGCAAGCGGTTCAAGGGTTTACTGCTCGGCCTGGACGGCAATGATGTCGTCATCGATGTCGATCGTCAGCGGCTCAAATTTCCGTTTCGCAGCATCGCGGAGGCCAAGCTTGTGCTGACCGATAGGTTGATCGCGGAAGATCTGAAAGCGCGCAAGAACCGTCCAGCGGCAGGCAGCGGAGAAACGAATTAGGAATTTCGGGTGGCCAACGGCCGCCAACATTTAGGGCTTGGAGAAAACATATGACCACTGGCGTTGCCGCAAACCGGCTCGAACTTCTGCAGATCGCGGATGCAGTCGCGCGCGACAAATCGATCGACAAGGCGGTCGTGATCGGCGCGATGGAAGAGGCGATGCAGCGTGCCGCCAAGGCGCGCTATGGCAGCGAAAACGAGATCCGCGTCGATATCGACCCAAAATCGGGCGAGACGCACGTTTCACGCTATCTGCACGTCGTGGAACTGGTCGAGAACGACAAGATCGAGATCAGCCTCGAGGATGCCCGCGCGCGCAATCCTGCGGCCCAGGTGGGGGACATCATCGCCGAAACCTTGCCGCCGGTGGATTTCAGCCGCATCGCGGCGCAGGCCGCGAAGCAGGTCATCGTGCAGAAGGTGCGCGACGCCGAGCGCGACCGCCAGTACGAGGAATACAAGGACCGCATCGGCGAAGTCATCCACGGCATCGTGAAGCGGGTGGAGTTCGGTTCCGTCGTGGTCGATCTCGGCCGCGCGGAAGGCGTGGTGCGCCGCGATGAAATGATCCCGCGCGAGAACTTCCGCACCGGTGACCGCATTCGCGCCTATATCTACGACGTGCGGCGGGAAGTCCGAGGGCCGCAGATCTTTTTGTCGCGCAGCCATCCCCAATTCATGGTGCGGCTGTTCGCGCAGGAAGTGCCGGAGATTTACGACGGTATCATCGAAATCCGCGCCGTGGCGCGCGATCCCGGTTCCCGCGCCAAGATCGCTGTGATCAGCAAGGATTCCAGCATCGATCCCGTAGGTGCTTGCGTCGGCATGCGCGGTGTGCGTGTGCAGGCCGTGGTTCAAGAGCTCCAGGGTGAGCGGATCGATATCATTCCGTGGAATCCCGATCCGGCGACCTTCATCGTCAATGCACTGGCGCCAGCGGAGGTCACCAAGGTTGTGCTCGACGAGGATACCCACCGGGTTGAGGTGGTGGTGCCCGATGAGCAGCTCTCGCTTGCCATCGGCCGGCGTGGACAGAACGTCCGGTTGGCTTCCCAGCTGACCGGCTGGCAAATCGATATTCTTACCGAAGCCGAAGAGTCGGAACGGCGGCAGAAGGAATTCGCCGAGCGGACGCAACTGTTCATGGATTCGCTGGACGTCGACGAGACGGTGGCACAGCTTTTGGCGTCGGAAGGTTTCGCCAGCATCGAGGACGTTGCCTATGTAGCCCTCAATGAACTTTCGGCTGTCGAGGGATTCGACGAGGAAACCGCGCAGGAGCTGCAAGCACGAGCTCAGGAATACATCGAATCCCAGAACCGGGAGATGGATGAAAAGCGGCGCCAGCTTGGCGTCGCGGATGACGTGCTGGAGGTTGAGGGAATTACGGCTGCCATGGCTGTGGCTCTCGGCGAGCACGAGATCAAGACATTGGAAGATCTGGCTGGTTGCGCCACCGACGATATTCTCGGCTATTACGAAACAAACAAGGACAAGGAACGTGTGCGCGTGGAGGGCGCGTTGGAAGGATTCGGTCTGACGTCCGAGGACGCGAATGCGATCGTCATGAACGCTCGCGTAAAGGCCGGTTGGATCGAAGCCCCGGCCGAAGGCGCGGAGGAAGCGGGCGAAGACATACAGTCGGAGGAAGCGGACGGTTGATGCTGATCGCCGAAGCATCCGCTGAACAGGAACCTTCCGTGCGCGAGCGCCGCTGTATCGTCACACGGGAAGTTCTTCCGGAGTCGCGTTTGATGCGCTTCGTGGTTGGACCGGAAAACGACATCGTTCCCGATCTGGCGGCGAAGTTGCCCGGCCGCGGGATTTGGGTCGGTGCGGACCGGGCCGTTCTGCAACGCGCGGTGGACAAGAATTTGTTCACCAAAGCCGCCAAGACAGCCGTGCGCGCCTCTGCCGAATTACCGCAGCGGGTCGAGGCGCTTCTCGTCAAGCGGATGCAGGAGCATCTTGGTTTGGCGCGGCGCGCCGGCATTATGGTGGCCGGCTTCGATACAGTCGTGCGGGCATTCTCTGAGCGGCGCAAACCCGCAATACTTGTGGAGGCCTCCGACGGCGCGGAAGACGGCCGTCGAAAAGTTCTCGCGGCCGCGCGCGCGCACTGCCTCGATTTGCAGGTCATTGACTGTCTGACCGCTGCTGAATTGAGCATGGCCCTGGGGCGGGAGAATGTGATACACGCAGCCCTCTTTCCGGGGCCGCTTGCGGATCGGTTGGCGCTCGATGCCGAAAGGCTTCGAGGCTTCCGGCCGCGCGATTCGATGAGAACGGGTCCGACTCCCGTTCCGGATGAAAGGTAAGTATGAGCGAGACCAACGACGCATCGCGTACGGCCCGCCCGGCGGGCAAGACGCTGTCGCTGAAAAAGACCGAAACATCCACGGTCAAGCAAAGCTTCAGCCACGGGCGCAGCAAGGCCGTGGTGGTGGAAAAGAAACGCGCCCGCGTCACACCCTCGCCCGCCCCAAAGCCTGCTTCAGAAAGACACCCCCCTCCGGAATTGGAAACCCGCGCGCCCGAGCCGGTTGCTCAAGCGCGGGATCCTCACCGCGCCGGCGTCGTGCTCCGGCAGCTTACGGATGAAGAAAAGGAGGCACGCTCCCGGGCCATTGCCGACGCACGCGTGCACGAAGAGGAAGCCCGCAAGAGAGCTGAGGAAGACGCCAAGCACCGCGCAGTCGAGGAGGTGCGTCTCGCCAAGGAGCGCGTCGCTGCAGAGAAGCGCAAGGCGGAGGAAGATGCCCGCAAGGCAGCGGATGAACAGGCGCGCCGGCATGCGGAAGAGGAGGCCAGCCGCCGTCTCGAGAAGAAGGAAGAACCGGCTGCAACACCGGTCGAGGGCCTGCGCCGCGCCCGGCCGCCGATAGAGGAAGAGGAAGAGGCGCCCAAAAAAGGCGCCAAGGCGCCGGTCAAAACGCCAGCGCGCAAGGGCGCCGACATCCGGCGGCGCGGCAAACTCACTGTAACGGCAGCCCTGTCCGACAAGGACGAGCGCATGCGCTCGGTCGCCTCGTTCCGGCGGCATTTGCAGCGTGTGAAAGGCGCGCCACAACCTCCAGCGGGCCCGGCGGGCCCCCGCGAAGTGACGATTCCCGAAACGCTCACCGTGGCGGAACTTGCCAACCGCATGGCGCGGCGCTCAGTCGACGTGATCAAGGTGCTGATGAAGAACGGCATCATGGCCACGGTGAACGATGTCATAGACGCCGATACGGCCGAGCTGGTCGCAACAGAATACGGTCACACTGTGAAGCGGGTGGCGGAATCGGACGTTCTCGAAGGTCTGAAAGGCGCCCAGGATGACGCCGGAAATCTGCTGCCTCGCCCGCCCATCGTTACGGTCATGGGGCACGTGGACCATGGCAAGACCTCGCTGCTCGACGCGCTGCGCGCGACGGATGTCGTTTCAGGCGAAGCCGGCGGCATCACGCAACACATCGGCGCCTACCAGGTGCAGATGCACAACGGCGCGCGGATCACGTTTCTGGATACGCCGGGTCACGCGGCGTTCACGGCGATGCGCGCGCGCGGCGCCAAGGTGACCGATATTGTCATTCTGGTGGTCGCAGCCGACGACGGCGTCATGCCGCAGACGGTCGAAGCGATCAGTCACGCGCGCGCGGCCGGCGTGCCGATCATCGTCGCCGTCAACAAGATCGACAAAGCTGACGCAAATCCAATGCGCGTCAAAACCGAATTGCTGCAGCAGGAGATCCAAGTCGAGGACCTAGGTGGCGAGACTTTATGTATCGAGGTCTCCGCGACGAAGGGAACGAATCTCGACAAGCTGGAAGAGGCGATCCTGCTGCAGGCGGAAGTTCTCGATCTCAAGGCAAACCCGGACCGCTCCGCCGAAGGCGCGGTGGTCGAGGCGAAGCTGGACAAAGGGCGCGGCCCGGTGGCGACCGTGCTTATTCAGCGGGGCACGCTGAAGGTCGGCGATATCGTCGTGGCGGGCTCGGAATGGGGACGCGTCCGTGTTCTCGTGAACGATCGCGGTGAAACCGTCCAGAACGCCGGGCCTGCCGCTCCGGTCGAGGTCTTGGGTCTTTCCGGCGTTCCCGAAGCGGGCGACGAATTCGTCGTGGTTGGCGACGAGGCGCGCGCCCGCGAAGTCACGGAATACCGCACGCGCAAACGGCGCGAAACGCGCCAGACAAATCTGGCGCGGCAATCGATGGACCAGCTGCTGAAGACGCAGAAGGACGGCGAGAAGCGGCTGCTCCCGCTGGTGATCAAGGCCGATGTTCAAGGTTCGTCGGAAGCGATTCAGGGGGCGCTTGCGAAACTTGGCACCGATGAGGTGGCCGTGCAGGTTCTGCAATCCGGCGTAGGCGGGATTACTGAGTCCGACGTGATTCTCGCGCATGCCTCCGGTGCAGCGATCATCGGCTTCAATGTGCGGGCCAACGCGCAGGCGCGCGAGCGCGCCAAGCGCGACGGCGTCGAGATCCGCTATTACAACATCATCTACAACGTGGTGGATGACGTGAAGGCCGCGCTCTCCGGCATGCTCACGCCGGAATTGCGGGAGAAATTCCTCGGCAATGCCGAAGTGCTGGAGGTTTTCGCCATCACCAAGATCGGCAAGGTTGCGGGCTGCCGCGTCACCGAAGGCGTGGTCCGCCGAGGCGCGCGCGTGCGCCTCATTCGAGATCAGGTGGTGATACACGAAGGCGAATTGTCCACGCTGAAGCGCTTCAAGGACGATGCGCGCGAGGTCGTCGCCGGCCAGGAGTGCGGCATGTCGTTCGCCAACTATCAGGATCTTCAGAAGGGCGATGTGATCGAAGCCTTCGAGGTGGAGACGATCAAGCGCGCCCTCTAGCGGCGTGATCGCGTCAAATGCTTCGACCTAACGTTCCTTTGGATTTGGCGCGCTACGTGCAAGCCGCCCAGACAGCGCTCCGGCAGGGCGACCTGCAGCGCGCCTGCGATGTCGCGCAGCAGGCGATCGCGATCGGGATTGAAGAACCACAGCTCCTGACGCTTTCGGCATATCGAAACCTGGAGCAGAACGACTATGAGAGCGCTTTGAGGCTCGCCGCGCGGGCTTGCGAACTTGCGCCGCGCAACATCGATGCCCTGAATGCAGCAGGCACCGCGCTCCACCAGCTTGGACGGTCCGACGAGGCCGTTCCATATCTGGAAAAGGCGCTGGCGCTCGCGCCTGACGATGTCGACCTGCTGGTGACAACTTCTGGCGTTTTCGAGCAACTGAGGCAAACGCAACGCGCATGTTCCTTGCTGGAGCGCGCTTTCGAACGCGATCCCCGCCGCGCCGATGCGGCGGCGCGCCTGGCATTCATCTCTGCGAATCGCGGCGAGATGGACAAGGCGCGAAAATTCGGTGCGATGGCTCTGTCGCTGGATCGCACGCAGGCTTTTGCGAGCTTTGCCATAGCCGCTGCCGACATTGACGAAGGAAAATACCAAGACGCTCACGACCGGCTGAGGGCGGTCATGGCAATTCCAAAGATCGGCAGAATTATTGAAGCAATAGGGGAGCGAATGCTGGGTGACGCGCTCGATGGCCTGGGACGATATTCTGAAGCCTTTGCGGCGTATTCGAAGGGCGGAGAAGAACTGCGGGTGCTGTACGCGCCACCAGCCGGTACCGAGGTCGAAACGGCGCTTGACCGCTCCCGGCGCATCGCCGCCTACGTTTCCGGTGCGCCCGCCGAAAGCTGGATGTCCAAAAAGGGCAACTCGTCAGTCCGCTCGCACGTCTTTCTGCTGGGCTTCCCGCGGTCGGGCACGACACTCCTTACGCATGTGCTGAATGCGCACCCGGATGTCACCGCGCTGGATGAACCGCAAACACTGACTGAGTCGGGCGAACTGGTGGCGAGCGATGCCGGCCTGGAAAAGCTGGCAGCACTCGCGGACCCGGAACTCGCACCTTATCGTGAGGCTTATTGGCGCCGCGCGGCGGCGGCGGGTTTCGCCGGTGACACAGGCGTACTCGTCGAAAAGATGCCGCTCTATTCCGAAATTCTTTGTCTGATTGCAAAGCTGTTCCCTGATGCGAAAATTCTGGTCGCGTTGCGCGATCCGCGCGATGTCGTGCTTTCCTGTTTTCGCCGGCGGTTCGCTTTCACGCGCCAGATGTATGAGCTTCTGACACTTGAGGGCGCCACCAATTATTATGATGCGACCATGCGGTTGCTCGAACTCTACCGGACAAAGATCGCCCTACCTTTCCGCGAAATCCGGCATGAGGATCTTGTCCTGGATTTCGAAGGGCAGACTCGCGCGCTGTGCGGGTTCATGGGCGTCGATCCGAATGTCGCGCTGACCGGTTATGCCGAGCGCGTCCGGCACAGCGATATGGCGACCCCTAACGCGGCTCAGATTTCGCGCGGTATCAGGCGGGAGAGCATGGCGCAGTGGCGGCCCTACGCCGAACAGATGAAACCGGTCATGCCGCTGCTTGAGCCGTGGATCGCCAGGTTCGGGTACGAAGGAACGGCAGATGCCACGTCGTCCTGACCGGAGTGGGGCTGGTCCCTCGCAACGGCAGCTGCGTGTCGGCGAGCTGCTGCGCCATTCCCTTTCTGAGATCCTCACCAAGGGAGAGGTGCGCGATCCGGACCTCGATGGCGTCTCGGTGACGGTCACGCAGGTCAAGCCATCCGGCGACATGCGGCATGCGAGCGTGTTTGTCGAACCGCTTGGCGGCCGGAACGCAAAGGCCATTGTGGATGCGCTGAACCGTCACCGGAGTTTCATTCGCGGCATGATGGGCAAGACGATCACCCTCAAATTCACGCCCGAACTGCGCTTTCTCGAAGATACTTCCTTCGCGGAAGCGGAAAAGATCGAGACGCTTCTGAAATCGTCCCGCGTGCAGCGTGACCTGCAGGAACATTCGGACGACAACGATGAGCCGTAGGCGCAAAGGCTCTGCCGTGCATGGTTGGGTGATCGTGGACAAGCCGCAAGGTTTGACTTCGACCCAAGTGGTAACCGCGGTTCGCCGGGTATTCGATGCGCAGAAAGCCGGTCACGCGGGAACGCTCGATCCCATGGCGACCGGGGTGCTGGCGGTGGCGCTTGGCGAGGCCACGAAAACGGTTCCGTTCGCTATGGAAGCCGAGAAAACTTACCGGTTTACGGCGCGCTGGGGCGAGGCGCGTGACAGCGACGATGCGGAGGGCCGCCTGACCGCTGAATCCGGCATCCGGCCCCGCCGCGAGCAGATCGAAGCCCTGCTGCCCCGGTTTATCGGCGAGATTGCCCAGGTTCCCCCCGCTTACTCCGCCATCAAGGTGCACGGGGAGCGTGCCTATGATCTTGCTCGGGAAGGCGAGGCGGTGGCCCTCGAACCGCGAAGCGTCGCCATTCACGAAGCCCGCGTTACCGGCACCCCCGATGCAGACCACACGGACTTCGAAATGCGTTGTGGTAAAGGGGCTTACGTGCGCGCCTGGGTCCGCGACCTGGCCCGGGCGCTTGGAACCGTTGGTCATGTCTCCCGGCTCCGGCGCACGGCCATTGGCGGCTTTTCAGAAAAAGACGCCGTGCCACTGGAAACCCTGCAGCGTTCTATGCATAGTCCCGCCGCTTTTGAGTACTTGAGGCCTATTTCGACCGCGCTGGACGGCATCCCGGCGCTGGCCGTTACAGGTCCAGATGCGGTCCGGCTGCGCAGCGGGAATCCGATATTGATGCGGGCAAATTTGTTCGCACGTCTTTCGGAAGAGGCTGACAACGACGATCTGCAAGGGCTCACGGTCTATCTCTCCACCGGCGATGGCGAGCCTGTTGCGCTCGCCGCCTTGCAGGCTGGAGAGCTGAGACCATTCCGTGTCTTCAACTTTGGAACTGGATGACCGAATGTCGATTACTGCCGAACGCAAACACGAATTGATTTCCGAATACGGCGCGAAGGAGGGCGACACAGGCTCCCCCGACGTTCAGGTCGCCGTGCTCTCGGAGCGCATCGCGAATCTGACCGAGCACTTCAAGACGCACATGAAGGACAATCACTCGCGCCGCGGGCTGATTAAGCTCGTGTCTCAGCGCCGCCGTTTGCTCGACTACATCAAGTCCACCGACGGAAAGCGATACGAATCGCTGATCTCCCGCCTGGGTCTGCGGCGCTGAAAGTCGGCGCCTTCCGTCTCTCGCAAAGCTTCGCGCTGGCCTGCGATGTCGCGAGCCGGCGCACAATCATTTCTTTGAGATGATCTCGAAGGAAGGCCCTTGGGCAATCCGGCCCAAGGAAAGGAAGGATCAGAACGATGTTCCATATTGCAAAAGAGGAAATTGATTGGGGCGGCCGCAAGCTCGTCCTCGAAACAGGCAAGGTCGCAAGACAAGCGGACGGTTCGGTGCTTGCCACTTATGGCGAGACTGTTGTGCTGGCGACCGTGGTCGGCGCGCATAGTCCGCGGCCCGGTATCGATTTCTTTCCTCTCACGGTGAATTACCAGGAGAAGTATTTCGCGGCCGGCAAGATTCCAGGCGGCTATTTCAAGCGCGAAGGCCGTCCCACCGAGCGCGAGACATTGGTCTCGCGCCTGATCGATCGCCCGATTCGTCCGCTGTTTGCCGAGGGCTATCGCAACGAGACGCAGGTTATCGTCACCGTTCTTAGTCACGATATGGAGAACGACCCCGATATCGTGGCCTTGGTTGCCACATCTGCCGCGCTGACGCTGTCCGGCATTCCGTTCATGGGGCCGATCGGCGCGGCGCGCGTGGGCTACATCAACGGCGAATACGTCCTGAACACGCCGGTGGACGAGATGCCCAATTCGCAACTCGATCTGGTGGTTGCCGGCACCGCCGATGCTGTGTTGATGGTGGAATCGGAAGCACAGGAACTGAGCGAGCAGGTGATGCTCGGAGCAGTCATGTTCGGTCATCGCGGCATGCAGCCCGTGATCGACGCCATCATCCGGCTGGCCGAGAAGGCGGCCAAGGAACCGCGCGACATTCCCGCAAACGAGACCAAAGTGGCCGTCGAGAAAATCAAGTCGTGGGCCAGCGTGGAGCTCGCCAGTGCATTCCAGATTCCGGAGAAGCATGCCCGGCGCGACAGGATAGCGGAGATTCGCGCGCGTACCGCGCTGGAATTTGTCGGCGAGGGCGAGGGAAAGCTTCCCGAGAACAAATTCAACGGTCTGTTTCACGAGGTCGAAGCGCAGGTCATGCGCCACGCGCTGCTCGATACGGGCCGCCGCATCGACGGACGGGATACCAAGACCGTTCGCCAGATCACCGCCGAGGTCGGGATCTTGCCGCGCACGCACGGCTCGGCGTTGTTCACGCGCGGTGAAACACAGGCGCTCGCAGTGGCGACGCTTGGCACCGGAGAGGACGAGCAATTCGTCGACTCGCTGGAAGGCACGTACAAGCAGCACTTCATGCTTCACTACAATTTTCCGCCCTATTCCGTGGGTGAAACCGGCCGCATGAATGCGCCGGGCAGACGCGAGATCGGGCACGGCAAGCTGGCGTGGCGCGCCGTGCATCCCATGCTGCCGAAGAAGGACGAGTTCCCGTACACGCTGCGGGTGGTCTCCGAGATCACCGAATCCAATGGCTCGTCCTCGATGGCGACCGTCTGCGGCACCTCGCTGGCGCTAATGGATGCCGGCGTGCCGTTGAAACGTCCCATCGCCGGAATCGCCATGGGTTTGATCAAGGAGGGCGATCGCTTTGCGGTGCTCTCCGACATTCTCGGCGATGAGGATCATCTGGGCGACATGGATTTCAAGGTGGCGGGCACCGACCAGGGCGTCACCTCTTTGCAGATGGACATCAAGATCAGCGGCATCACCGAGGAGATCATGCGCGTGGCGCTCGATCAGGCGCACCACGGGCGCATCCATATCCTTGGCGAGATGGCGAAAGCCATCAGCCGCTCCCGCGAGCAACTGGGCGAACATGCCCCGCGCATCGAAACCATCAAGATTCCGACGGACAAGATCCGCGAAGTGATCGGCTCAGGCGGCAAGGTGATCCGCGAAATCGTCGAGAAGACCGGCGCCAAGATCAATATCGAGGACGACGGCACGGTAAAGATCGCTAGCGCGGACGGCGAATCCATCCGGGCCGCGTTAAAGTGGATCAAGGGCATCGTGGCCGAGCCCGAGATTGGCGAGATCTACGACGGCAGGGTCGTGAAGGTGATGGATTTCGGCGCCTTCGTGAACTTTTTCGGGCCGAAGGACGGCCTCGTTCACATCTCCGAGCTTGCGCCGCGGCGCGTGGCAAAAACATCCGACGTGGTGAAGGAGGGCGATACGGTGAAAGTGAAGCTGCTTGGCTTTGACGATCGCGGCAAGGTCCGCCTGTCCATGAAGGTGGTCGATCAGGAGACCGGCGAAGATCTCACCAAGAAGCAGCAGGTCGAGGCGCAGCCGGAACCATCGCAGACGCAGGCGGGCTGATGTGAATGAAAAAAGGGGCCACGCGATACGTGGCCCCTTTTTCTGCCAAATGGCTGCGCCGGGCGAGTCGCCAGCAGCCATCAGTCACCCTATGGCATATTGAACGCGCCTTTCACGGGGTGGAGCGGGTTCGAATGCGATACCGGCGCACTCGCCCCTTTCGGGCAATCCTTCTTTTTCAGCGGGCAATAGAGGAAGGGAAATGTGCCGCTTCCGGTGTCGCCGACAATCAAGCCGGCGTTGTTGATGCCCCAGGCTTCCTGCGCGCTTGACCCATCGCCCGGATCGATCGCGGTAAAGTCGCCACTGGAAACATCATACAGGAAGCCATGCCGGTTGCCGCTTGAGTCCTGATAGAGCCCGACAACTTGTCCGTCATCGTTGATGCCCTCCGCCACGGTCACGCCGACGGCATCGGGATGATCGAACGACTTCAGTTTCTTGCCGTCGAGCACAAAGCCATGCTGCACGCCGTCCGAGCCGATGTAGCCGCCGGCCACAACGCCCTTGTTGTTGATCTGGCGCGGGTTGGTCGAGGTTACGCCCTTGACCTTCGGCAGAACGAGGTCCGCTTTGTATTTCGCCGCCTTTCCTTCGAATCCGAGCCGGGTGGTTCCATCGGCGTCGAGATAATCGCCGACATAAAGCCCCGAATCGTTGCCTCCCTGAACCACGCCGTCCTGAACCTTCTTGTTGTGCTTCAGCAGCTTGATCGAGCCGCCCTTAAAGCGAAAGAATTCCTTGCCGAAGGTGAAGCCGCTGGCCAAGGCGAGGCCGGTAATGCTTCCGTCATTGCGGATGCCCCGCGCCTCGATGCCCGTCACTCCGCCGCCGCTGAGGTCGAAGGTGGTGTAGTCGCTGCCGTCAGGCGGGCCGTAGAACCCGTGCAGGACGCCGGCTGAATCGGTGTAACCGCCGGCAATGATGTTATGGTCGTTGATCCCGAACGGAAGCGTGGTCACTGCCCCGCTGGGCGGCGCTATGGGTATGTATGTCGCTGCTTCTACTGCCGTATTCGCCAGCAGCGCAGCACTCACAAGGGCGCTCGCGCCCAACAAGATTTTTCGCATGGAAACCTCCCACCGTTGATTGAGCGGCCACTATAGGCGAAAAAAATTGGATTGCGCCAGCGAAAGACGCACCTCGCGGGATCTTGCAATTGCAGCGCGATATTGCGGAGCACCACCCGCCGGCCAATGCCCTACCTGGCCGGACTACCCGGCGAGCAACGCCATGGCGGCTTCATGAATGCGAGGATCTCCGGCGATCAGGACCTGGCCGCCCGATTCGCATGATCTGCCCTGCCAGTTGGTGATAAGGCCGCCGGCCCCTTCGACAATGGGAATAAGAGCAGCAATATCCCAGCGTTTAAGAGTGGATTCGACAATCAGGTCGACAAAGCCCAGCGCCAGCGCCACGATGAGATAGCAATCGCCGCCGAAGCGAGTCATCCGGACGCGCCGTTCAACCCGCACAAAGGCGCGGCTCTCCTCCTCGGTAAAGTAGGCGCTGGGATGGGTGGCGCAGAGAATGGCTTCGGCAAGATTCGGACACGACCGAACCTGGAGGCGCAGGCTTTCGTCCCCCTTCAGCATGCGGGCCTCGCCGTTCACGCCAATAAAGCGTTCACCCAAGACCGGCTGGTCGATCAAACCGAGGATTGGCGAACCATTATCCTCCAGCGCAATGAGCGAGGCCCATTCGTGGCGTCCGGTAATGAAAGCGCGTGTGCCATCGACCGGGTCGAGCACCCAGCGGCGTCCGTTGGAGGAAGGCTTCTCGCCGAATTCCTCGCCCAGAATGCCATCGTTGGGACGCTCCCGTTCGATGACGGCCCGCATGGCCAGTTCCGCTTCGCGGTCGGCGACCGTCACAGGATCGAAGGGGGTGCTGACACCAGCCTTGTCGGTGACGTCGATACGGCGACGAAAATAAGGCCGGATGGCTGCTCCGGCGGCATTCGCCAGCCGATGGGCAAACGCAACTGTTTCGTCGTCGGCTCCGCCCCGCCTCATCCATCAATCCGCATCGTCATCGCGTACCGGCGAGGGTGACGGCCGGCAACTACTTCTTCTGCGGCTGCAGCATATCCGGGGTAATGCCGGCGACCTCGTACGCAGAGTGCAATACCTTCTGGATGACGGATCTCACATTGTCCATGCCATTGTTGCCGACCACATAGATGAAGACATCCTGCTGCGGCAGCCATCCGAAATAGGTCATGAAAACCTCGTCCGATCCGGCAAAGCCGATGCGATAGGGTTTGCTGTTCTTGTCGAGACGGACAGCGAATCCATAGGCTTCCCAAGCCTCTCCTTCGATTGGGTCTTGCGGCTTGATCATTAACGCCGCGACATCCGGTGGAATTCCGGCCATCTTGCCGCTTAGGGCTTGGTAAAAGCGCTCCATATCGGTAACGGTTGATTGAACCCCGCCATTGCCGCGCAAATTCCAGTCGGCACCGCCCAGCTTGGCGATGGAATCCGAGATCACATCATCCCGCGGCCTGCCCGGCGGATATCCATAAGCGAACCGCTCAGGTTTCGCGTCGCGGAATTGCGCGAACTCGGTGCTCGCCATGCCGAGAGGCTTCCACAGATGCTCCCGCTCATAGTCTTCCCAGCTTTCGCCGGAAACCTGCTCCACCACAGCCGCGAGGATGGAGTAGCCCATGTTGGAGTAATGATCCTCACCCGGTTTGAATTCGAGCGGCCTGGCCATGCAGGCGTGAAGCTCGGTTTCCTTCGTGAGGCGGTCGAAATCCTCGCCGCAATGATCGGTGAGCCCGGCGTGATGCGTGAGAAGCTGATGGATGGTGGCCGAGGCCGCGGGCTCGGCCGCGCCCGGCAAGTAGGTCTTCACCGGTTTTTCAATGTCGATTTTGCCCTCGCGCGCCAGCATGAGAATCGCAAATGCCGTCATGGATTTCGTGATCGAGCCGATCTGCGCGATGGTGTCGATACGGAACGGAATTCTCTTCTCGCGGTCAGCATACCCATAGCCTTTGCTGAAGATTGGTTTGCCGCGAACTTCAACCAGAACATAACCGCCGAAACCCTGCTTCTGCACCGCATCATGCAAGGCGCCGTCGATCAACGACAATGCACGAGTTTGCGTGTCGGCAATGGCCGGCGTGACGATGGACACTGCTCCCAGAACGATACCGGCCGGCAGAAACCTCATGGCGTCGCCTCCGCCTTGGCGCGCTTGCGAAGATGCGGAACCAGTACCCGTTTGCGCAGACGGATGGATTGGGGCGTCACTTCGACAAGCTCCTCGTCCTCGATGTAGGCGATCGCCTGTTCCAGTGTCATGGGCACGATCGGCGTGAGCCGGACCGCCTCGTCCTTGCTGGTGGTGCGGATGTTGGTCAGCTGCTTCGATTTCAGGGGGTTGACGTCAAGATCGTTGTCTCTGGAGTGCTCGCCGATGATCATGCCCTGATACACCTTGGTGCCGGGCACGATGAACAGCTTGCCGCGCTCCTCCAGATACCAAAGCGCGTAGGCCACGGCTTCGCCGTTGTCGGTCGAGATCAGCACGCCGTTGCGGCGGCCCTCGACTGCGCCTTTGAAAGGCGCGTAGCCATGAAACATCCGGTTGATGACGCCGGTGCCGCGCGTGTCCGTGAGGAACTCGCCGTGGTAACCGATCAGGCCGCGGGATGGCGCGAAGAACAGCAAGCGCGTCTTGCCCGCGCCGGTGGGACGCATGTCCTGCAACTCGCCTTTGCGCTGCGAGACCTTTTCAATGACGATGCCCGTATAAGGATCGTCGACATCGATGGTGACTTCCTCGATCGGTTCCAGCCGCTCGCCGGTGCTTTCGCCCTTCTGGAACAGCACGCGGGGACGCGAAATGGAAAGCTCGAAGCCCTCCCGCCGCATGGTTTCCACAAGGACGCCGAGCTGCAACTCGCCGCGGCCTGCGACTTCGTAGGCGCCTTCGCCCGTCTCCTGCACCTTGATGGCGACGTTGCCTTCCGATTCCCGCAACAGCCGTTCGCGGATGACGCGGCTCTGCACCTTGCTGCCCTCGCGGCCCGCAAGCGGCGAGTCGTTCACCGAAAGGGTGACTGCTAGCGTTGGCGGATCGATCGGATTGGCGGCAATCGGCTGATCGACATTCACATCGCAAAGCGTGTCCGCGACCGTCGCGTTTTGCAGCCCTGCGATGGCCACGATATCTCCCGCCTCGGCGCGGGAGATGGGAATGCGCGCAAGGCCGCGGAAAGCCAGCAGCTTCGTCACGCGCGTGCGCTCGATTTCCGAGCCGTCGCGGTTGAGCGCCTTGATGACGCGATTGACGTTTATGGCGCCGGATTCGATCCGGCCGGTCAGGATCCGGCCGAGATAGGGGTCGGCTTCCAGGGTCGTGACCAGCATGGTGAACGGAAAGTCATCTCCCCCGCGGGCAAGCGGCTTCGGCTTGGGAACATCTGCGACAATTCGGGCAAACAAGGGCGACAGGTTCACGCGATCATCGGAGAGGTCGACAACCGCCCAGCCGTTGCGTCCCGATGCGTAGAGCACATGAAAGTCCAGTTGATCGTCATTGGCCTCGAGCGCGAGGAACAAGTCGAAGATGCTTTCCAGCGTCTCCTTCGGCTGCGCGTCCTGCCGATCGATCTTGTTGATGACGACAATCGGCTTCAGACCGAGCTTCAGCGCCTTCGACAGCACGAATTTGGTCTGCGGCATGACAGACTCCGCCGCATCCACCAGCAGCACCACGCCGTCGACCATGGAAAGGATGCGCTCCACCTCGCCGCCGAAATCGGCGTGGCCCGGCGTGTCCACGATGTTGATCCGCGTGCCTTCCCATTCCACGCTGGTGCACTTCGCCAAAATGGTGATGCCGCGCTCGCGCTCCAGATCGTTGGAGTCGAGCGCGCGCTCCTCCATGTGCTGATTGTCGCGCACCGAGCCCGATTGCTTCAACAATTGGTCGACCAGCGTCGTTTTCCCATGGTCGACATGGGCAATAATGGCGATATTCCGGATATCCATGTGTCGCGCGGTGTGGGAAGGCTGGCGCTTATATATGGGGCTCCCGGAAGGAGCAATCGCGGCAGGAGCGCCCGCGCGCGCGCTTTTTCAACCCATTGTGTCGGCATAAGGTATGGGAACCCGGCCGGCGGACGGGATTTACAAGTTCCAAAGCGCCGGCCCAGCTGGAAACGGCCGCGCGCTGGCAATGTCCGGGGTGGCGCGGCCCCTGCGTATATTCAGCGAGAGATTGTGACCCGCCAGTTGCGCTCGCTGGTCAGGATTATTTGATGGATATTCGCCTGCCTTACTCAGAACGACCACCAGAGCCGTTGGAAGATCGCCGCCTTTCGCGCCGCAGCGCGCATGTCCGCTGGCGCATCGCCGCGGGAATTGCCGGCGTGCTGTTGGTGGCGCTCGTCCTGTGGCGGCTGTTCGCGCCTGCCGGTGAGGACCGGCAGAGAGAGCCGTCTCCCCCGCCAGTCCGGGTCGGCGTGGCGCAGCTCCAGGATGTCACGGTGCAGGAACATACCATCGGCACCATCGTCGCCAATGCGACGGTGCAGGTGACCTCCCGCGTCGAAGGTCAGATGGTGGCGGCGCATTTCAAGGAAGGCGAATTCGTCCGCAAGGGCGACCTCCTATTCCAGCTCGATCCCCGCCTGTTCCAGGCAGCGCTGGCGCAAGCCGAGGCCATGCAGGCTCGCGATCAGGCCTCGCTTGCCAGCGCGCGCAACGATGCGGCGCGCTACGCTGCGTTGGCCTCGCAAGGCGCTGCCTCGCGCAGCCAGACCGACCAGTTCACCGCGCAGGCGAAAGCGCTTGCCGCAACTGTCGCCGCCGACCGCGCCAATGTGGAAACGGCGCGGCTGAATGTGATGTATGCGCAAATCCGCTCACCGATAAACGGCAAGACCGGACCGATCTTGATCCAGCCCGGCAATGTCGTGCCCGCGAATGGCACGAATCCGCTGGTGGTCATCACGCAAATCCAGCCAGTGAAGGTGTCGTTCTTTCTGCCGCAGGCCGATCTGCCGCGCATCCAGGAGCAGATGCAAAAGCATCAGCTGGTTGCAAGTTTGCAGGTGCACGATGCACATACCGGCCTTAGCGCGCCCGTCGATTTCATTGGCAACGCCGTCGACAACACCACCGGCACGGTTGAGCTGCGCGCCACGTTCAACAATGAAGACCTGAGGCTGGTGCCGGGACAGCTGCTCGATGTTTCCGTTTCGCTGGCGCATCTGCCGAAAGTGATTGTGGTGCCGCGCGAAGCGGTGAACCTCGGCCCGCAAAACCGCTACGTGTTTGTCGTCACGCCGCAGCGGATCGCACGGATGGTTCCGGTCACGGTGCTGAATGACGACGGCAAGCTGGCGGCCATCTCGGGCAATGTGCGGCCCGGTGACCGCGTGATCACCGACGGCCAGCTGCGCGTGGTGCCTGGCAAGGCCGTTGCCGCTCAAGCGGAGCACGGGACTGGGACAAGGCGGTCCGCGCGGGCGCCATGAACATTTCCGAGCCGTTCATTCGACGTCCGGTGATGACGATCCTGCTGATGGCAGCGCTCGTCATCTTCGGGCTGTTTGGCTACGTCACCTTGCCGGTCAGCGAACTGCCAAACGTCGATTTTCCCACCATCCAGGTTTCGGCGAGCCTGCCCGGCGCCGATCCGGAAACCATGGCGTCTTCGGTCGCGACGCCGTTGGAAAATCAATTCTCCACCATTGCCGGCATCAGCAACATGAGCTCGTCGAGCTCGCAGGGTTCGACGCAGATCACTGTCCAGTTCGATCTCGACCGCGATCTCGATGGCGCCGCGCAGGACGTACAGGCGGCGATTTCAGCGGCGGGGCGGCAGCTTCCAAACAACATGCCGTCGCCGCCAACCATGCGAAAAGTGAATCCGTCGGATTCGCCGATCATCTACATCACGATGGGCTCGCAATCGCTTCCCCTGCAGGAGGTGGATAAGTACGCCGAAACCCTGCTCGCCCGGCAGCTCTCCACTCTGGACGGCGTGGCGCAGGTGAATGTTTACGGCTCGCAGAAATTCGCCGTGCGAATCCAGGCCGACCCCGCCGCGCTGGCGGCGCGCGGCATCGGCATCGATCAGGTGGCCTCGATCGCGAGTGCCGCCAACACGAACATTCCCACCGGTTCGCTGAACGGTCCGAGGCAGACCGTGCTCATCCACGCCACCGGTCAGCTGATGGACGCGGCACAGTTCGAGAGCCAGGTTGTCGCCTACCGCAACGGCGCGCCGGTTCGGGTGAAAGATGTCGCGCGTGTGCTCGACAGTGTGGAGAACAAATATCAGGCGAGCTGGTATGACGGGCGTCGCGCCATCATCCTCGCTATCCAGCGACAGCCGGGCTCCAACACCATCAAGGTCGTAGATGAGATCCGGAACATCCTGCCGCACTTCACCCAACAGCTTCCCGCCAGCGTAGAGCTGAAAATCCTCTACGACCGCAGCCAGTCCATCCGCGCATCGGTGGCGGATGTGCAGACCACATTGCTACTCGCCGCCATTCTGGTGGTGGGGGTTATCTTCATCTTCCTGCGCACTCTGGTGGGTACGCTCATTCCATCGCTGGCGCTCCCCATTGCGGTGATCGGCACCTTCGCCGGCATGTCGCTGCTCGATTACAGTCTCGACAATCTCTCGCTACTCGCGCTGACCCTTTCCGTTGGGTTCGTGGTCGATGACGCCATCGTGATGCTGGAGAACATCGTGCGCCATGTGGAAGCGGGCGAGCGACCCATGGACGCGGCGCTGCGCGGTGCTCGCGAAATAGGCTTTACCATCATCTCCATGACCGCATCGCTCGCGGCCGTTTTCATCCCGCTCGTGTTCATGGGCGGGATCATCGGACGACTGCTGCACGAATTTGCTGTCACTATCGTGCTTGCCATCCTGTTCTCCGGCATCGTGTCCGTAACGCTTACGCCGATGCTGTGCGCCCGCCTGCTGAAACCGGAAGGTGAGCGGCGGCACAACCGGCTCTACGAATGGTCCGAGCGGACCTTCGAGCGGCTGCGCGAAGGCTATGAGCGCTCGCTGCACTGGAGCGTCGATCACCGGCCGACGGTATTTCTGGTGTTTATCGGGACGTTGCTCGCGACAGTGTTTCTGTTCAAGGTCATGCCGCAGGATTTCCTGCCCAGCGAAGACACCGGCCAGATTTTCGCGCTGACGGAGGGGGCGAATGGCACCTCGTTCGAGCAGATGTCCCGCTATCAATGGCAGGCAGCCGAGATCGTGGCGCGCAATCCGAATATCTCGGGATTCATGTCCGCCGTGGGAAGCGGGGGCTCGAGCACCGGCGTGAACAGCGGCCGGATCTTCATGACCTTGAAGCCGGTGTCGCAACGCGAGCGGCGTTGCTCGTTGCTGGGCCTGTGGTGCCACCGTGTGTCGTCGGATGAGATCATCCGCGAGATGCGCCCGAAATTGGGGCGCATTCCGGGGATCAATGTCTTCATGCAGAATCCGCCTGCCATCCGGCTGGGCGGAAGGCTCACAAAGTCACAATACCAGTACACGCTGCAGAGTCTGGACCTGAACGAGCTGCAAACGAGCGCCACGAAGCTGATGGACGCGCTGTCCAAAACCGCAGGTTTCGTGGATGTGACGAGCGACCTCCAGCTGACCACGCCTTCGCTCACCGTGACGATCGATCGGGACCGGGCCGCTTCGCTGGGGGTCACGCCGCAGGCGGTGGAAACAGCGCTCGGCGCCGCCTTTGGCGGGCAACAGATTTCCAACATCTATGCGTCATCCGACACCTACCAGGTGATCCTCGAAGTGTTGCCGCGCGATCAGCTCGATCCAACCGCGTTGTCTCGCATCTATGTGACGTCCAGCTTGCCCGTCACGTCTTCTTCCAGCGGCACGGCCACGCAGGGCACGCTCGTGCCGCTCACCGCCGTCACCCGCGCGGTGCAGAGCACGATGCCGCTCAGCATCAATCATCAGGGTCAATTGCCGTCGGCAACCATCTCCTTCGATCTGGCGGCCGGTTACGCCATGAGCGACGCCACGGCCACGATCCCGCGCATCCAGCGTCAGATCGGCATTCCGCCCACCGTGCAGGGTGGCTTCCAGGGCAATGCGCAGGCCTTCCAGAGCTCGACCAGCAGCATGGGGCTGTTGCTCGCGATTGCGCTGGTTACTGTCTACATCGTGCTCGGCATTCTCTATGAGAGTTTCATTCATCCGCTGACGATTCTGTCCGGCTTGCCCTCTGCGGCCGTCGGCGCATTGATCACGCTGTGGCTGTTCGGCGTGCCGCTCAGTCTTTATGCCTTTGTCGGCATGATCATGCTGATCGGCATCGTGAAGAAGAACGCCATCATGATGATCGACTTCGCGCTCACGCGCGAGCGGGGCGAAGGCATCAGCGCGCACGATGCCATCGTGGAAGCCGCTCTCATCCGCTTCCGTCCCATCATGATGACGACCATGGCAGCGCTGATGGGCACTTTGCCCATTGCTATCGGCTTAGGTCAGGGCGGCGAGACCCGGCGTCCGCTGGGTTTGGCGGTGGTCGGCGGTCTCGTATTGTCGCAGCTGCTGACGCTCTACATTACGCCGGTGCTCTACATTTATCTAGATCGCGCCGGCGACTATGTGCGGCAATGGCGCGGCCAGCCCCGGCGCAGTCCGCGAGCGTATCCAGCGGAATAGTTACGCGCGAAGTGCGTCGGCCAGCCGCTCGTAATCGGACAGCTGGCTGTAGATCTGCACCGAAATCCGCAGGCACAGTTGCGACTGGAACGGGTTGGCCCAGACCACAAAGCCGCGGTCTCGCAAGCGATGTCTCAAGCGCGTGGCATCGTCCATAGTGGCGCTTCCGGGCAAGCAGATGGATGCCATGGCGCCGCGCATCGCTTCCGGTGCCGTGAGTGTGCCGCCGGTGCGCGCAGCAAGAAGAGTACCGGCTTCCGCAGCAAGCGCGCGGTTTCGCGACATCAGCGCTGGTCCGCCGAAATCCGCATGCGCATTCACGGCTTCCGGCAATGTCAGCCAGGGCGAGACGTCGCGCGTGCCGACCCAATCGAACGCTGCCGTGTAACCAGCGTCTGTGCCGTGGGAGAGAACCGCGGGGCGGGTGATGTCCTGCCATTTCGGTGCCGTCCACAAAAGGCCACAGCCTCGCGGCGCGAACAGCCATTTGTGCGCGTTGCCGGTGTACCAGTCCGCGCCGATCTGGCGGACATCGAGCGGCAGGTGGCCCGGTACATGCGCCCCATCCACCAGCACGGGAATACCGGCATTGTGCGCATGTTCGACAATCTCGCGCGCGGGAAAGATCGCGGCTGTCGGCGAGGTGATATGATCGATGACCAAAAGACGCGTTGCGGCAGTGAAGGCCTTCGCGACGGCCTCGATAACTTGCGCATCGCTTTCGACGACCGTGGGGATCTCCGCGACTTTGGTGCGCGCCGATCTTCTCTCCGCCCACAGGCGCATCGCTTTGAGAACCGCGCCATAAGCGTGGGACGTCGTCAGAATTTCATCGCCCGCGCGAAACGGCAGCGAGGCGAGAACGGAATTCACAGCGGCTGTGGCGTTTTCGCAAAACACCCAATCCTCCGCGGCGCCGCCGAAGCATCGTGCCGCAACCGCCGCGGCCTCGCGAACACGCTGCGGATACCTGTTCTGAAAGAAACCTGTTGGATCGCTCTCGATTTCGCGACCCACGCTGTCCTGCGCCGCGAGCACACGCTTCGGCACCGCGCCGTAGGAACCGTGGTTCAGATGAAGCAGCTCCCGCACCAGCGCGAAGGCGTCGAGCGCCGCCGCGCCGTACTCAGGCCTGCGCGCTGCCGGGGAATCGTCCAATGGGGAAGGGTTGCTCATCGCGCATGAACGTTATGTAGGCCAGCAATTCCACAAGATATTGCACGAGATTGGCTGAGAAGTGGCGCAATTCCTGATTGATGCGGCTGCTCAATGCCAGCATCACGACCTGCACAAGCGCGAGAAGCAGGATGAACCAGAAAACAAACCACGCCGCGAAAGCAAACACGATGGCATAGAGCAGCCGCGCGATGGGAAAGGCCGGGCGGGTTTCCTGCCCGGTGGGGATTGCCTGCGCGCCACTGATGCCCTGGTCGTCTGCCATCGCGCCCTCCATGCTGGAGTACTGTATGTATGGCGTGTCCGCGCCCCTTCAACGGGCAAGATCCGGCATCAGGCGCGATCTTCGCCACAAGCTGTCGAACGCTCCGGCCAGCAGAAGGCCGGCAAAATAGCCGCCCATATGCGCTTCCCACGCCACCATATGCACGCCCGGCCCTGCGCCGATTCCCGTTATGCCGGCGACCGCGTTGATGCCGGTCCAGACGATCGACAATAGCAGCACGCGTTTTGAGAACAGTGGTTGGAGAGGGCCCTGGGGGCCATTGGGCAGAAGGCGAAAGGAGGCGGCCATTAGACCCGAAATCGCTGCCGAGGCCCCGATCACCGGCGAGGTAGATCCCCAGTTCAGCGCCAGATGAAACGCCGCTCCTAGAACGCCGCAGATCAGAAAGAAAAGCAAAAAGGGAAAGCTGCCGTATCGCTGGGCAACCATGGCGCCAAAGGGCAGGAGCCAGATGCAGTTGATGATCAGATGAGTCCAGTCGACATGCAGAAACATGTAGCTGACGAAGGGGATCGATCGTTCGAGGATACTGCCGCCATTGATGAAGTGTTCTGTCAGAAAGGAAGCCGAGTAACGGGCCGGCACAAATCCGAAGCGGTAGAGCAACTGCGCCGTCTCGTCCCGGAAAAAGAGCACCCGCGCCGCGTGTGCGCCGATGAGGACGGCGACGAGAACCGTGACGGCGCCGGGAATGCGCAAAAACGGTTGCGGGGCTTTCGGTTCGTAGAAGTGAGCCATGCTCTTCGATCCAGGGTACTCCCGCCTCGCGGCCGGAAACCAAGCGCCTTCCTGGCGCTTCAGCTGGTCATCTCACAATGGCACGGGTCCCGCCACCCCGGATACAAGGGGCTTCCCATCGCGCGTCTCCCCGGCTTTCCCACCAGGCCAACCTGGCGTCCCGCTTTGACGCATCGAATGGTTAAGCGGCTGGTAACCGATGGCACGGGCATTGCTGAACTCCCTTCGCGATCAGGAGATATGGGGCCATGGCAGCTTTCGGGAGGCTTTCGCTCGTCGTCCTTTGCTTTTCGGCGGCGTTTGCGGCAATCGGCGCGGCTTCGGCGGGGGACTACGGAAGCGCCAGCGACTACAACAGCCCCTATGGGATGACAGCCGGCCAGGAAAACCAGGCCATCGAACCCTCTCTGCGGGACGCCAACGGCAATCTCACCGTGGTCAACGGCGTCTTCACCAGCTCGAACATGGGCTCCGGCAGCGTTCAGCAGATGAGTTCGCTGGGCGCCTATAGCAGCGGCACGACCTTGATGAGCGGTGGCGTGGGCTTCGGCGGAGGCAACGTCATGCAGGCGCAGGCCATCGGCAATCAGCTCAACGTGGTGACGGTCGGCACCGGAAACACGGTCATCGTCAACTCCCACCAAACGAACGACGGCGACCAGACCGCCACCGTCAACAACGGCGGCGATTAAGCCGGTAATACAGGGAAGGAAGCCCCTCCATGACCTTGCGCGGACGTCAACACCTTGCAAAGCCGCTTGGCTTCGTGATCGCCATGATCGCGCTGTCGGGCTGCGTCAGCACCGAACCCGATGAAACGGGACGGTACACGACGCCTATCGGCGGTGCCCCGGTTATCGCCAACGAAACCCCGTATTCGGAAGCGTTGCGCTGCATGATCAACTATACAGCGCGCCGGCCAATCCGCGTCGCCGTCGGGCAGATCGCCGATTACACTGGCAAGGTCGAGTCCGACAGCAGCGGCCGCAAAATCACACAGGGCGGAGCGCTCATGGCGATGTCGGCGCTGGCCAAGGCCGGCGTGCCGCTGGTCGAGCGCTTCGACACCTCCGTGGCTGAACTGGAACTAAAATACGCCAACAACAAGCTGATCGGCGCGGAGAAAGCAGCACCCGGCGGACCGGGCGAATACCGGAAGATTTTCGCCGGTTCGATTCCGGGATCCGACTACTACCTCGTTGGCGGCATCACGGAACTGAACTTCAACATCCGCTCCGAGGGTGCCAGCGCCGATGGCGGCCAGACGGCCACGGATGGTGTCAAAGGCCTCGCGGGCATCAGCGCCTTCGTCATGAACATCGGCCTCGATTTGCGTCTTGTCGACACCAACACGCTCGAAGTCGCCGATGTGATCTCGTATCAGAAGCAGATCGTCGGCCGTCAGGTGCAGGCCGGCGTCTTCGATTTCATGGGCCACAGCTTCCTGGACATCAGCGCCGGTGACAGCGCGCTCGAACCGATCCAGCTTGCGGTGCGCTCCACCATAGAGCGCGCGGTGCTGGAGATGACATCGCGCCTTTACAAGGTGCCCGGCGGCGGTTGCGCCTCCGCCATCGGCACCTCGGCCGATCCGCTGGCAGGGCCCGGCGATGCGCGGCGCCCGGTCCGAACCGCAAGCGTCACCACCTCGGCCGCAATAGCCTCGGCGCCCGTAGCGGCCGAAGTAACCGCACCAACACCCTCACCAACGCCAGCACGAGCACCAACACGACGGGAGCAACGCTATGACACGTACAACGCAGATCCTTATCGCTTCTACAGCTCTAGCGATCCTGCCTCTGAGCCTCGCCTGCGCCGACGGCTCGACTGACGGCGGCAGCGACATCGTCAACAACCAGGTCACGTTTTCCGATTCGATTTCACACGTGAATATCGACATCGGCAACATGTGGGGCGACTACAGCGCGCAGTCGGTGGCCGGCGGTAACTCGCTGGACGTGACGACGATGCAGGACACCAGCGTGACCAACACGCAGTACACCCAGGCCGGCTCGATTGCCGCCGACCTCAACGCCAATGCGCGGCAGGTGAGCGGCGACGTCGACCTTTCCGCGCAGGCCTTCTGCAACAACGCCAGCATCTCGACGGACCCCACGTCGACGCAGGTCTACAGCTCGCAGGAATGCCATGCCTCCGATCCGTCCACGCTCGTCAATGCGACGGTGCAGGACGTGGGCGGCAACGTGAACATTTCCGCCAGCAGCATCGGCAACAGCTTCGAGGAAGACACCAACGCGCCGAACGCGCCGGTGCAGAACTACCAGCTCAACGATTCCAACCTGGCGGCCACGGTGAATTCCAGCGTCTGGAACGTGAAGGGCAGCGTGAGCGTTGCGGGCGCGGCGATCGGGAACTCCGCGCAGATCATTCACTACAACACCGGAAATTGAACCGCGCCGGCATCTTCCGGGGCACAAGGAAGATGCCGGAAAGAGGGAGGGCCCGCGCCCTCCCTCTTTTTTTCCGCCCATTACGGCGTTCTGACGAAACCCAATTCTTTTTCGCCGAATGAGCCATAGCGCACATAGCCGGCAACCTGGCCCGCTTCGTTGATGCTTTGCGCACACATGGCCTCGCTCTGGCCCCAGGGAAGGCCAAAGCCGATCATTTTTCCGCCGGCCTTTCGGATGAATCCGTAGTTGCGAAAGTTTCTTGCATAGCAGCCGGTGACGTCACCCTCGTTGTTCATCGCTGTGATCGCGATAAAGGCGCCCGGCGGATAAAACGTCTCTGCTTCGCCATTGCGTTTGCGCACAAAGCCTTGCAGAGCGCCATGATTCGAAAAGAAGCCCGCCGTCCAGCCTTTGTCATTTATGGCGTAGACGCTGATCCCCTTGCCTTCAGGGGCATCGAACGTGGTGGTGCTGCCATCCCTTTGGCGCAAGAAGGCGTGCGAAACGAAACTTGAATCTGTGTAATACCCGGCAATTTCGCCCTTCCGGTTGATTCCGGCGATCCGTAGCGTGCCGGGATACGCTTCGTCGATCCGGAACGAAGTGAAAGCTCCATCTTGGTGGCGGATGAAGCCGCCGAGATTCTGATTCTCATCGATGAAATACGTACCCGCGATATCGTTGCCGGCGTTCATGCCGGCGATCTCGGCGGCGCCAAGTCCTGGTCCGTCGAAGGCGGTCAGAGTGCCGGAGGAATCACGGAAAAAGCCGTGTATGCTGTCGTCGGGAAGATCGTAGCGGCCCCCGACCGCGCCGGCGTCGGTCAGCCCTCGCGGGATCGTGACCACGGCGCCGTCAACCGCAAAATCCACCACGCGGCCGTCCGGGGCCTTGATGAAGGCACGGGTATCGATGCCGGTTACGTCAAATCGGCCTGCGACGGTGCCGCCATTGTTGATCCGCTCCACCTGCGTGTTCGCGCGGTGCGCCCATATTTTCTCGTAGGTTGCCTTCGCGCCCGCCTGCAAAGGCGGAAGCAGCGCCACGCATGCTCCCCAAATTGCGTAGCGGCCCAGTGCCGCAACCGATTGCATCGCCATGTCCTTTCGCGAAGTTCCTTTTTCTCCGACGCGGGCGGCCGGAACCATATTCCTTCGCCTGCGGCGCGTGAAGATCGCCCTCTTTTTTTGTCCCCGTGTTCACGGCATGGTGCGCGGCTTTCGCGGAGGGGTGCATGTCGGCCACGGCACAAACGGTCAAAGAAATTACCTTGCGCGGGCTGTTGCTCGGCATTGCCATCACGCTCGTCTTCACCGCCGCGAATGTGTATTTGGGGCTAAAGGTCGGGCTGACTTTCGCCACCTCCATTCCGGCCGCCGTGATTTCGATGGCGGTGCTGTCCGCCTTCAGGGACTCCTCGATCCTCGAAAATAACATCGTGCAGACCGTGGCCTCAGCCGCTGGCACACTCTCGGCCATCATCTTCGTGCTGCCGGGATTGCTGATCGTCGGCTGGTGGGTGGATTTCCCGTTCTGGACCTCGTTCTGGATCTGCGCCTCGGGCGGAATTCTCGGCGTCCTGTTCACGATTCCCTTGCGCCGCGCCATGGTGGTGAACACCGATCTTCCGTATCCGGAAGGTGTGGCGGCGGCCGAAGTGCTGGAGGTGGGAGAATCGGCGCGCAGCGAGGCGACCGCCGAGTCGCGCGAAGGCCTGCTGGCGGTGGTGTGGGGCGCCGTCGCTTCCGCCGGCCTTGCGATCTTTTCCGGTACCCGGATCGCTGCGGCCACATACACCACCTACTTCCGCGTCGGCGCGAGCGCCGCAAGCGGCATCGATATGGGCTACTCGCTGGCGCTGGTCGGCGCCGGATATCTCGTTGGTTTGAGCGTCGGCTTGGCGATGCTGTTCGGCCTGCTCATCGCCTGGGCCGCCGCCGTGCCGTACCTCGCGGCGCATCCCTTCCCGATACCGCACAATCCGTTCACCATCGCGCAAGTCGCCGACTACGCCGATTTCATCTGGCGCAAGCAGGTGCGGTTCATCGGCGCGGGCGCCATCGCCGTGGCTTCTGTTTGGACCCTGCTCAAGCTGATCGGCCCGGTGGTGAGCGGCGTGGTCTCGACCCTGTCGGCGCACCGCGCGCGCAAGAGCGGGATAGCGGAGCGTACTGACACGGACCTTTCACCTACCGTTATCGGCGCTATTGCACTGGCATGCCTGATCGTGATCGGCGCACTGCTCTACCAATTCCTTGCGCCCACGCCGCTCGCGGGCAACAACGGTGTGCTGATCGGCATCGCGGTGCCCTTCATCTTCATTGGCGGATTTCTCATTGCCGCGATCTGCGGCTACATGGCCGGATTGATCGGTGCCTCCAATTCGCCGATCTCCGGCGTCGGCATCCTTGCCATCCTGTTCTGCTCCCTGGTGTTCGTCGCGTTCGTGCATCCGGGGGTGGGAGCGCAGAAGGCCCTTGTGGCCTTTGCACTGTTCGCGACTGCGATCGTGTTCGCCATCGCGACGATCTCCAACAACAATTTGCAGGATTTGAAGACCGGGCAGCTTGTCGGTGCCACGCCCAGCGCGCAGCAATGGGCGCTGATCATCGGCGTGATCGCGGGTGCGGCGGTGATTCCGCCGGTGTTGAATCTGCTCGCCAACACGATGGGCTTCCTCGGTGCGCCGAACACCCATGTCGTCGCCGGCACCACGCCATTGGCCGCGCCCCAGGCAACGCTGATCTCCGCGCTGGCGCAAGGAGTCATCGGCGGCGATCTGAACTGGAGCATGATTTACGTTGGGCTCGGGCTCGGCGTCGTGTTGATCGTCATCGATGAAGTGCTGGGCCTGGCAAAGCTTCTGCGCCTGCCGCCGCTGGCCGTCGGCATCGGCATCTATTTGCCGATGAGCGCCACCTTGCCCGTGGTGATCGGTGCCGTGATCGGGCATTGGTACGATGGTTGGACGAAGCGCACCAACAATCCGGAATACGCCAAGCGCCTTGCCGTGCTGATCGCTTCCGGCATGATCGTGGGCGAGAGCCTGTGGGGCGTGATCAATGCCGGCCTCGTTTCGGCCACCAACAAGGATGCGCCGCTGGGCCTCGTTCCGGCCGATTTCGCGGCGGCGAATATCATTGGCGTGGCGTTGTTCGCGCTGCTGATTGCCGCACTCTATGGCTGGATCATGCGCCGCGCCAAGGCGGCACCAGTGCCGAAGGTCGAGGCAGTCCAGCCGGAGATCGCCGGGCCGCGTTAGGCGGGCGTCTTCTCTTGAAGATGTTCCGACAGCGCGAGGATGTGCTTCGCCTGCTTGAGATGCGGTTGATCCAGCATCTTTCCGTCCAGCGATGCCACGCCGGCGCCTGTGTCGAACGCCGCCACCACTTTGCGGGCCTGCTCAATATCCGCCTGTGAGGGGGTGAACGCCGCGTTGATGATTTCCACCTGGTCGGGATGGATGGCGAGCATGCCCGAAAACCCTTCGCGCTGTGCCGATCGCGCGGCGCGTTCGAGTTCCGCGATGTCGCGAAAGTTGGCATGCAGGGTTTCGATCGCTGCCACGCCCGCGGCTTTGGCGGCAAGCAAGCACAGCGTGCGCACGATCTTGAATGTCAGCAGGAATTCGCCGTTCTCGTCGCGGTTGGCGGCGGCGCCGAGTTCCGCCGCCAAATCCTCCGCGCCCCAGGTGAGCGCCGCCAGCCGCGGCGGCGGTGAGCGGTAATCCTGCAGCGAAAGCACCGCCGCCGGCGTCTCGGTGGCAACAGGCAGCAGCTTGATGCCGCCGGCGGGCAATTCCGCCAGGCTTTCGCGCGTCAGAATATGCGCGTCGATCACGTTCAAGGCGTGCGGCCCGTCCGGCTTGGGAATCACCAGGCCGGCGGGAGCGCTTGCCACCACGGCCTCCACATCGCGAATGAAGTCCTCGCTGCCGAGCGGATTGATGCGCACCCAGATGGATTGGCGATGCTGGTCCTTGAGGAATTCGCGCACCAGTTCGCGCGCTTTAGGGCGGTTTTCGGCCGCAACCGAATCCTCCAGATCGAGGATCAGCGCATCGGCCGCCGAACCGCGCGCCTTCGCCAGCTTCTTCTCGCTGTCGGCGGGAACGAAGAGGAGCGAGCGAAGGATCATTTCATTCTGGCCTATCCGCTATCAAATTTAACCGAGTGGCTGCAGCTTTCAGACGTTTGTCTCTGGTGCATAGCTTTGCGCCATCCGTGAGAAACACCGAAGCTAGAAGATGAGCGTCCACGTAACCGATCCCCTGCCCAAATAGTCGGTTGCGCTCGACGAGAAACATGACCTCGTCATCTGATGCCACTTCAGCGGTTGGCAGCTTTCGGAGCTGGGCCAGAAAAAGATTACGGTCCCGAAACTGCCCCATCCCCACTTCGCCGACAACGAAAGGGTGACAAAGCACTTCTTCCTGATCGAGTAATTTCGAAACGTTCCGGTCCGTCAAACGGATGTGATCGATCCAAACTGAGGCATCCAGAAGGATCACCGCTGATCGGCCCACGGCCTCTTTCGGGGCGCGGCTTTCGCGTTCGGATCGCTCCCACCGAGCCTTGCCAGCCGCCGCGCAGCCTCACGTTCAACGAGCGCCTTCAGGCCGGCATTCACGAGCGCACTTCTCTCCTTTATCTTCGTGTACTCTTCGGCATCGGCCAACAATTGATCGTCGATTTTTACGGTCGTGCGCATTTTCCGGTCTCCTCAGCATCAAATATAGCACCATTTGATGATGATCTCAATGCCTCACCGGCTTGGTTTTCGCAGCATCAACGCGGTGCGCTTGCAGGCGGCGACCAGCTCGTCGCGCTGGTTGAAGGCGCGGTGCGCGAAGATGACGATGCCGTTTTGCGGGCGGGATTTGCTCTCTCGCAGTTCCAGCACTTCGCTTTCGATGCGCAAGGTGTCGCCGTGAAACACCGGCTTGGGGAAGCGCACCTCGTCCATGCCGAGATTGCCGACAGTGGTGCCCAGCGTCGTCTCGCCCACGGAGATTCCAACCACCAATCCGAGCGTGAACATCGAGTTGACGATGCGCGCACCGAATTCGGTGGTCTTGCCGTATTCCTCGTCCAGATGCAGCCGCGCCGGGTTGTGCGTCATCGCGGTGAACAGCACGTTGTCGGTCTCCGTGATCGTGCGGCGGATCGGGTGCTGGAAAATCTGCCCGACGGAAAATTCCTCGAAATACAATCCGGCCATGTCTTGTCCTTGTGGTGTTCGCGCTACTGCGGTTCGCGATGAAATACGATGATGGGGTGTTCGCGATACAGCGTGTGCGCCACTTCGTGGTAGCCGGTTTTTTCGGCCACACGGATCGAAGCCTCATTCTCGGGGCTGATAATGCAGCAGGTGCGTACGCCGCTGAAGTTCGCGTCCCCCCAGGCATGGATGGCCCGCACCGCTTCGGTCGCCAGGCCTTTGCCATGGAGCGGTGAAGCCAGGATCCAGCCGATCTCCGGCATGCCATTCAGCGATGGCTTGAGGGCCCGATGAAATTCCGCGAACCCCGCCTCGCCGGCGAGCTTTCCGGTGGCCTTGTCCTCCAGAACCCAGTAGCCATAGCCGTTCACCGCCCAGTGGCCGCGCGCCATCAGCACCCGGCGCCACGATTCCTCCTCGGTCTGCGGCAATCCGGCCGTGTGCCGCACGACAACAGGGTCGGCCCACAAGGTGGCATAGTCGGGCAGGTCCTGCTTGCGATGCTCGCGCAGGAGAAGCCGTTCGGTCTCAAGGATAGGAACAAACATGAGAGGCCGTTGCTATGCCGGCGCGCACTGTAGCCGGTTGTCACGAAACCGCCACCTCCCCAGAAGGAATGGGATTCAGCCGATCCCCTCGAACCGTCCAGTGCTGTTCAGCACCTCCAGTTGCCCGTCAGCAATCCCGAAGCGGGCGCCGTGCAGCGCCAGCGTTCCTGCGCGCACGCGTTCGGCCACGAACGGAAACGTCATCAGCCGTTCGAGGGAAAGGCGCACGCCTTCGCGCTCCATCTCAGTGTGGCGCGCGGCATGATCGTGCACGTGGACCGTGCGCTGGCGCGCCGGCTCGAGCAGTTCGATCCAGCTGCTTAGAAACGGAATCTTTTCGGCGACGCGATTGTCCAGCGCCGCGGCAACGCCACCGCATTGCGCATGCCCCATCACCAGAATGCCGCGCAACGGCAGCTGGAGCACCGCAAAGGCGATGGCTGCGCTGGTGCCGTGATGGGTGGATTCCTCCGGCTCATAGGGTGGCACGATGGCGGCGACGTTGCGGATGACGAAAAGCTCGCCGGGATTCGCGCTGAAGATGGTGGCGGGATCGGCGCGGCTGTCGCTGCAGGCGATGACGAGAAATTCCGGCCGCTGGCCTTTTGCCAGCTCCGCAAAATGCGCACGCTCCTCCGGCCAGCGAGTGCGCCGAAATTCGAGATAGCCTTCGATTAATCGGTCCATCGGAGTTAGATATAGTGAAATTTACACTTCGTCATCGCCCGGTCGCGTTGTGCGATCCCGGCGACCCAGTTTTGATGTTTGATCAAAAAAAGAAAATTGGGTCGTCCGCATAAAGCATGTCCTCCGGCCGCGTTTCGCGCGGACCGGGGGGCGGGCGATGACGAATGGGGAAAGAAAAAACCTCAAAACCGTCATCGCCGGGTCGCGCTTTCTCGCGCGATCCGGGCGACCCAATTTACGATCAACTCGGGCGTGAGGTCCGGAGGATACCAATCGGCAGCCAAGTCCTTCCAGTCCGGATTGTCTGTGCGGATCAGATTGATCTTCCATGCTCGCGGCCATTTCTTCAGCCGCTTCTCGCGGTGAATGGCCGAAGCAGCGGTTTCATGCTCCTCGAAATGCACGAGCGTCTTGATGCCATAAGTTTTCGTGAAGCCGGCAATCAGCCCGTTCCGATGCTGATAGACACGAGATTGTAAATCACCACTCAAGCCTACATAAAGAGTTCCCCACGGCTTACTCGCCATGATGTAGACGAAGTAGCGCCTCTCGTCCCCCGTGCCAGTCATTGAAACAGAATAGAAAATTGGGTCGCCCGCATAAAGCGGGCGATGACGAACTGGGGAAGAAAAAAAATCCCTCATCGCCAGGTCGCGCTTCCGGGCGCAATCCGGACGACCATCTTTTCTATCAGTGCTGGCATCATTCCCGGAGTGCAATCGGCAACCAAGTGCAGCGGAACGAGGGTTTTCATTGCGACAATACGACCATCAGTTGACCACGGTATTTCTTTTTCGATTATTGAGAGCTATAGTGGGCCGTCGAATGGGGAACATTATGTGTAATCTGTCCAACGTAAGCGCCATGCTCATTGGGCTGCTGGCAGCGACGCTTGTCGGTGGAGCGCAGGGTGCAACATTCAAAGTCCTGTATCGCTTCTGCTCTCAGAAGGACTGTAAGGATGGGCGCCAGCCAACCGGCCCCATCGCCCACGACCAGCAAGGCAATTTCTACGCCGCAACCACGAACATCGATGGCGGCGACTTCCAAGGCACGATTGATCGAATTGGACCGGGCGGCAAGCATTACAAGGCGAAGGTTCTTCACACCTATAACGATTTTCCTACTGCCGAGCCAAATGCAGGCGTGATCATTGATGTGAGTGGCAACATCTACGGCACAACGCGCGACCTCATCTACGAGCTTGTATGGAACGCCGATCACACCAAACGGAAGTACCAGGTGATCTACACCTTTTGCCCCGAGTTCAATTGCTCGAACGGTGGCGAGCCGAGCGGTCCACTCGGCTACGCAGGAGCCGATTCCGGGCTGCCCTATGATGGTGTGTCACCGCTTTACGGAACTGCGACTGTGGGCGGTGTTGGCAATGGTGTGGTCTATCAGCTGGTGCCGAACGGTGACCATTGGGATGAAAGTGTTGTTTATAGTTTTTGCCAGCAGGCCAAATGCGCCGATGGCGCGGAGCCCAATGGAGGCGTGTACGTAGCGGCTGACGCTTCGCTTTATGGTGTTACCAGAGGCGGCGGCAAACGTGCGGGTGATTGCACGCTGGGCTGCGGGATTGTGTTCCATCTAAGTCCCAATGCGCCTTCCAAGCCCGGCCTGGGCGAATGGAAGGAAGAGACCGTCTACGCATTTTGCCAGGTCGGCGGGTGCGCGGATGGCAAGGAACCGTATTATCCGCCCGTTATGGATGCGCAAGGCGATCTCGTCGGTGCCATCGAGAGACTTGCAAACGGCAAGGTGTTCAAGCTCAGCCGGAGCGGCGAACACTGGACTTACACGACATTAAGCAACGACATAAACATGCCTCGATCGGTCGTAACCCTTGATAGTGCCGGAAACATCTATGGCGAGATGGATGCTTTCCCTGGACAGGGCGCCGTGTATCGGCTGAGCGGTTCGACGCTGACGACGCTACACACCTTCTGCGCCAAACAAACGCAAACCTGTAAGTATGGCGCAAACCCGCGTGGAGGACTGCTGCTCGACGCAGACGGCAAACTCTTCGGCATAACCGGTCTCGGCGGCAACAACGACTCCGGCACGCTGTTCGAACTGACGCCTTGAACGCGAGGCGTAGCCGCACAAATTCAACATTGGCTCAACGCTCCGAGACATCGCGCCCATTTTGCGATGATGAAGGATCCGCTGCTTCATATTTCGTCGTGTGGCAACGCTTATCCCGGTTCCCGATACAGCACGATAGTCGGGCGATCCTTGTAGGTCGTGCGCGCCACTTCGACGAACTCGAATTTGCGCGCCAGCTTCAGTGACGGCCCGTTTTCAGTATCGATGATGGCGGAGAAGCGCACGCGGCCGAAATGCTTTTCACCCCACGCAATCGCCGCGGCCACCGCTTCGCTCGCATAGCCTTTGCCTTGCGCGCCGGGTGACAGCGACCACCCAATCTCCGGCACCGGCAGCGGGGGCTCGATCGCGCGCCTGGCATTGAGAAATCCGGCCTCGCCGACGAAGCGGCCGCTCGCCTTCTCCTCGATTGCCCAGAAGCCGAAACCGTTGACGTCCCAACCTCCGAAAGTGCGCAGGAATTTTGCCCAGCAATCCTCTTCGTTCAGTGGCGCCATGCCCATCAGGCGGCCCGTGCGCGGATCGCTCCACATTTCGAACAGCGGCCCGAAATCGTCGCGCCGGAACCCGCGCAAGATGAGCCGCTCGGTTTCGATGGTTGGGATGTTCATTTGAGGATCGCCAACACAGCCAATCGCTTTTTTGTAACCTCAATACGATTTCGGCAGGTCGAGCACCTTCTCGGCGATGAAGGAGAGGATGAGCTGTTCGGTCACCGGGGCGATGCGGGCGAACATGCACTCGCGGAACAAGCGCTCCACGTGATATTCCTTCGCGTAGCCCATGCCGCCATGCGTGAGCACCGCCTGCGTGCAGGCTTCGAACGCGGCGCGGCCGCCGAGCAGCTTGGTGGCGTTGGCTTCGGCGCCGCAAGGCTGCTTTGAATCGTAGAGCGCCGCGGCGCGCATCCCCATCCAGAAGGCGGCTTCCAGCTGTGCCCAGCAATCGGCCAGCGGATGCTGGATGCCCTGGTTCTGGCCGATGAAGCGGCCGAACACCTTGCGCTCGCGCGCGTAAATGGCGGCGCGGTCGACAGCGTTACGGCCCAGGCCGACAGCCTCCAAGCCGATGAGAATGCGCTCCGGATTCAAGCCATCCAGCAGATAGCGGAAGCCTTTGCCTTCCTCGCCGATGCGGTCTTCGCCCGGGACGAACAGGTCGTCGATGAACACCGTGTTCGAATCCACCGCGGCGCGGCCCATCTTGGGAATGCGCCGCACTTCCACCTTGGAGCGGTCGAGATCGGTGTAGAACAGGGTCATGCCGTCTGTCGGCTTCTTCGACTCCGCTTTGGTCGTGGTGCGGGTGAGCAGCAGGATCTTGTCGGCTTCCTGTGCCGTTGTCGTCCAGATCTTCCGCCCACGGACGACGTAGCCTTCGTTTGTGCGCCGCGCGAAGGTTTCGATGCTGGTGGTGTCCAGTCCCGCATTGGGCTCGGTCACGCCGAACGCCGCTTTCTCGCGGCCCTCGATCAGCGGCGTGAGCCAGCGCCGCTTCTGCTCCTCTGTGCCATGCACCACGATCGGGTGTGGGCCGAACAGGTTGATATGAATGGCCGAAGCGGCCGAGAACCCGCCGCCGGCTTTGGTCACCGCGTGCATCATGATGGCGGCCTCGGTCACCCCCAATCCGCCGCCGCCCAATTCCTCCGGCATGGTGATGCCGAGCCAGCCGCCTTCGGCCATGGCGCGGTAGAATTCCTCCGGAAAGCGGGCTTCCTGGTCGCACTTGCTCCAGTATTCGTCGTCGAACTGGGCGCAGACCCGTGCCACGCCATCCTCGATGGCCTGCTGTTCCTCGGAAAGCCTCACATCCACGACATCTCTCCAAACCTTTGGCGATCTTATCTTGACAAACCCAGCCGCTACAGCTGGGGCACCGGAAACTTTGCGACCCGCGTTAGGGCCGCCTGACCACAGACATCTAAGTCATCTTCCCAGCACTTGATCCTTTCGACTGTTGATAGCTGCTCCGCCGAGTCCGGCGCGGCTTGGGAGATTCTAACTGACACGGAATATTCCACGCGGTTTCCGACTGAACGCACAGTCACCCTATCCGGGATCGAAACGTACAGTGTTCCAGGTTTATGACCGGAGCTGAGGACAAAGTGTGAGGAATGCTCGAAGGCGGACCTGACGCTATCCGCCAGCCTCTGTACTTCGCCCGTATCTCCAGAAGTCCAGATTTCAACCGGCGTTGGCGTCGCGACCGCGATGGCGGCACCAATCAGGATTGAAATAATCATCCGAGACTCCGTCACGTATAAATATGCCAGTATATGGCCCACGAGCCCGAAAACCGCCACTTTGCTGAGGATACTGCGCCCTTCGGGTTGCGCCGAGTCCGCCTTTCCCTATTATGTACGTTTTGCTGGGGCAACCGCCGGAATCCGGCCAATTCGGCTGCCGCGCTCGCGGAATTTGCGGCGCGTTAGGTGTTTGGAGTTATTGAAGGACCTATGGCTCTCGATCTGGCTGAAGGCGCTGCCGTCCAGGCCCCCGGCATGAAGCCGACCGACATCAAGAACCCCGACTACTTTCACAAAGTCGTCGATTGCCAGTGGGCGTGCCCGGCGCACACGCCGGTGCCCGAATACATCCGCTACATCGCCGCGGGCCGCTACACCGACGCCTATATGATCAACTGGTGGTCAAACGTGTTCCCCGGTGTTCTAGGGCGCACCTGCGACCGTCCCTGCGAGCCGGCCTGCCGCCGCGGACGTGTGGAGAAAGAGCCGGTGGCGATCTGCCGGCTGAAGCGGGTCGCTGCCGACAACAAGGACGATGTGCGCGACCGCCTGCCGAAGCCGGCGGCGGTGAAGAACGGCAAGCGCATCGCGCTGATCGGCGCGGGGCCAGCCTCGCTCACCGTGGCGCGCGATCTGCTGCCGCTTGGTTACGCCTGCGTGCTGTACGACGCCGATCCCCATGCCGGCGGCATGATGCGCACGCAAATCCCGAAATTCCGGCTGCCGGAGCGCGTGCTTGACGAAGAATGCCAATACATTCTCGATCTCGAGCCCGAGTTGCGGCTGGGTCAGCGCATCGACAGTCTGAAAGCATTGCTGGCGGAAGATTACGACGCCATCTTTGTTGGTAGCGGCGCGCCGCGCGGCCGTGAGCTGCCGATTCCGGGCCGCGAGGAAGCGAAAGGCCACATCCATATTGGCATCGATTGGCTGTCGTCCGTTTCGTTCGGCCACATCGAGTCGATCGGCAAGAGGGTCATCGTGCTCGGTGGCGGCAACACCGCGATGGATTGCTGCCGCACCTCACGCAGGCTTGGCGGCGACGATGTGAAGGTGATCGTCCGCTCAGGCTTCGAGGAGATGAAGGCGAGCCCGTGGGAAAAGGACGATGCGCAGCGCGAAGGCATCCCCATCCTCAACTTCCTGGTGCCCAAGGAATTCACGCACGAGAACGGCAAGCTGACCGGCGTACTGTTCGAAAAGGTGAAGGCGGAATACGACGCCAGGGGCCGCCGCAATCTCGTCCCGACCGGCGAGCCGGACGCGCATATCGAATGCGACGACGTCCTCGTGGCCGTGGGTCAGGAGAACGCCTTCCCGTGGATCGAGCGCGACATCGGCCTCGATTTCGACAAATGGGACATGCCGAAGGTCGACACCGTTACGATGCAATCGACAAATCCACGGGTGTTCTTCGGGGGCGATGCGGCGTTTGGGCCCAAGAACATCATCTGGGCCGTGGCGCACGGCCATGAGGCCGCCGTTTCCATTGCGCTGATGCTGGACGGCAAGGATGTGAAAATCGACCGGCCGCCGCCGCACGTGAATCTGCTCAGCCAGAAGATGGGCATCCACGAATGGTCCTATGACAACGATATTTCGCTCGACCTGCGCTACAAGGTTCCGCACGCGCCGAACGAAATCACCCTGCGCGATGTGAAGGTGGAGGTAGAACTCGGCTTCGACCGCGAGTTGGCGTTCAAGGAGGCGCAGCGCTGCCTCAACTGCGATGTGCAGACCGTGTTCGACACCAAGCTTTGCATCGAATGCGACGCCTGTGTCGACATCTGTCCCGTCGATTGCATCACCTTCACCGATAACGAGCCTGAGCCGCTATTGCGTACGCACCTCACGGCTCCGGCGCCGAATTTCGAGCAGGATTTGTATATCGCCGATGGACTCAAGACCGGTCGCGTGATGGTGAAAGACGAAGATGTCTGCCTGCATTGCGGATTGTGTGCCGAGCGCTGCCCCACCGGCGCTTGGGATATGAAACAATTCTGGCTCGACACGGCTAAGGCGAATGATGTCTGCGCCAACCGGCTGGCGGCGGAATGACCATGCCCATCGTGGCCACCAACGATTTCGTCGTCAAGTTCGCCAATGTGAATGGCTCCGGCTCGGCGAGCGCGAACGAGCTCTTCGCCCGCTGCATTCTGCGCATGGGCGTTCCGGTTGCCTCGCGCAACATCTTTCCCTCGAACATCCAGGGTCTGCCGACTTGGTACGAGGTGCGCGTCTCCGGCGCCGGCTGGCTCGGGCGGCGCGGCGGCGTCGATCTGATGGTCTGTATGAATCCTCAGACCTGGGACAAGGACGTCGCCTCCATCGAGAAGGGCGGCTATCTGGTTTACGATTCCACCAAGCCGATGCCGCCGTCGAAATTCCGCGACGATCTCACCGTGCTCGGCGTGCCGCTCACCGAGCTGTCGAATTCGTTGGAAGGCACGATCCCGCGCGAGCGCCAGCTGCTGAAGAACGTCATCTATCTCGGCGCGTTGTCCGCGCTGCTGGGCTTCGAGGCTGGCGTGGTGGAGAGCCTCATCGGCCAGCAGTTCAAGGGCAAGGAGAAGCTGATCAATCTCAACATGCGCGCGATCGAGCTTGGCCACGGCTATGCCGCCACGCATCTCGCCGGCAAGTGTCAGCTGAAAGTAGAGCGCTCGGAAAAAGTCGGTGACCGCATCTTCATCGCCGGCAACGATGCCGCCGCGCTCGGTTGCGTCTATGGCGGGGCCACGGTGGCAGCCTGGTATCCGATCACGCCGTCGACCTCGCTTGCCGAAGCCTTCATGAAGCATTGCAAACGCCAACGTGTCGATCCGGAGACGAAGCAGAACAAATTCGCCATCGTCCAGGCGGAGGACGAAATTGCCGCCATCGGCATGGTGCTGGGCGCGTGCTGGAACGGCGCGCGCGCCTTCACGGCCACGTCCGGCCCCGGCATCTCGCTGATGAACGAGTTCTTTGGTTTCGCCTATTACGCCGAGGTGCCGGCAGTGATCTTCGATATCCAGCGCGGTGGCCCATCCACCGGCATGCCGACGCGCACGCAGCAATCCGACATCCTGTTGGCGGCTTACGCGAGCCACGGTGACACCAAACATGTGATGACGTTTCCCGCCGATCCGCATGAGTCGTTTGAGTTCGCGGCCCAGGCCTTCGATCTCGCTGAGCGCCTGCAGACGCCGGTGTTCGTCATGATGGATCTCGACATCGGCATGAACGACTGGCTGGTCGAGCCGCTGACATGGGACGACAACCGCAAATACGATCGCGGCAAGCTGGTCACCGAGGAAGAACTGGAAGCAGGCAAGCCGTTTGCGCGCTATCTGGATGTGGACGGCGATGCCATTGCCTACCGCACCTTGCCCGGCACGCATCCGACCAAAGGCAACTACTTCACCCGCGGCTCAAGCCATGACGCTTATGCCCGCTACAGCGAAGAAGGCCGCGACTATACCGACGTGATGCTGCGGCTGCTGCGCAAGCTGGAAACGGCCAAGACAATTCTTCCGCAGCCGGTGGTGCGCAAAGCGCCGGCATCGACCCGCTGGGGCGTGCTGTATTTCGGCTCGACAGCCGTGGCGATGGACGAAGCCATTGTGTCGCTGGAAGGCAGGGGGCTTCTCCTCGACACTCTACGCATCCGCGCCTTCCCGTTTGCGGAAGAGATCGTTGACTTCATCAACGCCCACGATCAGGTGTTTGTGATCGAGCAGAACCGCGACGCGCAGATGCTGAAGCTGCTGGTCGCGGAATGCGCCATCGATCCGGCGAAATTCATCTCCATTTTGCACTATGACGGCACGCCCATCACCGCGCGCTTCATCGAAGCGGCGATTTCCGAGCGCATGATGCTCAAGGCGCAACGCGAGGCGGCGGAATGATACGAAGCGTCGCCAAGGTTTTTGCCACTTCCCCCTTGAGGGGAGGTCGACAAAATCGCCGAGCGCAGCGAGGCGATTTTTCGGGTGGGGGTATTGTCCTCCAAAACGCGACCCCCACCCGAAAAATGCGTTCCGCATTTTTCGACCTCCCCTCAAGGGGGAGGTGGAGTTTTTGTCGATGACCTACATCACCAAGCCGAAGCTGCATCATCCGGCCTTGCCGAAGAATTCCCTCGGCTACACCCATCGCGATTACGAAGGCCGCATCTCAACCTTGTGCGCGGGCTGCGGGCACGATTCCATCAGCGCGGCGCTGATCCAGGCCTGCTTCGAGCTCGCCATCGAGCCGCACCGGGTGGCGAAACTCTCCGGCATCGGCTGCTCTTCAAAGACACCGGATTATTTCCTCGGCCAGAGTCACGGCTTCAACGCCGTGCACGGCCGCATGCCGAGCGTGCTGACCGGCGCCAATCTCGCCAACCGCGATCTCATCTATCTCGGCGTCTCCGGCGACGGCGACAGCGCCAGCATCGGTCTCGGCCAGTTCGCCCATTGCGTGCGCCGCGGCGTGAACATGGTCTACATCTGCGAGAACAATGGCGTGTACGGCCTCACCAAGGGCCAGTTCTCTGCCACCGCCGACAAGGGCTCGAAAAGCAAGACGGCGGTGAATTCCGATTCGCCGATCGACCTGGTCAGCTTGGCGCTACTGCTCGGTGCCACCTTCGTGGCGCGCGGTTTCTCGGGCGACAAAAAGCAGCTGGTGCCGCTGCTGAAAGCGGCGATTGCGCACCGGGGCTCGGCAATTCTGGATGTGATCAGCCCCTGCGTGCAGTTCAACAACAATCCGGAATCCACCAAGTCCTACGATTTCGTTCGCGAGCACAACGACGCCGTGAACCGCATCGATTTCATCGTGCCAAAGGCCGAGATCACCGTGGATTATGAGCCCGGCGCCATCGAAACGGTGCGCCAGCACGACGGCTCGGTCATCAAGCTCGCCAAGCTGCGCCCGGATTACAATCCGCATGACCGCGCTGGCGCGATGGCGTTCTGCCAGGCGCACGCGGCGAAAGGCGAGGTGGTGACGGGCCTCCTCTACATCGAAGACGACGCGCAGGATCTGCACGCGCATTTGAATACGGTAGCCGCGCCATTGAACGGGCTTGGCGAAGCCGATCTCTGCCCCGGCGCTAAAGCGCTGGATGCGATCAACGCGAGTTATCGATAGCTCCGAGTTACGGGCAAGGTGTCCAAAGCACATCATCAATCGTTCGTGCGCCGGTCGCGAGCATGGCGAGGCGGTCGAAGCCCAGCGCAACGCCGCTGGCCGGCGGCATGTGCGCGAGGGCTGAAAGAAAATCCTCATCCAGCGGATAGCGCTCGCCATAAACGCGCTCTTTCTCGTCCATTTCCGCTTCGAAGCGTTTGCGTTGCTCAACCGGATCGGTGAGTTCGCCGAAGCCGTTGGCGAGTTCCACGCCGCACACATACAGCTCGAAGCGTTCCGCCACGCGGGGATCGTGCGGCGTGGCGCGCGCCAGAGCCGCTTCGCAGCGGGGATATTCATAGAGAACGGTCGGGGCGCCGATACCAAGTTTCGGCTCCACGCGCGCCACCAGCACCTTGCTGAAGATGTCGGCCCAGCTATCGTTTTCGGCAATTTCAAAATTCGCGTGGCTGGCTTCTTTCGCCAGCGCGGTGCGATCGCCTTCTCCAGCCTCTGACAATGTTTGGAGCAAATCCATTTCTGCATGGCGCACGAAGGCATCCGCCACCGTCAGCCGCTCCGCTTCGGCATAAGGATCGCACTTGCGTTCCTTGTAGGAGAGCGCCGCAATGCCTGTCGTTTCCACGGCAAGCCGCAGGATGGTCAACGTATCCGCGATAACGGCCTCATAAGGCTCGTTCGCGCGATACCATTCCAGCATGGTGAATTCCGGCGCGTGCAGGGGCCCGCGCTCGCGATTGCGGTATACGCGCGCGAAATCGAAGATCTTCTTCTCGCCGGCAGCCAGCAGTTTCTTGCAAGCAAATTCCGGGGACGTGTGAAGGTAGCGCTTACGGCCTTCACCCACCGTGGTGAGCAGATCGGTTTCGAAGGCATGCAGATGCGCCTCGTTGCCGGGAGAGACCGCCAGCGCGCCGCATTCCACTTCGGTGAAGCCTTGCGCCTCGAACCATTCGCGCAAGGCTCGCTTGATCGACCCGCGCTGGATCAGCATCGGCCTTCGATCGGCATGTCGGTCTTGTGACCACCACGGTGTCATTCCGCTTCCCCCCTTGTGGGGGAAGCTGTCATCGGTCGCGCCAGCGACCGATGACTGAAGGGGGGGTGTTCGCACCAACTGTCCCCCTTCCGTCTGGCTTTACGGCGCTTACGCGCCGCTCGCCAGCCACCTTCCCCCACAAGGGGGGAAGAAGAAATGGCGTACTGTAGTGGATGCATGCGTTTGCATTGGCGGCGGCTGGAAAGCCCTGCTATACGCCGCCAGCCCAAATTCGAGGTTTCAGGTGGCATCGGTTATCGCGAGCAACGTGCGCAAAGGCAATGTCATCGAGAAGGATGGCAAGCTCTATATCGTCGTGACGGCGGAAAACATCCATCCCGGCAAGGGGACACCCGTCACCCAGCTGGAAATGCGCCGCATCTCCGATGGCGTGAAGATCAGCGACCGCTACAAGACCACCGACACCTTGGAGAAGGCATTTATCGAATATCAGGCCTTCACCTACCTGTATCAGGACGGCGAACACTACGTGTTCATGCAACCGGAAACGTTCGACCAGGTCCATGTCGGCCCCGACATTCTTGGCGATATGGCGGCCTACCTTCAGGAAGGCATGGAAGTGCGCCTTGCCAGCTTCAACGGTTCACCGGTGTCCATCGAAATCCCCGCGCGCGTGACGCTCGAGATCACCGAAACGGAACCGGTGGTAAAAGGGCAAACAGCATCGGGTTCCTTTAAGCCCGCCATGCTGTCGAACGGGGTTCGCACGATGGTGCCCACGCATATCACGCCGGGAACGCGCGTGGTGGTTCTTACGGAAGACGGATCCTACGTCGAACGCGCCAAGGACTAGCGCATCATCACGAAATAAATGACAGCGAAGGCAACTACGACCAGAGCCAGGCTGATGTGAAGCACATAACGCGTCCCGGTCCCCGTAACCCCTTGCCGTGCTTCAGTGGTGGGAAGCTCCGTGCCTGAACCGTCACGAGTGTGCATCTCAGGATTAACAGCCATTTCCTACTCCTCGCCTGCGGTCGGAAACGGCGAGCCGAACCCTTGGGTTCCGGGTTAAGGCATCAAAAGAAAAAAGCGCCCGAAGGCGCTTTTGGGGGAATGAGCGGACACCCGATGCGGGGTGTCGAAGGGGCTGGGGCGTACCGGACCGGACGTCCGCTCGCAGGTGATAACGGGGTCCTCCACAATCGGTTCCAAAAAAAAAGAAAAAAGTGGGGGCGGGCGTCGCGCCTAGGTTTTTCTATGGGTTTTGCTCAAAGCGGAGGGGTTCGGCGGAAGCGGCCTCCAAAAAAGCTGATGACGAGAAGAACAAGAAAAACAAGCAAAAGCACTTTAGCGATCATAGCCGCGACGCCGGCTAGCGCGAAAAAGTCGAGCATACCCGCAACGAGTGCCAGAAGAAGGAAGGTCAAGGCCCAACCAAGCATTTTCGTCTGCTCCGCATTTCCCGTTGGGAAACGGGGGGCGACGGTCGGGCGTTCCAGCGCGATATTCGCCCCCTAGGCCGCCTTTTTCTTGATCGGATGGAAGAAGAGAGCTTGGCCCACCGTCGCCTGAACGGTTTCCGGCAGGAATGGCTTGGCGATCAGGTAGGTCGGCTCCGGCCGCTCGCCGGTCAAAAGCTTTTCCGGATAGGCGGTCACGAAAATCACGGGGATATCGAAACTCCCCAGGATTTCGTTGACGGCATCGATTCCTGAACCGCCTTCGCCGAGATTGATGTCGGCGAGAATGAGCCCGGGCTTCTTGTTGAACGCTTCCTTGACTGCCTGATCTTTGCTCGCGGCCGTCGCCACGACTTCGTGTCCGAGTTCTGTGACGAGATTTTCCAGATCCAGCGCAATGATCGGTTCGTCCTCGATAATGAGGATCCGCGACACCAGTTCGCTCTCGATTGCCTTTTGCGCATCAACGATTGCGCGTTCCACCTCTTCCGCGGTTTCGTCCAAAATTTCGGCGGCTTCCTCGATGCTGAACGATTCCACAGCCGTCAGCAGCAGGGCGGCTCGCCGTTCAGCCGTAAGAGACTGCAGACGCCCCTCCGGGCTTTGCATCGCATCCGGGTCGACGTTACCGCTGTCGAAGCGGTTCGCCGGGCTCGACCAGATGGTGTGGAACAGTTTGTACAGTGCTACCCGTGGCGGCAAACCTTCCGCCAGATTGTGTTCGCCAGCCAGGAGCGCCTGGAGCGCCGCGCGAACATAGGCATCTCCGCTTTTCTGGGAGCCCGTGAGCGCACGCGCATAACGGCGCAGATATGGTAAATGTGGCGCCAGCGCCTGCGTCATGCTCATTCGCCCAGCCTCCTTCATGAAATTCCGGCCCCTGCAAAACGCCACCCCGGATGATAAGTTCCAAATGATGGAACTCCAATGGACCGTGCGCGTTTGGTGATCTGGCGTGGCTTAACGCATGGTTGGCCGCGAAGCGTGGTTTTGACCCAACACGCGAAGTGGTTTGGCCCAACATGAGAACGGTTCGTGGCAACGATAGTTCAACGACAGGACTGGGGTCTGGTGAAGAAACCCGACAGAGAGCGCGCTAGAGCCATAAAGGGCCGCCAGCGGGCGATTGGCCGCGAATTGCGGCGGGTCTACGACAACGTAGCCCAGGAGCCGATTCCGCAGGATTTTTTGGACCTGCTTCGGGAAATGGATGCCCAAGAGACGGAATCCGAAGGCGGGGATTCGTGACTGTGCGCGCCATGGCTGCCGAAGTGCCACCAGCCTCGAGTGTCACGTCCCGCAGCAAGGCCGCGGACGATGCGCAGTTTAAAAGCGATCTGTTGGAACTCATTCCTTTTCTCCGGGCGTTTGCACGCTCCCTCTGCGGCAATCAGGAGACTGCAGATGATCTCGCCCAGGAGACCCTGGTCAAAGCCTGGCAGGCGCGGGACATGTTTGCGCCTGGCACCAATCTGAAGGCCTGGCTATTTACCATCCTTCGGAACCAGTTTTATTCGGACCGTCGCCGGGCGTGGCGCCAAGCGCCGTGGGATCAGGAGGCGGCAGAGCGCATACCAGGCTCGGCCGGTGAACAATCCTGGGCCGCTGAACTGTCGGATACTGCCCGCGCACTCTCGTGCCTTTCGGACGAGCAGCGCGAAGCCCTGATCCTGGTGGGTGCCGGCGGGTTTTCCTATGAGGACGCTGCGCACATCTGCAACTGTGCGGTCGGAACGGTAAAAAGCCGGGTGGCGCGAGCGAGGAAATCCCTCATCGCAATCCTGGAAGGTGACGAAACCCTCCCGCCGGCGGTGCAGCCTGTTGCAGGCGACGCGGCCAATGAAATATTGGCGCAACTTGATCGTTTGGCACCGCCAGCCGCAGCTGAGGCCGCCCGCAAGCGGTTCAAGGGAACCGTATAGGTTACGCCGATCCGGTCACTCCTTAGCGGCGGCGCTCATTAGTCCGATGCGTGCATTTCGGCGGGCTTCTGAATGACTCGAAAAACTGTCTGATCACCGACACTTCTGAAGGACAGCTCTCTTTTTGCGGTACTCGAGAAATACCGAATCGGCGCAAATCGACCTAGAAGACTGTCGACCTCTCGCGGAGTGCAGCGTTGGTCATTGTATGGCTCGCCGTCGGCTCGACGGGATTTGTACATATTCTCAAGCACGAGCAGGATGCCGCCTGGTGCCAAATTGCTCCATGCGCTTGAGATAAATTTTTTACGCAATTCCTTTGGCACCATGACCAGGACAGCGCAAACCAGCCCCATGTCGTTTTTTGGACCATCATAGTTCTCAATCTTCGAGTCCATGATTGAAACCGTCCCCCGTAGCTGTTCGCGCACCCGATCGATGACAGCGGCAATGTGCCAGTGATAGCTGCGGCGCGGTTCGACCAGCGTGAGGGCCGTCACCGGTCCGGGGTTGAGCACCAGTTCGAGCGAATTCAAGCCAGTTCCTGCCCCAAGGTCCGCCATGCGTAGGCCGCTCCGTCCCGGAAAATAGACGGACGCGACATATTCCGTGATCGGCGCTTTGAAGCGCACGCTGCAGGTCCGGTATGCCTGACTCCGTAGAAGCGACAAAAGGTCGGCTTCTGCTTCGCGGGGCGGTCTTGCGTCACTGGAAGCTCCAAGTGCGCGAATTGTGTGCGCCAGCTTCGATTCAAACCTTCGGTATGTCAGCGTGTCCATGAGCGGCCAGTAGGCGTCCAGCGTTGAATGATCAGCATCGTATGGCCGACGGAGCCCGTTCGGCGCTCTCTTGAAGCTCAGATACGACGATGAACTCACATCCGGCGCGCGCCCAAACAGATCGATGAATCTCGACTCGGGGATACAAGAGGAATCGTGACTCTTCGGCACAACGACGGCGCCTCCGGGAGCGGTCAACGTGTTCAGGCGATCCAGGAAGGCATAGCTCCAGGAGTGCTCGAACAGTTCGATCCGGCTATTCACGATCACGCAGTCATACGGCGCTTGTGGCGGCGCAGCGACGAAGCTTGTCAGCTTTCCGCCCGGGCGCCGAATAGGCTCGCCAAGCGAGAGCACATCGATTGCCGCGCCACGGCGCTCGGCCGCGCGAAACCATCGCTGCCCGCGGACGTGCCTCGGATCCGCAACAACAAGCGCGATTGAGCCGGCGCTATCGACTACGCTGTTCGGGGGTTGTCTTTCGAAAATGGGAAGGTGTTTTAGAGCTTGAGCGATACGGCGCACTCCGGAGCTCCCGATTGTCTAGTTGTCCCTCTCTTGCCGCCCAATTTGCGAGGCCGCAAGACCGTTCACGGTTGCCGGTCTTGCAGGGGTAAGAACCCGCTCTTATATACCCCCTAGCGTCGGTGCGGGCTTTCACGCCCGGCCGATTTTGCCAATGAATTCAAAGGGGATGGACCGAAGGGCGCCTCGTCCGAGGGTCAGGAGACCATCCGCCAGAGGAGAGGACAACCATGGCTAAAGTGATCGGTATCGACCTCGGTACCACCAATTCGTGCGTGGCCGTCATGGAGGGCTCAACCCCCAAGGTCATCGAAAATGCCGAAGGCGCGCGTACCACGCCCTCTGTCGTGGCGTTCACCAACGACGGCGAGCGCCTCGTGGGCCAGGCCGCCAAGCGGCAGGCCGTCACCAACCCGGAATACACCTTCTTCGCCATCAAGCGGCTGATCGGCCGCCGCTTCGACGACCCCATGACGCAGAAGGACATGGGCATGGTGCCATACCAGATTGTCAAAGCCGGCAACGGCGATGCGTGGGTGCAGGGCCGCGACGGCAAGCAATACGCGCCGTCCGAAGTTTCCGGCTTCATTCTGCAGAAGATGAAAGAGACCGCCGAAAGCTATCTCGGCGAGAAGGTCACCCAGGCGGTGATCACCGTTCCGGCCTATTTCAACGACGCACAGCGCCAGGCGACCAAGGATGCGGGCAAGATCGCGGGCCTTGAAGTCTTGCGCATCATCAACGAGCCCACGGCGGCGGCGCTGGCCTATGGCATGGACAAGAAGGGCAGGGGCCAGACCATCGCGGTCTATGACCTGGGCGGCGGCACCTTCGATATCTCGGTGCTCGAGATCGGCGACGGGGTGTTCGAGGTCAAGTCCACCAACGGCGACACATTCCTCGGTGGCGAAGACTTCGATATTCGTCTGGTGAATTACCTGGCCGACGAGTTCAAAAAAGAATCTGGCATCGACCTGCGTTCCGATCGGCTTGCGCTGCAACGCCTGAAGGAAGCAGCCGAAAAGGCGAAGATCGAGCTCTCGAGCGCGATGCAAACCGAGGTTAATCTGCCGTTCATCACGGCGGATGCATCGGGTCCGAAGCATCTGACGATGAAGATTACCCGCGCGAAGCTCGAGGCGCTGGTGGATGATCTGATCCAAAAGACAGTCGCGCCGGTGAAGGCCGCACTGAAGGACGCTGGCGTGTCGGCAAACCAGATCGACGAGGTCATCCTCGTTGGCGGCATGACCCGCATGCCCAAGGTGCAGGAAGTGGTGAAGCAGCTGTTCGGCAAGGAGCCGCACAAAGGTGTCAACCCGGACGAAGTGGTCGCCATCGGCGCCGCGATTCAGGGCGGCGTGCTGAAGGGCGAAGTGAAAGACGTCCTGCTGCTCGACGTGACGCCATTGAGCCTCGGTATTGAAACCCTGGGCGGAGTGTTCACCCGGCTTATCGAGCGCAACACGACGATTCCCACGAAGAAATCGCAGGTGTTCTCTACGGCCGAGGACAGCCAGACGGCCGTGACCATCCGGGTCTTCCAGGGCGAGCGGGAAATGGCGGCGGACAACAAGCTGCTCGGCCAATTCGATCTTGTGGGCATTCCGCCCGCGCCGCGCGGCGTGCCGCAGGTGGAGGTCACATTCGACATCGACGCGAACGGCATTGTCAGCGTCACCGCGAAGGACAAGGCAACGGGCAAGGAGCAGCAGATACGCATCCAGGCCTCCGGCGGTTTGTCGGAAGCTGATATCGACAAGATGGTGAAAGATGCCGAAGCGCACGCTGCGGAAGACAAGAAGCGTCGCGCTTTGGTCGATGCGAAGAATCAGGCCGACGCTCTGGTCCATTCTACCGAGAAAGCGCTCTCCGAGCACGGCGACAAGGTCGGGCAGGCGGAGCGCACGGCGATCGAGAACGCGATTGCCGCGGTGAAGGAATCGGTCAAGGGTGATGATCCTGACGATATCCAGTCGAAGACACAGGCTCTGGCACAGGCTTCCATGAAGCTGGGCGAAGCCATGTACAAGGCGCAGCAGGCGCAAGGTGGCGAAGGCGAGCAGACTGGCGGCGAGGGTTCGGCGCCGAAGGACGAGAACGTCGTCGACGCGGAGTTCTCCGAGGTCGACGATCAAAAGAAGGGCGCGGCCTAGCTGTCGCAGAAGTCGGAATACGGAAGTCGGAAATCGGAAGGCCATGTTGGACACTCTGATTTCTGACTTCCGATTTCTGATTTCTGGACCTCGTGTCGCGGGGCAGTGAGATGAACAAACGCTGCTATTATGAGGTCCTTGGCGTGGAGCGCGACGCTCCGATGGCGGCGATCAAGGGTGCCTACCGCAAGGCCGCCAAGGAGCATCATCCCGACCGCAACCACGGCGATACCCACGCCGAGATCCGCTTCAAGGAAATCAGCGAAGCTTACGAAGTCCTGAAGGACGATCAAAAACGCGCCGCTTATGATCGCTTCGGGCATGCGGCCTTCGAAAACGGCGGTGGCCGAGGCGCCAACGGTTTCGATTTCGCCTCGTCTTTCACCGATATTTTCGACGATCTGTTCGGCGAATTCACCGGCGGAAGGCGCGCGCGGCGGCAGAATCGCGGCCAGGATTTGCGTTACAATCTTGAAATCACATTGGAAGAGTCTTTTCGCGGGCGGCAGGCCGAAATCAAGGTTCCAACCGCCATCGCCTGCGATGGATGCAGCGGCAGTGGCGCCGAACCCGGCACCAAGGCCGAGCAATGTCCCACTTGCGCCGGCATCGGCAAGGTGCGCGCCCAGCAGGGCTTCTTCACCATTGAGCGGACCTGTCCTTCCTGCCGCGGCCAAGGCCGTTTCATCCGCAACCCGTGCAAGAGCTGTCAGGGCGCAGGCTTGTTGCAGAAGGAGCGCACGCTGGCTGTCGATATTCCGGCGGGCGTGGAGGAAGGCACGCGCATCCGGCTTGCGGGGGAAGGGCAGGCGGGTTTCAACGGCGGCCCGACGGGCGACTTGTATCTGTTCATTTCGGTCAAGCCCCATCCGCTGTTTCAGCGTGATGGCCATGATCTCTACTGCCGCGCCCCCGTCTCGATCGTTACGGCAGCATTGGGCGGCGCCATTGAAGTGCCTACCTTGGACGGCGGCCGCGCGAAAGCCGGCATTCCGGAAGGCACGCAGTCGGGAAAACAGATTCGCTTGCGCGGAAAGGGCATGCCGGTGCTGCGCGGCGGCGGCCTAAGCGGCGACCTCTATGTCGAAGTGGTGGTAGAAACGCCGGTGAAGCTTTCAAAAAAGCAGAAAGAATTGCTGCGCGCTTTCGAGAGCGATTGCGAGCCGGGCTGCCAACCGGAGTCCGAAGGCTTCCTCGCCAGAATCAAGGAATTCTGGACCGGTGCTGCAAGCGCCTAGTTTTTCCAACCAAAAAATCCGTTGAAATTTGGGCAATCGCCACTGGTGGCGAAGATCGCGTCGTAACGGCCTTCATTGAGCAGCATTCTTGTCGCGGCATACGCCTGGCCGTAGGCCGCGCGGCCGGTCAAAGCGCCGGCGCTCACTCTACGTACCCCTGCGGCCTTCAACTCCGCCACCTTTGGCGCGGCTCGCATGATCAGAATGTTGAGCGGCAATTCCGTGGCGTTCGCGGCATCCCGAATCTGCGCAAGATCGGTCATGCAGGGAAGGAACAGGCCGTCTGCGCCGGCGTCTGCGTAAAGCTTTCCGCGCCGGACTGCTTCCTCAAGCTTACGCTCATCGGGCGCGAGGTCGTGGAGATACACGTCGCACCGCGCATTAATAAAGATTTCCGCGCTCTTGGATTTTGCAGCATCCTTGATGACGCGAATTTTGGCGCAGAGGAGGTCCGGGGCGGACGTGCCATCCTCAATGTTGATGCCAGCTACGCCCGCCTCGATCAGCGACATCACGTGCCCCGCCACCTGTTGGGGATCGGACGAATACCCCGCCTCGCTGTCTACAGAAACCGGAATGCTGACCACCCGAATGATCTCGCGGACGGCTTCCAGCACAATGGAGGTCGGAATGGCATCGCCGTCCGGGTAGCCATGGCACCAGGCCACCGCGGCGCTGGAGGTTGCGATTGCCTCGGAACCAAGTTCCTGAATCATACAGGCGCTGGCTGCGTCCCAGGCATTCGGCAGAACCAGGATGCGGCCAGGCCCGTGCAGCGCCCGAAAATGCGACAGCTGTTCACTCTGGGTGCTCATATCTGTTTCCTTGCCGGGGGTTGCCGCGTTATTGGAAGATTGAGCGAAGCCGTGGAACCGTCAATTGCTCTTGGCGGTTAGCGGCCATGCAACGGGGAATCTGACAGAAGATGGCCGTCAACACCGCAGCCGAGCATCTCAACTTTTTGCGGGGTATGATCCTTCGCCCCAAGAAGGTTGGCGCCATCACACCGTCAAGCCCGGCGTTGGCGAAGGCCATCGCGGGCCAGGTGGATCCGGCTCGTGAAGGGCCGGTGCTGGAACTCGGTCCGGGCACCGGCATCGTCACGCAGGCGCTGATCGAGCGCGGCGTGGCCGAAGACCGGATCATCGCGATTGAATACGACCCGGAATTCGCTGGGATGGTCCAGAAGCGCTTCCCAAAGGTGCGCGTTCTTCAGGGAGATGCATTTCAGTTTGCCCAGATGCTCGAAGGAACGGTACAGCAGCCCTACGCCGCGATCGTCTCCGGGCTGCCGCTGCTCAATTTCCCTGTGGAGACACGGCGCGCCCTGATTGAATCGGCGCTCGACCATCTCCAACCCGGTGCGCCGTACGTTCAGTTCTCCTACGGCACCAATCCTTCGATCCCGGCGACGGATCGCTATACCGTGAAACGCGCCGCCTTGATCTGGCTGAACCTGCCGCCCGCGCGGGTATGGGTCTATCGATCGACCTGACTATTCCGCGGCTTCGGCGAGTTGCGGGGCAGCCTCCAGCACATCGTTCCCAACATGGGCTTCGAACTTGCGGAAATTGTCGCGGAACATTGAAACCAGCTTCCGCGCCTGCGCGTCGTAGGCCGCTTTGTCCGCCCAGGTGTCCCGCGGGTTCAGGATTTTGGTGTCGACACCGGGCACCGACACAGGCACGCGGAAGCCAAAGTGCGGATCGATGCGCATTTCGGCATTCGCCAGTGAACCGTCCAGCGCCGCGTTGAGTAGCGCGCGCGTCGCCTTGATCGGCATGCGATGACCCTTGCCGAAAGCGCCGCCGGTCCAGCCCGTGTTCACGAGCCAGCAATCCGAGCCATGTTGTGCGATCAAATCACGCAGCAGATTGCCGTATTCGGTGGGATGGCGCGGCATGAACGGTGCGCCGAAGCAGGTCGAGAAAGTCGGCTGCGGTTCCTTGCCCAGGCCTTTTTCCGTACCCGCCACTTTCGCGGTGAAGCCGGAGAGGAAATGGTACATCGCCTGCGACGGCGTCAGCTTGGCGATTGGCGGCAGCACGCCGAAGGCGTCGGCCGTCAGCATGATGATGTTCTTCGGATGGCCGGCGCGACCCGTCTCACTGGCGTTCGGGATGTAGTCGATCGGGTAGGCCGCGCGCGTGTTCTCGGCGTAGTGCGCGCTGTCGAGATCGAGCGCGCGCGTGGCCGGATCCATCACCACGTTTTCCAGGACCGTGCCGAAGCGTTCCGTCGTGGAGAAAATCTCCGGCTCGGCTTCGCGGGAGAGCTTGATCACCTTGGCATAACAGCCACCTTCGATGTTGAAGACGCCGTGCTCGCTCCAGCCGTGCTCATCGTCGCCAATCAGGGTGCGTGAGGCGTCGGCGGATAGAGTCGTCTTGCCGGTGCCGGACAGCCCGAAAAAAATCGCGGACCTTCCGTCCTTGCCCACATTGGCCGAGCAATGCATCGACATGATGCCCTTGGGCGGCAGCAGATAGTTCATCACAGTGAAAACAGATTTTTTCATTTCGCCGGCATAGGACGTGCCGCCGATGAGAATCATCTTCTTCGAGAAATTCACCGCGATGACGGTGTTGCTGATGCAGCCATGCTTTGCCGGATCGGCTTCGAAATTCGGCAGATCGATGATGGTGAATTCCGGTTTGAAGCCTTTCAGGTCCGCTGCCGTCGGACGGATGAGAAGCTGGTGCACGAACAGCGAATGCCAGGCAAATTCGGTGACGATGCGCACCGGCAGGCGATGCTCGAGATCGGCGCCCCCGAACAGATCCTTCGCGAACAATTCGCGGCCTTCCGCGAACGCCATCATGTCGGCGTAGAGCGCATCGAATTGCGCAGCCGTCATCGGCTTGTTGTTGTCCCACCAGACCTGGCTTTCGGTTTGCGCGTCGCGCACCACGAACTTGTCGTTCGCCGAACGCCCAGTGTGTACACCGGTCAGCACCACCAGCGGGCCATTCTTGGCAACATGGCCTTCGCCGCGCCGCACCGCCTCTTCGTAGAGCGCGGAAGCCGAGAGGTTCCAGTTCACGGCCTTCAGGTTGCGAAAGCCCTGTTGCTCGAGCCCAAAGGCGGTTGCCTGCGACATGTGTGCTCCTGCGAATTATCCCACCGCCGCGTCGCGAGGCGCAGCCCGGCAGTTTCTTGTTTGGGTCAGCATAGGCGCGAGGAGCGCCCGCCGCAAAGTTCCCAACAGATTTCTGGCGAAAAGGCAAGGATTTCCGGCATTTCCGGCGCCTGGAATGGCGGCGCAATTCCCTGCCGGGCGGCACTCCTCTAAGGAACGGTTATGTCGCTTTCGGATGAAGAACTGGAACGCTATGCGCGCCACATTGTGCTGCGTGAGGTCGGCGGGCAGGGGCAGGCGCGGCTGCGTGCCGCCAAGGTGCTGGTGATCGGTGGGGGAGGCCTCGGCAGCCCGGTCATTCTCTACCTTACGGCCGCCGGCATCGGCACGATCGGGATCGTCGATTTCGACTCGGTATCGCTGTCCAACCTGCAGCGCCAGATTGCGCACCGTACGGTTGATGTCGGCCGGCTGAAAACGGAATCCGCGCGCGATGCCGCGCTTGCGATCAATCCGCATGTTCGCATCGAAACGCATTGGGAGCGGCTGGATCGTGCCAATGCGTCGGAGATGATCGCTGGCTACGACATCGTCGCCGACGGCTCGGACAATTTCGAAACCCGTTTCCTGGTTAACGATACGTGCTTCGCCGAGAGGAAAACGCTGGTCTCGGCGGCGGTGACGGAATTTTCAGGCCAGCTTGCTACCTACAGGCCTCACGCGGGCAATTATCCCTGCTATCGCTGCCTTGTTCCCGAGCCGCCCCCGCCGGGCAGCGTGCCGTCTTGTTCCGAAATCGGTGTTCTTGGAGCCATGGCCGGCGTGATGGGTTCATTGCAGGCTTTGGAAGTGATGAAGGAGATTGTTGGGATCGGTGAAAGCCTGGCTGGCCGGCTAATAATTTATGACGGCCTGGCGGCCAAAGTCCGCACGGTTCGCCTGCCCCGCGATCCGGCTTGCAAATTGTGCGGTGTGACGGCGCCACGCGAGGTCGATTCCGGCTTGCGATTGAGCTAATATGCGTAGCCGCTTGCCCTGTGAGGACCCGATGAAGCACTCTCTGGCTGCCGCGTTGCTCATCAGCACGTTGCCTACGTTGTCGTATGCCGCCAGCAGCGTCATCACCTATCACAACGGCAACAATCGTCACGGTGTCTATACCGTGCCAGGTCTTACGATTGCCGCCGCTGCCAATATGCAGCGGGACAACGCATTTACCGCCAGCATCACGGGCCATGTCTACGCCCAGCCCTTGTTCTGGAAACCGAAAGGGGCTGAACGCGGCCTGGTGATCGCCGCCACGGAATCGAACAAGGTGTACGCACTTGATGAGAACACCGGCGCGACTGTCTGGCAGCGGTCCCTCCCAGCCTCGGTGCCGCTCAGCAGCTTGCCCTGCGGCAATATCGATCCCATGGGAATCACGGGCACGCCGGTGATCGATCCCGCTGCCCGGGTGCTCTATGTCGGCGCGATGACAAGCACGGGAAACGGCCCGCGTCAGAAAGTGTTCGCGCTCTCGCTGACGGATGGTTCCGTGCTGCCGCACTGGCCGCTGGATGTGCAAACCGAGCTGACCAAACAGGGCGCAACGTTTTCCTCGCCGGTTCAGGGCGAGCGCAGCGCATTACTGCTGTATGGCAACCGCCTCTATGTGAATTATGGCGGCCATTTCGGCGATTGCGGCAACTATTTCGGCACGGTGGTGCAGATTGCGCCGGACAAGCCGAAGCTGGAGGCGAATTGGCAGACGCGCGCGCGTGGCGGCGGCATCTGGGCGCAAGGCGGCCTCGCGGGCGACGGCACCTACCTCTACATCACCACCGGCAACACGTTCGGCGCGGATGAATGGGCCGATGGCGAAGCCATCATCCGGCTACATGCCGGACTGGAGCGCACAGGCCGGACAAAGGATTATTTCGCCCCATCGAACTGGCAGTCGCTTGACGACAGCGACGCGGACCTCGGAGGTACCGAAGCTCTGCCTCTCAATATCGCTGTGCCGGGCGAAAAGCCCGCCAAGCGGGTGATCGCCTTCGGCAAGGACGGCAAGGCCTATCTTGTGGATCGTCGTGATCTGGGCGGCATCGGCGGACAGATCCAGGCGCTGCAGGTATCGAATAGCGGCATCCGCACCGCGCCAGCCATACTAGAGACCGATGCGGGCACCTCTGTCGCGTTCACCAATTCGACCAACACCCACTGTTCCGGCGGAAACATTCAGATGCTGAGCGTCGCGGCGACCGGTTCGTCGCCGATGGCTTTTCAATGGTGCACGGCGCTCAGTGGTGGCGGTGCGCCAATCATCACGACGACGGATGGCAAAGCCGATGCAATTGTCTGGGCAGTCGGCGCCGAAGGCGACAATCTCCTGCACGGGTACAATGCGAGCAACGGCAACGTCGTATTCTCCGGCAGCGGCACGAACATGAGCGGTCTGCACCACTTCCAGACAATTCTGGCGACCCGCAACCGTTTCTATATCGGCGCAGACAACACGGTCTACGCCTTCAAGTGGAAGTAGGCAGGAGCTTACTGCGGCAGGACGTACAGCGTGATGCTTTGCGCCGGTGCTGTATCGCCGAGTACGCCGTTCGACCATGGAAGATCGGCCAGCTGCTGGATGTGGTTGGCTGACGTGAGGCGATAAACCTTCGCCGTGCCGGATTGTGCCGCGTGCGCGAGCTTCAGCTGCACTGGCGTGTCGCCGCTTAAGACCTTGCTGATCACCATCACCGTCAGCGCCCCATCGGCATTTCGCAGTGCCGCGAAGGCGGAAAGATCGTCCGGATTAGGCGCCTTGGCCGAAACGCTGGTGTCGCCGAAGGCGCCGCCATTGCCGTCGTAGTTGCGGTACATCTGCATGGCCTTGAAGGTCGGCGTGCTCGCATCGGGAGTGGTCCACCGCGTCGCGAGATCGAGCCCTTCGCGGCCGAAAATGCCGTACACATCGGCCTGCGTGGTGGCGCCGTTGATGTGATCTTCCGCGCCCCAGTTGTATTCCGTGATCGCCACCGGCGTGCCCGCGTAGTAATGCTTTTGCACCCAGCTCTTCATCCGCGGGATCAGATAAACCGGCGCCCCGATCCAGCTCTCGGATGTGTAGTTCTTGTCCCATAGCTGGCGTGTGGAACGGTTGCGCAGCAGCTGCATCGATTGCGAGGTATCGCCGCCTGACTCGCCAGCTTGCGGATAGAAATGCACGCTCACGACATCGACCGGATGCCCTGCGGCTTTCCACTCCGACAACAGCCAGGGAATGTAGTCCATTCCGTGCTGCTGTTTCTTGTGGTCGGGCCAATCTTGATAGCCGTGTTCGGCGGCGTATTGCTGGTCATAGCCGCTGTAGAAATAGGCCTCCCAGCCCCACTCTTCCGTCGCCACGATCTGCGCGTCGGGATCGACGGCTTTGATGCTCGCCGCTTCCGCGATCACCTTGTCGCGATATTCGGTGGCGTGCGGCCCGATGGGGTGGGAATCGCGATGGGTCGAGAACCAGATGCTGGCTTCGTTGTCCATCAGGTAATATCGCACGCCGTCCTGATCTGCCTTGCCCCACTTCTTCACCAAATGTTTGATCCATTTCTGTTCCTTTGCCGGGCCATCCTCGACATAGGAATCGTGCGGATCGTTGCCTGTGATTGGAGTTGAGCAATCGGGTTCCAGGCCGTTACCGGCGTCAGGATCGTATGGATCGGTCGCGCATTGCGCGCCGTATTTCTCGACGGAAAAGCTGGGCAGGATCGAGCGGCCTGCGCCAAGCTTCGCTACCCAGCCAATCAACGGCACCGTCATCATGGGCTGCGCGCCGGCGGCTTTGGTTGTTGAGATAAATGTATCGGCCTCTTCGCCCGCCTTGCCGCTGTGCTCGGGATAGCTTTCGAAGAACCAGTCGTTGCCGAGATTCTGCGCGTTGACCGCCCAGTTGTATGACGTCATGGCGTTGCCCCCCATCCGGTTGAGTGGCGCGTTCAACGCCTGCAGATCGGATTTCGAGGCCCAGGCCACGCCGTAGATCAGCGGATCGATCGCGTGACGGTTCTTGCTGGCGTCGATTGCGATGGTAACGGTGGCATTGCGCGCTGCTGCATCCTGCGGCAACGCCAAGACAGCAATCGAACAGTATAGGCCCAGACATATACTTCGCGAACGGTTTGCCAATGTCATGCCCGCCGCTCCCTGTGAATCGCGCGCAGCCAAGCATCGCGCGCGAGCCGCGCACACGCAATCGGCGGATGCTGACTGGTTTATGGATCCTTAAGAAGCGGACGGTGGCTCGGCGGGCGGATCGCGGTGCTTGGTGTGGGAGACGGCTGACATCACGCCCAGTCCAATGACGACCAGTGCCCCCACGATGATCCATGTCTGCGGAACGTGGACCAGATAGGCTGCATAGATCAGACCGCATAACAGGACGATGAAGCCAATCACATAAAGGCCAAAGGCGGACATCGCTGACTTCCCCGAAAACACTCAAAAGACACAATGCGGAAAGCAAACGTTCGTTCCGCCAGGAGAGGGCTAGAGCAGGTGCCCGGCTTTGGCCTTTGCCGCCAGATAGCCGCGATTGTGCGTCGTGCCGGCGAAGCGATGGGGCACCCGAGCCACGACCTCTATCCCCGCGTCAGCCAACGCCTCCGCCTTCGCCGGATTGTTGGTGAGCAGGCGCACGGAGGAATAGCCGAGCAGGGAGAGCATCTTCGCGGCCACGCGGTACAGCCGCTCATCCGCCTCGAAGCCGAGCCGCTCATTGGCTTCCATCGTATCGAATCCCTGGTCCTGCAAACGGTAGGCACGCAGCTTGTTGATGAGGCCGATGCCACGGCCTTCCTGCGCCAGGTACAGCACGATGCCGCCGCCCGATTTCGCAATCGTTTCAATGGCGCCGCGCAATTGCGGTCCGCAATCGCATCTGAGAGAGCCAAGCAGATCGCCGGTAAAACATTCGGAGTGCACGCGCGCGAGCACGGTTTCATGCGGCGGCGGTGCATGAATGAGAATGGCATAGTGCTCCGCGCCGCCATCGCGGGCTCGAAAGGCGACAAGTTCGGCATCCTCCGCGCCCTCAAGCGGCACACGCGCGCGTGTGACCAACGCGAGCGTGTCGACTGATTCCGATTCGTAGTCTTGCGGATCTGTTACAGAAATTGAGATGGAGTGTGATGGTGCTTCCGCGACGCGCACACACACCGTGGCCGGAAGTAGGCCGGCGAGTTTCGCAAGCTTGACGGAGGCCGCAAAGGCGTCGGGCAGCTTGTCACGCAAGGGCGTAAACGGGCCTTTCAGCGGTGCCGCCAGATCGAAGGTCGGGTCGGCAATCGTCAGCAGAGTTTCCGGTGCCGCAAGGGCGTCGAGCGGCAGTGCAACAACATCGGGCGTGTACAGCCTGATCTTCAGGGTGCGGGCCCGGGCATGGGTAAGCACCAGCGCTCCGTCTTTCACTTCCGCGAGAGCCTCAGACGTGAGTGTTTCCAGCGCATAGCTTAGGCTCGTACCGTCTGATCCGTGAATGGCGACGGGAAGGCCCTCGCGGAAAGCGATAGCGGCCCGGGTCGCCGCAGCGACGGGTCCGCGCGGTCGCGGCAGATGTCGGGGCGGCGCGGTCATGGTTTTCCATACACCCGCTGCCCGTTTCCCGGTAGGGTTCGGGCCGCGGGCGGGAGCGCAAGAGCGAGGTCGAAGAATGCCAATCGCCAAACGGGTTCTCTTGGTCGATGACGACCAGATGCTGCGAAGCTCGCTCGTGGAGCAGCTCGCCGCTGGCGGGGAGTATGCGCCGGTGGAGGCCGGCACGATCGCCGAGGGGCGCGAACTGGCGCGCGAGGGGCTTTACGAGTTCATGATTCTCGATGTTGGACTGCCCGACGGCGACGGCCGCGAATTGTGCAAGGAATTGCGCGGGGACGGCATCACCTGCCCGATTGTTCTGCTGACAGCAGCGGACGCAGACGAGGACACGATCGCCGGGCTCGGTTCCGGGGCCAACGACTATGTGACCAAGCCTTTCCGTTTCGCCGTTCTGATGGCGCGCGTTCACGCCCATTTGCGCAGCCACGAGCAAAGCGAGGAGGCCGTATACCGGATCGGTCCCTATACCTTCCGGCCAAGCGCCAAGTTGCTGCTGGATGCGGCGGGCAAGAAAATTCGTCTGACCGAGAAAGAAACGAACATCCTGAAATTTCTATACCGCTCGGGAGAGACGGTGCCGCGGGACACGCTGCTTCACGAGGTCTGGGGCTACAACCCTGCCGTGACCACCCACACCCTGGAGACGCACATTTACAGGCTTCGCCAGAAAATCGAGACAAATCCGGCGCAGGCCCAAATTTTGATTACCGAGTCGGGCGGCTATAGACTTCAGGCGTGAACCGCCCCGTCCAGATTTGTAGCTATTTCGTTCCCATTCCGGTTCACGATTCCGCATTTGCGGAATTTCCGTTCTACAAACACTACTGCGAACACCCTATCTGTGGTGAGCACCCAATTCCCCAGCCGGGAGGCTGACATGGACGACCGGAAGAAATCTTTCCTCATTGGCGCGGCGGTTGCCGCCCTGCTCATCGCGCCTGCCGCGGCAGCCGAGGATTGGGTGACTTGGCCCCAGAAGAATTTCAGCGGCGGTTCGCTTAAGGTGGACGATCTTGTTGGCACCTTGCTGGTGAATGTCGGCAGCGGCGGACCGATCGCCGTCAACGTGTCGGGAACCAAGGAGCGCATCCGGCAGATCAACGTGCGTTCCGCGGGCAATATGGTGGTCGTGGAAGGTCAGAACGACGAGTCGGTTTGGGACTGGCACAAATGGATGAACTTCTCGGGCTATGGACGAGCCCGGCCCGACCAGCTCGTGGTGAAGGTCACGGTGCCGCGCGGCACGGCCGTCAGCGTGGACGACATCGTCGGCAAGGCGACCATCGGAGACACGATGGGGCCGTTGAAGTTTGAAGGTTCAGCAACCCAGGCGAAAATTGGAAAGGTCTCGAGCGCAAACATTTCGCTCGCAGGTACGGGCCGGATTGATATCGCTGCCGTAAACGGTCCGCTGGATCTGGACATCGCCGGTTCCGGCAAGGTGAATGTGGGACCGACAAAAGGCGTCAAGGCGGATATCGCCGGTGCGGGCGACACGGCGCTGGGCCCGATTGCTGGCGGGCTGGATGTTGACATCGCCGGCTCGGGAGATGTCTCCGCCCCGCGCGTGAACGGACCGGTCAAGGTGGACATTGCCGGATCCGGCTCGGTCAACATCGCCGATGGCGTCGCCAATCCGTTGAAGGTGGACATCATGGGATCGGGCAATTTCACCTTCGGCGGTCTGGCGATCGATCCGAAGGTGAGTTCGTTCGGCTCGGGCTCGGTGAAGATCAAGGCTTACAAGGGCAGGATGTCGAGCGACGGCATGGCGAGCGTTGAAGTCGGCTCGCCGGACGTGTCCGCCATAGAGGCGCGCGCCAACGCGGCCGCAGCCAAGGCTGTGGCGCACGCCAATGCCGCGGCGGCAAAAGCGGCAGCTGCGGCGGAAAAGGCCGCTCGCCCGCACCGCGATGACGACGACGACGACGATGACGATAATTAAGTAGCAGGCGCTGCGCTTGATGCCTGGCGGCCAGCGCTTTTCAGTAGTTTAAGCAGTTGTGGGTGAAGCTGCTCATTGGCGACAAGGATGTCACCGGATTCCAGCATCCGTTCGCCGCCGTTCAGATCGGTCGCCACGCCTTGCGCCTCGCGCACCATGAGAATGCCCGCGGCGATATCCCACGGCTTGAGGCCATGCTCCCAAAAGGCGTCATAGCGGCCAGCCGCCACCCAGGCGAGATCAAGCGCCGCCGAGCCGAAGCGGCGAATGCCTGGCGTGGCTTCAATCACGGCGCGCAATTCCGTCAAGAACCGCTCCTGATCGTCGGGCGTGCCGCGCCCGAGAAACGGAATGCCGGTGGCGCTGAGGCAGGTGTTCAGTTGTTTACGCGCCGCCACGCGCAGCCGTGTGTCGTTGAGATAGGCGCCATGATGACGCTCGGCGATGAACAGGTCGTCAGAGATGGGATTGTAGATAACGCCCGATACCAATTGTCCTTCGCGTTCCAGAGCAATCGAAATGGCGAAATGCGGAATGCCGTGCAGGAAATTGGTCGTGCCATCGAGCGGATCGATGATGAAGCGATGCGACTTGTCGGGGCCATCGAGCAGGCCCGCTTCTTCACTCAGAATTGGATAGCCTGGTCGAGCCCGCTGCAATTCCTCGATCAGAATGCGCTCCGTGCGCTTGTCCGCCACGGAGACGAAATCCGCGGGTCCCTTCAATGAGATTTGCAGATTCTCCACCTCTCCGAAATCGCGGATGAGCTTGCGTCCCGCCTTGCGCGCGGCGCTCGTCATTACGTTCAGGGCGGGGGAGAGATAAGGCATCCTTCGTGGCTCACTTCGTTCGCGCCTCAGGATGACGCAACAGCAACTCTTATATCGTCACCCTGAGGCGCGTCGCGTAGCGGCGCCACGAAGGGGCATGTCATTCCGCGCGGCGGACGTAGGAGCCGTCTTCGGTGGAAACCACAATTTTCGTGCCAGCGTTGATAAAGGGCGGCACTTGAATCTTCATCCCGTTTTCCAAGGTGGCGCCCTTGTAAGAAGGCGCTGCGGTCCCACCCCTAAGAACGGGGTCTGCCTCCGTCACTTCGAGCGTGACATGCTGAGGCAGCTTAATTCCGATGGGTTTGCCTTCATATGTCTGCACAAGAACCTTCATGCCTTCCTGCAGGAATTGCACCTGGTCGCCGACAAAATCGGCGTTCAGTTCGATCTGATCGTAAGTGTCCGTATCCATGAAGGTAAGGGTATCGCCACTCGTATAGAGAAACTGGAAATCCCTCTTCTCGAGATAGACTTCCTCCACACCCTGATCGGCGCGAAATCGTTCGTTGAGCTTTGTGCCCGTCACGATGTTTTTCAGCTCGACCTGATTGTAGGCGCCGCCCTTGCCGGGCTTCACCGCCTGTGTCTTGACGGCCATCCACAAGCCGCCATCGTGCCGGATGAGCAGGCCGGGACGTATTTCATTTCCCGCGATTTTCGGCATGGAACGCGCGCCCTGTTGCGAAAGGCGCGCGTTCTAACAAGCTCCGCCGGGGATGTCACCCGGACGGAAAGGGCCAATCCCTAGACGGCGGCGGTCGCCGTGGCGGGAAGCGCGAAGCCGGCCGCCAGAATGATCACGGCGAGCACCACGTGCAGCAGATGGTCGGCCATATTCATCTCGATCATGCCCAGCATCATGCCGTTCTCCCCTGGCATGATGAAGCCGAGCACGGCGACAAGCGCATACACAATGCCAAGGATTTTCAGCGCAAGGCTTGGTGTCAAAGCCGTATAGGCGCCGAGCAACAGAAAGATGCCGCTGATGATGTGAACCAGATTGTGCGTCGTATTGGCGGCGAAGATTGCCTGGCTGCCGTCACTCGTATGGCCCACGATCGGGTTGGGAACATAGCCGAGCACGCCGACGATCAGAAAGACGATGCCTAACACAAACGCTGCGTTTCTGGCGTTCAATTCCATGGTTAAAGTCCCCTCGGAGGTTGGTAACCATGAATCTGACGCTGATTTGCCAAAAAGGACAAGGGGCGGCTGGCCGCACCAGGGCTAGGTCAAGAGTCCGGTAAAGGCGCGGACAGCCGCCGCCGGTCCCTCCGGGTGTTGCCAGACACCTGCCGACACGGCGAGGAAATCGGCGCCCGCCTCGACCAGGGGGCGCGCGTTTTCGATGGTGATTCCACCGATCGCGACACAGGGTACAACCATCAGCTCGCTCCACCAGCGCAGGATTTCCGGCTCGGCGGTGGCCTTGGGCTGTTTGGTGGCGGTCGGGAAGAAGGCGCCGAAGGCGACATAGTCCGCGCCTGCTTCGGCCGCTTCTACCCCCAGATGACGGGAATTGTGACAGGTTACGCCTACAATCCTGTCCGGCCCCATGGCTGCGCGGGCTAGGCCGAATGGCCCGTCTTCCTGCCCGATGTGCACACCGTCGGTACCGAGCTCGTGGGCCAGATCGGGACGATCGTTGAGGACGAAGGCGACCCCGCATCGTTGCGCAATGGGCATCAGCATTGCGGCAGTACGCCGTATCTCATCGTCGCTGACGTCTTTCAGGCGGAGTTGAAGGCTCGCCACGTCGCCGGCGTCCAAGGCACGCCTCAGCTGTTCCGCAAACGCGGGCAGGTCAATGTTTGCCGGGGTGATGAGATAGAGGCGGCAGCTCACGCCGCCTGCTTTTCCAGATCGGCCTTCCACTGTCCGGCCGCCGCAAGGCCGTTCATGCGCGCACGATGGGCAAACGCCTTCTGGCCGGCCGTAACGTTCTCTGCCCTGCCGCTCCACGCCTTCTGCGGCGCCGCCTGCAGCGCGCGGCCATAGGAAAAGGTAAGCGACCAGGGAAGGTTCGGATGTGCCGCATTCATGGCGTTCAGATGCGCGGTCGCTTCCTCCTCCGATTGTCCGCCAGAGAGGAAGGCAATTCCTGGTACAGCGGCTGGCACGCAACGCTTCAGTACTTTTACGGTGCGCTCAGCGACTTCCTGCACACCGGCGCGTTTTTCGGCCTTCATGCCGGAGATGACCATATTGGGCTTGAGCACCATGCCTTCCAGCGCCACATTGGCGTAGTAGAGCTGCGCGAACGTCTCTTTCAGCACCCATTCGGTGACCGCTTCGCAGGTGTCGATGTCGTTGTCGAAATCCATCAGCACTTCAGGCTCGACAATCGGCACGATGTTTTCCTCCTGACACAAGGCGGCATACCGCGCGAGCGCCTGGCCGTTGGCATTAATGCAGTTGTAGGAGGGACGTCCCTGCGTCGGCGTATAGGTGGCACGCCATTTGGCAAAACGGGCGCCGAGGCCGCGATATTCCACCAGGCGCTCGCGCAAGCCATCGAGGCCTTCCGTGATGGTTTCGTCCTTGCTGAACGGCAGCGGCTTGGTTCCCTTGTCGACCTTGATGCCCGGGATGGAGCCTGCCTGTTCGATCAGCTTGACCAACGGCGTGCCATCCTTCGCCTTCTGCCGGATGGTTTCGTCGTAAAGAATGACGCCGGAGATGTGCCGCATGCCGTCCGTTGAGCGGAAGAGGAATTCGCGATAGTCCCGGCGGTTCTCCTCCGTGGATTCCACGCCAATTTTGTCGAAGCGCTTCTTGATCGTCCCGGAGCTTTCGTCGGCCGCAAGAATGCCTTTACCCTTCGCGACCATCGCTTTCGCAATGCGGTTCAGTTCGCCCAGATCCATTCCCATCGTCAGTCCCCTTGTTCGAGCGCCACCACGCCGGGCAGCTCGCGGCCTTCCAGCCATTCCAGAAATGCGCCGCCGGCGGTAGAAACATAGGTGAATTGATCCGTCACGCCTGCCCAATTGAGCGCCGCCACCGTATCGCCGCCACCGGCAACGGATGTGAGATCGCCGGCTTTCGTGCGCCTCGCTACCGCTTTCGCGGCCGCGACAGTGCCTTTGTCGAAAGGCGGCGTTTCGAAGGCACCAAGAGGCCCGTTCCATACCACGGTCGCCGCGGTCAGCAGCCGGTTTTCGAATTCCGCCACTGTGGCCGGACCGATATCAAGAATCGTCTCATCCTTGTGCACGTGCCCGATCTCGACGGTGCGATAGGCGGCGTTAGTCTTGAATTCCTTCGCGGCGACCACGTCGGTTGGAAGCAAAAGAACGCATCCCGCCTCCGTCGCCTTGTGCAGGATCGAAAGCGCCGTTTCGTACTGGTCCTTTTCCTGCAAGGACTTGCCGATCTCGCGCCCCTCGGCACCGAAGAATGTATTGGCCATCGCGCCGCCAATGGCGAGAATGTCCACCTTCGCAATAAGATTTTCGAGCAGCGCAATCTTGCTGGAAACCTTCGCGCCGCCCACCACCGCCATCACAGGACGCTGCGGATCGGCCAACGCTCTGTTTAGATGCTCGAGTTCTGCCTGCATCGAACGTCCGGCGGCGGAGGGCAGCAGATGCGCCAGTGCTTCAGTTGAAGCATGCGCGCGATGCGCGGCGGAGAACGCATCGTTGACATAGATGTCACCGAGGCTCGCGAGTTGTTTGGCGAACGCTTCATCGTTGGCCTCTTCTCCGGCGTGAAAGCGCGTGTTCTCAAGCAGAAGAATGTCGCCGTTCTGCAGCTTGTCCACGCCAGCTTTCGCGATTTCGCCGACGCAATCCTCCGCGAATGCCACAGGTTTCCCAATGGCATTGGACAGGGCCGGCGCGACCGGACTGAGCGACATGGAGGGTACAACTTTTCCCTTCGGCCGCTCGAAATGCGACAGCACGATCACCTTTGCCCCTTTGTCGGACAGTTCACGAATGGTCGGCGCCTGACGATCGATGCGCGATGTGTCCGTGACCTTGCCGTCCTTCATCGGAACGTTCAGGTCCGCGCGAACCAGCACGCGCTTGCCGTTCACTTCTAGATCATCGAGGGTTTTGAACCTCGGCATTCAGATGAGCTTTCCCATCGCCACGGCGGTGTCGGCCATGCGGTTCGAGAAGCCCCATTCGTTGTCGTACCAGCTCATCACCCGAACGAAATTTCCTTCCATCACCTTGGTCTGATCGACACAGAAGCTCGACGACGCCGGGTTGTGGTTGAAGTCGATGGACACGAGCGGGGCCGAAATGATGTCGAGAATACCCTTCATCTCGCCGGAGGCAGCGCGGCGCATGGCGTCGTTCACTTCATCGGCCGTCGTGTCGCGGCTGGTGGCCACCTTGAGATCCACAACCGATACGTTCGGCGTTGGCACTCGCATGGCAACCCCGTCCAGCTTGCCCTTCAGCTCCGGCATCACCAGGCCAACCGCCTTCGCGGCCCCCGTCGAGGTCGGAATCATCGACATGGCCGCGGCGCGGGCGCGGTGCAGGTCTTTGTGCAGCATGTCGAGGATGTGCTGGTCGTTGGTGTAGGCGTGGATCGTCGTCATGAAACCTTTTTCGATCCCGACCGTCTCGTGGAGCACCTTGGCGACCGGCGCCAGACAATTGGTAGTGCAAGATGCGTTCGAAACGACGACGTGATCCTTTGTCAGCTTCCGGTGGTTGACACCATAAACGACGGTCAAGTCCACACCGTCCGCCGGCGCGGAGATGAGAACACGTTGCGCGCCCGCCTTCAGATGCGCGGATGCTTTCTCTTTCGATGTGAAGATGCCGGTGCATTCCAGCGCAATGTCGACGCCCAATTCTTTGTGGGGCAGCTCGGCGGGATTTTTGATGGCGGTTACTTTGATCTTGTGGCCGTCGACCACCATCGTATCGCCGTCCACCGTCACCTGGCCCGGAAAGCGGCCGTGCACCGAATCATAGCGCAGCAGATGCGCGTTGGTTTCGACGGGCCCGAGATCGTTCACCGCGACGACGACAATATCGTCGCGTTTGGACTCGACGATGGCGCGAAGAACGAGCCGTCCGATGCGGCCAAATCCATTGATGGCGACGCGCAGTGCCATATTTTTCCTCCTGATCCTGTCTGGGTGGGAGAAACCGCCAGACGTTGGCAGCCGCCCTTCGGGCGCTGCGCGAAACGAGGACTCGGCCAGGTACGGTGTCGTTCCCGGTTATCCACAAGTCTTGCGCATGCGCATGGGCGGCTTGCCTGCCAATCAGGGGCCTTAGCGAGCGGAAATACCGCCCGTCAAGGCCATCGAACGTTGACCGGCTTTGCATGTCAGTCTTAGGTTTGATGTTGGAATCGGCGGCGGAAATGCATGTCCAAGCTGCAGAAGGCAACAGCAAGGCTGAATGCAGCCTTGGACAGGCTGGAAAAGGCTGCAGCGCCTTCGGCGGCAGGCAAGGCGAGGCTGGCGGCGCTCGAAAAAGAACGCGGGGAGCTTCTTGCCAGGTTGGCCCAACTGGAAGAGGAAAGTCATTCGCTCGCCAGCATTAACGAAGACATCGAGACCAGGCTGGACACTGCCATAGGCGAAATCCGCGCCGCTCTCGGCCATTGAAGGAGCCGGCATGCCGCACCTGGATGTCAGCGTAAACGGCCGCATCTACAGCCTGACCTGCGATGCCGGCCAGGAGGAGCATTTGCGCGAGCTCGCCGCGCATCTGGACCGCAAGGTCATGGCGCTTAGCGAGTCTGTCGGGCAGATCGGCGACGCGCGACTGCTTCTCATGGCAGGACTTCTGACGACCGAAGAATATCTGGCCGCCGTGCAGCGCCTGGAAGGGCAGGCCCAGGCCACGGTCGATCTGGCGCGATCCGAGGAAATCGCTGTCGAAGCGCTTGAAGCTGCCACAAAACGGGTAGAGGACATTGCAGCCAGGCTCGGGGCCGCGTAAATATCAATGAGGACGGGTACTGCCCCGCGCGTCAGGATAACGATGCCCAGGGGCCTTAATGGTACTCACCGGGAGCTGTCCCTGGCCGGAGCCGTGGTTCCGGACATATGGCGCCCACCTGCACTTGCAGGCCCGTGAGGATCAACATCCAACGGC
>JAFAWQ010000009.1 GCA_019241645.1 Alphaproteobacteria bacterium
CGTGCGCTTCGTCTGCGGCGATCACTTTAGCCAGCTTCGAGGCGAAAGCAGCGTCTGAAATCCCCAGCACCACCTCCTCGTTCAGCTTGCGGCTGCGGTTGTCCATGTTGGCCGAGCCGATGAGAGACCAGGTTCCGTCCACCACCATCAGCTTGGTGTGGATGAAGGTCGGCTGGTATTCCGAAATGCGCACGCCGCAGCGCAGCAGCTCTTCATAGGAATTCTGGCTGGCATAGCGCACCCAGCGGGCGTCGTTGTGGTCGTTGGGCACCAGCACGCGCACGTCCACATGCGCGCGCGCCTTGGCGCACAGAACAGCCCGCATGCTTGCATCGGGCAGGAAATAGGGCGTGACGATGTGGATGGAGTGCCGCGCGGCGCCGAGCGACAGCAGCATCAGGTTCTCCATGCCGAAGGTATCGACCGAGGGAGAGCTGACGAAGGGGATGTAGCGCAGCTGCCGCGCAGGGTTGCGCGCCGCCGCAGGGTCGCCGGCCGGATAGAATCGCGGGCCGTTCAGGATTTCGCCCGTTTCCAGCTCCCACACCTCCGCGAACGCGGCCTGCAGGTGCGCGGCCATCGAGCCGTCCACCCGGAACATCATGTCCCGCCATTCATCCGGATTGCGCGCGTTGCCGAGCCAGGTGTCCGCCACGGCGACGCCGCCGGTGTAGGCGACGCGCCCATCGATGACGATGGCGCGGCGGTGGTTGCGCTTGTGATCGCGCGTCATCGCCCAGGGCAGCGGCATCAGGCTATGGAAGATGGCCGTTTTCCCGCCGGCACGTTCGAACTCCGCGAACTTCGTCCATGGCGCGTGCAGGCTGCCGTAGCCGTCGAGCGCGATGCGCACCGGCACGCCCGCTTTCGCTTTGCGCGTGAGGTGCGCGAGCAGCGTGTCGCTGAATTTCCCATCCTCCCAGATGTAGGCCATGAAGTCGATCGACTGTTTGGCGCCATCCACATCGGTGAGGAAGGCGTGGAGGAAGCCGTCGCCGTTTTCCAGGATCTGCGGTTCGGATGCGCTTTCCACCGGCGCCGTCAGCACGTTGGAGACCAGCCGCAGGAAGTCCGGCGAATTCACAGAGGGCACCGGCGCCACGGGCCGGATGAGTTGCGGCCCTTTGCCGAACGGCATAAACAGTGCCACCACGATGGTGATGAGCGCCACCACGCCCATCGCCGCGAACACGCCCTGCCACGAATTCAAGAAGACGAGTACGCCTGACACTCTGCCGGCAAACCCGGACAGCGATTTGGGTCGGCTGGATGCCCGCTTACGCGTGCTGCGAGGCATGGCGGCAGGACGAAGAGCTACGCAAAGGAAAACGTGCGCGGGGCGATGGTATCAATTCCCCACCCCTTTGGTCATCGCGCAGGCGTATTGGCGCGGCAGGTCGGTGCCGGTGATCTGATCGAAGATCCAGAGCCACGCGCCGTTGATGGCACATTCGCTCACTTGGAGCAGAGGACCGGATGAGGTGCCGGCACCAGCCTTCTAGTCCAACTCGGAATTTCTCCCGCTTCGTCATACATCCCCTAAATCCCTGACACTAAGTGGAAACGCCTGTGGTTGCCTTCGCAAATTCGCTCTCTTCCTTTTTAGCCTCTTCTAGCGCGGGAGATCGAATTGGCTGGACCATAACAAGAACAATGAGGGCTGTCATACCAAGAGCAATTTAGTGCTTCCTCGCGCGGAATAAAACTAACCGTACGCCGGAAGTTGCTATGTATACAAAGGACTAGCTCTTGCCAGTTCAAAGTCACCGTTCTTAAAAAGTTATTTTGTGTCTTGAAGTTAACCCAATTGTGTATCATTTCGAACAGACTGGTTGACCGCTGACCCATATTAAGACTTTTGTTGTAATTGTGGGTTCGCGCGCGTTGATGTGTAAGCGGTCAAAACAAGTAAACAACCGTACACCGTCATCGATTATCGGCGGCTACGCTCCGCGCCCCGGGGGGTTGGCATGGCGTTGGGCGATGGCGTCGAGCAGATAGCCAATCGAATTTTGCTGACGGCATCGTCTCGCAGCCTGCGGGCCCGGATGCTCCCCGTGCAGGTCGTCGAACTGAAACGGGGGATGGTGCTTCATCATGCCGACGAACCGGTGAAGCGGATCTATTTCATCAATCGCGGCATGGTATCCATCGTAAAGGCGATGGAGGACGGGCGCATGGTCGAGGTCAGCGCCACCGGCATCGAGGGTATGACCACGCCCGAGGTCTTGTTTGGCGCAAACGCCGCTCTTCTCGATGGAATCGTTCAGATTCCAGGCTCTGCTTTTGTGATCGAAAGATCGGAGCTTGTCTTTGCGATCGCCAACGACCGCCTGCTGGGCAATCTTCTTCAGGACTATCTTCATCTTTCCATGCAACGGTTGGCCCAGACGGCGGCCTGCAATCGTCTTCATTCGCTGGTGCAGCGTTGCTCCCGATGGTTGCTGATCGCGCATGACAGCGCGCGAGCCGATACGTTTCCGCTGACCCATGAGTTTCTGGCCATCATGCTGGGTGTCCAGCGGCCGGGAGTTTCGATAGCCATGCAGCTTCTTCAGAAATCGGGCTTCGTGCGATATGTCAGATCCGATGTCAGCATCGCGGACAGGCGCGGGCTGGAGGGGACCGCGTGCGAATGTTACGCCTCACTCCAACAGCAATTGCACGACCTGTTTCCTCGCAAGCACGCAAGCGCGTGAGCGCCATCCGTATATCGAAACTGCTCTTTAGGTACGTACACGGATTAATAGACGTTAACCTTAACCTCCGGTATTAGCGATTCATTTACCGCCTGTGTTCGGCTTCGAACAGACCCTGTGGATAATTTGGAAGTTAAGTAAAAAAAACCCGCAAACTTACGCGGGGGGGTGTGTTCAACGAGGAGAGGCAGCAATCATGAAAAGTATTCTTCAAATATCGCTTGCGGGAGCAACGTCAATTGCAGCGGTTTTGGCGGCAAACTCGGCGTTTGCCGCACAGAACGTCGCCAACACCAGCCAGAAAGGTAGCCTGCTGGTTTGGCCAATGATCACCGTGGACCCTGGGAAGAAAGCTCAACAGGATACCTCGGTAGAAATCTCGAATGACGCCAACGCGAGCGTCCATGTCGAATGCGAATATGTGAACGAGCGAAAAGGAAGAGTGAACTTCGACTTCGAACTGTCGGGAAAGCAGACGGTGTCCTGGGATGTTCTGACCGGCAGCGGAGATCAACTGCATCCACCGCCGTTCCCGACCAAC
>JAFAWQ010000045.1 GCA_019241645.1 Alphaproteobacteria bacterium
AGCGACCGATGAGGTACCCCCCTGCCAGCAGCACCAAAGACGCAGCCACATTGGTAAAGATCGAACCGATCCAATCCGCCGCTAAGACCATCGCCGGCATCCCGGGTTTGCGAGTAGCAGTGTAGGCCAGCCCCGCCAAATTGCACCGTCCCTGGTCTCTGGCGCATAGTTGCCTGGGCAAAGCAGGGACTCGGGACATGCTGGTGGCAACGACGGAGCGGGTGGCGGGATATCGCACCAAACAGACTTTGGGGCAGGTATTCGGCGTGGTGGTGCGCTCGCGTGGCCTGGGAGGGAACATTATCGCCGGCCTGCGCTCCATAGTCGGCGGCGAAATCCACGAATACACCCAGCTTCTGGAGGAAACGCGCCGCCAGGCCGTCGACCGGCTGGTAAGGAATGCCACGGTCATGGGAGCCAATGCCGTCCTCATGATGCGTTTTGACTCCTCGGAGATCGGGCAGACCATGAGCGAGATCGTGGCCTACGGCACGGCCGCGATTGTGGAACCGGACGATGCTGCGTAGCTCGCTGGTCGGCGCTGGCGTAGTGGCGCTGATTTGCGGCGTGGTGGCGCTGCTCGCGCGCATTCCGCCGGCTTTCATCTTCCTGTTCTGGGGTGCGGTGATTGTGCTGTCGATCGTTTACGAGCGATTTCGCTACAAGCCACTGGAGAGCGCGGCACCCGGTCCCGGCTGGACGAAAACCGAAGAGCGCTTCATCGACGACGAAACCGGCGAAGCCGTCACCGTCTGGCTGCAACGGGAGACGGGCGAGCGGCGCTATGTTCGCGGCTAGTCTTTCGCCATTCTCGAAACTGTGATCGGCCATGATTGCCTTACCGCTTGCTTCCTGCAGCCCGCGCGTTACCTCACCCCCTGCCAATTGAAGAGGTAATCAAAATGCTTGCGCTGCGGAGCTTTTTCCTGAGTTGCGTTGCCTTTGCAGCGGCCGTCGTTGCGACGCAGGCCGCCGTGCTTGTGCCCGTGCCGGCGGCGCCGAATTCCACCTCCACTACCGCGTTTGGCATCAACGATGCCAACAAGATTTCCGGCAGCTATGTCGGTGCTGGAGACGGAATCGAACACGCCTTCTTCGGCACTCTGGATGGAAAATACACAAGCTTCGATGCCGGCGAGGGGGGCAGCGAGGCGCGCGCCATCAACAATGGCGGCTACATCGTCGGTTACTCTAATTCGCAGCACGGCTTTACGTCCGATACGCCCATTTTCGAGCGCCTCCCGAATGGCAAGCTTTTGACCGTCGCCGGCTTGTTCGGCCGCGCGCAGGGTATCGACAATGCGAAAAACCGCTTTGCCGGCACGCGCTGGGACGCGGCCAATCATCAGGCGGTCGCTTTCAAGGGCGTACACGGAAAATACCGAAAAGACGTGCGCATTCCCCAGGTACATCAGGCAAGCGAAGCCAACGGCATCAACAGCGACGGCTTGGTGGTGGGCGACTATTTCCGCCCTCCGATGCACGGCTTTATCGGCAGCGGCAACAAGATGCAGATCGTTGACTATCCCTCCGATAAAGCCTCGGGCACCCTGCTCGAAGGAATCAACGACGTCGGCCAGGCGGTCGGGCAATGGGTGGATGAAAACGGCAACGCGCACAGTTTTCTTCTCGACATCGCCACAAACACTTTCACCGACATCAACGTGAATGGCGCGAGCAACGTCTACGCCTGGAACATCAACAATGCAGGCGCGGTGGCATTGTCGAGCAACGCGGGCTCGTTCGTATGGTGCAAGAAAAAGAGCGCCTGCCCCGCCGGCGGAACGGCGGTTGCCGCGCCCGAACATGCCGGCAAATTCGGACCGCGGCTGCACTGGCATTGATCCTGTTCGGGGACGGGGGCGTCTTGCCGCGCCTCGCCCCTCCCGCGCCACCGGCTTGGCGAAGGACCCATATTCGCTGAAGAAATCACTCAAGCCGCAACACCATGATCATCGTTTTCGCGAAGCGGCTTACCCCCCTCCCCGGCCAGCGAAGCACGCGAGAGTGTGTTTGCGAAAGAGACCAACCGAATTGTTCGTTTTGTTTTGCAAAAAATGGGTGTGGGGGTTCACCTCGCATTTACCAGTGACACCAGATGCTGCGGTTCGCATATCAGCAACACATTTGAAGTCACGACTCCGCGCACTCTGCGTAACCGAGACCTCGGCAAGGGCATCCGAACGATATTCTTCAAAAACTGCACGATTCCTGCTCATTTGCGAAGTATACGTCAGGATTCGTCATGGCAGACGGAATTATCTTCGCCTTTGAATTTGCAGGGTTTTCGCCGCCAAGTGGTGAATGCGCATGCATGGTCGATCGCCGCAACGCAATTGAAACGAATTTGAGCGAAGTTGCTTGAGCATCCAGACACGCCGCCACACACTTCGCTCCATGATGTTCGCGCTTGGAATTGCCGTCCTCGTGACCGCTTTCGGCCTCGCTTCGCGACGGGTCCTGTCGCGGCGCGGCGCGGAGTTCCTGGCCGGCATGGGCGCCGTCCTGCTGCTGATCGGCGCTCACGCGGCGCAATGGCAATTCGGCTGGAGCGATGCGACGATTACTCTTGCTGCATTGGTTCTGGGCGCCTTAATCTGGTCGGCAGAAAGGCCCTTCCGGCGCCGGCTTATTCCCGCGATCTGAGCAGGAGCACTTCAGGCGACGGGTTGCAATCTCCGAATCAAAACCCGCCCGGCAGGCCTGATTTCCGCCTGGAGATTGGCTTAGCACTCACGGCAGGCCCGCTGGCAACGGCGGGCCGTTCAACATTACAGCCAAGCACACCTTGCTTTATGTCGTGCAGTAGATGTTAAAAATGATACTCGCGCCCGACGGCGCGCCAGACGGCCAATGAATTTCCCATTGCCAAGTTTGTGAAGAGGCTTTGGGGCGCAAGCTCGCAATCAACTGCAGACCCACCTTGGCAGCAGTGTTCGGACTAAAGCTACTGCTGACCACTGTTTTGGCGTCGCTCGGACAGGTATCTGTGTAAATGAGATTCTGTCCCTTAGGAACAGTAACAGTGAAAAATTGCTGCCAGCCAACGCCACCTGTTTGGACGGGCGCATGCAACCGCACGATCCCTTTATCTTGGAAGGCCACTCTGTCGTCCGCCGAGACCGACAGCACGGAAAACGCTAGTGTTGCACTTGCCACCGCGAGTGGGTTTAGGATTTTCGACGGCGCCATCGGACATCTCCTGTGTTTGCGAAACGGCACTACGGCATAACCGTTGGAAAGAGTGGAGGTTCCTCGGCGATACCGATGCGTGACCCTATCCGCACAACTCCTGTCGCACTCTTCAGACGCATTTCAGACGCGTCGGTGCCTCGGCGCCGCTCACCGAGGCGGGTTGGCAAGCAGGTACGGATAGCCGCTGTTGATGTTGGGATCGCTGCCCCAGATTTTTGGATCGAATCCCTCCGGCAGCCCGGACTTCAGCTCCACATCCGTCAGCGGCGCCACGCCCTTGCAGCTGCCGTGGCCGCACGGCTTCTTGCGGCCACTGGTGTCCGTATCCCAGTAGCTGGACGCAAAATGAGCCGTAAGCTGCGCCAGGCCGATAAGGCCGCCCACATACCAGCCTCCGGAAACACGGCCCGTCGAATAGACCTGATCCACCTCGGCATCCGCATAACCAGCAAGACCGCCGCTGTAGGCGTCGCTGAATTCGCCGCCGTGCCCGCTCACCGTACCGGTCGCATAGGATTGAACGATCTTCCCGCCGACGCCGGCAAGGCCACCGAGCGATGCGCTGTCACCGCTGACGTTGCCCGTAGCGAAGGACTGGACGATCTCTCCGCTGCCGTTGCCGACCAGGCCGCCGCCGCCTTCCGATTGCTCGCCAACCGAAATATCCCCGCTTGCGTGCGAAAGCCGGATGGACGCGCCGTCGGCATTGTAGCCCGCCAGGCCGCCCAGAGCGGCGCCGTGGCTGGTCCCGGAGATTTTACCACTCGCGAATGAACTCGTGATCGTGCCGTCGTTGAAACCGACCAGTCCCCCGGAGTTGCCATAACCGGCCTCGACGTCGCCATCGGCCGAGGACTTTTCGATCGTTCCCGTGTTGCTGAGGGCAAGCCCCGCACCGGCATCGTAGACCGAGATAGAAACCGATGTGTGGCTATCAAGGATGGTACCGGCATTGGTGCTGGCGAGTCCGCCGCCAATTCTGCCGCTGAGCACGCCACCGGCAAAACAGTGGGCAATAAGGCCCTGGCTGTATCCGCCGATTGCAGCGATGGTGTGTACTTTCCCGGTCAGTTTCACGTTGGTCAAGTCGATGTCGCGCACGACAGCGGTCTTTTTCAGGATCGCGAACAGTGCTCCAGAGCGATCGTTCGTCTTCAGGCTGAAACGGTCGATCGTATGGCCGAGACCTTCGAACGTTCCCGCGAATCTGCGGACGGGGGACGTGCTGCGAACACCGTCGGCGGAGGCATCGTAATCGGCCGCAAGCGCAAACCGGCCGGAGGGCTGCTGCAGAATATCCTGTGCCAGCATATCGATGTCGCCGGCCAGCGTGTAAGTCCTGCCATTAATGATCAGGCTGCTGTCGAGATCGGCAAAATCTATTTTTGCACCGTCGGAGAAGAGCAGATCGCCGCCGGCGCTGCTATCATAGGTGATGGTAAGCGCGCCTTCTCCTGCAATCGCAACCGGCTTGTGGAAGCCGACAGACTTTTTCGCATCCAGCGTCAGCCGGCTCGTGCTCATCCAGGAAAAACCGTCCAGCACCTGAATGGTGACAGCGCCGCCGCCGGTCTTCACCGTTGCGTCGCTGCTCATCAACATGTTGGTGAGCTCGCCGGCGTTGAGGTTCGCGTTCTTGTCTGTTGCCGTGCACACACCGGCGGAGCAGCTCACGTCGTGCGTCGGCTTATTGGAGAGCGTGAAATCCGCACGGACTGCAGTAGCCAATACAACCGCCAGCAGGGCAGCAAGTGAGCAAAACTTCAACGCCATTGGCTCACTCCCGGATAAGGCCGATGGCAAGTTACGCCGAAGCAGGACCCCGTCCAATGCCGATTTCGCACTAGAGGGAGCTTTTCACGGCATTTGCGCGTATATCTGGCGAGAAATTCCGGACCGGTTGCCATGCGACTCGACGATCTCAGGCCCAGCGACAATGTGGACGACCGCCGCGGCGGGTTCGGCGGGCCGGGGATGGCCATTGGTGGCGGCGGGCTGGGATTAGTCGCTGTCGTCGTCATCTCGCTGCTGTTCGGCGTCGATCCCTCGCGGCTGCTGAACGGCGGCGATCCCGGAGCGCCGCTGCAACGCACCGGCGAGAGCGGCCCGCGCGCTGACAATCCGTCCTTCCAGTTCGCCCGCCGCGTCATCGGCTCGGCTGAAGATGTCTGGCAGCCGCTGCTGCGCGCCAATGGCCGCGTGTTCGCGCCGGCCACGCTCACTGTCTACGATTACGAGACACCGACGGGCTGCGGCGAGGGACAATCGGCCGCCGGTCCGTTCTATTGCCCCACCGACAGGCGCATCTATCTCGACCTCTCCTTCTTCAACGAGCTGGCGGAACGCTTCGGCGCGCCGGGCGAGTTCGCGCAGGCATATGTGATCGCGCATGAATACGGCCACCACATTCAGAACCTCACCGGCGTGTTCGAGGAGCATGACGATCGCGGCACCGGCGCGGACAGCGACTCCGTGCGGCGCGAGTTGCAGGCCGATTGCTATGCCGGCGTGTGGGCGTATCACGCCAACGCGCAGTTCCGCATTCTGCAAGACGGCGATGTGGAAAGCGGCCTGCGCGCCGCCTCAGCAGTGGGCGACGATACGCTGCAGAAGGAAACGCGGGGCTACGCGGTGCCGGATTCCTTCACCCACGGATCGAGCGAGCAGCGGGTGCGCTGGTTCAAACGCGGGCTCGCCGATGGCGACATGAATCAGTGCGATACGTTCTCGGCCGATGCGCTGTAGGCAGCGGCCGCCCGTTTCGCCGCCTGTATCTCATTTTCCAACGCACCGAGAAAACGCGAGCGGTCTTTGTTGCTGAAGGACGGATTGAAGGTCTGGCCGCCCGGCGTTGACTCGCGAAGGTGCCGCTGAAGATCGCGCATGCCCAGCGCCATGCCGATACTGTCCGGCGTGAACGGCTTGCCGCTTGGCCCCAGCACCCGCGCGCCTTTGGCGAGGCAGCGCGCCGCCAACGGAATATCCGCGGTGATGGCGATGTCGTTTGCGCCGATGTGCTCCACGATCCAGTCGTCGGCCGCATCGGCGCCTGCGGTCACGGTGACATGGCGGAACAGCGGATTGGAGCTCGGCCGCAAGCCCCCGTTGCTCGCCAGATGCACGGTGAGACCATGGCGCGACGCCACGCGCTCCACTTCGCCCTTCACCGGGCAGGCATCGCCGTCGATATAAATTTCCACCCCAACTATGCCGCGCGGCGCGGCTTTCCACGATACCTCGGCCGCTTGCGCTTGTAGACCGACGGGTCCGGCCGCCGCGCCTCAGCTTTTGCCTGCGGCGTGTCGAATGCCGCCGGGCGGGTGCCGACGACCGTAAGCGGCCGCCGGGTCAGGCGCTCGATATCGCGCAGCAGCGGACGCTCCGAGGCATCGCAGAACGCAACGGCGATGCCGGAGTTTCCGGCCCTTGCCGTGCGTCCGATGCGGTGCACATAACTCTCGGGCTCGTGTGGCAGCTCGAAATTGATCACATGACTGACACCGTCCACATCGATGCCGCGCGCCGCGATATCCGTCGCCACCAGCACGCGCGCGTGGCCGGAGCGGAAGCGCTCCAGCGCCCGTTGCCGCGCGCTCTGCGACTTGTTGCCGTGGAGCGCATCATTGGAAACGCCGGCGCGCTGCAGATGCTCGCTCACGCGGTTGGCGTGGTGTTTGGTGCGGGTGAAAACGATCACGCGCGCCAACGCCGGGTCCCTCAACAAGTCGGTCAGAAGCGCGCGCTTCTGCGCCGTCTCCACGAAATGCACGCGCTGATCGACGAGGTCGACCGTTACGGCCTGCGGCGCCACTTCCACGCGCAGCGGATCGCGCAGCATCTCGGCCGCGAGCTTCGCCACATCGGATGGCATGGTGGCTGAGAACAGCAGCGATTGCCGCTTCTTCGGCAGCATCGCCACGATCTTCCGCACGTCGCGGATGAAGCCCATGTCGAGCATGCGGTCCGCTTCGTCGAGCACGAAATGCTTCACTGCGTCGAGCCGCACATGCTTCTGCTGCACGAGATCGAGCAGGCGTCCCGGCGTAGCGATAAGAATGTCCACGCCGCGCGCCATCGCCTTCACCTGTTGCGGCTGGCCGACGCCGCCGAAAATCACGGTGTTACGCAAGCCGGTGTGCCGGCCATACGTGCGGAAACTATCGCCGATCTGGATCGCGAGCTCGCGGGTCGGCGCCAGAATGAGCGCATGCGCCCAGCGCGCTGCCACTGGATGCTGCGGCTTGCCGAGCTTCTGCAGAATCGGCAGCGCGAACGCCGCCGTTTTGCCGGTGCCAGTCTGCGCGATGCCGAGCAGGTCGCGGCCCTCCAGCAACCGCGGAATCGTCTGCGTCTGGATGGGCGTGGGATGGGTGTAATTCTCGGCCGCAAGCGCGCGGCAGAGCGGCTCGGAGAGTCCGAGTCCGGAAAATGTCTGATGACTCAACTGGTATTCCTGTTGTTATGCGCCGGACGTCCGCGCGAGGCTTAGCCTCAGGCGGAGTCATGGAGCGGTTGACCGCCTTCCACGCGCAATTGGAGGTAACGGAGATTGTCTAGAAATGTCCGGGGATGACAGGCTCAAAGAAGCAGGTCGCGCGATCCCGGAAGATCAGTTGCCTCGAATGTAATTATATTTCGTAAGAAGTCAAGCTACGGCCTGGGGGAATGCCTGATATGATGGAGGGCACCGTTACAGTTTGAACTGACCTAACGGCCCCCGCCGCCACGGTACCAATCGACGGCTGCCGCTGTGTGCGTTAGTTCCATGTCTCTCGCTTGATCTGACGGCATGTTGGCCCAGCGTTCCGGCATTGAGGCTTGCATAGCAGCTTCGTGTTCCGAGTGGCAGAGCGGCAATATCGCTTGCGCTACCTCCCATACAGGCTTGCGATCATCATCCATTTTGGCCGCGTTCTTCGCCACGCAAAGCATATGCTGTCGAACGGCCGTTTCTCCCCCATCCGCATACGCCAGCGAACTGGCGCAGATTGTAGCGGCGCTCAAGGCAACGTTGAATCGTTTTCCCATGGAGCCATGCTAACTCCATGCCCAAGATTCCAACAGGTGCAAAACGCCCAGCCGATGTCATCGGTAGTATAGTCGCGGCCGCCAAGAAAAATGTCTTCCGATATAAGCAGCATCATCCTGTCGCCGAGAGCGCGTAGACATTGCCGTCGGTGGCGCCGAACAGGATCAACCCGTCGGCGATCACCGGCGACGAGAGCACCTGTCCCAGCTCGCCGAACTTCGCGACGGCCACCACCATCTCGTCGTAGAAATTGCCCGGTTCGACAGTCGCGTAGTCCGGCGCGCCCTTGGCGTCGGTCAGCTTCGGCAAGAGCGCTTTCGAGGCGTCCGTCTGGAATTCCCAAGCTACCTTGCGGCCCTTCAGATCGATGGCGAACAGTTTGCCCTGGTGCGAGCCGACATAGGCAAAGCCGCCGGCCAGCGCCGGGGACGAAAACATCGGCCAATGGCGGAAATCGAGCACGAAAAGCTGTGCTCCCGTTTTGCCGTCCAGTGCGTAGAACTGCCCCGTGTCCGACGTGGCGGCATAGACCACACCGTCTCGTACCGCCGGAGAGGCAATAACCCATGAGCCCTTATTGTTGTAATTCCAGCGCTTTGTGCCTGTTTTCTCGTCCAGCGCATAAAGATTGGAATCCCGGCAGCCGAAATAGACCATCCCGTCCGCCACGGCGGCAGACGACTGGATGCCCTGCTGGTTGTGGATGACGGCGTCCTCGCCGGTCTTGAAGCGCCATTTGAGCGCGCCGGTCACGGCGTCGAGCGCGTAAAACCAACTGTCCCAACTGCCGATGAAGAGCATGCCGTCGGCGATGGCGGGCGAGGCGTGCACAACATCGCCGGTCTGGACTTTCCATTTCACCGCGCCGGTCTTCGCATCCAGCGCGTACACATTACCGTCGCCGCTGCCGAAATAAACCGCGCCGTTCCACACCGCCGGCGACGAGAGATAGAAATCGAAGGGGTCCGGCATCGATTCGGCCGCCGGCCTCACGCCGTGCAGATGCTTGGCCGTGAAACGCCGCTCGCCCAACACGGCAAACTTCCAGCGCAGCGCGCCCGTGGCGGCATCGAGTGCATAAAAATTGCCATCGAAGCTTTCGAAATACGCGGTGCCGTTGGCGACCGCCGCGGTGGACGTGATTCGCGCGCCGGTCTTGAAATCCCATCGCTCCGCGCCCGTGGCCAGATCCAGCGCATGGAATCGGCCATCGGTACTGCCGATGTAGACGAGTCCATTCGCCACGGTCGGCGAGGCGATCACCTGCCCTTTCGTGTGGAACATCCATTTGGTGAGTAGAGCAGACTGCGGCGCCGGCCCGGCATAGACGCCGGTATGAGCGAGATTGCCGCGGAACATCGCGTCGTCCGCGCGTAGTACCGATGTCGCGGCCACAAGGACGCCAACAGTTCCCGCAATGATTTGCTGCGTCCGGCCCATGGTGTTCTCCCGTAAGGTGCGAGCGGACGATAGGCGGCTGCCCGCGCCTCCCACGCATCACGCTCGCGTTAGGCACCCGGCGATGTTGCGGGAGGTGGTATGTTCGCGCGGCATGGCATCGCAAGGCCCGTGCGTGCTGCTGACCCCTCACAGTCGTCGTGGTACGTGGATGGCGTTGCTCCTGAGTCGCGCCCGTGAACGATCTGCTGAATGCCGTGCTGCTGGGCGTCGTGGAAGGGCTGACCGAGTTCCTTCCCGTTTCCTCCACTGCGCACCTTTTGATTGTCGAGCGGATGCTGGGGCTGGCCGGCGACAAATGGGAGGCCTTCACCATCGTTATACAGCTCGGCGCCATCCTGGCTGTCGTGGCCGGCTACTGGAGCAAGTTCGTGCAGGTGCTGACAGGCTTGCCGCACAGCCGCGATGCGCAGCGCTTCGCCGCCGCCGTGGTCGTGGCGGTCATCCCCTCGATCATCGTGGGCGCGTTGCTGATCAAGAAAATCAATGCGGTGCTGCTGAACCCCGAACTGGCGCTGCCGGTGATCGCCGTCACCATGACCCTGGGCGGCATCCTCATTCTCTTCCTCGAACGCATCGCGCCGAAGCCGCGCTATCTGGATGGCGACCGCCTGCCGCTGCCGAAAGCGCTGCAGGTGGGCTTGTGCCAGGTGCTGGCGATCCTGCCCGGCGTGTCGCGCTCCGCCGCCACCATCCTCGGCGGTGAGTTTCTGGGGATCGAGCGCGCCGCCATTGCGCACTTCACGTTCTACCTCGCGGTGCCGACGATGCTCGGCGCCACCACCCTGCAGCTTTACAAGAAATGGGCGCTCCTTTCCGCGAGCGATCTTTCCACCATCGCGGTCGGCTTCGTGGTGTCGTTCATCGTCGCCTATGGCGTGGTAAAGACGTTCATCGCCTTCCTCAGCCGCTACGGGCTGAAACCTTTCGGCTGGTATCGCATCGGGCTTGGCGCGGTGTTGTTTATCGCACTGCTGGTGAACCGCTGACGCGCTCGTGCGCCGAATTCTCGAACTGGCCCTTGCGGCGAAAGCGCCAGATGTAACTCGGCAACACCGCTTCCAGCGAAGACGGCGTAATGCCCAGATCGCCTAGCGTCAGCGCATCCGGCGCCACGACGTTATCGCGCCTAAAAAGCGACACTTGGTCCGGCGTCAGCAACTTGCCGGGCAGATATTGCAGGAAGAACGCCTGAAACTTCGCGACGCTGAATGGAATTGGTAGCAGCAAGCGGCGCCGTCCAGCTTCGCGTAGGACGATCTCCAGGATTTCGCGGAAGGAATAAACTGCCGGGCCGCCGAGCTCATAGGTCTTACCGCGCGTTGCCAGATCGTCCACGCATTTGGCGATTGCATCGGCGACGTCGCCGACGAACACCGGCTGGAATTTGGTGTGACCACCGCCGATCAAAGGGAGCGCGGGCAGAAAGCGCGCCAGACCGGCAAAGCGGTTGAAGAACGCGTCTTCCGGCCCGAAGACAATGGACGGGCGCAGGATTGTGGCCTGCGGAAATTCGTGGCGCAGCGCGCGTTCGCCTTCCGCCTTGGAGCGCGCATAGGCGGATTCAGACTCCGTGACCGCACCGATGGCCGAAACATGTACCACCGTTCGCACGCCGGCTTCGCGCGCCGCCTTGCCGATCATCTCCGGCGCCTTCACATGCACGGCCCGATAGCTCTGGCTGCCGCCGGGATTGAGGATGCCCACCAGATTGACGACGGCGTCCGAGCCCCGTACCGCGCGCGCGATATCGTCGGCGTTCAGCACGTTGGTCCGCAGAAGCTGGATCTGCCCCACCTGCCCCATCGGCGTCAGGTATTGAGCGGCATTCGGATTGCGGGTGGTGGCGCGGATGCGATAGCCGAATCCGCCCTTGGCGAGGGCGCGAACGGCATGGCGGCCGAGAAAGCCGGATGCTCCGAAAACCGTAACCACCTGATCGATCATGTCGGAACAACTCTGCTGGCAGGCCCCCGGTTCATAGCCCACCCACGGGGCCGCGCAAGCCTTGCCTAGTCGAGCGTGCGCCGGAACCGCGCCACCGCCACCGTCGAGACGACCGTCAGGAACAAGAGCAGCGGCCAGATTTCCGGCCAGGTTTCCGTCCAGCCATTTCCCTTGAGCAGCACCCCGCGCACCACCCGCAGGAAATGCGTGGCGGGGAGAACCTCGCCCAGCCACTGGGCCCATGTCGGCATGCCCTTGAAGGGGAAAGCAAAGCCGGAGAGAAGGATGGAGGGCAACAGGAAGAAGACCGTCATCTGCATCGCCTGCAGCTGATTTTCCGCGATGGTGGAGAACGTGTAGCCGACAGCCAGCAACGCCACGATGTAGACGATCAGCCCGACACCCAGGATGACGAACGAGCCCAGCATCGGCACGCCGAAGACGTAACGCGCTACCAGCAGGATGATGGAGCTCTGGATGGCGCCAATCACAATGTTCGGCGCGATCTTGCCCAGCATGATCTCCAGCGGCGTCGCCGGCATGGCGAGCAAGTTTTCGTAGGTGCCGCGCTCGCGCTCGCGAGTCAGCGCCAGGCACGTCAGCAGCACCATCGTCATGGTGAGGATGATCGCGAGCAGGCCGGGCACGATATTGTACTGCGTGACCGATTCCGGGTTGTAGAGAAGGTGCGTGATGAGCTGGAACGGCGGCGGGCCCTGCGCCCGCGCTGCGAGCGGACCTACCAGATCGTCACGGAGCGCTGTCGTTGCCAGCGAATTGAATGCCGCCAACGCGTAGGAACCGGAGGCCGGGTCCGTGGCATCGGCCTCGATCACCAACGACGGTTTGCTGCCGCGCACGATGCTGCGCGTGAAATCGACCGGAATTTCGACCACGAAGCTCACCCGGCCCTCGTCGAGCAAGCGCCTGGCTCTGACAGGCGAATTGGTCTGCTCGATGATCTCGAAGTAGCTCGTATTGTGGAGTGCCGCGACGACCGAACGGCCGAAGCGGCCCGGATCATCGATGGAAATCGCCGTCGGCAGGTTCTTGGGATTGAGGTTGATGGCAAAGCCGAACAGCAACAACTGCAGCACCGGAATGCCCAGCACCATCGCCGCGGTTAAACGGTCGCGGCGCATCTGGATAAATTCCTTCACTAGCACGGCGGTCAGCCGCCGGAGGGAAAACGCGCGCATCAGGCGGCGGCCTCCTGTAGCTGGATGAAGACATCCTCAAGACTCGGCTGCTCCTCCTCAATCTGGAACTGCTGGCGATAGGGTGTCAGCGCTTGTTCGAGCGCGTGCCGGTCATGGCCGCTGACATGCAGCACAGCGCCGAAGAACGCGACATATTCCACGCCGCGCTCGTGCCGCAGCTTGTCCGCGATGTGACGAACATTGTCGCCGCGCACCACGAAGGTAATCAGCCCTGATTGCTTGATGACTTCAGCCACCGTTCCGCGCGTAACGACCTTTCCGTTCAGGATGTAAACAATGCGGTCGCAACGCTCGGCCTCATCCATGTAATGGGTGCTGACGAGCACGGTCAGCCCGCGTTCGCTTAAGGTGTGGATTTGCTCCCAGAATTGGCGCCGCGCTTCCGGATCGACGCCGGCCGTTGGTTCGTCCAGCAGCAGCAGCTTCGGTTCATGCAGCATGCAGGCCCCCAGCGCCATGCGCTGCTTCCAGCCGCCGGACAGTTCGCCGGCCAACTGATCCTGACGTTTTTCCAGCCCCAGCCGGTCGAGCATTTTCGCCACGCGCTGTTCGCGATTATCGAGTTCGTAAACACGCGCAACGAAATCGAGATTCTCCTTGACGGAAAGGTCCTCCCAGAAGCTGAAGCGCTGCGTCATATAGCCTACGTTGCGCTTGATGGCCTCGGCTTCTGTGCGCACGTCGTAGCCAATGCAGGTGCCGTTGCCGTCATCTGGGCGCAGCAGGCCGCACAGCATGCGGATGGTGGTCGTCTTGCCGGAGCCGTTGGGGCCGAGGAATCCCCACACCTCGCCTTGCGGAACCGCAATGTCCACATGATCGACGGCGAGCTTGCTGCCGAACCGCTTCGTCAGCCCATGCACATCGATCGCCAGCGCTTCGGCCATCAGAGCGGCCGTACTTCCACCGGTTGACCGGGATGCAGCGGCAGGCCGCCGGGCGTGCGCGCCTCCATCTTGAACACCAGCTTCTCGCGATTACCGATGCTGAAGATCACCGGCGGCGTGAATTCTTCCTGTTGCGCGATGAAGGTAATGGTCGCCGTCAGCGGCTTGCAGCCGTCACAGGTAATCCGCACCCTTTGCCCAAGGTGAACCTTGGCGAACTCTGTTTCCGGCACGAAAAAGCGGACGAAGATATTCTTCGGCGGCAGCACGGAAAGAACCGGCGTGGACGGCGGTACGTATTCGCCTTCGCGGAAATACACATCCTGCACCGGCCCCTGCACGTAGGAGACGATGTCGCGCTGCGAGAGGGTGTATTGCGCGCCGGTCAGTGCGGCTTCTGCCTGACGCTGCTGCGCTTCCAGCTGCGACATGGAAGCCGCCGCCTGGCGGAAGCTGGCGCGCGCCTGATCAAGCGCGGACGGAACGCCGGCATGCGCGCGCGCAAGGCCCTCCTGCCGCGCCAGCGTGATGCGCGCCAAGTCGAAATTGGCTTTTGCCTGCGCGAGCTGTGCCCTGATCTGCGGGATCGCGGCGGCGGCTTGGTCGCGCGCCGCCGCCTCGCGGGTGTCGTCGAGTGTGAACAGCAACTCACCGGGTTTGATCTGATCGCCGCGCTCGACATGCTGGCGCGCCAGCCATCCGGCTTGCGGCGCCGAGATGAACGCGTTGTCGCCTTCGGCGTAGCCGAGCCAGCCGTGATCTTCGTTGCGGCCGCAGGCAGCGAGAAGAAGCAGAGCACACGCAAACAATCGCTTCATGTCATGCCTCCTTGGCCATGCCGCGCAGCAGCACGTCGATATGCGTTTCGATCAGCGCTTCGATATCGTAAGGCTCGGGATCGAAACGAGCGAACACCGCGCGCCATAACGCGCCAAGAAGTATCGGCGCCACGCAGAGCCGCGCCACGTGTTCGGGTGGAACGTCGCGGAATTCGCCCTGTGCTATGCCGCGCGCGATGATGGCGCGGAACAGCGCCATCCCCTTCTGGATGATCTCGAAACGGTAGAACCGAACCAGCTCGGGAAAATTGCCGGATTCCGCGAGAATGATCTTGGGCAGCACAATGCGATCGCTGGTGCGCATCACGGTCCCGATGGTGCGCAGCATCGAAATCAATAACTCGCGCGCGGAGCCATCGTAACGTTCGGCGAATGCTGCGACATCCGACAATGTCGTACCGATCGCCTGCCGTATCAGCGACTTGAACAGTTCTTCCTTGCTCGAAAAGTAGAGATAAATGGTGCCCTTGGTGACGCCGGCGCGGCGGGCCACCTCATCCATCCGTGCGGCCGCGAATCCCCTCTCCGCGAAGACGGCCAGCGCCGCGTCGAGGATTTCCTGCGGCCGGGCTTCCTTGCGGCGGTTCCAGCGCTGTGCAGCGGGCTGGCTCATACATTATAAATAACTGACTGGTCAGTAATATGCAAACGGCTGCTGGGCTGCTATCAAGGATTTTGCCCCGCCGAGACAGGCAGGCTATGAGCCGACCACGATGAGTTCAGACAAGAAATCTCGACCCAAAGCCCGCCTGCCACGCGGCTTTCGCGACCGGCCGGCGGCTGACATCGCCGCCGAGCGCCAGATGCTGGAGACCATCCGCAGGGTCTATGAGTCCTACGGCTTCGAACCGCTGGAAACCCCGGCCTTCGAATATACCGATGCGCTGGGCAAATTCCTGCCGGATCTGGACCGGCCCAACGAGGGCGTGTTCTCGCTCAAGGATGATGACGGGCAGTGGCTGTCGCTGCGCTACGACCTGACAGCGCCACTGGCGCGATACGTGGCCGAAAACTTTCAGCACCTGCCGAAACCGTTCCGCCGGTATCAAGTGGGAACCGTGTGGCGCAATGAGAAGCCTGGGCCCGGACGCTACCGCGAATTCACCCAGTTCGATGCCGACACGGTGGGCAGCGCCTCCTCCGCCGCCGATGCCGAGCTGCTGATGATGACCTGCGATGCGCTAGAAGCCCTCGGCCTCAAGCGCGGCGAATACATTGTGAAGATAAACAGCCGAGAACTTCTTGATGGCGTGCTTACGGCAGCAGGTGTGGATTCCTCCAAGCGCGGCACCGTTTTGCGCGCGATTGATAAACTGGATCGCCTCGGTGCCGATGGAATGCGGGCCCTTCTCGGAAAGGGCCGCAAAGATGAGTCCGGTGATTTCACTTCAGGGGCGGAACTGTCCGATGAACAAATCACAAGCGTTATTCGGTTTGCGGAAATTGGCAAAGCCCGCGACGATTTCCGCAAGCGCATTGGACAACTGACCGGTTTTGGAAGCATCGCCACCAATGCTGCGAACAATTTGGATGAAATCGTGGGCATCTGCGTTCGGAATGAATACGAAACTGACCGGGTAATGATTGATACGTCTGTTATCCGTGGACTTGAATATTACACGGGGCCTGTTTTTGAGGCGCAACTGACCTTCCCCATTAAGAATGAGCGTGGTAATGAAATCGTCTTCGGTTCGGTTGCCGGTGGTGGACGCTATGACGATTTGGTCGCGCGCTTCACTGGTCAGCAGGTGCCGGCGACGGGTATTTCCATTGGCGTCAGCCGGTTGCTAACCGCGTTGACCGCGCGCGGTCTATCACCTGAAACCAAGCCGCTGATTGTGGTGCTGACCACGGACGACGCTTCGCGCAGCTTTGCAATGGCGCGCGAGTTGCGTGAAGCCGGACTGCGCGCGGAAGCGTACGTCGGCACCAAGAAATTCGGCGATCAGATGAAATATGCCGATAAACGCGGTGCGGCCATCGCGGTGATAGAAGGCGCGGACGAGCGCGGGGATGGCAGGGTCACGCTGAAGGATCTCAACCGGGGCGCGGAGCTCGCGAAGGAAATCGAAAGCCGCGCCGAATGGCTGAGCGAACGCGAGGCGCAAATCACGGTGCGACGCGACCAGCTCGCATCAGCAGTCAAAACCTTGCTTAACCGGTAAGGCTCCCGAGAGCACACGCGAGGCGTAGCGCGTGTTCTTCAGTATGATAGATGCCGAAGCCGACGCGTAGCCGGTTGCCACGATAGTCCACGATAATGTTCCGCGCCGCCAGTGCGGCCGCGAGCTGTTCTGCATTCGGTGCGTGAAATGCCAGAAACCGCCCGCGCGGCTCTTCACCCGGCACCGTAAGATTTGAGGAACGGATCGGCCCCGCTCCGCGATTCAGCTCGGCAAGAAACACGCGTTCGACATCGCGCACACGTGCCAACATCTTCGAGACGGTCATGTTTTCCCGCTCAAGCCACTCTTGCACCGCATTAAATCGATAAAGACCCGAGACATCGAACGTGGCGCCGAGAAAGCGGCTGCCGTCATTTGCATAAGACACGTCGCCGTTGCTTTTCTCCAGCGCCGAAAAACCCGCATACCATCCCGTGTCCCGGGGCCGAGGGCAGTATCCCTGCGGACAATGCAGGAAACAGACGCCCTCGCCCGCCATCGCGTATTTGTAACCACCGGCGAGATAAAACACGCGATCGGCAATGGCGCCGATGTCGGTCGGCACCGCCATGAAGCCGTGATAGCCGTCGATTACCACGAACGTTTCCGGATTGCGTACGGCGCGAACGATGCGATTGAGATCGCAAACACGAAATCCGGAATCGAAAAACACCTGGCTGACAAACACGATGTCGTGGCGGCCGCTGCTTGCGGCATCCGCGAACCGCGTTTCGAAGGAGTCGAACGGTTCGGTTGCGATGCGTGTGACCTGCATCCCTCCGTCTTCTTCAAAACGCGCGAACTGTCGGGAGGCGCTGTGAAATTCGGACCCTGTCGTCAGCACGCGGACGGGTTTGCCGGCCGGGAAACACGACAGAAGCCGAAGCACGAACCCGTGAGTGTTCGGGCCGAAGGCAATGCTGCTCCCGTCCGACAGGTTCAGCACCTTGGCAATTTGCTGTTGCGCCGCGGGAATGACGCGTCCGAACACATGCTCCCATTTGCGATCCAGCATCTCCGCCGCGTCGCGCCACGCGTCCTCCTGCGCGGCGAACGTCACATCCGGCCAAGGGTGGTGGCTATGTGCAGCCGCATGCAGCGGCGCGCCGTCCCGCTCCACACTTAGAGAAAAGCCCGTCATTGCGGCGAAACGGGCCCGGCCTTGATGTCCGCGTCGTTCAGATGCTCCGCCTTCCAGCGCATCGACATGAAGATACGGCTGCGGCCCGAAGGATGATCGTAGAACACGAACTCCTCCAGCGGCGAGGGCTCGAGCTTGCGATACTCGGCGAGTTTCAGTGCGGCCAGGGCGAAGCCGTCCGGCTGGCGTGAAGTGTTCAGGCCGAAGATGTCAGCCTGCGCTTCCAGCGTCCGCGTCATGGTGTTGGTCACCGGAGTGGCGATGAACAGGAAGAAGATGATCAGGATCATCGCAATCGGCAGGCCGGCGGGGTCCGCAATCTCGCGCACGTCCCAACTGCCACCGAAAATCCGCGTGAGCACGCGATAGGCCCAGTTCACGAATGCAAAGGCAAATAAAAACACCAGGCCGATCCAGGTGAGTCCGATCGCGTTGTGATCCAACACATAGTGGCCCATTTCGTGACCTAGGACTGCATAGACCTCCCGTGGGGTGGAGCGGTTGATGAGGTTGTCGGTCATGGAAATGCGGGTGGTTCCCATGAATCCGGAGACATTGGCGGACACGCGCTTGGATTGCCGTGACGCGTTGAACTCATACACATTGTTCACCGGGATGCCATTGGAGCGCGCCAGCGACAGGATTTCCGCCTTAACCGGTCCTTCCTTCAGCGGGTAATAGTCGTTGAATATCGGGGCCAAGAATACAGGCGCGATCACGATGAGCACGAGGAAAAACGCCATCGCGATCCCCCAGCCCCAAAGCCACCATGTGCGCCCGGCAGCGCGAACAGCAGCATAGATCAGCGTCAGCACGATGGTGCCAAACACGAGCGTGATTGCGAAGTCTTTGCCGAAATCGCCCAGCCACTGCAGGAAGGTCATGTTGGAAAGGCCGTACGCGTGCTCGCGAACGAAACCTTCGTAAATGGACAGCGGAAGGCTGGCGATTGTGTACACGAACAGGAACACGACGACGTAAATTGGCACCTGCCAGAAGCGTGAGCGTGTGCGGCTTTGCGCGAAGTTTCTGATGCGTGCAGAAATTTTTGACCACAGCAACAAGGCCGCGAGGGCGATGGCGTACAGCGTGTCAACCAACTGCAGCCAATAGCCACCTTCGAAATAGGAATCTGACTTGCGCCGCGCCTCGCCTTTCAGGGTGGCCAGATAGGCGTTGGTTGCCTTTAGCGCGTCGAAATTGGCGACCGGAGCGGCCGGCCGCGACGCCGGCGTCAGCGATTCGACCTGAACATTGGTGGTCGGGGCCGGCGCCGGTTGCGCCCTAACGCTCCCTGCAGTCCAAACCGCCACACATACCAACAGCAAAGCGCAGACTCCGCCCCAGATAGTCCGCATGATTCCCTCCGTGTTCCCATTGCAGGATTCTTATCAGAGGCTGGCGGACTGTGACAGCAATCGGTTGTAAAGGGCGATGGTATCGCGACACATCCGTTCGAGGGAGAAATTGGCGCGCACATGCGCCAGTCCCTGCTCTCCCATGTGCCGCCACGCCTCCGCAGGGCGGCCAAGCAATCTGTGCAGAGCTTTCGCGAGTGCCGCCGGATCGCCGGGAGGTACCAGCAGCCCTGAACGATCAGGGAGGACCGTCTCGCGGGCGCCGCCGTGATCGGTGGCGACGACCGGCCGGCCCATGGCTCCCGCTTCGGCCGCCACCCGTCCGAAGGCTTCCGCGTCGGTGGATGCCGAGACGACAATATCGCTGGCGAGATACGCGGCCGGCATGTCCGCCGTATGAGGCACAATGCGCACGAAATCCCGCAATTCATGACCCGCTATGGCCGCAAGCAGCTCCGCGACGTAAGCATCGCGGCCCTGCGGATCGCCCAGTATCACCGCCCTTGCATCTTGCAAAAGCCCCTCACCCCGCAGTTGCGCCAGAGCCTTTACGAACACCAACTGGCCTTTCCAGCGGGTCAGCCGGCCGGGAAGCAGGATGATTGTTTGGCCGGGCGCAACGCCCCATTGCGTTTGCATGGAAACCACGCGCTCGGGCGAAACGCCGGCAGGATCGAACAAGGCAAGATCGATTCCGCGCGGAATGACGGTGATATCTTCGCGCGCGATGGCGTGTTCGCGAACGATATGGTCGGCGGTCCATTGGGAATTGGCGATGATGGCATCGCTGCGCACCATGATCGAGTTGTAGAAGCGCTTGAGGGGGTTCGAGGCGTTGTAGATACCGTGGTAAGTGGTGACGAAGGGAATGCCGGTGCGACGAGCCGCCATCCAGGCGCTCCAGGCGGGCGCGCGCGAGCGGGCATGGATCAACCTCACATTCTTGCGCCGGATGGCTCCCGCAAGGCGCCCCGCGTTCATAAGCATCATCTGCGGCGCCTTGGTGTTCAATGGTAACCGCAGAAGTTCTCCGCCCGCTGCACGCAAAAGCGGCTCCATGCGCCCTCCCGCACTGGCCACAATCGCCCGCAAGCCGCCGCGGGCAACGGCACCCGCTATATCGATTGTCGTCCGCTCCGCACCGCCAGCGTCAAGCGCCGGAATTACCTGCAGAATGGTGGGATTGTCACTTGAGGTCACGAGGGCGGTAAGTAGGCTGCAGTGTCGCCAGGACCATCGCCCAATTCCAGCCAGACGTGAAGACATCGAATGCCAATCGTTCCTTTCCTGCTCGCAATGGCGATGGGAAGCCCCCCCGGATCGCGCGCCGATCTTTCGGTCCTCGACGATGGCGCGCTCGGCGGACATAACCGCTACGACCGCTGTCTCGCACTGACACGACGGGATCCGCAGCTGGCTTTATCTGCGGCCAAGAGCTGGGAAGTATCCGCCGGCGGCTCCCCGGCCACGCATTGCGCCGCGGTCGCGTTGGTAGCGCTGAAACGCTATCCTGACGCGGCACGCCAGCTCGATCGATTGGGACATGCTAATCTCGGCAGCGCGCTAGAGCGCGCTGAGATTTTCGATCAGGCCGGCAACGCCTGGCTGCTGGCGAGCCGCGGCGGCGAAGCGACCGCCTCGTTTTCGTCTGCGCTGGCTTTGTCTCCAAACGATCCCGACCTGCTGGCCGACCGCGCGCGAGCCGCCGCTTTTCTGAGAGACTGGAAGGCAGCGGATCTCGACTTGTCATCCGCCCTCAAGCTCGATGCCAGCCGGGCCGATTTGTTGATCTTGCGCGCATCCGCGCGCCACGCATTTGGTCGCAAGGCCGAGGCCCGGACAGACGTGGAGGCCGCTCTGCGCATCTTGCCAAACTATCCGGAAGCTCTGCTCGAACGGGGAACGCTGAAGCTGGAAACCGGCGACACAAAGGGTGCCCGTGCCGACTGGGAAGCAGTTGTGGCAACCGGGGGCGGAAGCGCCGCGGCGGAAACGGCACAGCAGCGGCTCAATACGCTGGCACGGCCGAAGGCGAAATAGCGGCCGACCACTCGGCGCGAACGTCCGGATCGGCTTCAGCCCGCATATACTTTCCCGCAACCTTTTCCGCGCGCCTAGGATCAAGCTGGGCGAGCGCCCACGCTGCCATCGCCCGCACCAGCGGCGATGCATCGCCCAGCAGCCGTTCGGCTTCGGTCGCCAGCGATGCCTCGCCAGAATTTCCGATGGCGATCAGCACATTGCGAATGAAGCGATCCCGCCCAATGCGCTTGATCGGCGAGCCCCGAAACGAGGCCCGGAACTCCGGTTCCGAGAGCCGGGCCAGATCGGCGAGCGAGGGTTGAGAAAGCTCGTCGCGCGCATGAAACCTAGCCTCTCGCGCGACGCTTGCGAACTTGTTCCACGGGCACACGGCAAGACAATCGTCGCAGCCATAGATGCGGTTGCCCATCTTCTCCCGAAACTCGCGCGGGATGTGTCCCTTGTGCTCGATCGTCAGGTACGAAATGCAGCGCCTGGCATCTATCTGCAACGGCGCGGTGAATGCGTTCGTCGGGCAGGCATCGAGACAGCGGGTACACCTGCCGCAACGCTCGGGTTCGGGCTCGTCGGGCGCGAGTTCGAGCGTTGTGAAAATTGATCCAAGAAACAGCCACGACCCGTAGGTTTGCGAAACGAGATTGGTGTGCTTCCCCTGCCACCCGATTCCGGCCGCTTGCGCCAGCGGCTTTTCCATCACGGGTGCTGTGTCGACGAACACCTTTGCTTCTGCGCCGTGCTGCTCCGAGATGCCGCGCGCCAGCCGCTTGAGCTTTCCCTTGATCACTTCGTGATAATCATCGCCTTGCGCATAACACGATACAGTGGCACGATTTCGTACTGCCAGGCCCTCGCGGGGATCGTGTCGCGGACCATAGTTCATTCCCAGAACGATGATGGTTTTCGCGTCAGGCCACAGCACGCGCGGATCGGCGCGGCGCTCGGCGTTACGCGCCATCCAGTCCATGCTGCCGTGGCGCTCTTCGCTGAGAAACCGCGCGAGATTTTCGGAAGCGCTTGCCGGCGCTTCCGCCCTTGCGAAGTGTACCACATCGAAGCCTTCGCGCAGGCAGGCCGCGCGAAGCTCGCTGCGGATATCATGCATCGAGTTCGGCATAATGGGGAACCGGGGGCTGGCCGGGAACACGATCCGCCAACAAGGATCGAAAAGAGGGGCGCGACTTCATTCGCATGTACCATTCGGCAGCGGCGGGATGCTCCGCCCACGGAACTTCACCGAAATAATCGAGCGCGGAAATGTGTGCCGCGACAGCAAGGTCACCCAAAGTGCACTCGCGA
>JAFAWQ010000023.1 GCA_019241645.1 Alphaproteobacteria bacterium
CCTTGGGCTCTTGGCAGCGAGGGGCTAGGTTCCCACCTGCTTTTCGAAGGGGACACCCGTGAACCGTTTTCTCGCCGCCGCGAGCCTGCTTGCGCTTTGCGTTATTTCCGCGCCGCCCTTAGCCGCCGACGCAGCTCCACCCGCCGCCAATGGCGCGCCGGAAACCGGTATGTGGGATTTGCGGGATCTGTATCCCACGCCCGAAGCCTGGAGCGCGGCCTACACACGCGTGCGGGGCCAGGCGCAGGCGCTCGACCAATACAAAGGGACGCTCGGCAAAAGTCCTCATGCGATGCTGAAAGCGCTGTCGGCCATCAGCGACGTGCAGAAGGAAGCAACCCGCCTTGCGGTCTACGCCTCGCTGAAGGCCGACGAGGATGTGCGCACCGCCGTGAATCAGGAGCGTCAGCAATCCGCGCAGCAACTCGGCACCTTGATGCAGGAGAAGACAGCGTGGCTGCGGCCGGAAATCATCGGCATCGGCCAGAAGAGAGTGCTCGTCTTCGAAGCGAAGTCGCCGGAGTTGAAGCGCCGCTTTGCCTTCCAGCTCGACAATGCGTTGCGCTATGCGCCGCATGTTTTGAGCCTCCAGTCGGAAGGCGTGATTGCGGCGGCAGGCGATGTCTTCGCTCAGCCCAATTCCATCTACAGCCAGCTGGCGAATGGCGAACTGCCGCGGCCCGAGGTGACACTGTCTGACGGCACGAAGGTGAAGCTCGACCAGGCTGCCTACACCAAATATCGCACTGCCGCGAACCGCGCAGACCGCAAGAAGGTATTCGATACCTTCTGGCCCTCCTTCAGTGCGTTCAACGGCACCTTCGGGCAAACGCTGACGACGCAGGTGCAGGAAGAAGTATTCGACGCCAAGGTACGCCACTTCCCCAATTCGTTGGCAGATGCAACTTTCGCGGACAACATGCCGGAAGCGGTGTACCGGCAGCTCGTCGCGCAAGCGAACAGAAGCCTGCCGACGCTGCACCGCTATTTGCGTCTGCGCAAGAAGGCGCTCGGCATCACCGACGACCTGCGCTACTACGACGTGTACGTCCCGATCTTCGATCTGCCGAATCCACCGAAATTTTCCGTGGCGGATTCAGAGAAGATCGCACTCGATGTCGACCAGATCTACGGGCCGGAATACCTCTCGCTGCTGAAGCAGGGTTTCGCCGGCACCTGGATGAATGTTTATCCGCATCCCGGCAAGGCCAACGGCGCCTATATGAACGGCTCAGCCTATGATGTGCATCCGTATCTGCTGTTCAACAACCATGACGATTACGAGTCGCTGTCGACCTTCGTGCACGAATGGGGACATGCCGTTCACACGCTGCTGACCACGAAGACCCAGCCATACGAAAATGCCGGCTACTCGACCTTCATCGCCGAGACGGCGTCGATCGGCAACGAGATGCTATTGAACGACTACATGGTGGCGCATGCGAAAAACGATGCCGAAAAGGAATACTACCTGGGACAGGGCCTGGAGCTGATCCGCGGCACCTTCTTCCGCCAGACCATGTTCGCCGAATTCCAGCTGCAGTTGCACGAAGTCATCGAAAAGGGCGGCACGCTCTCCGGCGAGAAGATGACGGGCATGTATTGCGACCTGCTGAAGAAATACTATGGCGATGCACAGGGCGCGATGAAGGTTGATCCCGCCTATTGCATCGAATGGGCCTACATCCCGCATTTCTACTACGGCTTCTATGTTTATCAGTACGCGACCTCGATGGCCGGCGCCGCGCAGTTCGCCGACGCCATCGAGCATGAGGGCGCGCCGGCGCGCGACCGCTTCATCGCCATGCTGAAGGCCGGAGGTTCGGATTATCCATACACGCTTTACAAAAAGGCCGGCCTCGATATGGCCTCGCCGGCGCCTTACGAGGCGCTCGCCGCGCGCATGAACCGCATCATGGATCAGATCGAAGCCATCGAGGCAAAGAAGGGGAAATCGCAATGATCAAATTTGCTGCGCTCGCATTCACGGGTTCGCTCTTCGCTTCCGGGGCCTTTGCGCAAACGCCATCGGCGCCGGCGGCGGGAACGCCGACCGAGCAGCTGGCCAAGCCCCCTGCCGACGCAAAGGTATGGGCAATCACCTCCGGCGGCGGCGCCGCGCGGCACGGCTCGGTCTCGTTGTGGACGGCGCCGGACGGCACACACTGGTCGCGCTACAGCATGAATTTGCGCGGCTTCGTCAACGAGGTCGACGAGCAGAACCGCTTCGCGCCGGACGGCACCCTGCAAAGCATAATCATCCGCGGCCACACACCCGGCGGCGACGCTGCCGAAACCTACGAGGTGAAAGACGGCCAGTACCGCTGGACGAGCCCGGTGGATCACGGCGAGGGCAAGGCGCGGCCGGGCCTGGAATACGTGGCCTTCGGCGGCAGCTTCGATTCCTTCAGCTTCATCATCGATGACCTGCTGAAGGCACAGGATCATTCTGTCGATCTGCTGCCGTCGGGCCGCGCACAGCTGGAACCGCTGACCACATTGACCGTCTCGAACGGTAGCGAAACCAAAACCCTGACGGCTTACGCGCTCAACGGTATCGGTCTCTCGCCATTCCCGATCTGGATGGACGGCAACAAACTCTTCGGCATCGCCACCGTTTTGGAGTTCCTTCCCGAGGGATGGGCCAAGGTTGGTCCGCAGCTCTCGAAAGCACAGGACGAAGCGTTGGCGAAACGCGCGCCGGAACTGGTGGCGAAAATCGCACGAACGCCTGCCGGGCCTGTCGCCTTCCGCAACGTAAAACTCTACGATGCCGACGCGTGCATGTTCCGCGATGGCATGACGGTGGTCGTGGCGAACGGGCACGTTGCCTCGGTTGCACCTGCCGCAAAGGCAAAGATTCCCGCCAATGCGGAAACGATCGACGGCACGGGCAAAACCCTCGTCCCGGGCTTGTGGGACAATCACCAGCATTACGGCGATGACTCGACCGGTCCGCTGTTGCTCGCGTCCGGCATCACCTCAGTGCGCGATCCGGGCAACCAGATCAATGAGCTGTGGGCGCGCAAGAAGCGCATCGATGCAGGCCAGTTGCTCGGCCAGCGCATCGTGCCCTCGCTGCTGATCGACGGCGCAGGCCCATACACGGCGCAGGTGGCGGAAGTCGCGCACAACAAGGACGAAGCGCTCGCGGCCGTGCGCAAAGCCAAGCGCATGGGCTATTTCGGCATCAAGATCTACGGCTCGATGGACCCATCATGGGTGAAGCCGATGGCTGCGCTGGCACACCAGCTGGGCTTGCGCGTCCACGGCCATATCCCGCACGGCATGCGTCCGCTGCAGGCCGCGCGCGACGGCTATGACGAGATCACGCACATGAACTTCGTCATGATGCAGGCGATGCCTGGGGACGTCGTGCAGAAGTCCAACACGGTGGCGCGCATTGCCGGCACCGGCAAATACGCGGCCGACGTCGACCTGCACTCGAAGGAAATGACCGCTTATTTCGACGAGTTGGGCAAGCGGCACATGGCAGTCGATCCCACCCTTGTGGTCCTGGAAGGTTCGCTGGTCCCTGATCCGGGAACCATTCCCCCTTCTGATGCGCCCTATGCGGATACCCTGCCGCCGCAGCTTGTGCGCGGGCTGCTGCAGAGCGCGCTGGCGCCCGAACCGGATATGTCCCGCGAGCGCATGCGGGCGAGCTTCGCCAAGGTTCAGGCGATCGTGCCGGAGCTGGAGAAGCGCCACGTGACCATTCTCGCCGGAACCGATGGTTTCGGGTTCGAGCTGATCCACGAACTTGAGCTGTACGTGCAGGCCGGGCTCACGCCGGAGCAGGCACTGGCGACGGCAACGATCAATCCGGCGAAAGCATACCACATGGCGAAGGAGACCGGCTCGCTGGCGAAAGGCAAACTTGCCGAACTCGCGCTCATCGATGGCGATCCGCAAAAGAACATCGGCGAGCTGCGCCAGGTGGAATTGGTGATGCGCGACGGCAAGCTGATGAAGGCGGCCGACCTGCGTGCTGCCATCGGGATTACCGGCCCACCCAAACGCGCGCCGTAAGGTAGGCCGACATTGGCATTTTCTTCACGGGAGGTGCCGGAACTGTCGCGCAAAAGTTCGCGTTACACGTTCGGTGGACTGCTGGGGCTCAACCTATTCAGGAGAAATGAGATGCCCCAGGATCAGAGATACGGGCGCCGGTCTTCCCGTCACGATTGGGAAGACGAGCGCGATCGCGGCTATGGCCGTGGCGGTGAAAGCTGGCGAAACGAGTCCGGCAGCTACCGCAGCAGCCCCTACGAAAATGAACGCAGTGGGTCGCCTTATGAACACGATACCCGGCAGGACCGGGACTATCAGGGCACGCTGCGCGCGGGAAATTACGGCCGGTACGAGGACGACGATTTTGCCTCCGAACAGCGCTTTTCCGGGATGAGGTCTGGGCGAAGATATGGCGAAGAATACGGCAGCCGCGGCAGCTACAGCATGAGCGGAAGTGGCAGCCGCGGTGGTGAATCGAGCGGCCGACGCGGCATGCGGAACTACAGCAGCGAATACGGCGACCGGTACAGCCGTGACTACGGCGGCCGTTCTGCCGGCGAGTATGGCAACTATGGCCAGGGCGGGGGGTACGAAGGCGGCGGCTTCGGCACCTACACACGCGACTACGAGCGGAACTACGGTGGCGGATCTTATGGCGGCGGCGAATACGGACGTGGCGAACGAAACCATGGCAATCGCGAACGCGGTTGGTGGGATCGCGCCACCGATGAGGTCTCGTCATGGTTTGGGGACCACGACGCGGAGAGGCGGCGCGAGATGGACCAGCAGCATCGCGGGCGCGGGCCGAAGAATTACACCCGTTCCGACGATCGTATCCGTGAAGACGTTTCCGATCGCCTGACCGACGATCCGCTGGTCGACGCGTCGGAGATCGACGTCACAGTTCAGAGTCAGGAAGTGACGTTGACGGGCACGGTGAGCAGCCGCAACGAGCGACGGCTTGCCGAGGAAACCGTGGAATCCGTCTCCGGCGTGAAATACGTCCAGAACAATCTGCGCGTGAAGCCTCGCCAATCGGGTAACTTCGGAAGTTCTGGCAGCAGCTCGACATCTGGCGGCAGCTCCGGTTCGTCCGGCAGTGGCTCCTCGGACCTGCGCTCCTTCGGCAGCGGCGGCACCACGACGATGTAACCTCGACTCGTGGTGGCATTGGAAAGGCGTCCCTCCGGGGCGCCTTTTCCTTTCATGCCGTTGCGCCGCTGCGCGAATCATTCGCTAATCTGAGGAATCGATTCGCGGGGGCGAATATGTCGGCACAGATCGTCAGCCTCACCGGAACCGTCATTCCGTCAGAACCATTACCGGCCAACGAAACCCTGGTGCACGAACTGGAACGGCTGCTGCAGGCAGCCCGCGCCGGGCAGATTGTCGGCATGGCGGGCGCCTACCAGCACCAGGACCGCGTTGTCACCTACTCCTATGCGGGTGCCATCGGCGGTTTCGGCCTCATCGGGGGCCTGGACTGTCTGAAGCAGCGGCTGGTGCAGCTATCGGTGAACCAGGGGTGAGTTTCATCGTTTCACAAAGGTTGGCATTCAAAAAGCAAGTTTGTGGGAGGTGAAACATGGCCAGATATTCCCGTAGCGCTGGAAGCGATGTGGAGCGCGCCATGCATAAGCGGAAGAAAGGCACGCTTAAGAGCGGAAAGGGCGGCAAGGGCGGCAAAGTGAAGAGCCGCAAGCAGGCCATCGCCATCGGACTCTCCGAGGCCCGCAAGAAGGGCAAGAAGGTGCCTTCAAAGAAATCTTCCAGCCGGAAATCTTCCAGCAAGACGAAACGGAAATCCTCGGGCACCCGCAAGCGGAAGAGTTCGCGCAAATCGAAATCGTAATTCCGCAGGAATTGCGGTTCGGAAGGGCCCGCTAGCGGATTTCCCAGCTTACAGAGACGCTGGCCGAGACGGTCTCCTCCCCAGGCGCGACTGGAGTCATGGTGTCCGCTGCCATTGCCATGCGGATCATCGGCTGCGGCGGGCCGGCGGATCCGCCTTCCGAGATCTGTTGAATGGGCCCAAGCCTCACTCCAGCAGCGCGCGCCAGAGTCTCTGCCCTGGCCATCGCATCTTTCACCGCGGCCTCCCGAGCCTGCGACTGAAGGGGCTCCGCATCGCGAACTGAGAAGGCAATGTCGCCCAACGTATTGGCGCCGGAGGACACTAATGCGTCGACGGCCGCGCCGACCTTGTCGATATCATCCAGCGTGACGCTTACGGTGTTTGAAACCTGATATCCGACAACCCGCCGCGGCTGCCGCGAATCGTTCGGATATTGCGGCTGAACCGACAGCTGCGAAGTCTGGATGGCACGCTCGGGAATCCCGAAACGATGCAGGGTATCGAACACAGCATTCATGGCGCGGGAGTTTGCCGCGAGCGCGGCGCCGGCGGTTTTCCCGTCCGTTACAACACCGGCCGAGAGCGTCGCACGGTTCGGCTTAACTTTGACCTCACCGATACCGCTGACGGTAAGAAGCCGCGGCTGCGGCGCATTTTGCGCAAGCGCGCCAGGCGCCAGCAGGAAACCCCACAGCACAATGGTTCCGGCCCGACGCATTGCTTCGCTCATGAGTGCTCTCCCTGAAATTCCAGGCTGGCGCAGGCCGCGCCAAGAAACGCCGCATCCTTGTCCAAAATCAGCCGCGTGGGAATCGGTTTGACGAAGTCCGCCAACCGTCCCTTGTCCTCGAACGCGGCGCGGAACCGCGAACGGATGAGATAATCCTCGATCTTCGCGGCGATGCCACCGGCGATATACACGCCGCCGCGCGCGCCATGAGCCAGCGCGAAATCCCCCGCCGCCGCGCCGTAGATGGCGCAGAACATGTCCTGCGCTGCGCGGCACGCAGGATCGCCACGTTCAGCGCCATGTGAAATCTCCGGCGCCTCGAGGGCGGTCGGCTTGCGGCCGGCAATTTCCTCCAGCGCCGAATACAGATTTTCCAGCCCCGGCCCCGACAGCACCCGCTCCAGCGACACGTGTCCGAAGCGCTTTGACAGCACGCACAGCACCTGCAACTGCTGATCGCCAATCGGCGCGAAGCTCATATGTCCGCCTTCGCTGGCCAGCGGCACTGCGCGTCCGCGATAGCGGGCGAGACACGACACGCCGAGGCCGGTACCGGCGCCAAGAATGGTGATCGGCGCGCCTGCCAAGCCTTCACGGTCCGGCCCGATGGCACGAAAGGCGGTTGGCGGCAAACTCGTGACGGAGAAGGCGAGCGCGGCAAAATCATTGATCAGTATGGCACGGGCGAAACCGAGCGCGCGCAAATCCTCTTCCGAGAGCTCCCAGCCGCTATTGGTGAAATGCACGCGGCCTTTCGTGATCGGCCCCGCAACGGCCAGCGCCACAGCTTTGGGCTTCCTTGCGCCAATCTGCTCGACATAGGCGCGAACCGCCGCCGCGAAACTGTCGAACTTGTCAGTTTCCAGATCGCTGCGGGCCTCGATGGGGAACGGCGGTTGCGATGTGTCCGCGATGGCGAAGCGCGCATGCGTGCCGCCCACATCCCCAACCAGAATCCGCCGATCTGCCATCTGCGCCTGCTTCCGCCTTGAACGGCTGTCACCCGCAATCCTGCCTATGGATTTTCGGTTCCAGCGCCAAGTCAATTCCTGCTAGGAGGCGCACTTGGTGGGCCTGTAGCTCAGCTGGTTAGAGCTGGCCGCTCATAACGGTCTGGTCGCAGGTTCGAGTCCTGCCGGGCCCACCAGCAGCATCGCCGGGGCGTCGAGAATGTGCTAGGTTTCGACGGCAGGCAGCTTGGCTGCGGAGGGGTGACAATGCAATTCCGGATCGTACCCGCGCGCGTGGCAGTTGCGGCTTTGATGGTGAGTTTCGCTGCAGTGATTTTGGCCGGCAGCGCCCGGGCCGCTATCGAGCCTATGGATCATTTCCGTCTCGACGGCAAGCGCGAGATGAACCATCCCTGGGGCGTCACGGTTGATGGCGTCGGAAACGTCTACGTCGCCGACACCAACCGGCATCGCATCGTCAAGTTCATCGCCAACCGGCACCAGGCGCTGATCTTCGGAAAGTTCGGCAGCGGCGACGGCCAGCTGGCTTATCCAATGTCGGTCGCGGTCGAGGACGATCTGTCCGGACAGCGCACGCTCGTGCATGTGGCGGACTGGGGAAATGACCGGATCGTCACCTTCGACGACGAGGGCAATTTCGTGAGATCGTTCGGATCGTTCGGCAGCGGCAATGGCCAGCTCAATCATCCCAATGGCATTGCCATCGTTCCTGGCTATCCGGGCGGCGGCACCTATGTGACGGAAGAGCGCAACAACCGCGTGTCGGTTTTCACGCAGGACGGCCAGTTCTCCCGCACGTTCTACTGCCTTGGTTGTCCGGACAATCAGTTCAACGTTCCCGCCGGCATCGGTGTCCGGCAAGCATCGGCCGACTTGTTCGAGGTCTATGTCACCGAAACGTATGGCGGGAGGGTCGATGTCCTCAATGCCGCCGATGGGACGTGGGTGCGCAGCTTCGGAAGCGCCGGGCAACAAGCGGGCCAGCTCAATTTCCCCGATGAGATTGCCGTGGACGCAGATGGCTCGTCGTGGGTCGCGGAGAGCGGCGAGCCTTACAGAGTCTCCAAGTTTGGTCCCGCAGGCAACTATCTGCTGTCGTTTTCGCAGGCATTCAATCAGCCACACGGCGTCGCACTGGATCTTCAGGGGAAGATTTACGTCGCGAATACGACCGAAAACCAGATCGATAAATTTCGTGAGGTCGATGGAAGGCTTTTCACGCTTATTGAACAAACGCGGGATTATTGGCTGGACACAAAAGGGGCCTGGTTTTTCCTTTCTTATAACGGCCTCGAACAATCCTGCGAAGCCATCGGCAAGGCGACCATCATTGTGGACCAGGACGATCCGAATTCCCCGACATTCCACGTCGAAGGCGGCCCGGTCACTCTGGCACAGACGGCCGATCTCAAGATGGATCTTACGGACAAACAGGTCGTCAAGCTTGCGAAGGCCTGGCAAAAAGGAAAGGTGAGCAAGGTTCTCGGGAACTTCAGTGCGAAGTGTCAGGACGGATTACGGCTCAAGAAAAAGGACGAGTGGTTGCAGTGATCTGTGAGCGGCACAACTCGGCTGGATCGCATCAATTGGCCGGCGGAGCGAAGGTATAGCGCTCGATGCCGGAGTAGTCGTCGAGCTTCCAGAGCTGGATGAACTGAATCCAATTTCCCGCGCTTTTGGCATCCTCGCCGGGCACGGGATCGTCCATGCGGCGCGTGCCGATGCTCAGCACCAGTTCGTTCTTCAGCCACAGCATTCCCTCCGGCCCGCGCGCGGCGCCGCCATGCAGAACGCGGTCTTCCTCCGTGCGATATTCTTCATGGCCGGCACGCCAGCCATCGGCCGCAAGCTGGCTGTGCAGAGCGGATTCCGCCGCATCGAGCTCCTGCCGCGAAACCGTGTGCGCCGACAACCCGACATTTACGGATTCAATTCGCTCTGGTTCGCGCGTATAGGGCGACACGAAATAGTAGCGGCAGTTGCGGAACACCGTCTGCGTGCCTGGCACCCGATAATCGAACACGCCGCCGGCGCCGATGGAGCTGGTGATCGGTGCTCGCGCCTGAATATCGATTTTCAGACTCGATTGGCGCACCATGTCGATGAAGGTCATGCCAGGAGCCGCGACCAGTGTCCCTTCAGAGGGGCCGGGCGCCTCCGCCGGCGTTGACCCGGCCGACAAAGTGCTCAAGGCACCGTCCCGGATCGCCGCCGGGATGGCGATGGCCGAGCCAAGCGCCATCAAACCCCACAGAACAAATACAATGAGATTACGCCCGCTGATCGCCGAACGTATCACCGGCACGTCTTCATTTCCGATATGCTGTTGGAAGCCGAGCACAGCGCCGACCATCAGCGGAATCGCCGAGATCACCAGGACAGCCAGAAGCCCGATCATGATCGCCAGGATCGGAATGCGAAAGGGACCGGCATCGCGAATGACGCCGGATGCCTGCAGGATGTTCCCGCCCCAGCCGATGATCAGCAGGAGGGCGAACGACCCACCGCACAGGATAGCAAAGGTTTTGGTGCTCGGCATTTCGTTTCCCCTTCCCCGCCGCCATCAGATTTGGGGGCGGAAGAAAACGCAACAGCGAAGGGACACTATCGCCCCCTCTCCGGACCCGATACAGCCGAGCAATGATCGAATCACCTTGCATCAAGGTCTGCACGCTGGAGGCTGAATCCGGCCTCTGCATCGGTTGCGGCCGCTCGCTCGATGAGATCGCGCGGTGGTCTTCCATGCCCGACGTTGAACGGCAGGCGATCGTGCGCGGGTTGCCGGACCGCCTTGCCGCGATGCCGCAAGCAGCGGCAATCACATCCGCGAAACAGGCCTGACAGGATCCGTTCCCGCCGCTATACCGGTCGCCTTTATGGAACGCTCACTGCAGGATACGCCATGCGAACCGACGAACCGCGCGCCATTCACCTCAAGGATTATCGCGCGCCCGATTTCCACATTTCGAAAATCGACCTCGATTTCGTGCTGGCGCCGGAAAATACTCGCGTCACGGCCAGGATGCAGGTGAAACGAAACGGCGCGAACTCGGCGCCGCTGGTGTTGAATGGCGAGCATCTCAAGCTCGTTTCACTGCGGCTCGACGATGAAGAGCTGCCGGAAAGCCGCTACCGGGCCGATGCCGAAACGCTCACCATCGACAACTTGCCGGACGAATTCGTGCTGGACGCTATCACCGAAATCGCCCCCGCCAGCAATACGTCGCTTGAGGGGTTGTATGTCTCCAAGGGAATCTTCTGCACGCAATGCGAGGCGGAAGGCTTCCGCCGCATCACCTATTATCTCGACCGGCCGGACAATCTGGCCGTCTTCACCACGCGGATCGAAGCGGACAAGCGCCAATATCCGGTACTGTTGTCGAATGGCAATCTCGTCGAGTCGGGCGAGCTTGCAGATGGACGGCATTTCGCCAAATGGATCGATCCCTTCCCCAAGCCTTGTTATCTCTTCGCGCTTGTGGCCGGCGACCTCGGCCACATCCGCGATGAATTCGTCACCGCCAGCGGCCGCAAGGTGGACTTGCGCATCTATGTCGAGCACCGCAACGAGCAACGCGCTACATATGCGATGGACTCGCTCAAGCGGGCGATGAAATGGGACGAAGAGGCGTACGGCCGGGAATACGATCTCGACATCTTCATGATCGTGGCGGTGAGCGCCTTCAATTTCGGCGCCATGGAGAACAAGGGCCTCAACATCTTCAACGACAAGGTCCTGCTGGCTTCTCCCGAAACCGCCACCGACGACGACTATGCACGCATCGAGGGCGTGGTGGCGCACGAGTACTTCCACAACTGGACCGGCGACCGCATCACCTGCCGCGACTGGTTTCAACTGTCGCTGAAGGAAGGACTCACCGTCTTTCGCGACGCGAGTTTCTCGGGCGACATGCGCTCGGCCGGCGTCAAGCGCATCGAGGATGTGAAGTTCCTGCGCCTGCGGCAGTTCCAGGAGGATGGCGGCCCCCTCGCCCATCCGGTGCAACCGCAAAGCTACATCACCATCGACAATTTCTATACGGCCACTGTGTACGAGAAAGGCGCCGAAATCATCGGCATGCTCAAAACGCTGGTGGGCGACGACGGCTACAGAAAAGCCACCGATCTCTATTTCGATCGGCACGACGGCCAGGCGGTCACCATCGAGGAATGGGTGAAGTGCTTCGAGGATGCGTGCGGGCGTGACCTTTCGCAGTTCCGGCTGTGGTATCGGCAATCGGGCACGCCGACCATCGAGGCGAAAGGCGAGTACGATTCCGCCAACCAGAGATATGCGCTGACGCTCAAGCAGACTCTGCCGCCCACACCTGGGCAGCCGCAAAAGCAGCCCATGCAGATTCCGGTGCGGCTGGGGTTCGTCGCCAAGAGCGGGCGAACTCTGCCGCTAACCCTGGAAGGGGAAAATGCGATCGGACCGGACGAGCGCGTGATCGAATTGAGCGTGCCGGAGCAGCGCTTCGTGTTCGTCGACGTTCCGGAAAAACCGCTTCTTTCCATCGGGCGCCGTTTCTCCGCGCCGGTGCATTTCAAAGTGCCGATGGATCGCGCTGCCCGTGCGGCATTGATGGGCCGCGACAGCGATCAGTTCAACCGCTGGGAAGCCGGCCAGGCGCTGGCAACTGAAATCCTGATCGAGATGGCGTCGGTCGCAGGTGGGCCAGCGGTGGATCGCGTGTACGTTGATGCCATTGCGGACGTCCTGGCGCGCGCAGACGAAGATCATGCCTTCGCGGCCGAAATGCTTGTGCCGCCTAGCGAAGGCGAGCTCGCACTCAAGGTACAGCCCGCCGATCCGGATGCGATTCATGCTGCGCGCAAGGCGCTGATTGGTCGCGTGGCTCAAGTGCATGCGAGCGAATTCGGCCGCATCTACGACACGCTGGAATCGCGCGATTCGTATGCCCCCGACGCAGGATCCGCCGGCCGGCGCGCGTTGCGCAACGTCTGTTTGCGCTATCTGACGGCGGCGGAGGACGATGCAGCGGCCGAACTCGCCGAAAACCACTATCGCACGGCCACGAATATGACCGACATGGTCGCAGGGCTTGCCGCGCTTACGCGGATGGATTCACCGCGCCGAGAACAGGCGTTCACGCACTTCTATGACCGCTTTGCTAACGATCTGCTGGTGCTCGACAAGTGGATGGGCCTGCAGGCGTCCTCGCCATTGCCGCATACAATTTTACAGGTCCGCAAGCTTATGCAACATCCGGCCTTCGACATGAAAAACCCGAACCGGGTCCGCGCTCTGATCGGCGCCTTCTCGGCCAATCACCTGCGCTTCCACGAAACCGAGGGTTCCGGCTATGCGCTGGTTGGCGAGGTCATCCGCGCGCTGGATGCCATCAATCCGCAGGTGGCCGCGCGAATGGCGGCGGCGTTCGAGAACTGGCGGCGCTACGACGAAAAGCGCCGGTCCTTGATGCGGGCCGAACTGGAGAAGACCCTGAACAAGCCGGGGCTTTCGTCCAATCTGTTCGAAGTCGCGAGCAAGATGCTTCAGTAATTCTCACGGCAGCACGAACCGGTGCCGTTAGGAGTTGTCTTTTCCGCGGTTCAATCCCGCGCGCTCTTGCAGTCGCATCCGCCGGCCGCTGGGCAGTTCCTGGGGCACAAGCTTGGAAAGCGCGACGGTAAAAATTGCCCACAATACGGATGCGCAGATGTGGCTGGCGACAAAATAGATGTGATCTCCCAAACCAGAATCGGGATGCGCAAAAGACGATAGGAAACCGAATGCTACGGCGATCACCGGCACCGCGATGCACAGGAGCTCAACCTTGCGGGCCCAGAACAGGATGCCCGCCACGACACCGCCCACTCCGGCGACCGGCGCCAGCAGGCTGGCATAGATAGAGATAATGAAAAGACCGATCATTCGAGCCTTCCCCGTTGGAAAGCCGGATTATCGCGGGAGGGTTTGCCGCCAAGTTAGAGCGAAACTTCAAATCCGAACGAAATCGCCATACTTTGTGCATCAACGATTGTTTTAAGTCTCCCCGTTACTGACCTGATCTTTTGATCGCTTAAACCGCCGAACCAGAAATCCCGCGCCGATGGCGGCGAACAAAGCTATCAACGGATTTGTAATGCCAAGCCGCTTCAGTCCAGCAAGTCCCGAAGTGCTCCGATCGCCGCTCTCTTCACCAGGCTTTGTATCATCAGGAATCATCGGCATCGGTGAACTCGCAAAGACAGGTCGCCCTAGCCTTGTATACCTCCGCGCGAACCTGCGGAACCCGTCATCGGACGTTATCGCCAGCGCGGGTTAACGGCCTTGGCCACCCAGCAACGCTGCAACCTGGTTTTCCTCTTCGGCTGAAAGGGCCTCGGCCGTTTGAGGCCGCCGACGCGAAAGATAAATTCCCGCACCCATGCCACCGGCGATGAGCACCAGTAGCGGGCCCAGCCAGAGCACCAATGTTTCCGGACGGAAAGGTGGTTGCAGAAGCACATAGGTGCCATAGCGCTTGACAAGGAAAGCCTTCGCCTGCTCGTCGCTGTCTCCCTTGAGCAGTCGCTCGCGCAGCAGCACCCGAAGATCGTGCGCCAGATCGGCGTCGGAATCGTCAATAGTCTGATTCTGACAGACCACGCAGCGCAATTCCTGGCTGATGGCGCGGGCACGGCTTTCGAGCTTCGGATCCGAAAGCTGTTCGTTGGGAAGCACGGCATGCGCGACAGTGGCCGTTATCGACAGACCAACGACCGCAGCCGCCAGCCGGTTCATGATTCCGCTCTCAAATGGTCCATCAGCGGCTTGATAGTGTTTGTCCAATCCTTCGGAGCGATCGGGCCGGTATGCTTGTATCGCACCATTCCCCGCGCATCGATAACAAAGGTTTCAGGCACGCCGGTGATGCCGAGGTCTATGCCTGTGCGGCCACTTCGATCGTTGCCCGCGCGCATGTAAGGATCGCCGTTGACGCGGAGGTAGCGGGCGCCGTCACTGGCCTTGTCTTTCCAGTCGAGGCCGTCGACAGGCACGCCTTCAGCTTTTAGCTGCAGCAGCACCGGATGCTCGACGCGGCAGGACACACACCACGATGCAAATACATTCAACAGCCGCGGTTCAGCGCGAAATTGCATCGAGGACAGACCCGCATCGTGCGGGCGGACCGCGGGAAGTACGAACGCCGGCAAAGGCTGGTTGATCAGCACTGACGGAAGTTTGGATGGATCTCGCTTCAGCCCGATCGCAAAAATCGCCACCACCGCGGCGAACAAAGCTACAGGCAACGCGAACAGAAGGCGCTTCATGCGGCACCCTGTACGGCCGCGGCGCGAAACGCCGGCGCCGCGAAGCCGACGCGCAAGCGGCGATCCGCGAGCGACAGCATCCCGCCGAAAGCCATCAGGAATGCTCCGGCCCAAATCCAATCGACCAGTGGATGATCCCACATCCGCACAACAATGCTGCCGTCCGGATTCTGGTCGCCAACCGAGACGTAGGTATTGCCAAGAATGCCGACACCAATGCCCGCGTCGGTCGTTTGAGTGCCGCTCACGGGATAGAACCGCCGTTGGGAGATGAGTGTCCGTTCGCCGCTGCGGCTTCCCACCTTGAAGCGCGCTTCCATCGCCTGGTAATTCGGCCCGTGCATTGGAAGAACGCTTTCCAGTCTCACCTCCTGACCCGCGAGGTCCACGCTCTGACCGGCCCGCATGTTCAGCACCTTCTCGGTCTGAAAGGCGCTGACCGCCGTAATTCCAAGCGCCGTGACTCCAAGGCCCGCATGCGCCAGCACGAATCCGTAAGTTGCCAGCGGCGTGCTGCGCGCGAAGCGCCGCCAATCGCCGCCGCTTGTGAACCTGTAACGCCGGACAAGGACCGCCGCCGCTCCGGCAATGAGGAAAACGCCAAGCGCAATGCCACCGGCCGTCAGCACAAATTTCATGCCAAGGAACAACACAGCAAGGAACAATGCGCCGGCCGCAAGAAGCAGCGGCAATCGCAGTCGTCCCGCAACGTTCCACCAGGCGTTGCGCTTCCAGTCGAGCATGGGTCCGAAGCTCACAAGGATGAGGAGCGGGATGAAAATAGGCACGAACGTCATTCGGTAATAAGGGGGGCCGACGGATACCGGTGCGCCCTTCACGAGATCGACGAAGACGGGATAGAACGTGCCGAGAAATACCGCCGCGGTCGCGCCCAGCAGGAAGACATTGTTCAGGGTGATGCCGCCCTCGCGCGACAGCGGCGCGAACAGGGCGCCGGTGCGCATCGCCGGGGCCCGCCAGGCGAACAGCGCCAACGCCGTTCCCGTGAGCCCGCCGATGATGCCGAGGATGTACACGCCGCGCTTCGCATCGAGTGCGAAAGCGTGCACGCTGGTCAGCACGCCGGAGCGTACCAGGAATGTCCCGATAAGGCTCAGCGAAAACGTGAGTATCGCGAGCAATATGGTCCAGCTGACAAGCGCACCGCGCTTTTCCAGCACGAGCGAGGAATGCAGCAATGCCGTGCCCATCAGCCACGGCATCAATGAAGCGTTTTCGACAGGATCCCAGAACCACCAACCACCCCAACCCAATGTGTAATAGGCCCAGCAACTTCCTGCCGCGATGCCGACAGTAAGCGCGATCCAGGAAGCCAACACCCACGGCCGTACCCAGCGCGCCCAGGCGGCATCCACGCGGCCCTCGATCAAAGCCGCGACGGCGAACGCGAACGCCGCGGAGAACCCGACATACCCCAGATAAAGAACGGGCGGATGAAAGACGAGCCCGGGATCCTGCAGCAGCGGGTTGAGTTCGTTGCCGTCGAACGGTGCGGGATTGAGGCGCAGGAAAGGATTGGAGGTGAACAGCGAGAAGCCCAGAAAGGCCGCGCCAATCACCGCCTGCGCGGCGAGAACGCGCGCCTGCAATGTTTCACGCAGCGAAGAGCCGAACCAGGCAACGGAGGCGCCCTGCACCGCAAGGATCAGCACCCACAGGACCATCGAGCCTTCGTGATTGCCCCAGGTCGCGGCGATACGATAGATTGCGGGCTGGGCGCTGTTGCTGTGCTGAGCGACCAGGGCCACGGACAAATCGTTTTGCAGGAACGATGTCGCGAGCGCGAGAAACATCGTTCCCACGAACAGTAATTGCATCCAGGCGGCTGCTCGCGCAAGTGCCATCAACGCCGGATCGCGCCGGTGGGCGCCGGCAAACCCTGCAAACGTCTGGCACAGGCCCATGAGGAACGCGAGAATCAGCGCGAGCTGACCGATTTCTGCAACCATCTTCGCAAAAAGAAAAACGCAGGGACGGTTCTAGCCCGCGATGCTTCCGGGAGGAATAGGAACTCGTCGTGACTGGCGCCCCGACCTGATCGCGAACGCAATCGACCGAAATGGTATTGGGGTAGCCGGCGGTTAGCGGCTACCCCAATCGCCTAGCGCCGCGCGGCCACGGTCTGGCGGTGTGCAGACCGCTTGCCCTTCTTGTGCCGCCCCGCCGTGTGTTGCGCCCAGTCCAGAAGACGCTCGTAGATGTAGGACTGGAAGGGATGCTTCGCGCCGTTGACGCTTTGAGTCTTTCCGATCAGCTGCGAGCTCAACGGAATATTGAAATCCCGGTAGGTCAGGCCGACGTTCTCGTAACCGACAACGTACATCTGACCCAACTCCCAGGTGAGGAGCGTAACCGGATTCTTCAGCGCCGCCTTGAACTGAGCGGCCGTCCAGTTCGGGTGGTTCTTGTCCAGCTTCACGTCTTTGCCGTTGTTGTACTTCATCGGCTGGAAGACGATCATGTTGTCGAAGTTCAGAGGCGACTGTGCAGCTTCCACGTTGAGCATGCCCCAGCCGTATACCGGATCGACGCCCGGATCGCCCAAATCGGTCGCCGATTGCAGGACGATCTGGACGCTCTCGTCGGCGTATTGTTGCAGCCACGGCCAGCGCGTCTGCAACAATGCAATCGTTCCGGTCACGAGCGGCGCCGAAAACGACGTGCCGGTCATGCGCGTGGTACCGCCCTGATTGTCTTCCACCAGCATCAACTCGCCGGGCGCGACGATGAATCGGTATTTGAGCTTGTTCTGCTCCTGACAAATGCCGTTGACCAGAATGCACGCCTCGCCTGGCGTATTGGAGAATTGGGAAATCTGGCCGGTCGGTCCAACCGAACCCGCCATGATAATGTTGGTCGGCGCGCTGTACCCGGACGGCCAGGAGATGTCTTTCGTCTGCACCGTAGCTTCGTTACCCGCCGCTTTGACCAGCGCGAACCCGTGCTTTTTGCTGCTCAGTGTCTCCGACGTCAGCACCGTGCCCCATTCCGAGGAAAGGGTCCAACCCGGGATTCCCAGCGAGGCATTCACCACCGTCGCCTTTTGTTTGTAGAGACGGTCGATGCCGTTGGCGACATCCTTCCAGCCGGCGGTGCCGCTGGAATCGAAAGGATTATACAAGCGTACACTTGAGTTCGGCGCGACTCCCATAACGCCGATGTTGTCCCGCATCGCCGCCATCAGACTGGCAACCGCCGCACCGTGATCGTTCACGTAACCCTGGTAGCCGCCGACGAATTTAAGATCCTTCACGTCCGAATAGTTGCGCGCGATCGACGCATCGAGGAGACCGGCCGGCATCGTGCCGGGCCCCTGGGTCTGAACCAGTTGCGGCCCCCAATGCACTGCACCCATCCACCAGTCGACGTGGTCGATGTACGAGAAGTTCATCAGGTTGTCGTACAAGTTCATGAAAAACGCGGAGCGCTGTTCGGGTGAGATGTAGGCAAGCGATTGCTGATCGCTCGGATCGATGCCGTACTTTTCGTACATGCGCTGGACGTATTGACCGGCTTGATCCCCCCAGAACAATACGGTGGTGGCGACGAACGCATTGAGTCCCGCCTGCACCGCTGTGTAATCGTTGGCGCCCGATGCCTGGAGGTCGTTCCATGTCGTGTTGAGCGCTCCCCATTGCGGGCCCACGAGGTTCCAATACGGAAAGACCTGCTGCAGGAACTGGTTCGCACTGAACGGGTTGATCGTTCCCCAGAACGGATCGATGTTCCCGAAGAAGGGCTGGATGGTCCCGTAGAACGGGTTGATCGTCCCCCAGAACGGCGCGATGTCGCCCCAGAACGGGCTGATCTGACCGTAGAAAGGATAGATGCCGCCGTAGAACGGATTGATGGGACCATAGAAGGGATCGATCGGTCCTCCATCGACTCCATAGAACTGGGTGATCTGCCCACCCTGATCCTGCTGCTTGCCCGCGGCCGCCGGGCCGCTCTCCACCGCAACCATGGAGATGGCCGCAATCCCCGCCAGTAGCCACTTGCGCAACATGATTCACCCGACTCCATTCCTGCTTTTGTGGAGATCAAGCTGACGGGTTCGCTCTTAACGGAAAGTGAAATCGGCCTTCGAATGACGGCTTTTGAAAAGGGCGATTAATTTTTCTTTGACCTCATGCCGCCACGGTCGTGGTTAATGACCGGGCGGGGACGTCATCGCGCATGTTGGGCAGGGGCTCCTCAATTATTCTGCTGAGCGGAAGATGAATGCGGGCGACGGTGCCGCCATGGCCGTCACTGCTGATTGTGAAAGTGCCGTCGTGCATTTCGGCCAACGCCCGCACGATGGGGAGGCCCAGGCCAACGCCGCCATGCGTGCGGGCATAGGTGTTTTCTGCCTGTCCGAACGGTTCCATTATCACATCGATTTTCTCCGCAGGAATTCCCTTCCCGTTGTCGGCGACCAACAGGTCGACACCGTCTTCGACGGTTCGGATGTCAATTTCGATTCGGCCGTTTTCACCTGTGAACTTGATTGCATTGGAAAGCAGGTTCACAACGATCTGCCGTAAGCGGTGTTCATCGACGCGCACGAGAAGTTCGCCATGTTGCTGCGGCCGCCGGATATTCTTTCCGGCACATTTCTCCTCCAGGGCAGAGATGGCCTGATCGACGATGTCGGCAAGCCGGATGGAACTTTCCTCCAGTGTGACGCGCCCAGCCTCGATTCGCGCCATATCCAGGATATCGTTCAGGTTTTGTAACAGGCGCCGTCCCGACTCGGCGATATCGCCGGCATACTCGCGGATCTTTTCTTGCCTGACCTGTCCGGCCACCAACAGCTCGGAAAATCCGATAATGGCGTTCAGCGGCGTACGAAGTTCATGGCTCATATTGGCAAGGAACTGACTCTTGGCGCGATTTGCCTGCTGCGCCGCCTCCATGGCGAGGCGCAGCTGGGTCTCAACTGCGCTGCGCCGTTCGATTTCGCTGTCGCGTTCTGCCAGGGTTCTTGTGAGCTCAACATTCTTTTCCGCGATCGCGTTTCGATGCCGGTTCAAGAGAGAATGCCGCCACGTGATCCAGGCAATAAGAAAGATGCCCGCGAGGACGAACGCTGCGAACACCGCGTTCTGGGTGGCTGCGCGCGACTTGCGCAGGCTGACATCGCGCTCGAGTTGTGCCGACCTCAGATGCTCGATTTCAAGCTGCTGCCGCGCAAAGTCGAAGCGCGCGCTGGTTAGAGCCAGGTTGGCGGATGCCGCCAGCGAGCGGCCGCGGTCGTCCAATCTTTTGAACGCCTCCAAATGAGCGAGCGCCAGCGGCAAATTCCCTTGGTCGCGGTATACCTTGTATGCGATCTCATGAATGTCGCGGAACGGCGCGATAGTGGTGGACAGATTCACGGCGTGAAATGCCTTGGCCAGATCCTTTGACGCCGCTTGCAGCGAACCTCGCTCATAGTCGATCTGGGCCTTGATACCCCAGACAAACGGCGTGCCGCCGATCTCGTCGTCCTTGCCCAGAAGATAAAGGGCCCTGTTGGCGGCGTGCTCCGCTTCCGCGAGATTGTGCAGCTTTGTCTGAACAGCGGCGATATTGGTCAGGATCTGAGCTTCCAGGTAATGGCTCTTGAGATCGCTGGCGATTTTCAATGCGCGGCGAAAATCCAGCAACGCCTCCCGGTACCGCGCTATTTGCAGCAGCGCGAAACCAAGATTGTTTGCGGCTGACAACGCCAATGCACGGTCATCGGGGTAGATTTGGGAGGCTTCGCGATAGTAGCGAATGGCTGCCCCGAAATCGTGTGCCTTGTCGTAGATGCGACCGAGGCCTTGCAGCGCAATCGCCTGGCTGCGGAGTTTGCCGAGTTTTTGATACGTCGCGTGGGCATCCTGGTAATTCTTCAACGACAGCGCCACGTCGCCGCGGTTCTCGGCGATTTGAGCGCGAGTGAGAGCAAGGTCGCCATCGAGTTTTGTGAGATTCTTGTCCGATGCCGCCAGTTTCGATGCCGTCATGGCGGCATTCTGCGCTTCCGCTACACGGTTGATGCGGATCAACGCCTCCGCCTCCAGCCAGAGGCTGGTGGCGCTCGCCTCGGCTTGCCGCGGTTCGCCGCGGTGACGATGTGCGATCGCTTCCGCATGGCGCGCGAATTTGAGAGCGGCGACCGGGTCCGCCATCATCTCATGCTGCGACTTTGAAATCAGGCCATCGAAATCGCGCCAGTCATGTTCGCCCGCCGCCACTGCCGCTGTTGTCAGTAACCAGGAAAGCGCCAGCCCCACAAAGAAAGAGGTTGGCTTGCGCGAGTATGGACACGCCCGGTTCCACAGGTTTAGCCAGCCTTTTGCGCTTGCTACACGCATGCCCCTTAAATCGCCCCGTTCATCTTTCGGGCCGCGCGGGGCCCGATGCAAAGTCGCTTGTTTTACGGTAACATTATGGCCGCGAACTGCTTTACGCCCCGTAAAGCTTTGCCGGCGGTGGGCCGGCTCGCCCTGGGTTGACGCCCGAAGAGCAGCAGCCGAGTTTCCTTTCGCCAAGAATGACGATCGCGGATGCTCGCTTCTCTTGTTTCACGCATTGTCCGGGCCTGCAGCGCTCTAGCGCTGCCGGTATGCCTTGTTGCGATCATGCTCGGTCTCGCCGCGGGGACATACGCCGTTAACCATTTTCAAATCGACACCAACAGCGACAACCTTGTTGCGCCGGGGGCCGCCTGGAGAATCGACGAAGAGCGCTACGACCGCGCTTTTCCCCAGCAGAACAATCTGATCGAAATCGTCGTGGACGGGGTTACGGCGGACCGCGCGGACCAGGCAGCCGGGGCGCTGGCGGCGGCACTTTCCAGGGACCGGCAGCATTTCAATTCCGTGCGCCGTCCGGATGGCGGTCCGTTTTTCGAGCGCGAAGGCTTGCTGCTGCTGCCGCTTAAGCAGGTAAAGCAGACCACCGATGCGCTGATTAGAGCCCAACCGTTCCTTGGAGGCCTGGCAGCTGACCCCACCTTGCGCGGCGTGATGCACACCCTCGATACCACCCTGTTGGGGGTGAGCAGCAGACAGACAACGCTCCAGAGCCTGGATCGTCCGATTATTGCATTCAATACCACGCTAGAGAACATCCTCGCACACAAGCCTGCCTATTTCGGCTGGAGCGCGATGGTGGGCGGCAACAGCGACCTCTCGCGCACGCGGCGCTTCGTCGAGGTCCAGCCGAAGCTAGACTACAACGCCCTTCTCCCCGGAGAGCGCGCGACCAAAGCCATTCGCGCGAGCGTGCGCAAGCTGGAACTGGGGCCAAACTCCGGCGTGCGCGTGCGCCTGACCGGCCCCGTGCCGATGGCGGACGAAGAATTCGCTTCGATTGCAGATCGCGGTGTTTTTCTTGGCCTGCTGATGCTCGGGGCCACTCTGGCGATGCTATGGCTCGCGCTGCGCTCGGTACGGATGATATCGGCAGTACTCGTCACCATTGCAATCGGACTTGCGATAACCACAGCTGGCGGCTTGCTTGTCTACGGCCGCTTCAATGTCATCTCCGTCGCTTTCATCGTGCTGTTTGTGGGGCTGGGAGTCGATTTCGGAATCCAGTTCTGCGTCCGGTACCGCGCCGAGCGTCACCGCGTGGGCAATCTGCAGGAAGCGCTGGCGCACACGGGAATCTGCACAGGACCGGGACTGACATTGGCCGCGGTGGCCGCCGCGTTGAGCTTCTACTCCTTCCTCCCCACCAGCTACGCAGGCCTTGCGGAACTGGGCCTGATCGCCGGGAGCGGAATGATCGTGACATACATGCTCAGCATCACGCTCTTGCCGGCACTTCTTCAGCTGCTGCAACCGCAGGGCGAAACCGAAGAGATCGGGTTCAGCGCGCTGAAGCCGCTGGACTCGATTCTGACCGAGAATTGCCGGAACGTATTGAAGGGTGCCACCGTGGCCGGCTTCGTCGCGCTTACGCTTGTGCCTTTCGTGCAGTTCGATTCCAATCCCCTCGACTTGCGCAATCCGTATTCCGAATCCGTGGCGACCGCTCTCGATCTGATGCATAGCCTTGAGACATCGCCGAACACCATCAATATCCTTCGCGGCTCACGGCGGGCGGCGAAAGCATTGTCAGATCAAATCGGCAAGCTGCCATACGTCTCGCAGACGCTGACCATCGATACGTTCGTGCCATCGGACCAGCCGGCCAAGCTTGGGATCATCCGCGATGCTGCCAGCCTTCTGGAAACCACGTTCAACCCATTTCTAGTCGCGCCGTCCCCCAACGATGTCGAGGTGATCGCCAGCTTGCGCGCGACCGCCAATTCACTGCGCGCCGCGGCCGGCCCAGCCTGGAATCCACCGGCGCAACATGCGCGAGCGCTGGCGCGCACACTCGAGCAACTCGCGGCAGCAAATCCCATACTACGCGCGCGTGCCGCCAGTGCCTTCATACCCAGACTGAAAACGCTGTTCGCGCAATTGCGCGCGGCGCTGCATCCGTCCGCCATCCGTTTCGACACCCTGCCCAAGGACCTGCTGCGCGACTGGGTTTCACCCAACGGGCAGTACCGTGTCCAGGCTTTCCCAAAAGCCCAGGACAACAAATCTCTTCGGCGTTTTACGCGGCAAGTCCGGGCCGTGGCGCCGGATGCGACCGGGACGCCGATCATCATCATGGAGTCGGCTCGGACGATCGTGTGGGCGTTCGTCGAGGCCGGTATCATTTCTATTCTTTCCATCGCTATTCTTCTGATCTTCGCGCTGCGCGCGATCGGCGACGAATTGATGACCATGATTCCGCTGCTGCTGGCCGGCGCGCTCACATTGGCGACGTGTGTCGTGTTTGGGATTCCACTCAATTTCGCGAACATCATCGCGTTACCCCTTTTGTTCGGCGTCGGGGTCGCCTTCGACATTTACTTCGTCATGTGGTGGCGGGACGGCGGCCGCAATCTCCTGCAGTCGCCCCTTACCCGCGCCGTGCTGATGAGCGCAGGCACGACGGGCGCGGCCTTCGGGACGCTATCGCTTTCGAGTCACCCGGGAACCGCGAGCATGGGCCTGTTGCTGATGATTTCGCTATTCTGGATTCTGGTCTCGATGCTAATCGTGCTGCCGGCACTGCTGCATTACGTTATGCCCAACGAGGGGCTTGAACCGCGGGCGGCGGAATAGAGCCTTCAGCTTTTCAGCAGATTGTCGGTCAGCGCGTTCAGTTTCTCCACAAGCGCGGACGCACCACCGCTTTTCAGCGTCGAGGCGAAATCGGAGCGCCGGGTCGCAACCTCGCTGACATAGCCGTTGAGGAAAATATCCTTGATCTTCCAGCCGTGGCTGTTGCCCATCCTGTAGATGAAAGGAATGGGCGACTTGCCCGGCGATGTCATTTGCGTGGCAACGATCTTGTCGCCGCCGCGCTCCTGTACCTGCGGGCTAGTAACGAACTGCTCGCCGCTATAGCCATCGAAATTCTTGGCGTAGTTGGCAATTGTCATGCGCCGGAACGCATCGATGATTTTTGCGCGATCGCCGGGTGACATGGAGGTCCACGACGGTCCTACAATGGTCTGAGTCATGGCCGGAAAATCGAAGGCAGCATCGACCGCTGGTTCCAGTTTCTTGTAGCGTCCCTGCACGCCCAACTCCTTGGCCTGCTTCATCGTCTCGACCAAAGTGCCATGAAAGGCATTGATCTGCCTGGCAGCGGGATCGCTTGCCGGGGCCGGAATTGCCGGCGCAGCGGATGATCCGGCGCTGGCAAGTCCGCACATTGCCAAACTGAAATAGAAGACCCGCAGACCGAAAGCACTCATCGATGGCTCCTTTCAAAAGCCAAGCCCGTCCGGTTGGCCGGCTTTCCTAAAAACCCCCTCATGATATCCGAAGTTGCATCGGGATGGTTGCACATCGGCCGATTTGCTGAGTCAACATCTGTCCGCTTTGCAACCGGCCATAACGATCCCTGAAGGCTTTATGGGCCGCCTTTCGATGGTTGTTTTCGAAAATTCTACCTAGTCAGGTCCACCATGATTTGCTTGACGGCTCGTGTCGAGGCTAGCTGCGAGCTCTAGGCTTCACGCGTCAGCAGATATTTCGGCAGCGCCTGCAGAGAATTGGCTGGCGCCCCGTATGGAGCAACTATCTCCGCGGCTTGCACTGCCAAATCCTCTGCACGAGCCCGGGCCGCCTCGATGCCCACAAGCGATACCAGGGTGGCCTTTCCCTGCTTCGCATCCTTGCCAACGGCCTTGCCGGTTTTTTCCGCCGTACTCAATACGTCGAGCAGATCGTCGGTGATCTGGAACACAAGACCGAAAGCACGCGCGTATGCGCGCAACCGTTCTTCGTGCTCCCCGCCCGCTTCCGCCAGAATCGGTCCGGCCACGCAGCAGAACTCGAACAGTGCGCCAGTTTTGAGCCGCTGCAACAGAATGACTTCGTCAGCGCCGAACGCATGGGAAGGCGCTTCGATATCGATCGTCTGACCGCCGATCATGCCGAGGGTTCCGCTGGCCCTCGCCAGCTCGGCCACCAGTCTTGCGCGAACCTCCCCGGAGGGATGCGTGTCCGGGTCGGCGACGATTTCGAAGGCGATGGTCAGTAGCGCATCCCCGGCGAGCACGGCAGTTGCTTCGTCGAAGGCCCTGTGCGTGGTCGGGCGGCCGCGCCGCAGGTCGTCGTCATCCATGCAGGGCAGATCGTCATGAACCAGCGAATAAGTGTGCACCGCCTCGATAGCCGCCGCCGCCCGGAGCGCCTGTACCGGCGCAACCCCGAACAGGCAGGCACTTTGCATCAGGAGAAACGGCCGGAGCCGCTTGCCGCCTGCAAAAATGGCATAGCGCATGGCGTCCTGCACGCGGCATTGCAGACCCCCGGGAGGCGGCAACAGCCTTTCGAGCACCGCATCGACCTGTTTGCTTCCCATCTGCAGGGCAAGTTCGAGCTCCGAAAACCCCGTTCCCGTCTGGTTCATATGTCCGCTGCGCTGCAACATTGCCCCCGGGCTAGGAGTTCCCTAGAACGAGGCTACTTGGCAACCTATTTTTGGGGCATCGCCGCTTTGGGCGAACGGACGGAGTCTGGATGCGCGTGATTCTGGCACAACCCCGTGGCTTCTGCGCCGGTGTGGTGCGCGCGATCGATATCGTCGAGCAGGCGCTCGACCGCTACCACGCGCCCGTCTATGTCCGCCACGAGATCGTCCATAACCGGCATGTCGTGGAGGACCTGAAGAGCAAGGGCGCCCGCTTCGTGGAAGAGTTGAGCGAAGTGCCCGACGGCGCCGTCACCGTGTTCAGCGCCCATGGCGTCCCGCGCTCGGTCATCGATGAGGCAAGCACCCGGGGGCTGCCGGTGCTGGATGCCACCTGCCCTCTTGTTTCCAAGGTCCATAATCAGGGCCGTCGCTATGTCGGTGACGGCCGCACGCTCATTCTCGTAGGCCATGCCGGACACCCGGAAGTGGAAGGCACCATGGGCCAGGTGGGAGGGCCCACCTACCTCGTGTCTTCCGAAGCCGATGTCGAAGCTTTGGAGATCCCCGAGGATACGCGCGTCGCCTATGTCACGCAGACGACCTTGAGCATCGACGACACCAAATCAGTGATCGCGGCGTTAAAACGAAAGTTCCGCGATGTGGTAGGACCGGATACATCCGACATCTGTTACGCAACGCAGAACCGGCAGATGGCCGTGCGCGCGCTTTGCAACCATGCGGATGTGGTTTTGGTGGTTGGCGCCAAGAACAGTTCCAATTCCAACCGCCTGCGCGAAATCGGTCAGGAAAACGGTGTCCCGAGCTATCTGATCGCGGATGCGAGCGAACTCGATCCGCGCTGGCTGCATGGCAAGCAGGTGATCGGCCTCACGGCCGGCGCCTCTGCGCCTGAGAAGCTGGTATTGGAAGTGATTGAAACCTTGCGGCTGCTCGATCCTCACCTGGAAGTGCAGGAGCTGGACGGCAAGAAGGAGCACATCGCCTTCCGCCTGCCGGCCGAGCTGCGCAACTGATCGTCCGTACGCGGGCAGGAGAAGCATTTTGGGTATTCCGTTCCGACAAGCCGCGAAGATCGGCGCTTATGCGGTGAAACAACACCTTGCGGGGCGCAAGCGCTATCCGTTGGTGCTGATGCTGGAGCCGCTGTTCCGCTGCAATCTCGCCTGCGCCGGCTGCGGCAAGATCGATTATCCCGATGAGATCCTGAATCAGCGCCTCTCGCACGACGAGTGTATGCATGCCATCGAAGAATGTGGCGCACCGGCTGTTTCTATTGCCGGCGGCGAGCCGCTGCTGCATCGCGAGATGCCGCAAATCGTGAAGGGGTTCATCGCGCGCGACAGGTTCGTCATCCTCTGCACCAATGCTCTGCTGCTGGCCAAAAAGATCGACGACTACGAGCCACACCCCAATTTTTCCTGGTCCATCCATCTGGATGGCGACAAGGCGATGCATGACAAGAGTGTCTGTCTCGACGGCACGTACGAGAAGGCAGTGGAAGCTATCAAGCTCGCCAAATCGCGCGGCTTTCGCACGCAGATCAACTGCACATTGTTCAACGATGCCGACCCAGAACGGACCGCGAAATTCTTCGACGAGATGACCGCGATGGGGCTCGACGGCATCACGGTGTCGCCGGGCTATGCCTACGAGCGTGCGCCAGACCAGCAGCATTTCCTGGACCGCGAGCGTACGCGAAAGCTTTTTCGCGACATCTTCGCGCGCGGCAACGGTGGCAAGAACTGGGAGTTCACGCAGTCCGAGCTGTTCCTAGATTTCCTTGCCGGCAACCAGACCTACAAATGCTCGCCTTGGAGCATGCCGCTCCGCTGCGTCTTCGGCTGGCAAAAGCCGTGCTACCTGCTTGGCGAAGGCTATGCGAAGAGCTTCAGGGAACTGATGGACGACACGGACTGGGACAAATACGGCGTCGGCAATTACGAGAAATGTGCCAACTGCATGGTGCATTGCGGGTTCGAAGGCACGGCGGTGGCGGATTCCATCAACCATCCGTGGAAGATGATCCCGATCGGAATTCGTGGCGTGAAAACCGAAGGGCCAATGGCGCCGGATATTTCGCTGTCCAATCAGCGCCCCGCGGAATTCACATTCTCACGGCATGTGGAGCACAAGCTGGTGGAAATACGGGAGGCCAAGTCCCGGCCGAAAACGCTCGAGGCCGCGGAGTAGAACTCCGCACGCCTCGCCGCACGCCCTTAATTCGTCCGTTTCACTTTCACGATGTAGGACGAACCTTCCTGCTTCTTGACCTGCACCGACACGTGCAGGCTGTTATTCCTGTAAGTTTGTCCAGGCAGGAACTGCGCATTGCCCAACGCATAGTCCGGCCACTCACGGCCACCGGAGTCGCAATTTTCAGCGTCCCAATCGCCCGGCGTCGCATCGATGGGTACCGCGAATCCGCTCTGTGAATTGAAATAGCAGCTCCCGCCGATCGCGCCCCGATTGAGATATACATCCTGGATGATCACGCCGTCGCCGGTCAGACCGTTCTCGTACTTCTTCCCGCCGATGCGCGCTTCGACGGACAGGTAATGCGCGCTTCCACCGGTGCAGGGCAAGCCCGCCAGACAGATCTTGACCAGCTTGATACCCTTGCGCAACGGCAAGGCATTGGCTTCGAGCTTGATTTCTTTCGTCCGCGGCGCGTCGATCACCACCTGGTTCTCCGCCGGCAGCCAGCCGAGATAGTCCTTGTGCGGAGCGATATAACCGTCGCCCGGTTCGGTGCAGTTGATCGCCCGGTCGGCACCGTCGTTCACTGAAAAATAGCTGCCGCACTGGATGGTCTTTGCTGCGGTGCGTTTGCTCATGATGTCCCATGGACTGTCGTAGGCGTAGTAGGTCCATCCGGAATGCGGCAGGCCGATTGAGTGGCCGAATTCATGGCTGTAGACGCTCGTTTCCTGGCCCCACGGCGGCTCCCAGGTCGCGCCATATGACTTGCCTTGATACGATGTTCCTCCGCCCCAGGCGCAGCAATCCAGATCGTTGTTGATGACGAAATTGATGTTGTCGTAGACGGACAGATTGACGCCGGCCTTCACAGCCAACGCGAACGCATCGTTGGAAAGCGCACCCAGATTGGCGCAGGATTGATCCCAGCCGCAATTCGCATAGTAGGTTTTGGGATGAGGCAATTTCATCCAGTCGGTGACGTCCGCTTTCCATTGCAGATTGTGCCACGACGTCTTGTCGAAAAATCCGTTGATCGAGGCTGGGATGTTCTTCCCCAAATCGCCCTTCTTGGGATTTGTCAGGTCAAGGTAGAACTGCTCGCTATGCGGCTCCTGCGAATCGCCTTGATATTTTAGCAGGATGTACAGCACGCGCCGCGTTTCCGTTGCGTGATGCGACGGCGGGGCGGCGGGAGGCGCGCCGATTCGTTGCGCCTGGATCGCGGGATTGCCGTGTGCGTCCTTCGTCAACCGCCCATCGATTACGACGTGCTTGCCGAAGGAGGTAATCGCCTTGCCTTGATCAACCGGAGCAACCAGAAGCGGATATGTCTTGCCGCCATCCAGCGCGATGCTGAACCGCACGTCGCCGCCGGCAGAACCGCTGCGCGGATCACCCCACACGACATTCAAGGTTCCGCCGAATTTGCCGCCGTTTTGAGCGAAACTGGGGGCGGCTCCGAAAGCGGTCAGTGCGGCCGCAAGCGCGGCCCCTTGGAAAAGACTTGAGTAGATTTGCCTCATGGCGTCCCCCTCGGCTCGATTGCTAATGAGAAACATTATCACAAATGTAATGCTCGCGCCAGCCTGTTGTCATGCAGCCGGGAACCCCGACGTTGGACCGATCCGTTCAATGCAGTACGAAATAGCCTTCAGGGCCGTTTTCGTCTCATGCGCCGTGCGAAACAGCGCACGCCATTGTGATGGCTCGTCCAGCAGGGAGAGCATCACCGCCGAATAGTCGATCCGGCCGTCTTTCCTAAGCCCGAATGCAGCCGCAGGCGGTAGCGCATGATGGGCATCGTCGGACACCGCGCGCAGGACAGCGAACGGCAGTTCACGCTCGGACGCGACTCGCGCGACGATGTGCGATTCCATATCGGCGGCAAGTGCGCCGGTTGGTGCATGCAGCGCGGCTTTGGCCGCTGCCGTCAGCAGAATGGAGTCGCTTCCCGCCACGGTTCCCATCGCTGAAGAACATGCGCTTGCAAGCGTGTTGGACCATCCTTCATCCGCGCGCCAACGCTGGCCTCCAAAAACCACCTCGTTTCCGATCAGCACGGTTCCGACGGCAAGCTCAGGCGACAATGCGCCGCAGATGCCGAAGGAAAGAAGAGCGCGCGAGCCGCGCGCGATCCCAGCTTCAATCTTCGACGCCAAAGTGGAATTGTCGCTTCCGGCCACGATCACTTCGCAGCGGCCGCGCAGCAGTTTCGCCTCGCGCTGCATACCGGTGACGGCAAGCAGCATTACAAGCCGTACTCCACGCGGCGCGTGTTGCCGGATTTCAGATTGCGATAGCGGGCCAGTGCCCACAGCGGGAAGAATTTCGGGTAACCGTGGTACCGCAGATAAAAGACACGCGGAAATCCGCCGCCGGTGTAGTGCTGCTGCGTCCACAACCCGTCCGCGCCTTGTGTTTCCTGCAAATGCGCGATGCCCCGGACAGCCGCCGGATGATCCACCTCGCCCGCCGCCATCAGCCCCAGCAACGCCCAGGCGGTTTGCGACGCAGTGGATGGAGCGGACTCGTATCCGGTGTAGTCGAGCCGGTAGCTGTCGCAGGTTTCGCCCCACCCGCCGTCGGCATTCTGGATGGCGATCAGCCACTCCGCAGCCTTGTGCATCATCGGATGTTCCGGATCGACACCCACAGCATTCAATCCCGCCAGCGCGGACCACGTGCCGTAAATGTAGTTCACGCCCCAGCGGCCGAACCAGCTGCCATCCTTCCGCTGGACGTGCTCCAAATAGTCAATAGCCGCCTTCATATGCGCAGTGTCGGCTGACTCGCCAAGTTGGGCCAGCATTCCAAGGCAGCGCCCTGTCACATCTTCCGTCGGCGGATCGAGCAGTGCGCCGTGATCGGCAAAAGGGATGTTGTTGAGGTAATAGTAGGCGTTATCCGCATCGAAGGCGCCCCAGCCGCCATTCCTGCTTTGCAGTCCCTCGATCCATTCCCGTCCGCGCGCAATCGCCTCTGCGTTGGTTTGCTTGGCCGCGCGATCCAGCGCCATCACCACGACGGCAGTGTCGTCCAGGTCGGGATAGTGCGCGTTGTTGTACTGGAAGGCCCAGCCGCCCGGCCGCACATCCGGCCGCTCGCCAGCCCAGTCGCCCTTTACATCCCGCACCTGTAGCGGCTTCAGCCATGCAAGGCCGCGCGATACGACCGCTTCGGTTCCTTGCACCTCCATCAGGGCATGGCAGGCGAGCGCGGTATCCCACACCGGCGACACGCACGGCTGACAGTAGGCTTCGTCCTCCTTGATGACGAGGAGCTTTTCCACTGCACGCCGTGCGATGGCGCGATGCGGGTGATCGGGGGGGCAGCCGAGACAATCGAACATCATCACCGAATTGGCCATGGCCGGATAGATCGCACCCAGGCCATCCTCCCCGTTCAGACGTTCGATGACGAACGCCTCGCATTCCTCGATTGCGCGGCGACGGAGCGCTGTGGGCCAGAATGGGTCGGCGCGCTTCAGCACCCAATCGAGCGCGCCGAAGAAAGCGGACCAGCCGCGGCTCTGGTGCGGCGCGCGCTTCGGCGCGGGCGAACCCTGCAGCACAAACAGCTCCGGAACGTGGACGTTGCGCGGATTGCGCGCGCGAGGTTTCAGCGCCTGCAGCACGAGCAGAGGCACGATAACGGTTCGCGCCCAATACGACATCTTCGACAAGTGAATGGGAAACCAGCGTGGCAGCAGTATCAATTCGGGCGGAACAGTAGGCGTGTTGGTCCACGCCGTCTCGCCGTAGAGCGCGAGCTGCATGCGGGTGAACACGTTGGCGCGGCCGGCGCCGCCGTGCTCGAGAACAGCCTCGCGTGCACGGACCATGTGCGGGGCATCGGGCGAATCGCCGATCATCTTGAGCGCGAAGTAGGCTTTCACCGTAGCGCTGATGTCGAAAGCGCCGTCGTGATAGAGGGGCCAGCCGCCATGACCTGCCTGTCCGCGGCGCAGATAGACGCCGACCTTATGTTCCAACTCCAGATTCGGCTTCTCGCCCAGATAGTGGACGAGCAGAATGTATTCCGATGGGATCGTGGCATCGGCTTCCAGCTCGAACACCCAATGCCCATCGGCGCGCTGCTCTTTCAGCAATGCTTCCGTGGCACGCGCAATTGCCGTGTCGAGTTCGGCACGATCAATGATGAGCGCTCGATCCATGGCGTGAAATTACCGGTTAAGCGAGCGCAGCGCCAATTCCGCCGCGCGATTGCCGGAGCGCACGGCCCCTTCGATGGTTGCCGGCAGGCCGGTGTCGGTCCAGTCGCCGGCGAGGAACAGGTTCGTCCAGCGGGTCTCGGGCTTCGGACGGCGGTTCGCCTGCCCCGGCGTGGCGGCGAACGTGGCGCGGCGCTCCTTCACGATCTGCCAGGGTGGCAGCTGCGGCCCGGCTTTGAGCACCGTCGCCACATCAAGCCAGAGGACGTTGGCCAGATCCTCGCGATCGCGATCCACGATGGCATCGGCGCCGGACACCGTGACGGAAATACGATCCGGAAATGCGAATGCCCATTCCGCGGTCCCCCCGATAACGCCTGTCATCAATGGCGCGTTTGCCGACGGGGCAATCGCGAAATGCGCATTCAGAATGGAGCGAAATTCCGATGGCACTGACACGTCCGGAAGCAAATCAGCAGTTACCGCCGCCGGTGTCGCAAGCACCACGCGATCTTCCTCGGCCAACGGAATTGCGCCATCGGCAAACTCAAGCGAGGTTGCGCGCCCGTCCGCGAGTTCAATTTTTCGCAACCGTTTGCCGTATTGCAGGTTGACATCATTACGCTTGAGATAGTCCAGCGCGGGGTCGATGAACGTACTGCCGAGGTGCGGGAAAGCGATGCGCGGACGATAGGCGCGGCCGCCTTTGAGTAGTGTCTCCCGCAATACCGCGCCTGCAAGCTTGCAAGAGGCAATTTCCGGTTCGGTGTTGAGCGCCGCAAGCAGCAACGGCCGCAACAAACGCTCCCATAGCGGACCATGGCAGTCGATGACCTGATCGATGCGCTTGTCCCCGCCCGCCAGCAGCAGCTTGCCGATATTCCCGTATTCGCCAAGGCGCGTGCCGGGCACGCGGCGGGATTTCGAAAATATCCACCACGGTATCGATCCATCGTTCGGCGCCACAGTCCAGCGCGCGCGGCTCCGTACATCGACGAACGGAAACCGCGCCTGTTCCGGCCCGGCAAGCCGGTCTGCCGAACCAATGGTGCGAAGGTAAGCAAACGTCGCGTGATTGCCGGAGAGAATAAGATGATTGCCGTTGTCGATGACCTGGTTGAGCACCGGATCGAGATAGGAACGGCAGCGGCCACCCGCCTGCCCCGCTCCCTCGATCAGCACCACCCGAGCTCCCTGGCTCGCAAACGCAACGCTGGCCGAGAGGCCGGAAAGTCCTGCCCCGATAACGTAAACCTTTCCGCTGCTCATCCGATCAGGCCGTGCGCCAGCACGATGGCCGCAAGTCGCGGCTTCGACAAACTCACCCGGCGGCGTGGCGGCGCCCAGCCCCGCTTTTCCATTTCACGCAGAATCTCGGAATAGACCGCGGCCATAAGCTTCGGCGCTCGCAGGCGACCCTTGGGGCGCATGCGGAGTATGCGCGTCGCTTCGCCGAAATGCCGGTGGGCAAGGCGCGCCACCTTGCGGCAAACGGCATCGATTGCTGGATCGCGAATGGTCTGCTTCGGATCGCGTACGGCGAGGTGAGCTTCTTCGCAGTATTCTCTTGGCAAATAGAGGCGGCCCGCTTTTGCGTCCTGATCCAGATCGCGCAGGATGTTGGTGAGCTGCAGTGCGCGCCCTAAATGGTGGGCCAGCTGAAAGCCGGGCTCCTCCTCCATGCCAAATACCTTGATCGAGAGCCGTCCCACCGCGCTCGCCACCCGCTCGCAATAGAGATCCAGCGTTTCCAGTGAAGGCGCGCGGATGTCTTGGGCAACATCCATTTCCATGCCATCGATGACGGCGAGGAAATCGTCCTTGCGCAGCCGGTAACGCTCCACGGCACCGGCGAGGAAGCCGGCGCGACCCAAAGGACCGGCGGCGTAAAGGGACTTTAGATCGGCGCGCCATGTATCGAGCGCGGCGTGGCGCTCATCGCGCGTGCCGACACCATCGTCCGCAATGTCGTCTACTGCGCGGCAGAAAGCGTAGATGGCGAACATCGCCTCGCGCTCCGGCTTCGCCATCAGCTTCATCGCGGCATAGAAAGAGCTTCCGGTGGCCCGCTGTTCGATGGCGCGGATTTCAGGCGCAGTTTCGCCAGGTGCCACTGCGCTCATGAAGATCTCAGCGCGAGCACGCGTTTGTCCCGCGTAAATTGCGAGCCGGCGAAGCGCGCGGTTGCGCCCATCAGAAGCGGAATGAGATCGATTTTTCGATGATGGACCCGTTCGCTAAGTGGATCGCGATGGACCAGCTTGTTTGCCAGGTCTTCCGCCAGGCGCTGAATGATGGTGACTTCGAAGGCCAACCTCCGATCCCGGATTTGCTTCGCGAACGGCCGCGCCTTGCCCAGCAAGCCCTGTGTTCTATGGGCTAAATCGGAGAAGACGTTACGCAGGCTCGGCGATGCGCGGCCCCTGCTCAGGTCCTCCGCGCAGGCCCCGGCGGCTGTCAGCGTATCCTGAGGAATGTAGATGCGATCGAGCGCGCGGTAATCCTTTCCACAATCCTGCAAATGATTGACGATCTGCAGCGCCGCGCAGAGGGCATCATTGGCCGTCCAGGTATCGCGGCTTTCTTCGTGGATATCCAGCACAAACCGGCCGACCGGCATGGCGGAATATCGGCAATAGTCCATCAGCTCGTCCCAGTTCGCATAGCGCAGCTTGGTCACGTCGCGGCGGAAAGCCTCGAGCAGCATCAGTCCATGTTGCGCACTTAACCCCCGCTCCTCCAGAATGTGCCGCAAGGCCAGCGCTTCCGGCGCGCTGTCGAGCTCGCCGGTCATGGTTCGGTCCATCTCCTCGAGCAGGCGGAGCTTTTCGTCGGCTGAAGCTGTCGGGTGGTCCGCCACATCGTCTGCCGCGCGCGCAAAACGGTAGAAGGCGAGAATGACAGGCCGGTGCTTTCGGCGGATTAAAATGGACGCGACCGGGAAATTTTCGTCCCGATGCTCTTTGCCGGATTGCAATTCTGCCGCCCTGCTCATCGCGCCATCGCCTGTGCGCGACCTTTCCACATTCCGCCGCGGCCGCGCCAGTGTTGCATGGCCGAGTCGAGGGTGAATGTGCCATAGAGAACGCCGATGGCCGGCAGAGCCAGTGTCCATACCGGTGAGCGCCGATAGAAGCGCAGTATCGGCAAATAACTCAAGGCCATCGCCAACCAGACGGCAAAACCAGCGACGCGCACGAATCCCGTGCCACAAATTGCAAGCAACACGGGCGCCGCGAATACGGCCAGCAGCCCCGCCAGCGTTCCGGCCAGTAGCACGGGTGAGTAGTTCAACTGCGCATAGGCCGAACGCGCCACCATGCGGCGGATATCGTTCATGTCTGCATACGGCCGTATGGAGACGGAGCGGTTGGTCAAGCCCAGCCAGATCGGCCCTTGCCTTTTCATCAACTCGCCCAAGGCACAATCATCGATCAGCGCGCTGCGAATGGTCGAGATGCCGCCGCCACGCTCAAATGCTTCACGCCTGACCAGCATGCAGCCACCGGCAGCCGCCGATGTCCTCTTCTTCGGATCGTTCACCCATGCAAACGGGTAGAGCATCTGGAAGAAATACACGAACGCTGGAACGAAAGACTTTTCGGCCGATGAGGCGCAGGACAGCCGCGCCATCAGGGAAGTAAGCACGAGGTTCCCGTGCTCCGCTCGCGAGACAAGGTGACGCAAATTATCCGGCGTGTGTGCAATATCGGCATCGGTGAACCAGAAATAGTCTGTGCCGCGCGCGTGTGTCACGCCTTGTGAAATCGCCCAAAGTTTTCCCGTCCATCCGGCGGGACGCGTGGCCGCGCGAATGACTGTGAGCTTGCCCCCGTGTTCCAGCGCGCGGGCCAATTCGCCACTGCCATCTTCGCTCTGATCGTCAACCAGGACGATTTCAAAGGATCCCGGATAATCCTGTGCCAGCAGACTGCCGATGGAGCGTTCGATCACATCCGCTTCGTTGCGCGCAGGAACAATAGCAGTCACGGCGGGCCAACATCCAGGTTCGGGCATGATTCTTCGATCATCCCGTTCGCGCGCGGCCCAAAACATTCCGCGGGCTGCCAGAAGGTAGAGCCAAATCGCCGCCGGAACGAACGCCAGCCATGCCAACCCGTTCATCGTACATATCCCACGGCGCGGAACCAGTTGAGCGCATCCGCCAGCGCGAGCCGCCATGGAACGGTGGAATAGCCCAACTCGCGCTTCGCTTTGACCGAGCTGAAGAACATCAACTGCCGCGACATGGTAAGCGCATCTGCGGTGATGAACGGCTCTACCCCGGTCACGCGCGCCACGGCTTCCGCGGCAAAGGCAAGCGGATAGAGCGGCCCGCGCGCGAGACGTACTCGTGGCGGCTTACGGCCAACCAGCCGGGCAATTTCGATCAGTATGTCTTTCAGCATCACATTGTGACCGCCGAGGATATAATTCTCGCCGATGCGGCCCTTTTCCAGCGCCAGCATGTGGCCTTCGGCAACATCGTCGACATGCACGAGATTGAGGCCGGTTTCGACATAAGCCGGCATGCGCCCGTTCGCCGCTTGCACCATCATGCGGCCGGTAGGCGTCGGACGCACATCGCGCGGACCAATCGGCGTCGATGGACTGACGATGACGGCCGGCAGGCCGGCAGCGATCATGTCTTCGACCACGCGCTCCGCCGCCACCTTGCTCTTCTTGTAGGCGCCGATTGCTGAATTTATGTCCGCGCGGTCGCTTTCATCGGCATCGCTGCCACCGCCGCGAGGCTTCAGCGCTGCCACCGAGCTTGTATACACGACCCGCTCGATTCCGGCGTCGCGCGCCGCTTCCATGACGGCGCGCGTGCCTTCGCGATTGTTGCGGATGATCTCGTCGGGATCGCGAGCCCACAGCCGGTAGTCCGCCGCTACGTGAAACAGATAGCGCGCGCCTTGCATGGCCGAAGCCAGCGAGGGGGGATCGTGAAGGTCCCCTTCGACGATTTCACAGTCAATGCAATTGACATTGACTCGCGGACTATTGGAGCGAACCAGCGCCCGCACCTGCAGGCCTCGCGCAATAGCCTTGCGAGCCACAGCTGAGCCGACGAAGCCTGACGCCCCCGTGATTAGGGCGACGTCAGTCATAGATGCGGCCTCGCAGAGTGGGCGGGAAGAGCGCGCGCCGGCCCTCCGCGATCTGCCAGCTGAGCAGCACAGGTACCCCGAGTGCGACCTCCCGCGCACGCTTGAGCAGCGACACGGCGATGCCGATGTCTGCCGGCAGTCCGAATAGCGGCATCATCACCGCATAGCCGGCCTCCTGCACGCCAATGGCTGCCGGAACGAACACGGCGGCGCTTCGCGCTGCACAGAGCAGGCTCTCGATCGCGATGGCGCCCCAGAAGGATATCGGGTGTCCGATCAACGCAAGCGCGAGCCAGGTGCCGAACGCCGCGGACAGCCAGCCTGCAAAATGCAGCGCAAGTCCGGCGCCCATTCGTCCCGGCTGTCCGTGTATGCGGTTGACCGCCTGATCGAACTCGCCGGCCGCGAGTTCCGCGGCCGGGAGAAACCTGCGGGCGATTCGCTCCAGCAGCGCGAAGCCCCGGCGCTGTGCCAGAACGAAGGTCGCCACAAGAATGATCGCAATCAAAACGCCGAGGGCGGCCGTTCGCATCATCGGCAGCGCGCGCAGACCTGGCAGCTGCACGACAAGAATGACAAGCCCGGTAAGGATAAAGGCGATCTGCGCGATCATCTCCAGCGTGATGTCCACAATGGTCGAGCCGAAGGCTTCCGAACCGGAAATGCCGCGCAGCATCACCGCGCGCGCGCCGATGACCATGCCGCCGAATTGGGAGAACGGAAGCACGTCGCCCGCCGAATCCCGCACGGCCCGGCCCCAGCAAAATGTCGCGGCTCGCGATGGCGTTACCGGTGACGCCAGCACGAGCCACGCCAATCCGAGGAGCGCGAAATTCGCCAGTCCGTAGACGCAGAGCAGCGCAAACCCGCTCCAGCCGACAGAGACTGCGGCGTCTACAATGGCGTGAAAGCCGATGCGGAAGAAGAGGTATGCCGCGCCGCAAAGACCAACGAGCGCGGCAATCACGGCACCGGTTCTTACAGATCGCCTGGAAGCGCTTTCGCTCACGCCCGCGCAGGCTTGCGCATTAAACGGCGAGCAAACCGCACCATTCGCGGCACGAAATTGGGCCGGAGCAGACGCGTATCGTAGATGCCAAGGCGCCGGTCATTCTCGGCGAGGCAGGTGTCCATCAGTTCCGCCACCGAAACGTCCACGCCCAGATCCTGCGCGCCGTTCACTGTGAAATTGTTGTCCTGCGGCGCGCCGCCTACATCCCTGGCGATGCCGATACGCTCCCAGATCAGGAACGCCCACACCGCCGCTATTTTCAGGGCAAACCCGGGCCGCCGCCACAGCGGAATGTTGCGCCGGTGCCAGGCCACCCAATTCACATAGAAGAGGATGTGCCGGCCCTCCTCACGCATTACCGGCTCGAAGGTCTCGACCAATTCCTTCGGGAAGAAGCCAGAACGGCGTGCCGTTTCAAACAAACCGAAGGCAAAAAAACTATCGATGCACTCGCTGTAACCGGTGACCATGAAAGCCCATTCCGCATCCCGTGGCACCGCATATTCAGGCTCGGGTTCCAGCTGAATTCCATATGCCTGCACCATGTTGTGCAGCACGTGCTTGTGGCGCTTCTCCTCGAACGCGTTGAGCGCAATCGCCTGGTTCAGCAGCGGGTCGGCAACGGTATCGCCATAGGTCTGCACCCGCAGCCCGGCTTTGCCTTCGGTCTGCACGGCGATATCCCAAATAGGCAACGAGGTGAGCCGCGCGAGCGCGTCCGGCTCCAGCTCAGGCCAGTCGATCACCGCGGGTTTGTACGGATCGAAGGTCGAGAGCAGCGTGAAGCAGAACAGCTTTTTATGATCTTCGCTGCCAAGACGGATGGCGCCGACCGGAGGCGCCATCATATCTTCGGACAGGTCCGGAAATGTGAGCGGCTGCAGCGTCATCTCACGCCGCCTTGCGCCGCTCGCGCAGGAACTCGAAAAACTCCACGCCTTCGCGCAGCCGCCGCTTCATCATGTCGGTTGAGCGGACCATCTCACCCACGATCGCTGCGATCTTTCGAGGCCGGAAATAGAACTCGCGGTAAAAGCCTTCGAGAGAATCGAAAATCTGCTTGTGCGAGAGATGCGGATAATGCAGCGGCGCAATCTGGATGCCGTGCTCTTCGACAAGCTCCGCGTTCGCCGCATCCAGCCAGCCGTTTTGCACTGCCTGATTGTAAAGGAACGTGCCCGGATACGGCGCGGCCAACGAAACCTGGATGGTATGCGGATTGATGCGCTTGGCGAACTCGACCGTCTCGCGGATGGTCACCGTGCTTTCCCCCGGCAAGCCCAGAATGAACGTCCCATGGATGGCGACGCCGAGCTCGTGGCAGTCCTTGGTGAAGCGCTCCGCCACTTCAACGCGCATGCCCTTCTTGATGTTGAAGAGAATCTGCTGGTTCCCGGATTCATAACCAACCAGCAGCAACCGCAGGCCGTTGTCCTTCAGGACCTCCAGCGTCCTGCGCGGAACGTTCGCCTTCGCGTTGCAGGACCAGGTCACGCCGAGCTTGCCCAATTCCTTTGCGATCGCTTCGGCGCGCGGCAGATCATCGGTGAACGTATCGTCGTCGAAGAAGAATTCCTTCACCTGAGGGAACGCGGCTTTCGCCCAGCGGATTTCGTCGATAACATGGCCAACACTGCGGGTACGGTAGCGATGCCCGCCAACCGTTTGCGGCCACAGGCAGAAAGTGCAGCGGGATTTGCATCCCCTGCCCGTGTACAGCGAGATGTAGGGGTGTTTCAAATAACCGATGAAGTAGTCCTCGATCTGAAGATGTCGCTTGTAGACCGGCGTCACGAACGGAAGCGCGTCCATGTTCTCGATCATCGGTCGATCGGCATTGTGCAGGATCGCACCGCGCCCGTTACGGTAGGAAATGCCGACGATATCTTTCAATGGAATCTCGTCGGCTACGTCCTTGACGGTGAAATCGAACTCGTTGCGCGCAACGTAATCGACCATCGGCGCCTCGCGCAGCGAACCTTCCGCGTTCACCGCAACCTTTGCGCCGATCAGTCCCGCGAGCAGGTTCGGGTTGGCCTCCTTCAAGGCCGCAATCGTCGCCACATCGGATTTGAACGACGGCACGGAGGTATGCACCACGACATGATCGAAATCCTTCGCTTGCGCCACGATTTCGGCAAGCCCGATGCGACGAGGAGGCGCATCGATCAGTTTTGAATTCTCAATCAGCGCGGCCGGCTGCGCCAGCCAGGTGGGAAACCAGAACGATTTGATCTCGCGCTTCGCCTGATAGCGCGAGCCGGCTCCACCATCGAAGCCGTCAAAAGAGGGAGCCTGAAGAAACAGTGTCCGAAGCATTATCCAATCACCTGCGAAATTGCCCCGCCCTTTTCGATGCGGAAACGGTCTCCCCGCCAGCTGACTTCCATACCCCCCATGAGGGAAGCCAGAAACACTGCGAACGCCAGCAAATCCCGAACTGGCATGAGCCAAAACGCGCCTGTTCGGAACCCGGCCGCCCGGTCGACCAAAAACTTAAGGAGAAAACGGCTTACCAAAACGGCTACGAGCGCCAGCATGGAAGCGCTGGAAAAGTCCAGCAGTACTGTCCCCATCAGGGCGAGCGGCAGCGTATGCGTTATCACACTTGACCAGTGACCAGCTAGGTTGACTGTGCGAATCGTGCGAGCCCATCGGAATTCGTGATTCCACAAGCTGGCAGGGCTTGCTTCGACGCAACGATGCCGGACCAAAACGGCGGCATAAGCCAGATCAAAGCCTCTGGCGCGCACGGACCGGCCAAGTTCGAAATCATCGGCCAGGCAATCGCAAAGCGATTGAAAGCCGCCGATCGCAGCAAGGGTGTCCCGCCGCAGTGCCATGGTCGCCCCAAAACAGGGGGCCGTCATGCGCATAGCCGTTCCCAGCACCGCGTTCGGCAGAAACTGATAACTGATCCCCATGGCGCCCAGCCGGGACCAGAAGGTTTCGCCCTCCCCGCTATAGAAACAGGAAACAACGCCGACGCGCGTTGTTGTGAAAGCAGCCGCGACCGCGGAAAGCCAGTTGCGCGGCGCTACAATGTCCGCATCGGCTACCACGATGAGATCGTGCTTCGCCGCGCCCATCATGTTGATGAGATTTGAAATCTTGCGGTTAGCCCCGTGCTGCCGGGAGTCGATCACCAAGACGATCTCCCGGTTTGGAAAGCGCCTTTGCAGCCTTTCGACCACATCGCGTGCCGGATCAAGCGCGCTCTGCAATCCGCAGATCATCTGCACGGAGGCTGGGTAATCCTGCTCAAGCGCGCGCGCGAGCATTTCCTCCAGGCCCGGGGGAGCGCCATGGAGTGGCTTCAGCAAGGTCATCGGAGGACAACCCGATGGCGCCCGGGCGCGAAGCCTTCCCCTTGCCCAGACCAATAGGGCGCCCGTCAAAGTCAAGGCTGCCCCGGCGAGCGCCGCAGCAAGGGCAATCCACCCTACAATTTGCAAAGCCAAAACGCCTCCCGGTCCCGTAGGGGCTCTTATGGGCGTCTACGCCCGTTGGGGCAATGCTTCTATTCATTATCGCTTGGCTAGACCGGCGGGCTGTGCTAGGTGGCGATTGGCTAGGCGACGGGTCTGTCCGCATCCATACATGTGAAAGGTCAAACATCACCTGTGGATGCTTTTCTGTGGTAGGGGTTTGAAAATGGTTCGCATTATCAAGTGGTTCGTAGTGGCGGTTCTCTTTGGGATATCTGCCCCGGCTATGGCGATGGCGGCGGATATTTGCCCGAGGCCAGATGCTGGTAGCGACCTGCCGGCGCCACCGGATCTGCACAGCAGCGGCGGAATTCTCGACGTCGACCTCAATTATTACACAAGGCTCGATTTCGCCAACCGGGTCATTTTCTGCTTCCAAACACCCTCAGGCATCGAATCGCCGACCTTGCATGTGTTTCCGGGCGACACCATCAGGATCCATCTCACAAACAAGCTCCCGTCGATCACCAGCGGTCCGGGCGAGACGATGTCCAACAAGAGCAACAAATGCGGCGACACGCTGATGCGCCTCAGTTCGGTGAACATGCATTTCCACGGCGTCAACGCATCGCCCAAATGCCACAGCGACGAGACGATCCACACGATCGTCAATTCCGGACAGACCTTCGACTACAACATTAAAATTCCAAAGAACGAACCGCCCGGGCTCTATTGGTATCATCCGCATGTGCACGGCATTGCGTCTATCCACGTACAGGGTGGCGCAACCGGAGCCATAATCGTTGAGGGCATCGAAAATGTTCAGCCTGCCGTGGCGGGCCTGACCCAACGCCTGATTGTCATCCGCGATCAGCCGCAACTGAACCCGAATCCGGACGATCCGGATCAGCCGTTCTGGGATGTCAATCTCAACTATGTGCCGGTTCCGTATCCTGCCTATCCGCCCACCGTCATACGGATGCAGCGTGGACAAAAGGAATTTTGGCGCGTCGCGGGCGCGTACGCCAACACGATTCTCGACCTGCAGGTCACCTTCGACGGCAAACCTCAGACGTTGGAAATCGTGGGCTGGGATGGCGTGCCGACAGGCTCGCAGAACGGCCACCGTCAGGGCACGCTCGTCAGCGCAAAGCATCTGCTGCTGCCGCCTTCCGGCCGTGTTGAATTCATCGTTCCGGCAGTGCCTGACGGCGTAAAAAAGGCGCTTTTTGTCACACGCACGATCGATGGCGGCCCCGCTTCCGACGTCAACAGCGCGAGACCTTTGGCGACAATGATCGCGACCGATGCGGCGGTGAAACTGCCGCGCATCCCGCTACGCTCGGGCCCGCCGAAACCGCAGCGTTTCGAGGATGTGACGGATGCGATGGTCACGGGCAAGCGAACGCTCTACTTCCTTGAAGTGCCGGGACACAGCCAAACCGCAGGCGAGCCTGTGTTCTTCTTCATCGTCGTCGACGGACAGACGCCCCAGCTGTTCGATCCGAACAACCCGCCGGCAATCATTACAAGAAGGGGCGCGGTGGAGGATTGGACCATTCAAAACCGGACGTTCGAATTGCACGAATTCCACATGCACCAGATTCACTTCAAGATTTTGGAGGAGAACGGCAAGAAGGTCCCGAAGGACCAGCAGCAATGGCGCGATACCTATCAGGTCGGCTACTGGGATGGTGAGAGCAAGTATCCGTACATCAAAGTGCGGATGGATTTCCGTGGCGCGGTGGTTGGTGATTTTCTCTATCACTGCCACATCCTCGATCACGAGGACGGGGGCATGATGGCGATCATCCGCGTGAAGCCGGAGAAGGGTTGAAGCGGAGCTGCGAAAACGCGGCTTCGTGGTGGGTTGAAATGATTCACGCCATCAAATGGTTCGCGATAGTGGCGCTATTTGGAATCTGCGCGCCTGGGGCGGCTCTCGGCGCGGAGGTTTGTCCTCGACCAGGTCCGGCAAGCGACGTGTTGCCGCCGCCGGATTTGTACAGCAGCGGCGGAATTCTCAAGGTCGAGCTTCAGTACCTGACCAAGGTGGACCTCGCCGGACGGACGCTCTTCTGTTTCCAGACGCCGGCCGGCGTGGAATCGCCGACTCTCCACGTTTGGCCTGGTGACACGATAAAGATTCACCTCACAAACAAACTTCCGCCAGTCACAACCGGTCCTGGAGAGACCGTGGCCAATAACAAAAACAGGTGCGGGGACGCAGTTATGCGCCTGTCATCGGTGAACATGCATTTTCACGGCGTCAACGCATCGCCCAAATGCCACAGCGACGAGTCCATCCATACAATCGTCAATTCGGGACAGAGCTTCGATTACAACATCAAGATTCCAGCGAATGAGCCGCCGGGGCTCTACTGGTACCATCCGCATGTGCATGGCATTTCGTCACCGAGCCTCCAGGGTGGCGCGTCTGGCGTCATTATCGTTGAGGGCATCGAAAACGTTCAGCCTGCCGTGGTGGGGCTCCCTCAGCGTGTGATCATCATCCGCGATCAGCCGCTGCTGAATTCCGGCGCGCCTGACGAAGGACCGATGCCGAACTGGGATATCAACATCAACTACGTTCCAGTTCCATTTCCGGCGTTTCCCACCGCGAAAATCCGGATGCAGCATGGCGTAAAGGAATTCTGGCGCGTGGCCAATGCGGGCGCGAACACCATTCTCGATCTGCGGGTGATCTACGACAGAGAGCCCCAAACCTTGCAAATCGTTGCCTGGGACGGGGTTGCGACCGGCTCCCAAAATGGAAGACGGCAGGGCGTTCTTGTCAACCAGAAGCATATCCTGCTGCCGCCGTCGGGACGTGTCGAATTCATCGTACCCGCTGTGAATCAGGGCGTGGCACAGGCTTATTTCGTCACGCGCAAGATCGACGGCGGCCCATCATCGGACACCAATCCGGCGCGGCCGATCGCCCAAATGATTGCGACCGATTCCCCCGTTAAGCTGCCGCGATTGCCGCAACGCTCGGGCCCGCCGAAACCGCAGCGTTTCGAAGACGTGACCGATGCAATGGTCACGGGCAAGCGCACGCTCTACTTCTACGAAGAGGGTAACGACTTCTACATCGTGGTCGACGGACAGACGCCAAAACTGTTCGATCCCAACGATCCTCCTTCAATTGTTACCCGCGAGGGCGCGGTGGAGGACTGGATCGTTCAAAACCGCACGACGGAGGTGCATGAATTTCACATCCATCAGATTCACTTCAAGGTGCTCGAGGAAAATGGCAAGACTCTGCCGAAGGCGGAGCGGCAGTGGCGCGATACCTACCAAATCCCCTACTGGGACGCGAAGAGCAAGTACCCCTATGTCAAGATGCGGATGGACTTTCGGGGTGCGGTGGTTGGCGACTTCCTCTATCATTGCCACATCCTCGATCACGAGGATTTCGGTATGATGGCGATTATCCGCGTGAAATCGGAAAAGAATTGAGCGGCTCGGTGTTGAGCAAGGCAACTTGGGGAAGAGGAACATAAGATGACGTGGAGTGCGGGCGGGCTTGGAGCAGCCATCATTACGCTTTTGACCTTGGCCGCCCCAAATGTGGCTACAGCGGCTGAAGTTTGCGCGCGATACAAGGCTGGTTCCGAGGTCTCCCCTCCGCCCGAGCTTTTCAGCAAGAATGGGGTCCTACATGTTGCCCTGAATTACTGGACGACCGTCGACGATGTGGGTCGGACGCTGTTCTGCTATCAGACACCGGATGGGCTGGAATCGCCGACGCTGCATGTGCAGCCAGGAGACACAATCCAGATCGATCTCACCAATATGGTGCCGCCAGTGGGTGGCATGTCCGAAACTGTCGGCAGGAGTTCAAAGGTTTGCGGCTCCAAGACAATGACGCCGTCCTCGATCAACATGCATTTTCATGGGCTGAATATCTCGCCGAAATGCCACAGCGATGAAACCATCCGCACGCTGGTGAACTCGGGCCAGACCTTCACCTATAAGCTCAAGATACCGGCCAACGAGCCGCCTGGCCTCTACTGGTATCATCCGCATGTGCACGAGTTCGCATCGCCGGCCGTCCAAGGCGGCGCGACCGGCGTCATCGTCGTTGACGGCATCGAAAATATTCAGCCGGCGGTCGCCGGGCTTCCACAGCGGGTGCTGGTTTTGCGCGACGAGCCGCTGCGCAACAGCATCGGCTATGTCGGGCCGGCACCCTTCTGGGATGTTTCGGTGAACTATGTGCCGGTGCCGTATCCCAATTATCCGCAACCCATCATCAAAATGACGCAAGGGACGAAGGAGTTCTGGCGGGTCGCCAATGCTGGCGCGAATACGATCCTCGATCTGGAAGTGGACTACGACGGCCAGCCTCAGACCTTGGAAGTTGTCGGGCTTGACGGCGTTCCGACAGGCTCGCAAGACGGAACCCGTCAGGGAAAGCTCGTCCCCAAGAAGCACATTTTGTTGCCGCCGGCCGCGCGGGTTGAGTTCATTCTGACGGCACCGACGAGTGCGGACACCAAGGCCTTTCTCATCACGCGAAACATCGAAGGCGGCCCGGCCTCGGACGTCAATCCGCGACGTTCCATGGCGCAGATTGTGACGTCAGGAGCGGCGACCAGGCTTCCGCGGCTTCCAAAGACCACCCAGCCTCCCCGCAAGCAGCGATTTGAAGATGCGGCCAATTTGAAGCCGGACGTAAAGCGAAAGCTCTACTTCTGGGAAACACAATTCCCAGCCGGCAAGAGATCAAAAAAGCCCGTAGAGCCACCGAAGTTCTTCATCGTCACCGAGGGGAAGGACGCGCACGTCTATAGCCCTGACGATCCGCCCGATATCATCGCCAAGAAGGGCACCATCGAGGACTGGACGATCGAGAATCATAGCCTGGAGGTGCACGATTTCCACATCCACCAGGTCCATTTCCTGGTTCTGGAGGTCAACGGCAAGAAGGTGCCGGCCGGGGAGCACCAATGGCGGGACACCTACCAGGTGCCGTATTGGACGGGTGACGGCCCCTATCCGAGCATCAAGGTGAGAATGGATTTCCGGGGAGCGGTGGCGGGCGACTTTGTCTACCACTGTCACATTCTCGATCATGAAGACCGGGGCATGATGGCGATCATCCGTGTACTGCCGAAAGGCTAGATGGTAGGTGTGTTGAGCGTTTTTCGACGTGGGTTTGGGCTGATTGCGTTTTTGGCTGTGCCGGTTCTGCCGGCACTGGCCGCACCTGTCATCGAGGAAACGCTGCCCGTGCCCTCCATGAGCGGGCATTTTACCCTGCAGACGCCGGACGGCCGCACAGTCAGCGACGCCAATTTCCGCGGCAAATGGCTACTGGTCTATTTTGGCTACACGAATTGCCCCGATGTGTGCCCGACTGTGTTGAACGAGATTGGTGTGGCGTTGAACGAAATGGGGCCGCTGGCGCGAAAGATTCAACCGGTTTTCATCTCCGTCGATCCCGTTCGCGACAAAGCACCTGTTCTCAAGAAATATCTTTCGTCGTTCGATCCCCGCATTGTTGGGCTTCGTGGCGACGGAGAGGCCACCGAAGCTGCCGCGAAGTCGTTTCATGTTTATTACCGGCCGGTTTCGTTGGGTAATGCGCAATACACGATGGACCACAGCGGCTTTCTCTATTTGATCGATCCGAAGGGTAAGTTCGTGACGCTTATCACCGGCAACCTTCCCGGCCATGGCATCGCACAAGCCTTGCGAAAACAGATAAAGTAATGCGTCTCGCGCGGGTCTTGGTTGTCTCCATTTTGATCGCCGCGGCAACAGCGCATGCCGGGACCGCGCCTTCGCACTTTGCAGATGCGGACAACACAGTGGCTGTTCTTGAGGGACAGCAGGTTTATCGGGGCCAGTGTGCTTCCTGCCACGGTCGCAATCTGGAAGGAACGTTTCTCTGGCAGCTGCAGGACCAATATGCGCACCGGCGTGCGCCGGCACACGATGCGAGCGGCCATAGTTGGATGCATTCCGACGAAGATCTGTTTCACATAACGAAATATGGGCGGTTCCCTGGCGTGCCAAAGACGGTAAAATCGTACATGCCAGCTTTCGAGCATCGCCTTAGCGACAGTCAGATTCTCGCGGTAATGTCCTTCATCAAGGCACGATGGCCGCTTGGCATCCGCGTTTCGCAATCGATGCTCAACCCGCATTTTCGGGGATTGCCCAAGGATGCGAACAAGGTCGCGTGGACCCTGCCGCCCACCTGCACGTCATCGTACAAGCGCTGGAAGGTGATCTCCCGCTAGTTTGCCGTAACGACGCGGATGTCGCCGGTACCACCCAGAATGTGGACCACCACATCGCGGCCATGCCGCTGCAGCAAAAGATCGATCGTGCCCGCGCCCAGGCGCAGGTGTTGGATCTGGACGTCATCGATGAAGTCCGGCAGCAGCGGCCGCTCAAACCGTACTTCGTTCTTCGCATGATCCAGATTCATGCCGAGGCATGTCTGCATCAACATCAAAGGCGCGCCGCTGGCCCAGGCCTGGGGCGCGCAGGCGACCGGGTAGAGCGTCGGACCGCTGCCGGTGCGCCGCGGAAAGCCGCAGAACAACTCCGGCAATCGCCAGTCCATGTGGCTGACGGCATCGAAGAGTCCCGTGAAGATTTTTAGAATTTCGTCCTTGAGGCCGTAGCGCGACATGCCTGCGGCGATCAGGGCATTGTCGTGAGGCCAGACCGAGCCGTTGTGATACGACATCGGGTTGTAGCGCGCCTCGCAGGCATTGAGTGTTCTCACACCCCATCCTGAAAACGCATCCCGACGCATCAGGCCGGCCGCGACGCGATGCGCGCGCGCGTGCGACACAATTCCTCCGAACAGCGCATGCCCGGCATTGGATGCCCGCACGCGGCAGGGACACTTGTCGCCGTCAAGGGCCAGCGCATAAGTGCCGAGATCTTCGCACCAGAACACCTCTTCGAAATGGTTTCGCAATGCTTCGGCTTGTTCATCCAGCGAATGCGCCAGATCGTGATGTCCCATGGCTCGCGCCAAACGCGCCGCGTGGCGCTTGGCGGCGAAGACATAGGCCTGCACCTCGCAAAGCGCGATCGCGCCTCTCGCGAGACTGCCATCCGCATGCGAGATGCAGTCCTTTGAATCCTTCCAACCCTGATTGTTGAGGCCCTGCGGCGTCCTTTGCCGGTATTCCACAAAGCCGTCACCGTCGAAATCACCGCATTCGTCGATCCAGTTCAGCGCCGCAATGATATTCGGCCAGAGCGCAGCGATCGTCTCCTTGTCCCCAGTGCGTTCGAAATAGGCCCCGGCCAGCAAGACAAACAGCGGGGTCGAGTCGACGCTGCCGTAGTAATGCCGGAAGGGAACTTCTCCCAGCACGGCCATTTCACCCTGCCGGATTTCGTGGAGAATTTTGCCGGGCTCGGCCTCGGAGACCTCATCCCAATCCGTTGCCTGATGAGCCGCCAGAAAACGCAGGGCGCCTTTTGCGACATTCGGATCGAGCCATAGCATTTGAAGCGCAGTGATGATTCCGTCGCGTCCGAACGCGGTCGAGAACCATGGAATTCCGGCATACGGATACAATCCCTGCGGCGTCTCGGTGGCTAGCATGTAGAGGTCGGACACGGAACGGCAAAAGACCTTGTTGAGAAGGTTATTTGAAGTGCTGATTGCGGCGGCCTTGCTTGCCTGTCCTCTTATTTCCTTCCGCGCCCCTCTCAATGCGCTAACGAATTTCGGTCCTCCGATGCGAGCCGATGTTCCGAATCGCGTTTGCGTCACGCAGGACCAGCGTCCGCCGGCGGCAAGCTCAAGATCGAACGCGGCATGGTGCTGATCCAGCAGAGACGGGGGCGGTGAAAACTGCAGGTGGGTATAGCGATCGATGGCATCGAGCCCCTTATAGTGAAAGATCACGTGATCGGAGCCGATCCGTTCGCCGGAGCAGGTGCCTCGCCGGGATCTCTGAATACCGCGAACCTCGAAGAGATCCGCGAAGTCCGCCGCGAACCACAGCAGAAGACGTGTGGTATGGGCGCGGGAATCAAAATTTTCCGCGGCAATGCGCTCATAACATGCGCCGTCCCACAGAAATTTCGTCCGCACGATGTGGAAAGTCTCGCGCGAAATCGCAACATCGCCATCGCGCATGATGTCTGGATTCGCCAGATCGACCGTTAGGACCGCATTGTCATCGTGAACCGCGGAACTTAGGAGCAGCGGCCGGTATCCCTCGACGAGGAGATAACTGCCCGATAGATAGCGGGTATCCTGATGAAAGATTCCAGCCGGGTTTCCCGCAGCATTCAATATGTCACCGTGCTGATCGAAAAGCGCGAACGTATCGCCATGTTTCAGCGTGCGAGGCCAGGATTCTTGAATGGAAGCCGTGGCGGCAATATAGAACGGCGCGGATGATTCGGTTTGCGCCGTCGCTGGAATGGCATCGGTCGGCGAATGTTCCATCGCCTCTTATTACAATCAGGCCGCGGCAACAGCCAGACGGCGGCCCATAAGCCGTCCGTAAACATCCAGATATTTTGTCGTCATCTGATCGACGGTGAACCGGCGCTCAAATTGTTGCCGAATACGTTTGCGGTCCAGTGAATCAGCGCGACCAACCGCGCCGACGGCTTGCTCCACATCGTCAACCACGAAACCAGTGAGGCCATTTTCCAGAATTTCAGGAACGGAACCGCGATTGAATGCGATCACCGGAGTTCCACAGGCCATCGCCTCGATCATGACGAGCCCAAAGGGCTCAGGCCAGCAAATCGGGAACAGGACGGCCAGGGCTCCTCCAAAAAGTTCATTCTTTTGACGGTCGCCCACCTCGCCTAGGAACTCGACATATGGGCTGGACAGGCGGGGGCGTACGAATTCCTCGAAGTAGGGCCGGTCCGCAGGGTCGACTTTGGCGGCGATCTTCAGCTTGATCCGAACGCGCTCTGCGATCTCGATCGCGTGCAGAACACCCTTTTCCTCACATATGCGCCCGACGAAGGCCAGATAATCGCCCCCTCGCGGATATGCACGGTACAAGTCTGACGGCAGTCCGTGATGCACATTCCCCACCCAGTTGACCGGAGGCATCGGCTTACGCTGGGCATGGGAGATCGAAACAAGCGGCAAATCGGCAAACGCCGAATAGAACGGATGCAAGTCCGGCAAGTCCAGGCGACCATGCAATGTCGTCACGATGCGATCCGCCATAGCGCGAAAAGCGGGATAGTGGAAAATCTCAACGTGAAAATGAATGATATCGAAATAATCGGCTTCCGCCAGCACGCTATCCGCCAGCATCATGTTGTAGGGCTGGCAATCCCTGACGTGAGGGCTCAAGCGAAGCGCACGAGGGACCACCGGAACAAGTTGCGCGGCCGTTTGGGAGTCTCCGCTTGCGAACAATGTGACCTGATGCCCCCGAGAGACCAATTCCTCAGTCAGCCACGACACCACCCGTTCCGTGCCGCCATATAGTTTGGGGGGAACACTTTCGGCCAAGGGCGCGACCTGCGCAATTTTCATATGGTACCTGACGTTTGGTCTGGCGCCGTGCCGGGATTTTCGGCCGCGCCTTCCCCATAACCACCTGACCTCTCTACAGTTCCAGTACTTTTCTACAGGTCCAGCCTGACAACTCCGCCTTCTGGCCCCTTTGAATCAACGGCATGCACAATGCCGCAAAACTCGCATCGGGCGCGAATCTGGCCATCCGCATCGGCCAATGCATCACGATCATCCTGCGAATAGCCGCGCAGAATTGCGGCAATGCGCGCACTGTCGCAACCACAATGGAAATCGAGCGTCTCCGGCGCGTGCACGCGCACTGCGTCCTCGTGAAACAACCGCCACAACAGATCTTCCGCCGCCAGCGATGTGTCCAGCAATTCCAAATCTTCCACCGTCTCGATAAACAACGAGAGCCGTTCCCAGTCATCGTCATCGCGATGGGTGTCGGGGATCGCTTGCAACATGATGCCGCCTGCACGCCAGGCCGCGCGCCGATTGCCGGGGACATAGGCTGGTCCGGCGGCGAGCTTTATCGTGGTCGGTAGTTGCTCAGACTGCGCGAAATAACCTTCCGCGCTCGCGGCGATTCCCTCGGCCGACAGCGGAACAATTCCCTGATAGCTCTGATCTCCGAGCTTGGGCTCGATCGTAATTGCCAGCACGCCTTCGCCGGCCAGTTTTTTGAAGGCCTGGCTTTCCGCGCCAAGCGCACCGAACTTAGCTTCGTCCACCCGCGCGTAGCCGCGCAGGCCGGCATGCTGACGCTGCTCGCCAGCCCCATAATAGTCCGCCGTCAACAGTTCCATGGGACCCGCAGCCTTGGTTTGCACTGTCAGACGGCCATCCAGCTTCAAGGACGAGCCCAGCATGGCGGTAAGGACAAGCGCTTCCGCGAGCGCCCGGCCGGCCGATTCCGGCAGCTCATGGGCAGAAAGAGCACGGGCTGAAACAGAATCCAGACGCACCAGCCGCCCGCGCACGCCGATTTCTGGCATGGAGAACGGCAACACGAAGTCGGCCGGAGGTGCCGGCGTATAGCTCTCAGCGGTCATGGATGGACGAATATGGGATTGAATCAGCCCGGCATCAAGCTGGCTGCCGGACCAGCTTGCGATCTAGTGAAACACGTAACGCGCGATGAAGTAGCCGGAGACGATAACGATCAAAAATCCAACCATCACCCATTCGAGATATTTTTCGATGACCAGCTGCACCGGCTCGCCGAAATAATAGATTAGAGCCGCCACCCCCATGAAACGAACCGTGCGCGTTATCAGCGAAAGTATAATAAACAAGCCGAGATTCATTCCGGCAAAGCCGGAGGCAATCGTCACGATCTTGTAAGGAATGGGCGTCAGGCCCTGCAGCACGATGAGCGCGCCGTATTTCTGGTAGGCAGCTCGGAAAGAGTCGATGTCCCCGCCCATCCCGTAGGCCCGAACCAGCCACTCGCCCACCGAATCGTATAGCCAGGAACCGATCAGGTATCCGACGATGCCGCCGGCGACCGAGAACAGCGTGCACCAACCGGCAAGTAAGAACGCCCGGCGCCGGTTCTTCAGCGCCATCGGGATCATCACGATGTCAGGCGGCATGGGAAAGAACGAGCTTTCCGCAAAGGCAATGGCCGCCATGGTTGCCCATGCGTAACGCCCTTCGGCATTGCGCATGACCCACGCGTAAAGTCCGCGCAACGGATTCCACCGCGCGCGGGCCTGAACTCCATCGGCCATTTCCGATCCAGCGCTCCTTATGTCCCTACGTACCAAACCCTCAGCGCGCGCGTCCATGCTTGCCCATGCCTTTCCGGTTCACTACTCTTGGCGCGGTCTGGTAAAAGAATTCCGCATGGCAGGCCGCAAAGGGTCCAAATCGCGCAAATCTGCCGCCAGAACGCGCAATAGCGAGCCCAGGAAAGGCCGAGGGGTCAGGAAAGTCGGAAAGAAGCCCCGCGGTAAGGTGACTGTTGAGGCGGGCAAGTTGCGTTTGGACCCGCGGCCTCGCCCGCGCAAATCCCTTCTGCGCCGCACCCGGGAAGTGATGGTCAGACTCGTCCGGCCAGCAAGCACCAGGTCAGCGAAAAGCCCTTATGACCTGGGACTCGAGCGGAATCCGGCCAATTTTCAGCCGCTAACCCCACTGACGTTTCTGGAGCGCGCGGCAAATGTGTTTCCGACGCGTCTGGCAATCGTGCATGGCGCACAGAGATTCACTTATGCGGACTTCTATGCGCGCGCGCGACGCCTCGGTTCGGCGCTGGCGCAGCGCGGCATCGGCCGCGGCGACACGGTTTCCGTTATACTCGCCAATACGCCACCGATGCTGGAAGCCCACTATGGCGTGCCGATGACAGGAGCGATCCTTAACACACTCAACACGCGTCTGGATGCAGCCTCGCTGGCCTTCATTCTCGATCATGCGGAAACGAAGGTTCTTATTACAGACCGCGAGTTTTCAAACGTTATACGGGATGCCTTGGGGCTGGCGAAGGTAAAGCCGCTGGTGATCGACTACGACGATGCAGAATTTCCACAAGCGGGTGATCGTATCGGCGTCGTCGGTTACGAAGAGTTTCTCAACCTAGGCGATCCCGATTTCGAATGGAAGCTACCTGCCGATGAGTGGGACGCCATATCGCTCAACTATACCTCCGGCACCACGGGCAACCCGAAAGGCGTGGTGTACCACCATCGTGGGGCCGCCTTGATGGGCTATGGCAACATTCTCGCGGCGAATATGGGGCGGCACCCAGTCTACCTGTGGACGCTGCCAATGTTCCACTGCAACGGCTGGTGCTTTCCCTGGTCGTTGTCAGTCGTCGTGGGCACCCATGTCAGTTTGCGCGGCGTGCGCGCAAAAGCGATTTACGATGCCATCGCGGAACACAGGGTCACGCACCTTTGTGGCGCGCCAATCGTGATGTCGACGCTGATCAATGCCCCGCCAGAGGAGCGCCGGCCCTTGCCGCACACGGTCGAATTCATCACCGCGGCCGCGCCGCCGCCGGAAACGGTGCTGGCCAGTATGGCGGATGCCGGGTTCAACGTCACGCATGTATATGGCCTCACCGAAACCTATGGACCGGCAGTCGTCAACGAGTGGGATTCGGACTGGGAAATGCTGGAGCGCGATGCTCGCGCCACAAAAAAAGCCCGTCAGGGCGTGCGGTATCATACGCTGGATGCCTTGCAGGTCATGGAGCCCGAAACAATGGAGCGTGTGCCCGCCGACGGCGAAACACTCGGCGAGGTCATGTTCCGGGGAAACATTGTGATGAAGGGGTATCTGAAGAATGCGGACTCGACACGCGAAGCTTTCGCGGGCGGCTGGTTTCACTCCGGCGATTTGGGTGTACAGCACCCGGATGGGTACATTCAGCTGAAAGACCGCTCGAAGGACATCATCATCTCCGGTGGCGAGAATATTTCGTCGGTCGAACTGGAAGACGTGCTGATGAAGCATCCAGCGGTGCTATTTGCGGCGGTAGTGGCGAAGCCCCATGAAAAGTGGGGCGAAACGCCCTGCGCCTTCGTGGAGAAACGGCCGGACCAGGATCAGGTCACGCCGGACGATCTTATCGCCTGGTGCCGCGCAAATCTTGCCCGGTACAAGTGTCCGCGCCACGTCATCTTTGCCGATATCCCGAAGACATCCACCGGTAAGATACAGAAGTTCAGGCTGCGAGAAATCGCAAAAGGCATAGGCTGATCGCGGCAGCAGCGATCGAGCTGCGGCTATTCCAGGTAGAACCTCGCCGACAGCTGCACTTGGGTGTTGTTCTGCTTTGGATCGACGCCGCCGATGGCGCGCTCGTCTCGCTTGCTTTCGATCCACAAAAGCTCGCCCGTCAGCCGAACCCAGTCGTGGGGCAGCCAGCTGACCGCCGTCGTCAAGGCATGGCCGTTCTCGCTGAGCGCTGGGGAATCGCCGAACGTCGTACGGGTCTTCGTTTGGAACCAATCGCCCCGCACCGCGAAGCGCCAATCGCCCCGCTCCCACCCGGCGAGCAGATAGGCCGAGTCGAAATCCGTTGTGCTGATGAAGCCTGCAAAGGGCACTATGGCCGTGTCGCCGGTGAGCGCCTGCGAAAGTAGGGTGAATTCATCGAACTTCCAGGAAGCCCCAACGTTCCAGAACTTCGTGCGCCAGCCGAAATCGTTGTCATGGTGTGCCGCCGGATCCGCCAAATTGTCGTACCGTTCCAGTTCAAGGTGCCACCCGGCCGCATCGTCCCAGGAGATTCCGGCATACCAGCCCGCGCGATCATCGTACTCCTCAAAAATGGGAGTCCGTCCGGGTGGGATTTCACCAAAAAGAATGAGCGAAGAATCGGGAAGCCTGAGGTGATCGAGAAGACCGGTAGGCCGGTCGCTGAGAGTCCAGCCCCGATCGGCGACCATTACACCGGCCGGATCGTTCCAGCCGTAAGCGGCCGCCACAAGCTGCAAGGTGCCGGACGGCGTGCGCCAATCGAGCGTTCCCTCGCCGCCAATGGTGCGCAGTTCCTCACCGAACCAGGTGTTGATCGCCGACGGCGTGATGGTCCAATAGCTGGACCAGCCCACCTCCGTGTTCTCCAGGGAAAACGGTGCGAAAAACGCGCCCCCCTTGATCGACCAGCGCCAGGCGCTTGTCGAAACCGGCCGGTAACGCAGATAGGCTTCGAGCGCATCCACAAATGTTCGCTGCTCGGGTTCAATGCGCAGCACCGTCAGCGCGAGAAGTTCCGGCATGAGCATTACATAGCCCTGCCCGACCGCTTCGCCGAACTGGACGCCGGAGTCGCCCTTTCCAAAGCGCGTTTTGCCAAGCCCACCTTGCAGCCACGAGGTTTCGTCGGCAGGTGATACGAGCCGGATGTCGATGTAACCGCTCGCACCATAATCGATTTCGGCTGAGGCCGGTCCCGCCGTCACGCACAAGAGCAGCGACAGGATCCTTTTCATGTCATGCCGCGCGGCTCATCGCGCTGTTCCGGACCGGCAGATGAATGGTTGCGGTCGTGCCAACGCCCAGTTCGCTCTGCAGCTGCAGGTGGCCTCCATGCAGCTCGACGATGGCTTTGGCGAAAGGAAGTCCAAGTCCTGCGCCCTGGTGCCGCCCGTCCAGCGCGGAGCGAAGCCGATGGAACGGTCGGACGACACTTGCCAACAGGTCGGGCTGAATACCGGTGCCGGTGTCGGCGACACAAATCGACAAGGATCCGTTTTCGGCGCTGCACGTCACGCGAACCTCCCCGCCGGCCGACGTAAACTTGACTGCATTGTGAACAATGTTGGTAAACGCCCGCTTAAGGCGAATGGCGTCGCCTTCCATTTCCACGCTGCTGCTGTGAGCAGGTGCCACCATGTTCAGCTTCACACCGTTCTTTTGGGCCAACGGCCCCAGAGCCCCGGCCGCTTCCTGGAGAATTTGCGCCGGTTTGATAAGCGCGCGTGTAAGTCTCAACCGCTCGCCCTCGATTTCAGCGAGATCCAACATCCGCTCCACCAGGTCGAGGAGCTTGCCGGCGCTGTCGCGGATATCGTGAGCATAGTCCGCGTAGCGCTGATTGATCGGACCAACGATCTGATGCTCGATCATTTCACTGAAGCCGACAACCGCATTCAGCGGCGTGCGCAACTCATGACTCATGTTTGCCAGAAACTGCGATTTGGCACAGTTTGCGGAAACGGCTTCGTTTCGCGCGATTTCCGTGGTGTCGAGAGCCTGCCGAAGCGCTGCCTCGCGGTCCGCAATAGCGCGCGTCATGTGGCTCAGCGCGTCCGAGAGATGCCCGATCTCGTCCCGCTGCGGTAATCTGGGAAGGGCCGCGTAATTGCCCGAAGCAATCCGGCGGGCGGCGGCGGCAAGTGACTCGAGCGGACGCGCAGCGCCGCGCACGATCGCCAGTATGCCGATCACACCGGCGACGAGGGCCACCGCCAGCAGCGCAAGCAGGGGCAAGACCAGCGAGCGGTAGGCTGCGAGCGCTTCATCAAGCGGATAACTGATCTGCGCCACGACAGGGGCGCCCTCTGCCGCGGCCGCGAGCCTCGACACAGCGGTCAGATAATGGTGACCAAGCTCCACGGTTTCCCTGATGACAACCTGCTGCGTCACCCGTGGAAGCGGAACGACTGCCGTGGGACCATCCAAGCCATTTCGGGACGCCGTTCGCCACCTGCCTTCGCGATCCATCGTCGCCAGCAGAAGCCCGCGTGGCTCCGCCGAGAGCGCGCGAAGGTGCACCAACAATGCATCGTCGACCGGAATGAAGGCAGCGATAAATCCGATCGGGACGGGCGCGCGCACAGGCACGGCGACAAGCCAGTAGGCGCGTCCGTCGATTCCGGTCAGGGCGGCGGCCTGGTCGTTGGCGGCTGCGGCGGATAGCAACCCCGCAAAACGGAATCGGCCCGGTCCACTTTGCGGAGCCGCCGTATCCACTTCCAAAGATCCATCGAGCGCCACGAGCATCATCCGGCTTGCGCCGATACGCTGGCTATGATTGCGCAGCGCGGACAATTCCGTATCGTGATTGTGCTGCGCGATAGCCGCGCGCAGGGCATAGTCAAGCGATGAAGCCTTGACAGCGTCGGTCACGCGCTCGGCAAAGAACTCTAATTGACGGGTGAACACGCCCATTTCGGCCGTCAGCTCACGCTCTCCGCGCTGCACCAGACTGTGGCGCAAGTAGAGGTAGGCCATTCCAGCCGTAAGCAGCTGGACCGCAGCAAGACTTACCGCAAGAAAAAGTGCGAGTCGGGCGCGGAAGCTCATCGCTGACCCTCAATAGCTCCCCATATGACGATGCTTCGGGGGTGGTGCGAGGAGAGGCAGCGAAAAGGCAAGCCTGCTTGCCCCCTTCACCGTCAAGGCGGCCGATGGCGCGGGATGTCCCGGCGTCAATTGCGGATGCCAGATCTCAACACGGTAGGTTCCCGGCGGTGCGTCGATGCGAGCCAGCCCATGCGCATCGCTGAGCGCGACCCAAGGGGAATCCGTCACGAACACATACGCAATCATGTGATCGTGAATGTTGCAGCCGATCGCGACAATACCGGTTCTGTTAAAGACAATCGGTTCAGACTTCCGTCCCTCGTCGATTTCGAAAGCGAATTGCTTCACCGGCGAGAACGAATAAACCTGATGCATTGTCGTATCGTTGTTGGTGAACGTGACCCGGCCCCCGGTCCGAACGACTGTCACCAGTGGAACAAAGGTCTCCTTGCGCTGGTCGATGATCGCCTCGACCGGCAGATGCGTGGAAGCGGCGGCAGCGCTGGTCGGCGTTAGCGATACCACCGCATTGAGGGCCGGATGGCCGTGCGAATCCGTTGTCGCGACATCAATGGTAGCGCCGCCTGCAGACGCGGTATTCAGCAGGAAGGCAACAGCTAAAACTGGCGGGATTCGCGGCATGGCTAACCGTAGGTCAGAATGGTTACCCTTCGCTTTGCGACCGGTTGACAAGCGGTAAACGAACAGAGGCAAATCGCAGGCGCAGACGCCTATAGGCGAGGGATGGCATGTCGTTTTGGAACAGGCGAAAGCCGGTCGACGTGGCTGCCGCCACAGACGCGGCCCACCGGTTGAAGCCGACCCTCAGCTGGCCGCATTTGGTGGCGATGGGCGTGGGTGCCATCGTCGGCACCGGCATCTACACGCTGACCGGGATCGGGGCGGGGCTCGCCGGCCCTGCTGTCGTCCTGTCGTTCCTGCTATGCGGCGTGATCTGCGCCTGCGCCGCCTTCTGTTACGCCGAAATGGCCACGATGATACCTGCGGCTGGCAGCGCCTACACCTATACATATTCCGTGCTGGGCGAGCTGCTAGCCTGGATTGTGGGTTGGAGCCTGATTCTCGAATATACCGTCGCCGCTGCCGCTGTGGCGGTGGGATGGTCGGCGCATGTGGCCGAGTTCATTCAGGCGGCGGGCTGGAGCGTGCCCACACCGCTGCTGCACGGCGTGATGGCCGGCGGAGTCGTTGACCTCCCAGCCATCGTTATCGCGACCGGGGTCACGGCCCTGCTCATCATCGGTACGCGCGAGAGCGCCACGGTGAATCTCATCCTGGTGATCATCAAGCTGGCCGCACTGGTGCTGTTTGTCGTGCTGGCCACCGCAGCCTTCGATTCCGCGCGCTTTCATCCCTTTATGCCATACGGTTTTGCCGCGCATTTGGACGCTGACGGAGTCAAGCGCGGCGTGCTTGCTGCCGCGGCACTGGTATTCTTTGCCTTCTATGGCTTCGATGCCGTCTCGACCGCAGCAGAGGAAACCAAAAAGCCGGAGCGCGATCTCACCATCGGCATTATCGGCTCAATGGTGCTGTGCACAACGATCTATATGGCGGTCGCCGCCTCGGCCCTTGGGGCTTCGTATTTCGGGGACTTTTCCAAGAGCGGCGCCCCGCTGGTTTACATCCTGAACGGCCTCAACCACGGCATGGCCGCGCAGGTTGTCGCCAGCGCGGCCATCATCGCGTTGCCGACTGTCATTCTGGTGCTGATGTATGGCCAGAGCCGCATCTTTTTCGTGATGGCGCGCGATGGATTGCTGCCGCCCCGCCTTGCTGCTGTAAGCCGCAAACGTGGAACGCCGGTCCTGATGACGTCGCTGACGGGCCTCGTTGTCGCCGTTCTCGCCGCAACCCTGAAGTTGGATCAGATCGCGCTGTTGGCCAACGCCGGCACGCTCTGCGCCTTCGTTGCGGTGGCGGCGAGCATGCTCGTTCTGCGCGTGCGCGAACCCGATCGCGCGCGTGTTTTCCGCACGCCGCTGCCGTGGGTCATTGGACCAGTTTGCATTGTGGGCTGCCTCTATCTTTTCCTGAACGGGCTTCCCGCATTCACACAGTGGTGGTTCCTGTTCTGGAACGCCTGCGGCATCATCGTCTACTTCGCCTACGGCGCCTGGCGAAGCCGTCTCGCGCGCGCAGAACTCTGATCACATTCGAGCGAAGGACAAGCGATGGCGATAGAGCCGCAAGTGGCGACCGACCGTCGTAAGATGACTCTCGTCGTTGCCGCATCATCCGCTGGCACCGTGTTCGAGTGGTACGATTTCTTCATCTATGGCTCGCTTGCCCCGATCATCGCCAGGCATTTCTTCGCCGCCGCCGGCGAGACGCAAGGCTATATTCTCACACTCCTCACCTTTGCCGCCGGCTTTTTCGCGCGCCCGTTCGGCGCCATCGTGTTTGGACGCCTCGGCGATCGCACCGGGCGCAAGCGCACGTTTCTAGTCACGATTACGGTCATGGGCACCGCAACATTCCTGGCGGGCTTATTGCCCGATGCGAATGCCATTGGGCCGGCCGCGCCGTGGCTACTCGTTAGCCTGCGCGTCGCGCAGGGCTTCGCGATCGGCGGCGAATATGGCGGCGCTGCGATCTACGTCGCCGAGCATGCGCCGCACGGAAAACGCGGCAGCGCCACCGGCTGGATTCAACTATCCGCTTCGATTGGACTTATCCTGGCGCTTGGCATCATCTTGGTTGTGCAGCGAGTGCTGGGCGATGCGGTGTTCGCGGACTGGGGCTGGCGCATTCCCTTCCTGCTTTCCGCGATTCTGCTCGGCATCTCATTGTGGATTCGGCTCAAGCTCGATGAGTCGCCGCTGTTTCAGCGCATCCGAGATGAAGGCGGCCTTGCGCACGCTCCTCTGCGCGAGGCGCTGTTCGAGCCCGCCAATCTCAAGACCATCTTGATCGTGCTGTTCGGCATCCTCACCGGACAGGGGGTCGTCTGGTATCTTGCTCAGTTCTACACGCTGTTCTTCCTGCAGCATGTGCTGAAACTCGATTTGGCGCACGCCACCACTTTCATCATGCTGATGACGGTGATCACCCTTCCCTTTTATATCTTCCTCGCCTGGCTCTCTGATCGCATCGGCCGCAAGCCAATCATGCTGGCTGGCCTGCTTGTAACAGCAATTGCAGCCTTTCCCGTTTTTCAGATTTTGACGGAGGCTGTGAACCCAGCACTCGCGGCTGCAGCCGAGCGCGCGCCTGCCAGGGTGATCGCAGCTCCCGCCGATTGCTCGCTCCAGTTCAACCTGACCGGCACAGCGAGCTACGTAACATCCTGCGACATCGTCAAGGCCGCGCTCACTGCGGCTGGCGTACCATACCGCACGGAAAGCGCGCCGCCGGGCACCTTTGCGCTCTTGCATGTCGGCACATCGGAGGTTTCGAGTCCCGACGGCCGTGATCTCAGTCCTGTTGAACTCGCGGCGGCGAAGAAAGAGTTTGGCGTCAGGCTGGACGCCGCCCTCAAAGCGGCGGGATATCCAGCGAAAGCCGATCCTGCCAAGGTTAATACAGGGCGCACGCTACTGGTTCTCGTTCTGCTCGGGCTGGCGGCCGCCGCGCTGTACGCGCCCCAGGCTGCCGCGCTTGTCGAACTGTTCCCGACCCGCATCCGCTACACGGCTTTGTCGCTGCCCTACCACGTGGGCGTCGGCTGGTTCGGCGGCTTCCTGCCGGCCACCGCTTTCGCCATCGTCGCGGCCACGGGGAACATTTACGCCGGCCTGTGGTATCCGGTAATCGTCGCGGCTGTGGGTGTCGCCGTTTCGCTTCTGCTGCTGCCGGAGACCTATCACCGTAGTATCGATTAGGCTAGGAACACCGCCGTTTCGGGTGGAACTCGGCGCATAACTGTCTTGAAACGCTGATATTTCAATTTGATGCGGCGCCTTGATCCTGCCCCAAGGAACCCCGATATTACGCAGGTGATCCCGGCCCGGAAGCCGGGCTAAGGAGATTTTGCCAGATGGCTGACTACAATCCACGCGTCATTACCAGCCCAACAAGCGTTGGCGTCATTGACGCCGGGCTGCGGGCCTACATGCTGCGGGTCTATAACTACATGCTTGTCGCGCTGTCCCTAACCGGTGCTGTTGCATGGGCGACCGCCACAACCTCGTTCGGCAGCCTCTTTTTTCGCCCGGTTGTTGTCGCGGGCCATGTTGTGCCGGCGATAAGCGGTCTGGGATTGGCTGCCGTCTTCGCGCCGCTCGCGCTGGTCTTTTTCCTTGGCTTCCGACTGAACCGAATGAGCCTTGGCGCTGCGCAGCTGACCTTCTGGGGCTATGCCGCCTTGGTCGGAATCTCTCTGGGCATTCTAGTATTCGCCTACACCGGCCAGAGCGTTGCCCAGGTATTTTTCATTACGGCTGCGGCGTTCGGTGGCCTCAGTCTTTGGGGATATACAACCCAACGCGACCTGACGGGTTTCGGATCGTTTCTCATCATGGGCGCATGGGGACTGTTGATCGCGATGCTGGTTAATTTTTTTCTGAAATCGCCCATGATCATGTGGATGGTTTCGATAGCTGGTGTAGGGATCTTCGCGGGCCTGACCGCGTATGACACGCAGAAGATCAAGGAGATGTACGTCTCGGGTGACGACGGCACGGTGATGGGCCGGAAGGCGATCTTCGGCGCACTCAACCTTTACATCGACTTTGTGAACATGTTCCAGTTCCTACTATATCTGCTCGGCAACCGCCGCTAATCGCGACAAAACACCCAAAGCATAGAAAGGCCCCGTTTCACCGGGGCCTTTTGCTTATCGCTTGCGCGCGAGCATCACACCGTCGCCGAGCGCCAGCATCGCCATGTCGACGCGATCGTCATCGTGGATTTTCCGGTTGAGCGCGCGAAGGGCCGCGGTGGTCTCGTCGCATTCGGAGGGATCGGCGACCTTGCCGCTCCACAGCATGTTGTCCAGAGCGATCAGGCCGCCCGCCCGCACCAGCTTCAGCGCACGCTCGTAATAAGCATCATACGATTCCTTGTCCGCGTCGATGAAGGCAAAATCGAACGCCGCTTCGCCGGTCGCAATCATGCGATCCAGTGTTTCAACCGCCGGGCCAAGTCGAAGTTCGATCTTCGCGGCAACACCAGCCTCGCCCCAATATCGGCGCGCAATATCGGTAAATTCCTTGCTGACATCGCAACAAACGACCCTGCCATCGTCGGGCATGGCCAGCGCCACGGCGAGCGCGCTGTAGCCCGTGAATGTGCCGATCTCGAGATAGCGGCTGGTGCTGATGAGTTGCGCGAGCAACGCCATAGCCGCACCCTGATCCGGACCGATCTGCATGCCGGAATGAGGGTGTTTCGCCGTTTCTTCCCGGCAGCGACGAAGCGCGGGATGTTCTCGCGCGCCGATGTCTGTGATGTACGCGAACAATTGGTCGCTCGACGGCAGCATGCGGCTCATCATTTGTTCCTTTCGGTAGCCGACACCGTCACGAAAAGACCAAGATCGCCCCGCTTGGCAAGCGGTTTCGACAACCTATATCAACAGTGCCGGTTGGCGGCGTCGAGGTGCATCCGAAAGCGCAGCCCCCAGCCTCGCGGATCGTCTCCGTTTGCCGGCCGGCTTTCCCTATCTGCGGTTTTCGAAGGCGCGCCAGTTTGCCGCCATTTGGCCAAACAGGCCTCCCACTGCCCCCGTCAAAACACAGACCGCCGTTCCCACAGGAATGACCCGACTCGCCAGATCACCGAGCGCCACCGACAACGCGATGCCAAGAAACGCGCAAGCGCCCCCCACGATGGCACCGGCCGTCGCGCCCGGGAAATAGCCTTTCGCAGAGTCCATTGCGTACAGATATCCTGCAGTCGCCGATATCATCATCCCCCCGAATTCGAAGACGTGGACGATCACCCACGGGACGAAGTGTCCTAACACGACCATCAGTAGCTGCAGGAGCGTGCCGACAATCAGGGCTCGAAGCAGAATTCTGGGCTCTATCACGGGTGGCCTTTCGCGGCGACAAACCGCCGTCTACCTTCCGAAACCACCCGATGACATAGGCAATGTACGCGGGCCTTGCGAGCGCCCCTCATTTTCTCTAATCACCCCCCGCACCCATAAATCTTTCCTCCGCCTTCCATGATCGAAATCGCAGGTCTGACCAAGCGCTTCGGCCCGATCACCGCTGTCGCGGGGATCGATTTGGCCGTGGGTAAAGGGGAGGTTCTGGGATTCCTGGGCCCAAACGGCGCAGGCAAATCCACCACCATGAAGATGGTGGCAGGTTATCTCGCGCCGGACGCGGGTTCCGTGCGGATCTGCGGTCACGATATCGAGAGCGACACTTTGGCTGCCCAGAGGCAGATCGGTTATCTGCCGGAAGGCGCGCCCGCCTACCCCGATATGACGCCTCGTCAGTTTCTCCGCTTTATCGCCGAAGTGCGTGCGCTTCCGCGTGACGCGGCACGGCAGGCGCTTACCGATGCTGTGGCCAACACTGAACTTGAGCCAGTCCTGGATCAGCCCATCGACACTCTGTCCAAGGGCTTCAAACGGCGCGTGGGACTTGCTCAGGCGATCCTGCACAATCCGCCGGTACTCATCATGGACGAGCCTACGGACGGCCTCGATCCCAACCAGAAACATGCTGTGCGTCAGCTCATCAGGAGCATGGCGAGTGAGAAATCCATCATAATTTCGACCCACCTGCTGGAAGAAGTCGAAGCGATTTGTAGCCGGGCCGTAATCATCGACCGGGGCCGCGTTGTCGCCGATGGCACGCCGGCCGGGCTGCTGGCGCGCTCACGCCATCACAACGCCGTGACCTTGATGCTCGCGGCCGCGGACGCCGAGCGGGCTGGAGCGACACTGAAAACACTGCCCGAGGTGGCGGATGTGGAACAGCTGGCCAGCAACGGCACCGCGACCTTAACGGCCTATTCCAGGAATGGCGCGGTTCTCATCGACAACGTCATCGCCGCGGCTTCGCGTGAGGGCTGGGACGTGAAAGAGCTATACGCGGAGCCCGGCCGACTGGATGAAGTGTTTCGGGCCGTTACCACGTCCGACGCGGCGCGTGCTCGGGAGAGCCGCGCATGAAATCCGTGTGGGCAATCTTCAAGCGCGAATTCGCGGCTTATTTCGCGACGCCGCTCGCCTACGTGTTCATCGTGATCTTTCTTTTCACGATGGGAGCGTTCACCTTCTATATCGGCCGGTTCTACGAGAGCGATATCGCAGACCTCGATATCTTCTTCTCCTATCAACCATGGCTCTATCTGTTCTTTATCCCGGCTATTGCCATGCGGCTTTGGGCTGAGGAACGGCGCACCGGGACGATGGAGCTGCTTCTGACCCTGCCGGTGCCGCTATGGGCGACGGTGCTGGGCAAATTCCTGGCCGCATGGGCTTTCACGGGTGTGGCGCTGGCGCTCACCTTTCCGATCTGGATTACCGTCAACTATCTCGGAGATCCCGACAACGGCGTGATCTTGGCAAGCTATATCGGAAGCTTTCTTATGGCAGGGGCCTATCTTTCGATCGGCGCCTGCATTTCCGCCACCACAAACAACCAGGTCATCGCCTTCGTGGTGAGCGTGGTGGTGTGTTTCCTGTTCACAATCTCCGGTGCGCCGCTGGTGGTTGATTTCTTCCGCGCTTGGGCGCCTTTCCCGCTCGTGAACGCCATTGCCTCCTTCAGCTTCCTCACGCACTTCCTCTCCATTATGCAGGGCGTGATTGATCTGCGCGATATCGTGTTCTTCTTTTCCCTGATGGCGCTATTCCTCGCGGCAAACATTGTCGTCGTCGACCTGAAGCGGGTGGGCTGACGCAATGCGGTCCAGACGCAGCTATGCCATTGCAGCTGTCCTGCTTGCCGCGATTATTTTCGTGGCGCTGAACATCGCGGTGGATGCGAGTTTTACAACCACCCGCTTGGATCTGACTGCGAGCGGTCAGTATACGCTCGCCCAGGGCACGAAGAACGTCATCGCCAAGGTACAGGAGCCGATCGATCTCAAGTTCTTCTTCTCGAAAAAGGCGGCGGCCGGATACGCGCAAGTGAGCGCCTATGCCGGCCGGGTGCGCGATCTGCTGAACGAATATGCCGCGCTCAGCCACGGAAAAATCCGGCTTCAGGAAATTGACCCGACCCCGTTTAGCGAAGCGGAAGATTTGGCGCAGTCCAATGGCCTGACCGGCCTGCCATCTCAATCCGGCGATCCGGTTTATTTCGGCCTCGTCGGCACCAATACCATCGGGGGCAAGGAGACCGTCCCGTTCTTCGCCCAGGACCGTGAGCCCTTCCTGGAGTACGATCTTTCGACAATGGTCTATCGCCTGTCCAACCCGAAGAAGCCAAAGTTGGCAATTCTTTCCAGCATACAGCTTCAGGCCGGGCCGGGCGGCATGATGGCCATGATGCAAGGCAAGTCACGGCCCTTCGTGCTCTACCAGCAGCTCGCGCAAACCTACGAAATCAAAATGCTGCAGCCCAATGTTCCCGGCATCCCGAACGATGTCGACGTGCTGCTGATCGTGCATCCCAATCAGGTCAGTGATGCGCAACTCTATGCCATCGACCAGTTCGTGCTGCGTGGCGGCCGTGCGATGGTGATGGTGGACCCCGCGTCCGAACTCGCCGGAGCTGCGGCCAGCCAGGGATTTGGGCGACAACAGGGTCCGACGCCGTCGGACTTGCCCCTTCTGCTCAAGGCATGGGGGGTTTCCTACGAGCCGGCCAAAGTGATTGGGGACCGCGACCTGGCGCAGCCGGTGCAGACCAACGATCCGCGCTCGCCGATTCAGCCCTATCCCGTCTGGTTGCACCTCGCCACAGCGCAATTCAATCATACCGATCAGGTTACCGCGAACCTGCAATCGATGACTTTGGCCACGGTCGGTGCGCTGACACCACTGAAGGGCGCCAGCACGACCTTTACGCCACTGCTTTCCTCGTCCGGCAATGCTTCGCTGCTCGATACTGCCCAACTGCAGACAAGCGGTCCCGATCAGTTGATGGCGGAAATTGTTCCGACCGGACGGCCCGTCACAATCGCTGCGCGAATCTCGGGACCCGCGAAAACGGCTTTTCCCAAAGGTGCTCCAAAGGCCGCGCCCGACAAGAAGACTCCGCAGCCAAAGCAGCCTGCGCAGATCATGTCTGCGAAGAACATTAACCTGATCGTACTCGCCGACACCGATATTTTTGACGACAAGTTCTGGGTCCGTATCCAGACCGTTTATGGCCGGCAGATGGGCGTGCCCTTCACCGACAACGCCGCCTTCGTTCTAAATTCTATCGAAAATCTGACAGGCTCTGGCGATCTTATTTCCCTGCGGACGCGCGCGACCAGCGACCGGCCCTTCACACGGGTCAGGAAACTTCAGGAACAAGCCCAAGCGAAATTTCAACAACAGGCGAAAGCGCTTCAGGAAAAGCTCGCCAAGACACAAGAGCGCCTGCAGACGCTGCAGCAAGGCGCGGCACCGACCGGCAAGGGAGGCCCGGCGGGGCTCTCCGCCGAGCAACAGCGCGAGATCCTGCATTTCCGCCATGAGGCCGTCGAGACACGTGGAAAGCTGCGTGAAGTGCAGCGGAACCTGCGCAGCAGCATCGACCGGCTCGGCAACATCCTGACCTTTGTGAACATCGCGCTTGTGCCGCTGCTGGTAGCGCTGTTCGCCATAGCGCTCGCCGTGGTGCGACGGCGCAGACGCGCAAGAGCGATTGCATTCTAGGATGGCGGAGATGCAGCATAGTCCGAGCGATCCGCGGCGCCGGCGCCTGGTCATTCTCGCCGCCATTGCCGCAGTGCTGGTGGTGTTCGCCGCTCTCGCGTTGTGGCAGCAAAGCGAACAGCTCGCGCCAAAGTATCAGCCAACCACCATGTTCCCCGACCTGCCGCATCAGGCGAGCAGCGTAGCGAAGATCCATATCGCCGCGAAAAAGGGTAGCTTCGACGTTGTCAACAAGCCCAACAAGGGCTGGGTCATCGCTTCGCGAAACGATTTTCCCGCCTCGTTCGAGCAGGTCAACCGCACTGTCGTAGGAATAGCGGGACTGCAGCTCTTGGAACCGCGCACTGCGCGCGCGGATTGGCTGCATTTCCTCAATCTCGATGCGCCGCCGAAAGGCGAAGGCGTCCTGATTTCCCTGTTCGACGCCAAGGGACAGAATCTGGCGGCCATCATTGCAGGCTCCAGCGAGGATATCGGCGACCGCTCCGGCGCCAGCGGCCTGTTTGTGCGCAAGCCCGACTCGACGCAGAGCTGGCTCGCCAAAGGCACGCTGGAGCCGAAAGCGGAAGTCACGGACTGGTACGAGAAAAATCTCCTGAGTGTCGAGCGTGCCCGCATCGCGCAAACGGATGTCACGCCGTCGGATGGTCCCGCCTATTCGGTGAAACGCGACACCGCAAAAGATCCGAGCTTCAAACTGGTCAACCTGCCGGCAGGGCGTGAACTCGCCTATCCGGGCGCACCCGACAATGTGGGCGCGGGAATCGTTGGCCTAACTTTCGATGACGTGAAACCGGCGAAGGGAATGGATTTCAGCAAGTCCGGGCGCATCGTCACGCGGACTTTCGACGGCCTCATCGTGACGTTGCAGGTGATGGAGCAGGGGAAGGATTACTGGGCAACGGTGTCCGCCCAAGCCGCGCCTGGAAAGGCCGCGGCGGCGCGCGAGGCGCAGGCAATCAATGGGCGGGCCTCCGGCTGGGCTTACAAACTGCCGCCCTTCAGGGCTCAGCAGCTGATGGCAAAGCAGGAAAGCCTGCTAAAACCGTTGCATTCGGAAAACACGCCGGCGGCCGCCGCCCCGTCCGAGGACAAATCGGAGGAATAGCACTGTGCTATCCGAACCGCGGTTAGCTCGTCTTCGATGTAAGGCGCTGAATCCTTTTCCCGATACCGCGCCCCGCCGCAAGACCTTTGTCCCTTAGACGTTTCGCGCGCCTGGCGGCATCGCCCCTGATGGATAACGTTTTCAGGCGATATGGCGGCCCTCGCGACATCACCTCGAACAGCGCCAGGTCTTCTTCATTCTGGCTCAACACCGTCTCGCGAAACTTCGGCGTGATCTGCGCGGCATGGCGGTCGGACGCCTTCTGATCTACCTGCACATTTGAAAGATTGAACAGGCGTGACAAAGTCTCGGCAAATGCATTTAGATCACGTGTGAAGCCCACGGCGATATATCGAGTCAGGATGTACTCGAGCGCCAGCCTGGCGTCGGCTTTGCCGCAAATTCGCGAGGTTTGGACATTGCGGAAATATCGTGGGTTCATACCAGAGGCTGCTCGATAAAACTCTTCCAGACCCGTGCTCATGGCGAGGTTATGAAGATCGTGCGCCTCCTTTCGCCTGACGAAATGATAAAGCGATACCGCGCGATGTATCGGGTCCCGAAGCAACGCTACCGGAAGACATTTGCGGGCGAGCGGTAGGTCACAATAGTTGAATAGGTCAGTGTATGCGCGAAAGCCGTGCAAATCCTCATTCGTCAGCGTTGCCCACGGCTTCCAATCGGTGACGAACATCCGGCTATAAACCCGTGCGCGGCCGAATCCCGCTGCCAGAACCTGGTTTCGTAACGTTCCTCCGCCGGTGCGCTGCGCGTGCGGATGGACAAGAAGCGCCGCGGGATGCGAAGCTAAAGCAACCAATTGCTGGTTTAGGAACATAGTTCCCAGGCCCGCCTCGAAACGCTACGTTGGCGAGAGCTGTAGCGTACGGTTTCATCGGTTTCAATGCGGATGCCAGACTTGTATTGAACACCGGTGCGCGCCTGAAACCGGGCAGCCATGGGGGACATCGCACGACGTGGCCAAGCGAATATCTCGTTACAGCAGCCGCATGCGCAGGCTCTCGACGCTCATACGAGAGTCGGCAAAACGCTCCGGGCCGTTCAACCTGCAAGCGATCGGGAAGGATTTGCTGCATGGAACGAGCGTCGGTCAGGACATTCTCTTTCGCCTTTCCCGCGGCGCATCCGAACAGACCCGGGAATACACGGTCCAGCTGCCCGCCGGATATCCGGCAACAGCAATTCGGATCCGGCTGACCACGCCGCGGCTTCCTCCCAGACCATTGTTGGGGTTTTCCGATCACGTGCTCGATGAATGCGGACGCCCCACCGATACCGTTTTGGCGGTGACGACAGGCGGTTTTGCCGTGTCGCATGACTTGGGCCACACCTGGAAAATCGTCAGGCTGCGGGACCGGCAATTGCAACAGCATCAGATCTTGCACGTAAAGGCGATCGGTAACGGCGAGCTGCTGGCTCAGGCAGCGGCAGAGCGCTGGCGCCCCGGCCTTCCGCATGAGATCGAAAATCTCGTGCTCGATCTTCAAGGGCATGTGTTGGCCACAACCCGCGTGACGGGTTCTCACTGGCACGGCTGCCGTTCTGTCGACAGGAGTGGGCGCACGCTGATGTACGCCGAGTATCCCTTCGAAGACCCCGCGGGTACGCACGCGGATCGGGCGCCATCACGCGCGATGCGCAGCCGCGATCGCGGAAGGACCTGGGAAACTGTATTCCTGCAGCAAGGCACGGAAATTCGTCATTTCCACTTTCTGCAGGCTCGGCCGGGCATTCCCGGCGAATGGTGGCTAACCTCCGGCGACAGCCCGATGGAGTCGCGCATTTGGGTATCGAAGGATGATGGCGACCATTGGGAGGATCTCACCAGCCGGTTCGGAGACCCAGTCATGATTGACGGATTGAACTATCCTCGCACCCTTTTCCGCCTAACCGATCTCGTGTGGGAGGGCGATCAGGTAATGTGGGGCACGGATGACTACCTGGCCCGTAATAATTTTCCCTTCCCCGGTGCTCGGATATTTCGCAGCCCATCAGGTCATTTGTCGCCGAAAGTCGCCGGCAAGGCGAAATGGCAGGTCCGCAACATAGTGGACGTCGAGCCTTTTTACATCATACTAACCCAGGGAGGCCTTCTTACCGATGTCACCCCGGAGGAGAGAAGACCGGGCGTGTACCTGATACCCAAGACGCCAATCCCGGGCACGCCCGATATGGTGCACCTCTTCGACGTCGACGGGTATTCGCAAACCCGCACTGGCTTCACCTACTCTCGCGCGAGCCGCGCTGCGAAAGACGGGATATTTTTTACCTATCGCGCCGGCACCGACGTATTTCCCTTCGGTCACAAATGTCTTCGATGGGAAGTCACCTTTTCATGAACCTTACCCGGACCCGCAATGGCCTTTGAACGGCCTGAAAGTACCGAGCGGCGCGCGGCAAGGGATTTTGATCTGCTTTCCGTGATCAATGGCTATCCCGAACAGTTCTCCGTTTTCCAGGGTGAAACAATCGTTCTTCGCGTCGCCCGCAAGCCAGGACATTCATTTCCATTGCCCCGACTCCTGATACGTGCGCTTTGGCGAACCGGGCTTACCGCCGCGCTAAGGAATCGAGCGCTTCAGCGGAAAGTGCGGCGCAGCAAATCTAGCCGAAGGCCTGTTGCTCGGGTCGCGCGGATCGACGTTCAGGATAGCTTGAGCGGAAAATCTGTCTCCAATCGGCGGCTGGACGCGCCGGTGCCGATTTTTTCGGAAATGCCGGCAAGTTATAAGGATCAGGGCGCCAACTACACCTGCCGAATTTCCTTCGATACGTCACAGCTTCCCGCAGGCATCTACCAGTGTGTAGTCCACGATGACCGAGGCGCGCGCTCAGAAGACATTTACATCAACATCAAACCGCGCACATTCGATGATGTTGACCTACTCTGCATTCTTCCGAGCTTCACCTGGCAAGCATACAATCGCGTCGGCGGGGGTTCGTTCTATAGCCCGGAGTTGGGACATGTTCGAACAGTCTGCTCACAGCGCCCCATGCACCACATGAGCGATAATTCGATCATGCCTTCGCTGGCAATATTGAAAACGTTCGAAAACGCTGGAATCAGAGTTGCTTGCGTAGATTCCTGGGACCTCCACCGCGGGCTTTGCCCATCCGGCAATGTTGCCGTAGTAACCATCATGGTTCACGATGAATACTGGTCTGCGCCAATGCGGGCGCAGATCGACGATCTATTGGACCGGGGCACATCCCTTCTTGTGTTGAGCGGCAACACGTGC
>JAFAWQ010000003.1 GCA_019241645.1 Alphaproteobacteria bacterium
CTGCACAATCTTCGCCCCCTCACCCTGACCCTCTCCCCCCGTGGGGGAGAGGGAAGTCTTCTTTTCTTCTTCTTTTCTGAATTCCGACTTCTGATTCCTGATTTCTGCCGGTGCGCTAGCAGCGGCCTTCACATTGCCTTCGCCTTCGACTTCCAGTTCCACCAGCGGCGAACCGACCGCCGCCATCTGGCCCGGCTCGCCGTGAAGCGACAGCACCTTGCCGGACACCGGCGAGGTCATCTCCACCGTTGCCTTGTCGGTCATCACATCGACGAGGTTCTGATCCTCGCCGACGGCATCGCCCACCTTCACATGCCAGGCGACGATCTCGGCTTCCGCGGTGCCTTCGCCCACATCCGGCAGCTTGAAAACATACCGGCCCATCTAGCGCTCCATCGCCTTGCGCAGCCCTTCGATCACCCGCGCCGGCCCCGGGAAGTAATGCCACTCGAAGGCGTGTGGATATGGGGTGTCCCATCCCGTCACGCGCTCGATCGGCGCTTCGAGATGCCAGAAGCAATATTCCTGCACCAGCGCCGTGAGCTCGGCGCCGAAACCGCTGGTGCGCGGCGCTTCATGGACGATGACGCAACGGCCGGTTTTCTCTACCGACGCCACGACGGTGTCGATGTCGAGCGGCACCAAGGTGCGCAGATCGATCACCTCTGCATCGATGCCGCTCTCTTCCGCCGCCGCCTTCGACACATGCACCATGGTTCCATAGGCGAGGACAGTAACGTCGTTGCCTTGGCGCACGATGGCCGCCTTGCCCAGCGGCACCGTGTAATGCTCTGCCGGTACCTCGGCCTCCTTGAATTTGGACCACGGCTGCACGGGCTGATCGTGATGGCCGCTGAACGGGCCGTTGTAGATGCGCTTGGGCTCAAGAAAAATCACCGGATCGTCGTCCTCGATGGCCGAAATCAGCAGGCCCTTGGCATCGTAAGGCGTCGACGGAATCACCGTCTTCAGGCCCGCGATATGCGTGAATAATGACTCGGGGCTTTGACTGTGTGTCTGGCCGCCGAAGATGCCGCCGCCATAGGGCGTGCGCACCGTGATCGGCGCGGTGAATTCTCCCGCCGAGCGGTAACGCAATTTCGCCGCTTCCGACACAATCTGGTCGTAGCCCGGATAGATGTAGTCGGCGAACTGAATCTCCACCACCGGGCGCAGGCCGTAGGCGCCCATACCGATGGCCGTCGCCATAAGGCCGCCCTCGCTGATCGGCGAATCAAAACAGCGCGTGGAGCCATATTTCTTCTGCAGCCCATCGGTGACGCGAAAGACGCCGCCGAAATAGCCGGCATCCTCGCCGAAGGTCAGCACGTTCTCGTTGCGCGAGAGCATCACATCGAGAGCGGAGTTCAGCGCCTGAATCATGTTCATTGTCGCCATGCTCAGACTCCCGTCTGCTGGCGTTGCCGCAGCAGGTGCCATGGCATGTCGGCATACACGTCTTCGAACATCGTTTTCACGCTGGGAATCTTGCCTTCCCCCAAGGTGCCATTGGCGGAGGCTTGCGCATTTGCTGCGCGGACCTGATCGACGGCATTCGATTGCGCTGCTTCGTGCTTGGAGTCGTCCCACTCGCCGAGCGCGATCAGGTGCTGCTTCAACCGTTCGACGGGATCGCCCAGCGGCCAGCATTTCGGCTCGTCTGCCGGTCGATAGCGGGTCGGGTCATCGCTGGTGGAGTGTCCCTCCGCGCGATACGAATAGAGCTCGATCAAGGTGGCGCCGAGATTGGCGCGCGCCCGCTCCGCCGCCCACGCCGTCGCGGCATACACCGCGAGGAAATCGTTTCCGTCCACCCGCAACGCCGGCAATCCGTAGCCGATGCCGCGCGCCGCGAAGGTCGATTCATCGCCGCCCGCGATTCCCTGAAAGCTGGATATCGCCCACTGGTTGTTCACCACGTTGAGGATCACCGGCGCGCGATAGACGCTGGCGAAATTGCAGGCGTAGTGGAAATCGCCTTCCGCGGTCGTGCCGTCGCCGATCCAGCCGGCCGCGATGCGGTCGTCGCCCTTGTAGGCCGACGCCATTGCCCAGCCCACGGCTTGCGGAAACTGCGTTCCTAGATTCCCGGAGATCGAGAAGAATCCGTACTCCTTCGTGGAATACATGATGGGCAGCTGCCGCCCCTTCACGGGATCCTGCGCGTTGGAATAGATCTGGTTCATCATATCGACGAGCGGATAGCCGCGCGCGATCAGGAGCCCCTGCTGGCGGTAGCTGGGGAAGCACATGTCGCCGCGGTCGAGCGCGTAGGCCTGCGCCACCGCAATCGCCTCCTCGCCGGTGCACTTCATATAGAACGAGGTCTTGCCCTGGCGCTGCGCACGATACATGCGGTCGTCGAAGGCGCGCACCACCAGCATGTGGTTGAGGCCGCCGCGCAAGGTTTCGGGATCGAGGCGCGGGTCCCACGGGCCGACAGCGCGGCCTTTGGAGTCCAGCACGCGGATCAGCGACCAGGCAAGATTCATCATCTCGCGCGGGTGGGCGGCGATATCGGGCTTGGCGACGGAACCCGCTTCGGGAATGACGATGTTGCTGAAATCTGGCTTGTCGCCCGGGCGGCATTTCGGCGCCGGGATATGCAGCGAGAGCGAGGGTCTGTTTTTCTTCAGTTCCGGAGACGACAAGGGACTCACCTAGGATGGGGCCGAAAAAATGCAGCCCGCGCAGGCGGACTATCCCCCTGGCGCCAACCCCGTCAAGCTGAAGAAAAAAGGCTTGGACTAAGCCGCGGTGGCAAGCACCTGGGCAAGAAATTGCTCCTTGCGCGCGGGCGAGCGGCAGGATTTGAGCGTGGAGGCGAAGCGCTCCAGCACGCCGTCCTCGAAGGCCGTCACCACCGCTTCGTGCACGTAGCTCTTGCGGCAGATGGCGGGCGTGTTGGCCAGCACATCGGCGGCGCTGCGCACGGCTTCCAGCACCTGCTTCTTCCGGGTGCGGCCGGCATCGGCGGGAATGGCGCGGGCCAGGGTTTCGAGCACCGTGGCGGAGGCGCACAAGGTGCGGAAATCCTTCAGCGAAATATCGCAGCCGGCAATCTCGCGCAGGAACGCGTTCGCCTCGGGCGCGCGCACCGCATACACCTCGCCATCGGCGCCCCGATATTGGAACTGGCGCTTGCCCGGCAGTGCGCGCAGCTTTTCGATCGCGGCGGCGAGGCGGGGCGAGCGGAATTCCTTTTCCACCTGCTTGCTGCCCTTGGCCCGGAACTTGAGCGTGATGCGGTCGCCTTCCACCCGCACGTTGGATTTGAGCAGGGTGGCGGCGCCGCGCGTGCCATGTTCCTTGGCGTACTCTTCGCTGCCGGCACGGATCGATCCAACCGCAACCATTTCAATCACGGCGGCGTAGGCAAAATCCTTCGTCAAATCGTCGGCGGCCAGATGCTGGCCCACCGAGCGGCGGATTTTGGGCAGAACCTGGATGAGATCGTGCAGGTGCGCAGACTTGCGCGCCTCGCGCACCTTCTCCCAATCGGGATGGTAGCGGTACTGCAGCCGCCCCGCCGCATCGCGGCCGATGGCCTGGATGTGCGCGCGCGGATCAGGCGCGTAATGCACGTCCTCGTAGGCCGGCGGCACAGCCAGGTGATTCAGCCGCCAAACGGTTTTCTCGTCTTTGATGAGCCGTCCGCTCGCAGAGTAGAAAGCGAAGCCGTCGCCGGCGCGTTTGCGTGTGATGGTCAGCTGCTTTGGCGTGATGAGGTGCAGGCGAAAGCGCTTCGCGAGCGCCTTGACATCCGCCGTGAAAAGAGCGCCGCGGGGTGCTTTGTAGGCGATCTTCGGTTGCGCCGCTTCCAGCCCGCTGACCAGTTCCTGCGCGAGGCCTTCAGTTGCCGTGCTGTGTTCGTCGAACTGTGCGCGCAAGGGCCGGATGTCCAAGGTTCCGCAGCATCAACGCTGCGCCCCGCCCTTGGTTGCGCCGTAAGTTCAATGGCTTAGGTTAAGATGTGCTGACTCCATTCAATTTTGCGCTTGGCGCATATCGAGCGAACTGGTCTACATCGCCTTCATGACCGTTGATGCTAAGAGCCTGAACGCCAAGGTTGATCAAGAGCTGGAGCAACTTTCGGATAACCGTGTTGTCTCGCATATTCTGGCACTTCGTTCGGAGCCGGCGATCACGATCCGCCGCTGGGACTACGGACGAGAGGACGAGCAATATCCTTGTTGGACGGTGCTTCGCCATCCAGCTTCAAACACAGGCATCGCGTACTGCGAGCGAGGCTTCGGCCCACGGTCACCTTGGGGACTCATCATTCTCGATGGTGACGAAGGGGACATGTCTATTGGTATGGATTGCTCCTGGTACAAAAGATTTCTGCACGCGTTTTTTGAATCTTGGGCGGCGACGGATCTATCCATCTGGAGAGTTTTCAAGACGGAGTCGGCTGCAGGAGAGAGTCACGCGATCTCCGGGGAAGGCGATTGGGATGTGACGTGGTCGAAAGTGATGGCTCTTCGAGAATCCCACCCGGCGAATCGGTACGATTGCCGGACGAGCATCGATTACGAACGGGAGTGATTCTTCGGCGCGTGGGTGCGCCGGATGGGTGGCCGCCTCGGCGGGCGGTTATTCAATAAAAGTTAGAGTTCAAGCGTAACACGATTCTCGATTGCGCCGATGTGATCGATTTCTACCCGCACCACCTCGCCAGCCTTGAGAAACTTTGGCGGCTTCATGGCGAAGCCGACGCCGGCCGGCGTGCCGGTGTAGATCACGTCGCCCGGCTCCAATGTCATCGCCTGACTGATCCAGGCAATCTGCGCGAACACGTCGAACACCAGATGCCGCGTATTCGATTCCTGCCGCTTCTCGCCGTTGACGAAGCAGCGAACGCCGAGCGCATGCGGATCGCCGAGCCCGTCCGGCGTCACGATCCACGGCCCGAACGGCGCGTGCGTGTCGAAGGATTTGCCGAGCACGAACTGGCCGCTGGCGAATTGCCAGTCGCGCACCGAAACATCGTTGCCGGCGCAGTAACCGAACACGACCGAGGCTGCCTCTTCCTTCCGCACATGGCGGCAGCGCTTGCCGACGATGAACACCAACTCGGCTTCATAATCCACCTGACTGGATACCTTCGGAATCAGAACCTGATCGTACGGCCCGTTCACCGCGCTCGGCATTTTCGAGAACCAGGTCTGCACCGTCGGCTTCTCGCGTCCGCTTTCCGCAATGTGGTCGGCATAGTTGAGACCGATGGCCATGATCTTCTGCGGCCGCGGCACCGGCGCCAGAAGATGCACGTCAGCCAGCGGCACATCGGCCTGCGCCTGCGAGGGCAGCGCGCGCACGGTCTGCTCCACTTGGGGCCACATGCGGATGAGGTCGCGCATGTCGCTCGGCAGGTCCGGCGCGGCGCGGGCGAAGTCGATCAGTGCATCGCCGATTACAATGCCGATGCTTTCCCGCCCGCCGCTCTCGAATGTTGCGAGTTTCATGTTGCCTTTCCTTATCCTCCCCCGCTTGCGGGGGAGTGCCGAATGCGAGCGCAGCAAGCATGAGGCGGAAGGGCGAAAATCCCCCTACCGTCTCGCACTCACTTCGTTCGTGCGAGCCACCTCCCCCGTAAACGGGGGAGGATGATCTTCGCCGATGCATGCTCTACGATAAAGAACGCACCTAAAGGAAAACGGCGCCGATGGATACCGCGAAGCTGCAGCAGTTTGCCGAAACCTTCTGGGAGGATTCCATCCTTCCTTCCATCACCGAATATGTCCGCATCCCCAACAAGTCGCCGGCCTACGATCCGCAATGGGTGGAGCACGGCTACATGGAGGATGCGGTGAAGCTGATGGAAGCCTGGGCGCGCGAGCAGCTCGCCGCCTTTCCCGGCGCCACCTTGGAGGTGGTTCGCCTGAAGGGGCGCACGCCGCTGATCTTCATGGATCTGCCCGGCGACAAGGACGACACGGTGCTGCTCTACGGCCATCTCGACAAGCAGCCGGAGATGAAAGGCTGGACCGACGATCTGGGGCCGTGGAAGCCGGTGCGCAAGGGCGACAAGCTGTACGGCCGCGGCTCGGCTGACGACGGATACGCAATTTACGCGTCGCTGGCCGCGCTGAAAGCGCTGCGCGAACAGAATATTCCGCGTGCGCGCTGCGTGGTGATGATCGAAGCGTGCGAGGAATCCGGCAGCTACGATCTGCCGTTCTATGTCGATCATCTGCTGGAGCGCATTGGGCAACCGTCGCTGGTGGTGTGTCTGGATTCCGGCTGCGGCGATTACGAGCGGTTGTGGCTGACGACGAGCCTGCGCGGCATTGCGGCCGGCTCGCTCACCGTGAAGGTGCTGACGGAAGGCGTGCATTCCGGCGATGCGTCGGGCATTGTGCCGTCGTCGCTGCGGATTTTGCGCACCCTGCTGTCGCGCATCGAGGACGAGAACACCGGCGACATCAAGCTCTCGGAACTGCACGTGCAGATTCCGCCGCGGCGGATAGAGCAGGCGAAGGAAGCCGCGCGCATCCTCGGCACCGCGGTGTACGACAAATTCCCCTTCGCCGGCTCCATTCGTCCGATGTCGGACGATCTTGGCGAACTCACCTTGAACCGCACCTGGCGGCCGCAACTCGCGGTGGTGGGGATGGACGGCTATCCCGCGCCAGAGAATGCCGGCAACGTGCTGCTGCCGTTTTCCACCGCCAAGCTCAGCATGCGCATTCCGCCGACCCTGGATGGCGAAGGCGCGGTTCGGGCGATGAAGCGCGCGCTGGAAGCCGATCCGCCGTACAACGCAGAGGTGGAATTCCAGGCCGAAGGCGGGCAGACCGGCTGGAACGCGCCGCCGCTAGCCGCATGGCTGGAGAAAGCCGTGGCCTATGCCTCCGAGGAAGCGTTCGGCAAACCATCGGCCTATATGGGCGAGGGCGGCACTATTCCCTTCATGGGCATGCTGGGCGAGAAATTCCCGCAAACACAGTTCGTCATCACCGGCGTGCTGGGGCCGCATTCCAACGCGCACGGACCGAACGAATTCCTCCACATTCCCACCGGCAAGCGCGTGACCATGGCCATCGCCCGCGTCATCGCGGAGCACTATTCGCGAGCGAATTAGGGTTAGGGATGAGCGCAACGATCGCGGTTTACTCGTTTCGCGATCCGCATTTTGCACCGGCGGGTGATACGGTTGTAAGCGCTGCGCCGGTTGAAGCGGTCGTAGACACGTTTGGAGGCGGAGGAATCAAACAGACGGGCGGCCTTTCTGCTGTTTTTGGAGGCGTTGCCGTGTTCCGTGATGATGCAACAGATGAATACCATCTTGGTGTGTGGGGCGTTCGCAAGGCTTCTCGATTCAGGTCAGCGTTACGTCAGGCCGGGTTCGAGATAGAGATCGTGAGGTCCGCGCCACCGGGGCGACTCGTGTGGTACGAGACCCGCCGAGTGGGCTCTGACCTCCGAATCAAACAAGCTAAGTCAGCTCGCGACTAACTCCATCATCGCCTGAGCCGCGGCGGGGGCGCGGACTTTGGCGCCAGAGATGAAATAGACGAACAGGTCGCGGTTCGCTTTCACTGCCTTTGCCGCTGCGCTCTTTGTTTTCGTCTTCGCCGCTGGTCCCTTTGAGAGTGAGGGGAGATCGGCAGGCATGTCGCCTGATTCATATGTCTGCGCGCGTTCGGCCCATTGTTTCAGCGCGCGTGAGGTGTAGCCGGTAGCAACGCGTTCTTCCGTCCGCTGCAAGCGCATGTAGACGAAATCCGCCGTGGCATCGGCGATCAGCGGATACTTCGCGGAATCCGCCAGCACGATGGCCGCGTTGTGTTTGCACGCTAGTGCCACAAACTCCGGCACGAGAAAACTCTCATGCCGAACTTCCAGTGCATGGCGCAGCCTCACGCCTTCCAGTTCGGCCGGCAGCAGCGAGAAGAAAGCCTCGAAGTTTTCCGCCTCGAATTTCCGCGTCGGTGCGAATTGCCAGAGGATAGGGCCGAGCTTCGACCCCAGCGCCGTGAATCCACTATTCAGAAACTTCTCCATCAGCGGCGCGCCTTCGGCGAGATTTTTCTTAGCGGTGGCGAACTGCCACGCTTTGACGCTGAACTGGAACCCGTCCGGCGCGGTGTCCGCCCATTTCCTGAAGCTGTCGCGCTTCTGCAGCCGGTGATACGTGGCGTTGATTTCGATGCCGGTGAGCGCGCGGCTGGCGAATTCCAGCTCCTTCGCCTGCGCCAGGCCTTTTGGATAGAACGTTCCCCGCCAAGGCGGATAGTTCCAGCCGCCAATGCCAACCCGGATCATACGATGCTCCTTCAGGCCGGCAACGGTGGCAGCTTCTGCGCCAGCTTGGCAATGCCCTCCCACGGATCGGATTTCAGTCTGGCGAGGCGCTTCGGCACTGTGTTGATGTCGAACGCTTTGGGATCGAGCCTTGGCGTCAGTTCGTTCCAGGCCAGCGGCGTCGCGACCGGTGCGCCTTCGCGGGCGCGGGTGGAGTACGGGCCGACCGCCGTAGACGTCGGATCGTTGCGCAGGTAATCAATGAAAATCTTGCCGCGCCGTTCCGCAATCGAGATACGGGTCAAATAACGCTCGGGAGATCGTTTCGTCATCGCTTCGCCGATCCGCTTGGCGAAGCTCTTCACTTCCGGCCAAGAATAGCGCCGGGCGATCGGCACCAGGATGTGCAGCCCCTTGCCGCCGGTCGTCTTCACAAAGGAGACAAGGCCGAGTTCGTCAAGAAAGGCGCGCAGATCCTTCGCGGCCTTCACCACCTCACTGAAGGCAAGTCCCTCACCCGGATCCAGATCGAAGACCACCCGATCCGGCTTCATGGGATTGTCCACGCGCGAGCCCCAGGGGTGCATCTCCAGCACGCCCATCTGCACCAGCGCCATCAACCCCGACACGTTCTTGATGAAGAGAAATGCCTCCTCTTCGCCGAAGCCCTTGACCGGCACTTCACTCAACTGTGGCAGCACGCCCGAACCGGCATGGCGCTGGAAGAAGCATTTCTTGGCCCGCCCCGCGGGGCAACGCACCAGGCTGATCGGCCGATTGACAATGTGCGGCAGCATCCAGCCCGCCACTGCAGAATAGTATTCCGCGAGCGCCCGCTTGGTGATGCCCTGTTCCGGATAGAGCACCTTTTCCGGGTTGCTGAGAGTGACGCCATGGAAAACCGGATCGCTCATCGCCGTAGCACGTCCGCAACCAGTGCCGAGGGCCGCGCCTCTTTCTGCAATTGCTCGAAGGTGCATTGTTGCGGTGCCTTGTCCGGCCGCCAGCGCAAGAGCTTGGTGCCGTGGCGGAAGCGATTGCCCGTGACGTGATCGTAGCGCACTTCGACCACCAGCTTCGGCGCCAGCGGCTCCCACTCGCCGGTGCGTTCCGTGCTCCAGCGCGATGGCCCGCCCGGCGCATCGCCGGTGAAGCCGGGCGCCTTGCGCAACTTCTCCAGCTTCTTCGTCAATGCGTTCCGTTCCGCTCGCGCGATAGTCGAGGTGAAGCCGACGTGATCCAGCTTGCCTTGTCCATTGTATAGGCCGAGCAAGAGCGAGCCCACCTCGCGCGTGCCTTGCGCGTAGCGGAAGCCCCCCACCACACAATCGGCGGTGCGCAGAAGTTTGATCTTCAGCATCGCGCGCTCACCCGGCACGTAAGGTCCGTCGATGCGCTTCGCCACCACGCCGTCCAGCTCGCCGCCGGACCGGCTCAGCCATCGTTTCGCTTCACGAACATCGCGCGTGTAGGGCGAAAGGCGGAAGCGAGCGTTGCCTTTAAGCTTGGCGAAAATGGATTCCAGCTCCGCGCGGCGTTCGCTGAGCGGCATTTCGAGCAAACTTGGGTTGCGCGGCGTGAGCAGGCAATCGAAGAGAATGAAAATGGCGGGAGTCTCTTTCGCCAGCTTCCGAATCCGGCTTTCCGCCGGATGCAGCCGCAACTGCAAGGCGTCGAAGGAAATGGAGTCGCCTTCCGGTATGGCCAACTCGCCATCGATGACCAGCCGCTGAAACGGCGCGTTGCGCACGACCTCAACAATCTCAGGAAAGTACCGCGTCAAAGGCTTGCCGGATTTTGCTTGCAGCACGACTTCGTCCGCCGCCTTGAAGGCAAGACAGCGGAAGCCATCCCATTTCGGCTCGAACTGCCAGCCGGCATCGGTGGGCAGCGCGTCCACCAGTTTTGCTTCCATCGACAAGGTGCCGGCCGGGACAGCGAGTGTGATTGGATTGTTCGGCTTCCGGTGAACTTTCGTTGCGTCGGCGCACAGCATGCGCAGATAACTCGGCCACCGCATGGGAGGTTGCCTGGCGCCGCGAGGGATAAGAACGGCGGCCCGTCCCTCTCAGGCTCCGATGATCTCGGCGTACATCTTCGGATCGACATTACCGCCGGAAACGACGGCAACAGCTTCTTCCAATGGTTGACCGGTGGCGAAGGCGCCTGCAGCGGCGACCGCCCCGCTGGGCTCCGCCACCAGCCGCGCTTCGGACGCGATGCGCCGCATGGCCTCGCGAATCTGATCTTCCGAGACCGTGACGATATCGTTCACATAAGCGCGGATGTGCCGCCATGGAATATCGCCGACCTGCGAAACGCGCAGCCCGTCGGCGATAGTGCGCACCGTCTCTTGCGGTGGCACATTTACGATGTGGCCGGCGCGCAGGCTCTGCTGGGCATCGTTGGCAAACTCCGGCTCGACTCCGATCACTTTGATATCGGGCTTGGTTTGCTTGATGGCTGCCGCAACGCCGGAGATGAGGCCGCCACCGGAAACCTGCACGTAGACCCGCCGCACATTCGGCTTCTGCTTTAGAATTTCCAGACCGATGGTGCCGGTGCCGGCTACAATACGCAGGGATTCATAGGGCGGGACGATAACGTAACCGTGCTTGCGCTCCAGCGCCGCGCAGGTCTCCGCGCGCCCGTCGCCCATGAAATCGACCAGATGAATTTCCGCCCCCCAGCGGCGTGTTGCCTCCACCTTCACTGCCGGCGCATTGCTCGGGATGACGATGACCGCATTCACGCCCAAGGTTTTCGCGGCGTAGGCGACCGCCTGCGCGTGATTGCCGCTGGAATGCGCGATGACGCCGCGCTTACGTTCCTCGTCAGTCAACGAGAGAATCGCGTTGAAGGCACCGCGAATCTTGAAGGCGCCGACCGGCTGCAGACTTTCCGCCTTCAGCCACAAGCCGCTTGGCGTCATCGGCACTAGAGGCGTGTTGAAAATGTACGGCGCGATGCGTTCCGCCGCCGCGCGAATGTCGGCGAGACCGACGAGATCGCCGGTCATGATCCGCCCTTCGCTTCACGAAGGTATTCGAGACGCGCGAACAGACTCGAGGTATCCCAACGCTTGCCCCCAAGGTTCTCCACATCGGCGTAAAACTGATCCACCAATGCGGCCATCGGCAGCGAAACCGCATTGCGCCGCGCTTGGTCCAGACACATCGCGAGATCCTTGCGCATCCATTCCACAGCGAAGCCGTGCTCGAAATGCCCGGCCAGCATGGTCTTGTAACGATTCTCCATCTGCCAGCTCTGCGCCGCGCCTTTCGAGATAACTTCGATAACCGCTTCCGCGTCGAGCCCCACGGCTCGGGCGAAGCTCAAGCCTTCCGACAATCCCTGCACGATGCCGGCGATGCAGATCTGGTTGACCATCTTCGTCAGCTGGCCCGCGCCGGCAGGCCCCAACAAGCGGCATTGCCGCGCATAGGTTTTCAAAATGGGTTCGGACCTCGCGTAGTTCGGTTCCTCGCCGCCGCACATGATGGTGAGTTGGCCATTCCTGGCCCCCTGCTCGCCGCCCGACACCGGGGCATCGACAAAGCCGAAGCCCCGCGCGGTTGCTTCCGCCGCCAGCTCGCGCGCCAGGCCCGCCGAGGCGGTGGTGTGATCCACGAACACCGCGCCCTTGGACATGGCGCCGAACGTTCCCTGTGGCCCAAGCGTGATCTCGCGCACATCGGAATCACGGCCCACGCAGGCCAGCACAATTTCGGCCCCTGCCGCAGCCCCGGCCGGACTGCCAGCAGCAAGCCCGCCATACTCCGCAACCCAGGCGTCGGCTCGCGCCTGCGTGCGGTTAAAAATCACCACATCGTGACCGGCGCGCGCGAGGTGGCCCGCCATGGGATAGCCCATCACACCCAAGCCTATGAATGCCACGCGAATCGGCATTTCTCGATTGTCTCCTTGACGCTGGGCATTAGCGCGTGGCGATCATAGAGGCGAACGGATTCTATTGCCGAGGGGAATGATGATGCACACCGCCGCACGTCTTGGGCTTAGCATGACGCTGGCGCTGCTCACGCCGCAACTGGCATCGGCTGCCGGGTACAGCAGCAGGCCGCAATACGGCAGCTGGGGCTTCGACCTTGCGGGCGAGGATTCGAGCGTCAAGCCTGGGGACGATTTCTTTCGTCATGCCAACGGCCACTGGCTTGATACGCATCAGATTCCGGCGGACAAGCCAGGCGTCAGCCTGCGTCTGGAAATGACCGACCGTACCGAGGCGCGCCTGCACGAGATGATGGAAGAGGCGGCGGCGAAAACATCGCGCCAGCCCGCCGATCTCGAAGGCAAGATGGGCGCTTTCTACAAATCCTTCATGGATGAGGAACGCATCGAAAAGCTGGGCGCGAAAGCGATCGCGCCGCAGCTGGCAGCGGTGCGCGCGGCGGCGAATCCCATTGAGCTTGCCGGGCTGATGGGCCGCAACCTGTCGGATTTCAACGGCACGCTGTTCAACCTTTTCATCGATGTCGATCTGAAGGATCCGACACGTTACGCCGTCTATCTCTCGCAGGGCGGGTTGGGGCTTCCGGATCGCGATTACTATCTGAAGCCGGAATTCGCGGCGCAGAAAGAAAAATACCAGAGCTACGTGGCGCAACTACTGGAGTTGATCGGCTGGTCCGATCCCGATCAATCGGCCAAGGACGTGGTGGGGTTCGAAACCGCCATCGCAGAAGCGAGCTGGACGAAGGCGCAACAGCGCGATCCCGTCGCCACCTACAATCCCATGGCCTTACGGAGCCTGGAAAAATCCGCGCCGGGATTCCGCTGGTACCGCTTCATGCTCAACGCTGGCCTGACCCGCTCAGGCCGCGTAATCGTGGCGGAGAAATCCGCCTTCCCGAAGCTCGCGGAAATCTACGCGCGCACGCCGGTGTCCACGTTGCAGGCATGGAGCGCTTTTCACATCGCGGACAACGCCGCGCCCTATCTCTCGAAGGCATTCGCCGACGCCTATTTCGAAATGCGCGACAAGACATTGGCGGGTCAGAAAGAACAGAAGGTACGCTGGAAGCGCGGCGTGCTGGCGGTGAGCGGCGGCGATTTCCTGGTCGGCGACCGCTTCGGCACCTTTGGAACGTTGGGCTACGGAGTCGGCCAGTTCTACAGCGAAAAGTATTTTCCCCCGGAATCAAAAAACCAGATCGAGGCGCTGGTGGCGAACCTGAAAGCCGCCTACCGCGCGCGCATCGAGCATCTCGACTGGATGGGGCCGGAAACCAAGAAGCAGGCGCTGGAGAAACTCGACACCTACACCATCAAGGTCGGCTATCCCGACCATCCGCGCGACTATTCCAAACTGGCGATCGCGGATGACGATCTGATCGGCAACGTTCGCCGCGCCGGGGCGGCCGACTGGGCGTTCTATTCCGGCCGCCTTTTCGAGCCGGTCGACAAAAGCGACTGGGTAATGACGCCGCAGACCAACAACGCCTACAACGGCAATCTCCGCGACATCGTCTTTCCCGCAGCGATACTGCAGGCGCCGATGTTCGATGCCAACGCCGATCCCGCCATCAATTACGGCGCGATCGGCGGCGTCATCGGGCATGAGTTGACCCACGGCTTCGACGATCAGGGCCGCAAGATCGACGCCGACGGGCGCTTGCGCGATTGGTGGACGAAAGAGGATGCGGCGAAATTCGAGGCGCGCGCCAAGCGGTTTGGCGCGCAGTATTCGCAATACGAGCCGCTGCCCGGCGTGCATGTGAATGGCGAGCTCACCATGGGCGAGAACATCGCCGATCTCGGCGGGCTGACGCTGGCGCTCGATGCCTATCACGCTTCCCTGGGCGGCGAGCCCGCGCCGGTGATCGATGGCCTGACGGGCGATCAGCGCGTGTTCCTTGGCTGGGCGCAGGCCTGGCGCGGCAAGGTGACCGACGACTACGTGAAGAAGCAAGTGGTGAGCGATCCGCACAGCCCGCGGCAGTTCCGCGTCAACGGTCCGGTCCGCAACATCGATGCCTGGTACGACGCGTTCGCCGTGACGCCGGGCGCGGCCCTGTATGTGGCGCCGGAGCAGCGCGTCCGCATCTGGTAAAGCGGAACGCTATGAACTCGACCGCGGTCGCCGCACGCTTCCGGAAGTTCGCCGCCGGGGGCTAGCCTTCCGGCGGATGTTGGGGGCGCTTCCAAATGTCTCTGTCTGACTATGCGTCGGTGGGAAACATCATCGGAGCCTTGGCTGTCGTTGTCTCGCTTATCTATCTGGGGCTGCAAATCCGGCAGAATACCCGCCACGCGCAGGCGGTCATCCAGCAAAGCCGATGCGCTCTCCTGAGCGAGCACAGCATGCGTATCGCCGACAGCCATGCGCTCGATGCGTTCATGCGCGGCATGGCCGGCGACACGAATTTGGCGCCTGTTGAACAGGCGCAGTTCATCTTCATGTGCCGCTCGATGTTCCTGATCAGCGAGGATCACTTCCTTCAGAACCGCGTTGGGCTTTTGACGAAGGACGCATGGATCACCTTCGTTTCCACAGTTCAAAGCGCCATGGGCAGTTGCGGCTACCGCGCGGCGTGGAAGGCAAACCGATCGATGTTCGGCCAGGAATTTCGCGCCTTCATGGACGAGATGATGCGGGTGACACCAGCGGAGGCGTTCGGCCCCATCCGCCTCGGGCAGATCTTTCAGACAACACTCGCCGAAGAACTCGCCTTGCTACGGAATGCCGAAGGCAAGAACGAATAAATGAATCCGCGCCACTTCGACAAACGATCCAGCCTCGCTTTCATCGTCGCTTTCGGCATCGTGAGCCTGTTTGCCGACGCGGCCTATGAAGGGATGCGCGGCATCACGGGGCCATATCTGGCGCTGCTTGGCGCCAGCGGCACGGCGGTGGGACTCATCGCCGGATCGGGTGAATTGTTCGGCTATGTGCTGCGATTGGCCTCGGGCCGCATCGCGAGCCGCACCGGCGCCTATTGGGCCATCGCGCTCACAGGCTACGTAGTGCAGATGGCGGCGGTGCCGGCCATGGCGCTTGCCGGTGCGTGGTGGGCCGCCGCGCTTCTCATCATTCTGGAGCGCACCGGCAAGGCGATCCGCAATCCCGCAGCCAATTTCATGATGAGCCGCGCGGGCGAGCAGATCGGCCAGGGGTGGGCCTTCGGTCTGCACGAGGCGCTGGATCAGGCCGGCGCGCTGGCGGGGCCGCTGATCACCGCGCTGGTGCTGGCGCATCACGGACAATACGGCCACGCATTTGCCTGGCTCGGAGTGCCGGCAGCGCTGACATTGGTATCGGTGTTCGCGCTGCGCCTGCGCTTTCCTTACGCCGGCGAACTGCCACGGCCGGCGGGCGACGCAAAAGAAGGTGGCGGACTCTCGCGCGCCTTCTGGCTGTACGCAGCAAGTGCCGCGCTGGTGGCGTTCGGGTTCGCCGACTGGCCACTGATCGCCTACCGCTTGCAAGAGGCCCACGTGGTGAGCCAGCCCACGGTTCCGCTCCTCTACGCGGCGGCGATGGCTGCCTCCGGCGCAAGCGCGCTGGCGCTGGGCAAACTGTTCGATGCGCGCGGCTTCATCGCGTTGCTGCCGGGGATTCTGTTGGCCGCCTTGGCCGCACCACTCGCCTTTCTCGGGGGATCGACAGCCGCAATCGCCGGCGCTCTATGCTGGGGTGCGGCGCTGGGTGTGGAGAATTCGGTGCTGACGGCCGGCGTGGCGCACCTGGTGTCGGACACATCGCGCGCGCGGGCCTACGGCATCTTCTCCGCCACCTTCGGCATCGCGTGGTTTCTTGGCAGCGCGCTCATGGGCGCGCTTTACGACATCTCCATCCCGCTGCTGGTGATCGTTTCCATCGCAGCAGAATTTGCAGCGATCATTCCCTTTGTGATGGCAACGAAACTGACGGGGGACTGACAGTCCCGCTATGGCTGCGGGTTCTCGATGCGCCGGTCGGGCACAAACCAGGCGAGCGAAACGCCGACGTAAATCGCAATCGCCATCCACGGCCGCACGAAGGCGAGCGCGATGGCGGCGACGTACAGCGCCAGAGAAATAAGCCCCTTGCGGTCAGAACCCACTGCCGCCGCCAGCTTCGACTGCGGCCCGTTACAGGCGACCAGCGCCCGTTCCAGCAGCATGTAGCCGACGGCAGCCATCGCCAGCACCGCGCCGTAAGCGGCGGTCGGCAGCGGCTGAAAGCCGGTTTCGTCGATCCATCGGATCACGAACGGCACAAGCGACATCCAGAACAGCAGCAACAGATTCGCCCACAGCACCGCGCCGTTCACCTTCTCCGAGGCGTGCAGCATGTGGTGATGGTTGTTCCAGAAGATGCCGACATTCACGAAGCTCAGCAGATAGGTCAGCAGAATGGGCAGGCTGGCGAGCAGCGCCGCCGGCGTGGCTTCGTGCGGCGTTTTGATCTCCAGCACCATGATGGTGATGATGATGGCCATCACGCCATCGGTGAACGCTTCCAGCCGCTGCGTACCCATGTGCCGTCCACTGTCCTTGGCGGACAGTGGGCACGATTTACGCGATTCGCCAGAGGCAGCGCCAACTCCACACGCGGGAGGAATGAACGATCTGGGTTCACCTCAACGGCGAAGAAAAAGGAGCGGCAGGCAAAACCGCCGCTCCTGCAATTGTTGCAATTGTTGGCGCCTAGCGGTTTTCCCAACCGCGCCGCGAGGCCTCGGAATGTCCGCGGGAATCGCCGAACCAGCCACCCTGGCCGCGTCCGCCGCCACCGCGAGAGCCACGGCGATCGTCATCGTCGTCGTCGCGTCTGCCGCGGGACGAAGAACCGCCCCGCGAGGAGGACCGGCTTTCCCACCCCCGCTCGGCTGCTTCGGAATGTCCCTCGGAATCGCCGAACCAGCCGCCTTGGCCTCTTCCGCCGCCACCGCCGCCACCACCGCCGCGGCCGCCACGCGATCCACGACGATCGTCGTCGTCATCATCGCGCCTGCTCCGCGAGCCTCCGCGGGAGGAAGATGATCGGCCTTCCCAGCCCCGTTCAGACGCTTCGGAATGGCCTTCGGGATCACCGTACCAGCCGCTGCCTTCATGATCGGAGCGTTCCCATCCCCGGCGTGAAGCTTGCGAATGGCCGCGGGAGTCCCCGTACCAGCCGCTGCCTTCGTGATCGGACCGTTCCCAACCCCGCCGCGAGGCCTCGGAATGCCCTTCGGAGTCGCCGAACCAGCCGCCCTGTCCACGGCCGCCGCGCGAGCCGCGACCGTCGTCGTCATCGTCTTCATAGCGCCGGCCGCGTGAGGAGCCGCCGCGGGATCTTGCGGCTTGCGAGTGGCCCTCGGAATCACCGAACCAGCCTCCTTGACCGCGTCCGCCACCGCCCCCACGCGAGCCGCGACGATCATCGTCGTCGTCGCTCATGAAGCGGCCGCGTTCATCGCGGTCGTTTCCGCCGCCGCGCGAGGAGCGCGAGCCGCGGTTGTCGTCGTCGTCGTCGCTCATGAAGCGACCTTGGTCGTCTCTTTCTCTATAGTTTGAGCCTCTGGGCATGCGAAAGTCCTCCTGTCTCATTTGAGATGTTAGCGATTTTGGCTTGGGAGGCTCGAGGTTGTTCTCGTCGATGCGGGACTCGAATTCCTGTTTGCGTTCCTGCAGCCTCTTTCCCAGCTCCTTCATGTCGACGCCTCCGCTGTTCGCTTTGGCGAAGATGCCCGTTCGCGGCTTCTCCTCTTCGCCCACATGGTGCTTGATGTATTCGGAGAGCACCTTCATCTTGGCGTCGTAAAACTCGTCATCGGGCGAGCCTGCGATAAGGTCGGAGATGAGCATTTTGGCGCCGTCGTGCTCGACCTGGGCCTCGTCCATGATGTCTTCCTCGACTCCTTTTTCGCGGCACGCGGGATAGAAAATCTGCTCTTCCAGCAGCGTATGGACGATCAGCGCCTTGCAAATCTGCTTGGCGAGTTTGCTTTTTTCGTCAGAGGAACTTGCCTTTTCATACTGCGCGAACAGTGCTTCGACTGTTCGATGATCGGCCTTCAGCAGATCGTCGGCGCTCTGAGCTGCCTGCATGCCGGTTTTGGAAGATGCATCTGCGGCGTCGGTTTGTGTTTTCTTCGATGCATTCGTCGCTGATTTCTGATTTGCCTTTTGAGGCATGGCGTTCTCCCGGGGAATGGTCGCGCGTGAAGTGTTGATTTAATGAACGGCGTGCATCGCCGTTCCGATCTGCGTCATAAAGATTCTGCAATTCGACCAGCGTTGCCGGCATGGCCGGCGATGGATTGCGATGGCGGCTTCGACCGCGGCGGCACGCGATTGCGTCTCAAGCGATGCGAGCAGGCATGCGGTGATCCCGCATCGATCGAATCTGTTTCGACGACGCCGCGTTCGCCCGCGGCGAGATGCATTCTATGTTAGCTTTTTGAAGCGTGAGCGCTTCCTACTGCAGAGAGTGATGTGCCGCATGGTCCTCGCTCGCTCGAGCGGCCGTGAGCGCGGCTGGAAGCTCGGCTGCAGTGCGCGGGTAAAGGACTGCGCGTCCCTTGTCAGTGATGATCGCGCCGAGCGGGCAATATTCGATCAATTGTTCGCTTTCGACTTCGTCCAGATCGTCTTGTGACAAACCGTCGGCAGGAAAACAGCGCGCAAGCGATCGCCACCTTCCATCGCTGCACTTCCTCAGCGGCTCGAGATTGGCCGCAATCAGCGCAAGGAGCTGCCCCTTGCGCAAATCCCAGTAGGCGATCATGACAGCCCCTCAGCAATCACGACTCACCTGAAGAGTGCAGAGCCCTTTGCCGAAGGGCAAGGGGCTGTGCCTGAGCAGGCTGTTTGCCGGCGCCTCCGGCTGGGCCGAATCGAACATGGCCGGCACACCGCCGAGATGATAGCGCTGCGCGATGAGGTGCGCATGGCGGTGCAGAAAGGCGCTCAAACAACGCGGCGTGGGCCTCCGCGCTTGCCCAAGCGGGCTCGGCGGCGGGTAGATCCCTTACCCAACCGATTCGAATTCGAATCAAACGCCTAACCGTTCTTCAGCGCCCCTCGGTCTAGGCTCGCCGGTGAAAGTCCACGGGAGCGCGCGATGATTCGGAAATCCCTTGCCGCCACGGCGGCCCTGTCAGTCCTGACGCTCGGCGCCATGCCTGTGTCTGCCCAGCCGACGGCCCCCAATCCCTGGGCCGGGCTTTATGTCGGAATTGGCGGACATGCCGGCGAAGCCTTTGGCAGCAACAAGCTCAGCTTCACCGACCTGACCGCGACCCACAATCTGTCGTTCGTCACGGCGAACAATGAGGACAACATGTTCGTTGGCGGGCTGCAGCTCGGCCAGTTGTGGCCAGTGGGGGGCGTCATGCTGGGGCTCGAAAGCGACATCAGCTTCGGCAAGGATGTGGATTATCTTGCCAGCACGCGCGGCGTGCTGGGCGTGCCGGTGGGTTCGTTCCTGATCTACGGCACGGGCGGGGTGGGGCAGGAGATTGTGCAAGAGGATTTCGCCGTCAGCTCAACCAGCGGCGAAATCGACAACTTCACCGGCAAGGTCAGCAAATATGGCTGGACGGCGGGCGGTGGCATCGATGCGCTGGTGGCGCCGCATTTCAGCATCGGAGTCGAGGCCATTCACTACGATTTCGGCCGCGATAGCCAAGCCCTGAACCTGGCGATCGGCGGGGAGCCGTTCGACGTGATCGGCGAGCGCAAATTCACGGTTGTCCGTGCACGGGTCAACTACCGCTTCACCAGCATTTTCTAGCCCGCGTTACGCGCAGCCAGAGCGCGCTACTGGAACACGACCAGCGAAAATCCGCTCGGGTACAGCCCGCCGTTATAGATGGTGCGCACTTCCAGATCGCCGGCCGGACAGTCGGTGGCGACGGTCGTGTCCTGCCACACCGCGTAGCCTCCGTATGGGTACCACTGGCTGCTTAGGTACTCGGCGCTGGCGACCGCATAAACTATATGCGGATCGATCGGCTTGATCGGCGTGATGCAATAGGTCGCGCTAGACGGACTGGTGACGCTGGCCACGTTGTTCGAGCGCAGGATCGTGGCGGACCATGGGTTGTAGTAGAGTTGCAGCACCACCGCGCCCGGCTTTGCCTTCCGCGCCAGTGCGATATTCGCGCTGCCGGCAGCAACAAGTGTGCCACAGATAGCGGCAAGGATAACCGGCTTCATTTTCCCCTCCCCCGAAAGCCGGGATGCGGCTTAGAGGATAATTGGCTGCCCGTCCATGGCCCCCCGGGGCCCTTGCATTCCACCCCCAATCCCTAACTGCGCAGCGACTTGAACGATGCCCGCATCTCGTCGACGAAAATCTTCGGCTGCTCCCAGGCCGCGAAGTGGCAGCCGACGGGGAAGCGGCCGTAATGGATGAGCTTGGGGTAAGCCTGCCTCGCCCAGCTTTCCGGCACCTGGTAGATCTCATAAGCGAATGCGCTGACGGCGACCGGAAGCTGGACGCCGCGGACGTCAAAGAACCCACCTTTGGCCGGGAGCTGCCGTGTGTCCCAATAGAGCCGCGCCGAGGAAATCGCAGTATTCGTTAGCCAGTAGAGCGTGACGTTGTCGAGGAAATCATCTGGGGTGATGCCCTCGGCGCGACCATCAAGAGAGCGGGCGATGAGGGCGTGACTGTCCGCATCGTGATCCAGCATCCAGGCTGCGAGGCCGATCGGTGAATCGGCGATGCCATAGAGCGTCTGCGCGCGATTGTTCATCTCGATCGCATAGCCGAGGCCCTTCTTGTAGAAGAAGTCGACCTGTTCGTAGGCGCGTTTCTCATCGGGACCGAGATCGGCCGGTGCCGGCTGCCCGGCGTTGAGCGCCTTTGAAATGTCGGGCGGTAGCGTCGCGGCCATGTTGGTGTGGATGCCGAGCAGTCCCGGCGGCTGCTGCAGCGCCATGACCTCCGAAACGGCATTCCCCCAGTCGCCGCCCTGGGCCACGTATTTCGTGTAGCCGAGCCGCTGCATCAACGTTGCCCATGCCTTGGCGATACTGAGGGGATTCCATCCCGGCGCAGTCGGTTTCCCGGAGAAGCCGTAACCGGGCAGCGATGGGATCACCAGATGGAATGCGTCGGCCTCCGTTCCGCCATGCGCGGTCGGGTTCGTCAGCGGTTCGATGATCTTCAACTGTTCGATGATCGAACCTGGCCAGCCGTGCGTTACGATCATCGGCAGCGCATTCGCATGCTTCGATTTCACGTGGATGAAGTGGATATCTAGTCCGTCGATCTCGGTGACGAAATTCGGCCACGCCATCATGCGGGCTTCGATCTTGCGCCAATCGTGCCTGGCCCAATGCTGCTGAATTTTCTTCGCGGTGTGCAGCTGCACGCCCTGCGATTGATCGGAGACCGTTTCCCTGTCGGGCCAGCGCGTGGCGGCAACGCGCCGCTTCAGATCGGCAAGATCCTCCTCTTTCGCGTGAAAGTGAAAGGGTCGGATTGCGCCGGCCGGCTTATCCATCTGCGACTCTCCCTGCTTCGAAGGTTGGCTTGAATGCGCAGCGCCTGCGGGGGAACGTCCGGAAAATAGGCTGACTGCGCTTGCGGCTGCCGACGTGGCCAGAAGGTCGCGCCGCGTGGGCAAAGAATGCCTGGACATGGATCACCTCCCGCTGTGTGGCTACGCATTGATGTTACGCGCACGCTACGAACAGGACCGGGAAGGCGACTCGCTGAACCGGTGCTACCGTGACACCCCATTACCGGTCACGGATGGCCGACTTCAAACGCCAGGCACCCTGAGTTTGAGGCCTGTGGTCAACCTACCTGTCCAGAATACAGGTCTCATTTGGTGTCGGCAAACATGGTAGGCCCGACCGCGGACCGCGGATTGTTTCCCACTGCGCTATCTTGTACGTCGCCTGCGAGATTCGCTGGCATGTGTGCTCTGCCCGGAGCACTGCATCACCATCGCCGGCAACGGGCGACTCTATATCGCGCGCTGGCGGGGGCCGTTGTTCCCCAACACCGGCGGCCTCTACGTCTTCGAGCCGTAGGCGAGTCATCGTGGTCGGCACGTGCCGAACAGCCTGCATTGAAGGGCATCCCGTGCTTCGTTATGACCGGCGCCGCATGGCAGATCTCGCGAATATCCGGAATTTTTCGATTGTCGCCCATATCGATCATGGGAAGTCGACGCTTGCAGACCGGCTGATCCAGTTCACGGGCGGGCTCTCATCCCGCGAGATGAAGGAGCAGGTGCTCGATTCCATGGACATCGAGCGCGAGCGCGGCATCACCATCAAGGCGCAGACCGTGCGCCTCGAATACCGCGCCAAGAACAACGAGACATACATCCTGAACCTGATGGACACGCCGGGCCATGTGGACTTCGCCTATGAGGTAAGCCGCTGCCTCGCCGCCTGCGAAGGCGCGCTGCTGGTGGTGGATGCGAGCCAGGGCGTGGAGGCGCAGACACTCGCCAATGTCTATCAGGCGATTGACGCCAATCTCGAAATCGTGCCGGTGCTGAACAAGATCGACCTGCCGGCTGCCGAGCCCGACCGCGTGCGCCAGCAGATCGAGGATGTGATCGGGATCGACGCCAGCGACGCCATTCCCATTTCCGCCAAAACGGGAATCGGCATCGCCGATGTGCTGGAGGCGGTGGTGACGCGCCTGCCCCCGCCGAAGGGTGAGGCGCAAGCGCCGCTGAAGGCGCTGCTGGTGGACAGCTGGTACGACGCATACCTTGGCGTGGTGGTGCTGGTGCGCGTGGTGGATGGCGAGCTGCGCAAAGGCCAGAAGATCCGCATGATGGCGGCCGACGCTGTGTATCAGGTGGAGCGCGTCGGCGTGTTCACGCCCAAGCAGGTGATTGTCGAGCAGCTTGGCCCCGGCGAAGTGGGCTTCATCACTGCCGCCATCAAGGAAGTGGCGGACACGCAAGTCGGCGACACCATCACCGACGAACGCAAAGGCACCGACACGCCGCTGCCGGGATTCCATGCCGCGCAGCAGGTGGTGTTCTGCGGCCTGTTTCCGGTGGATGCGGCGCAGTTCGAGGATCTGCGCAATGCGCTGGCGCGGCTCCACCTGAACGACGCGAGTTTCACCTACGAGATGGAAACGAGCGCCGCGCTGGGCTTCGGCTTCCGTTGCGGCTTCCTGGGCCTGCTGCATCTGGAGATCGTGCAGGAACGGCTGGAGCGTGAGTTCAATCTCGAACTGATCGCCACCGCGCCGTCCGTGATCTACCGCCTGCACATGACCGACGGCACGATGCGCGAACTGCACAATCCGGCGGACATGCCGGACCCGGTGCGCATCGCCTTCATCGAGGAGCCTTGGATCACCGCCACCATCTTCGTGCCCGACGATTACCTCGGCGCCGTGCTGAAGCTGTGCCAGGACCGGCGCGGCCGGCAGATCGAGCTCACCTATGCCGGCAGCCGCGCCATGGTGCGTTATGCGCTGCCGCTGAACGAAGTGGTGTTCGACTTCTACGACCGGCTGAAGAGCGTCAGCCGCGGCTACGCCAGTTTCGACTACCACATCGAAGGTTACGAGGAAGGTGACCTGGTGAAGATGTCCATCCTGGTCAATGAAGAGCCGGTGGATGCATTATCGATGATCGTCAACCGCTCACGCGCGGAAATGCGCGGTCGCGGCATGGTGGAAAAGCTGAAGGAACTGATCCCGCGCCACCTCTTCAAGATTCCCATTCAGGCGGCGATTGGCAGCAAGGTGATCGCGCGCGAAACGCTTTCTGCGCTGCGCAAGGATGTGACCGCGAAATGCTACGGCGGCGACATCACACGTAAGCGGAAATTGTTGGATAAGCAGAAGGAGGGGAAGAAGAAGATGCGCCAGTTCGGCAAGGTCGACATCCCGCAGGAAGCCTTCATCGCTGCATTGAAGATGGATCAGGACTGAATGATTGCCGAATGCCTCGCGAGGATTCGCGAGTACACAAAACGTGACGATCGGTTGCGAGAAGCTACCATTTGCTCGTTTGACGTACGGCTTCCATATGCGAATCAATCTAACGATGACTCCACTGACATTGTGGTGTTTGGGCTGAATGAGGCTGAGTATCATCCAGCGGATTTGATCCTCAGAGAGAATGCAGGACACATCTTGGAGGACAACAGTTCAAAAAACTTTCGCGAGTTTTCCGCCCATGATGAACTGCAAGTACGCCTAGCGAAGGAACAAAGCGCGGGTGAGGCAAAAAAATGGTATGGTAAGGTCCGATCTTTTATCGGCGCGGACGCGTCGGTTGTTTTAGGCGAATTCTTTTTCTGGAGCTCTGTCAACACGAAAGTCGACTTTGCTAAGCGCTACGGCACCACATTTGTAAGGTCGCCTCATCTCCAGTTTTGTCGCGACCAGAATATCGTGTTGCTCGCACACTATGCGCCAAGATTAGTAATCGTAAGCGGTAGCGCCGCCCGGCGTTGCGAGCGTCTGGCGGAGGCTTCTCTGTACAATCTAGTCTCCGACCGTGATCATCATCCGGTTCACCTTGGAAGGTATCCGGTGCGGTTTTACCGCGAACGGGCTAATGGGCGACCTTGGATATTTTCGCCTCACTTTAGTGGCGCACATGGCGTCGGTCTGAGAGATCATGGCAGATTTCAAGAGCTCGTGATTCAAAAGCTTGGGAACACTAGGCCGCCTTGCGCTTCGGCAGCTTCTTGATCTCCGCACCTTTTTCCCGTTCGGCGAGGCGGAGTTCGTAAAGTGTCTGCATGTTCAGCCACATTTCTGCTCTGGTGTCGAACCAGTGGCCGAGACGCAGCGCGGTATCGGCCGTAATCGCGCGTTGCTCGTTCAGAATGCCGGTGATCCGGTTGGTCGGCACGTTGAGCTGCCGCGCCAGCTCCGCGCGCTAATGCCAGGAATCTCAAGCTCTTCCTTCAGGACCTCGCCGGGGTGAATGGGGATGCGTGCCATAGCTTGCCTCAATGGTAGTCTACAATTCTTACTCTAGCCTCGTCATGGCCGGGCTTGACCCGGCCATCCATCGGGCGAGCCTCCGCGAGCGCAAATGATCCTCTTCGTCACGCAGACGCGCGACGGATGGATGGCCCCACAAGGGCGGCCATGACGTTTTTGGGTAAGGGCTTACTACAATATTGCGCTCTAGCCCATTTCCTGCGGCGGTATGCTACAATGCCCACATGAATCGCGAGGATGCCATTCGCCTGCTGAAAGCCGCCGAGCCCGAATTGCGGGCCCGCGGCGTGACCTCGCTCGCCATCTTCGGCTCGACCGCGCGCGGGGACGCACGGCCAGACAGTGACGTGGACGTCCTGATCGAGCTGGATGAGAATGCCGGTATCTCGCTGATCGGCCTTTCCGGAATCAAATTTCTTGCGAGCGATGTTCTTGGGGTTCCCGCTGACGTGACCATCCGCGAAAGCGTACGGCCTCGCTTTCGACGCGATATTGAAACAGACGCCATTCCGGTCTTCTGAATGACAGCGCCGAGATCGCAACCTGCCCGCCTGGACGATATCGCCGAAGCGATTGCGAAGGTGCAACGCTTTCTTACAGGCAAGCAATTCGCGGATTTCTCCAACGATGCTCTAACCCACGATGCTGTCGTTCGAAATCTGGAGATCATATCGGAAGCGAGCCGTCATCTGACGGCGGAGATAAAAGCGCGAGCGCCCGAGGTGCCGTGGCGCAATGTGGCCGACATCGGAAACTGGTTGCGGCACGCCTATGAGAAGGCGAACGATCCAATTCTGTGGAAAACGATTTCAGCAAGATTTGCCTGTGCTCTCCACGGCCGTGCAGCGATTGCTGCGTGAACTCGAATAGAAGTTGTTCAGCTTAGCGGCTCAGGCGGGCGACGAGATCGTCGAGTTGCTCGAGGGTCTTGTAGGCGATTCTAAGCTCGCCGCCCTTGGCGCCGTGGTGCGAAATATCCACGATCAACCCGAGAATATCGCGCAGGCTGGTTTCCAGCGCCTTGGTGTCGGCATCCTTTGCCCGCGCCAACGCGCCGCCCGCGCCGGCCTTCGTCTTTGGCTTCGCTTTCGCTTCCGCCTGGCGCACGTTCATGCCGGCTTCGACGATCGCCTTGGCGCGCGCTTCCGCATCCGGCGCGCCGATCAGGGTGCGCGCATGGCCGGCGGAGAGCCGCCCATCGCGGATCATTGCCTTCACGCTCTCCGGCAATTTCAGCAGCCGAATGGTGTTGGCGACATGGCTGCGGCTCTTGCCGACTTCCTGCGCCACCCGTTCCTGCTTGTAGCTGAAGCGATCCATCAGCTCGTGATAGGCAGCCGCCTCCTCGATGGCGTTGAGATCGGCGCGCTGCACATTCTCGATTATGGCGAATTCGAGCGATTCGCCATCTGACATTTCGCGCACCACCACCGGCACGTCGTGCAGCTTGGCGAGCTGCGCGGCGCGCCAGCGGCGCTCGCCGGCAACAATCTCGAAGGCGTTCGCTTCGCCGGCGATGGGACGCACGAGAATTGGTTGCAGCACGCCTTTCTCGCGAATGGAGTTGGCAAGGTCGTTCAAATCTTCAGGGGCAAATGTCTTGCGCGGCTGAAAGCGGTTGGGCTTCAGGAACGCGATCGGGATCGTGCGTTGCGTTTTCGACGCTTCGGGCCGTGCGCTCACCGGCGCGTCGTCGCCGATCAGGGCCGAAAGGCCGCGCCCCAACCCGCGATGTTGCTGCCGTGCTTCTTCCGCCATCTTCGTCTCCCCGCTCATGCCGCGATGCGCGCGCGCTCGCGCTGCACAAGCTCGCCCGCCAGTTGAATGTAGGCCTGGCTGCCCGGACAGCGCAGATCGTAGACCAGCGCCGGCAATCCATGACTCGGCGCTTCCGAAATGCGAACGTTGCGCGGAATCATGGTGTTGTAGACCGTGTCGCCCATCGTGGCTCGCACGTCCGCCGCAACCTGGTCGGACAAACGGTTGCGCTTGTCGAACATGGTGAGAATGATGCCCTGAATTTCCAGCAGCGGATTGAGATTGCCGCGCACCAGCTCGATGGTTTTTAGAAGCTGGCTCAAACCTTCCAGCGCGAAGAACTCGCATTGCAGCGGCACGATGACGGCATCCGCTGCCGCCATTGCATTCACGGTAAGCAACGTAAGCGACGGCGGGCAATCGATCAGCGCGTAAGAAAACTGCGATGATCCGTGTACGGAATACTCATCCAGCGCATCCTTGAGGCGGAAATTCCGCCGCGGCAGTTCGATCAGTTCGAGTTCGGCACCGGAGAGATCGACGGTGGACGGCACCAGCGACAGGCGCGGAATCTTGGTGGGCATGACGGCGTCCGCCAGCGTGGTCTGGCCAACCAGCACATCGTAGATGGTCCGCTTGCGGTCGTTGCGCCCAACGCCGAGTCCGGTGGAGGCATTGCCCTGCGGGTCGATGTCGATGACCAGTGTCGGTTCGCCGATGGCGGCCAGCGCCGTGCCGAGATTGATAGCGGTTGTCGTTTTTCCCACGCCGCCCTTCTGGTTTGCGACGACCAGGACACGGGGGCGGTCAGCGGACACGGTCAAGCTCGCGGATTTCGAGGATCGTGCCCGAGGGATCAGACCGGCTGGGGAGCCGGACCACTGACATGCTCCAATATCTACGGGCTTCGGTCAACTCGGCCTCAACATTTTGGCCCTTGAGAAAGAGATTTATCGTGCCTGTGCCCTGAAAGCTTTGCGCGTAGCCGAGCAGTTTGACAAGCGTCGCGCAGGCCCGGGCGGTGACGACGTCGAAAGGTTCTGTGGATGCATCCTCGATACGGGCGCAGCGGATTTCGGCGGGCACACCGCATCGTTCAGCCGCGACCGAGAGGAAGGCGCACTTCTTGGCCGTTGCCTCGAACAACACCGTTCGAAATCCCGGCCGCTCTCTTAGAAGTATTCCGAGCACGAGGCCCGGAAATCCCGCACCGCTACCGAGATCGACGAGCGTCCGGGCCGGTTGGGGGATGAACAGTTCCAGTTGGGCGGAGTCCCAGACATGCCGCCGCCAGACATCCGCCAGGGAAGTTCGCGAAACAAGGTTGTGGCGGGCGCTCCAATCTTCGAGCAACGCAACATACGCCTTCAGCCGAGCCAGGGTTTCACGTGAAACACCACTGGCTTGCGCGAATTCCTCCGGGCCAAATTCAGGAGGCAAGACGTTCGCGGGATGCCCCTTTGGCTCGGATGTGCGCCAGGACCAAAGTTAGCGCCGCAGGGGTAACCCCATCGATGCGGCCAGCCTGCCCCAACGTCACCGGCCGAATTTGTTCAAGTTTTTGCATAGCTTCTGTAGAAAGCCCCCTCACGGCGCCATAGTCTAGATCGGACGGGATATGCAGGCCCTCCTCCCGGCGGAACGCGATCACGTCGGCCTCCTGCCGGTCGAGGTACCCGGTATATTGCGCGTCGATTTCCAGCTGCTCGATTACATCGGGAGCAAAACCTGCCAGTTCCGGCCAAATTCGGGCCAGATTTTCCAAACGCACGTCCGGAAGGCTCAGGAGTTGCGCGCCGGATCGCCGAGCGCCGTCCGATTTGATCGCGATGCCGTGTCGCTGCGCCTGGTTGGGCGTTAAGGTCAGATTCTTCATCTGCTCTCGCGCCTGGTTGAGGCGCCGGCGTTTGTCAGCAAAAGCCGCGGAACGCTGGCTGCCGACGCATCCGGCCTGCTCGCCGAGTGTGGTTAGTCGTTGGTCCGCGTTGTCAGCCCGCAAAGTCAGGCGGTATTCGGCGCGTGAGGTGAACATCCGATACGGCTCGGTGACACCTTTTGTAATTAGATCATCGATTAGTACGCCGGTATAGGCCGTGGCGCGATCCAGCACCACGGCGTCCTGGCGGGCTGCCGCCCTTGCTGCGTTCAGCCCTGCCATCAGGCCTTGCGCCGCGGCTTCCTCATATCCGGTGGTACCGTTGATCTGCCCGGCGAGATAAAGGCCGGTTACTTTTTTTGTTTCCAGAGAAGGCTTTAGCTCGCGCGGGTCGACATAGTCGTACTCAATCGCGTAGCCTGGGCGGCGCATGACCGCCCGCTCCAGTCCCGGAATTGTCTTGACCATTGCAAGCTGCACGTCTGCGGGCAGCGAAGTCGAAATACCGTTCGGATAGACGGTATCGTCGTCCAAGCCCTCCGGCTCCAGGAAGATCTGATGGCCGCCGCGGTCGGCGAATCGCACCACCTTGTCCTCGATCGAGGGGCAATAGCGCGGACCGGTACTCTCGATTTGGCCGGAATACATTGGAGCGCGATGCAAATTGGCCCGGATGATGGCGTGGGTTTCTGGCGTAGTCCGGGTGATGTGGCAGTTTATCTGCGGTGTGGTGATTTGCGTCGTGAGGAATGAGAACGGGTAGGGCGGGTCGTCGCCTGGTTGAACCTCCAGGCCGGACCAGTCGATCGATCCGCCATCAAGACGCGGGGGCGTACCGGTCTTAAGCCGGCCCATGCTGAAGCGAAGGCCATACAAGGTTTGCGAAAGCCCAACGGACGGCGCCTCGCCCACCCGGCCTGCCGGAATTTTCTTCTCTCCCAGATGGATAACGCCACGAAGAAACGTGCCTGTAGTCAGGATGATGGCGCGACAGCCGATCTCTCTGCCATCGCCAGTTCGCACCGCAACAGCTCGCCCTTCCCCGATGACCAAATCTTCGGCAGATGTCTCCAAAATGATGAGGTTCGGCAATTCAGCCAGGGCGGCCTGCATTGCCTGTTTGTAGAGCTTCCGGTCCGCCTGTGCGCGTGGCCCGCGCACGGCCGGCCCCTTGCGCCGATTCAGCAGCCGAAACTGGATGCCGGCGGCGTCCGCAACCCGGCCCATCAGTCCGTCGAGTGCGTCTATTTCGCGAACCAGATGGCCCTTACCCAGACCGCCAATTGCTGGGTTGCAGGACATTTCGCCGATCGTGTCGCGGCGGTGCGTGAGCAGGAGGGTTCGTGCACCAACTCGCGCGGACGCTGCCGCCGCTTCGCAGCCGGCGTGGCCGCCACCGATGACAATGACGTCTAACGACTTCATCAGCGCGGAATAACGCGCAGCGGCATCGGGGAACAAGGGCGTTTCACGTGAAACATCACTTCCCGATACAGAAATCACGGAAGACCACGTCCAACAGGTCTTCCACATCGACCCGACCGGTGATGCGTCCCAGCTCCCGCATTGCGAAACGCATTTCCTCTGCGACAATCTCCAGTTCGCCGGCCGCCAGGCTACGCTCCAAAGCCTCAGCCGCCCGCGCCAGCGCATGACGATGCCGCTCTCGTGTCAAGACCGGAACATCCCCGGTAACCAACCGCTTTCGGACAATATTCCCAACATGTTGTAGTAGATTGTCCAGCCCGTCTCCGGTCCGCACGGAAACCGACAGGCCTTCACAGGGCGCATGCGGCAGGTCGGCTTTGTTCCAGACCGTCAACGCAGGTGCCGAAGCCAAATTACCCTGATATTGCAATGGTTTAGTGGCATCCAGCAGAAGCAGCACGGCGTCTCCGTCCTGGGCGCGGGCGAGCGCGCGGCGGACCCCTTCTGCTTCGATTTGGTCTCCGGTCTCGCGCAGTCCAGCCGTATCAGCGAGAATGACCGGATAGCCGCCGAGATCGAGATGAACTTCAACCACATCGCGGGTGGTGCCGGGGATATCGGAGACAATCGCCACGTCGCGGCGGGCGAGGGAATTGATCAAGGAACTTTTTCCGCTGTTCGGCGGACCGATCACCGTTAGGTGGAATCCGTCGCGCAGAATTTCGCCCCGCCGGGCATCGTTCAGATGGTCGTTGATTTCCGATGCGATCTCAATGACTTGTGCCTTCGCTTCCTCGACAGGATCTCCCGGGATTTCCTCGTCGGAGAAGTCGATGGCCGCCTCGATCCAGGCCGCGGCGCCGATTAGCCGGGCCCGCCACCCCTCGTACAAACTCGCCAGCGCGCCATCGTACTGCCGGAAGGCCTGCTTGCGCTGTGCCTCCGTCTCGGCGTTGATGAGATCGGCCAGCGCCTCGGCCTGGGTGAGATCGAATTTGCCGTTCTCCACCGCGCGGCGGGTAAATTCACCGGGCTCGGCCGGGCGCGAGCCAGGCAGAGTTCCCAGGGCGCCAAGCAGGGCTTCGATAACCGCCCGGCCGCCATGGACGTGAAACTCCGCGACGTCTTCGCCGGTGAAACTGGCCGGCGCCGGAAACCACAGCACCAGGGCGTCGTCCAAGTGATCACCGTCCGGACCGGACAATCTATGGCGCATCGCAAGCCGCGGCTTTGGAACAGGCTCAACTCCGAGAGCAAGGAGTGCCCGGCGGGCCTGGGGCCCCGACACCCGAACGACGGCCACGCCCGCACGCCCGCGTCCGCTGGAGAGGGCAAAAATCGTGTCCGCCATGCCTTACGCTAGGGCTTGTCCTTCTTCGCCCCGGGTTTTGCGGCGGAGCCTGCCGCCTGCGCCGCACTGTCCCAGAGGAATTTCTGGAACTGTTCGAAGCCCTGCGCGCCGAGCGGCATCCAGGCCTTCAGCATGGCCTGCGGGTCGGACGCATCGACCGCCGCCTTCATGCGCCGGCGCATCTCGTCCAGCATTTCGGCCTGCAAGGCGGTGACGTCCGGCAAGCCCATGAGCCTGCGGCCCTCTTCCGGCGTCATGTCCATTTCAATGGTGATCTTCATCGCTTGTGAGCGCCGCTTGAGCCGCGCTAGGAGACTAGCAGTTCTCCTCGCCGCCAAGAAGGCGGTCCGCAGCCGCCAGGATCCTCGATGAGCCGCAACCTGCTCGACGCCGAAACCAGTCCATACCTGCTCCTGCACAAGGATAATCCGGTTCACTGGCGGGCCTGGAACGAAGATGCGCTGCTGGAAGCGCAGCAGCAGAACAAGCCCATCCTGCTCTCGATCGGCTACACCGCCTGCCACTGGTGTCACGTGATGAACGAAGAAAGCTTCACCGATGCGGAAACCGCGGCGGTGATGAACGAGCTGTTCGTCAACATCAAAGTCGATCGCGAGGAGCGGCCCGATCTCGATCAGATTTATCAAACGGCGGCACAGGCGCTGGGCAAGCAGGGCGGCTGGCCGCTCACCATGTTCCTGACGCCGCAGGGCGAACCGTTCTTCGCCGGCACCTACTATCCGCGCGAAGAACGTTACGGCCAGCCGGCGTTCGTCCGCGTACTGAATGAAGCGGCGCGCATCTGGCACGAACAGCCGGAGCCCGTCGCCAACACCATCAATCGCGTGCAGGAAGTCTATGCCAACCTTTGGGGCCGAGACCTTCGGGGCAAGCTGGACGGAACGCTGCTCGACAATGCGGCGATGGCGGTCGCCCGTCGCTTCGACATCTTTTATGGCGGCGTCAGCGGGGCGCCGAAGTTTCCGTCATTCGGACTGACCGAGTTGCTCTGGCGCGCTTATTTGCGCACCGGCGTCGAGCAGTTCCAGCAGCTCACCAATCAGACATTGGTGAACATCTGCCTGGGTGGCATCTACGATCATGTCGGCGGCGGATTGCATCGCTATTCCGTCGACGAACGCTGGCTGGTGCCGCACTTCGAGAAGATGCTGTACGACAACGCGCAGTTCATCGACATGCTCACGCTGCTCTGGCAGCACAATCGCACGCCGCTCTATAAAGCGCGTGTCGAGGAAACGGTCGCCTGGCTGCTGCGCGAGATGATGGTGGAGCAGGGCTTCGCTGCGGCGCTGGATGCGGATTCCGAAGGCCAGGAAGGCAAGTACTACGTCTGGAGCGAAGCCGAAATCGATGCGGCGCTCGCCGGCACCTTCGCGCAGCGATTCAAATCCACTTACACCGTCAGCCGCGAAGGCAACTGGGAAGGGCACAACATCCTTGCGCGCATGGGGGAAAATTCTTCATTTCCGCTACCAGATGCGGACGAAACGCTGCTGACGCGGCAACGTGAATTGCTGCTGGCGGCTCGCCAAAAGCGCGTCCCGCCGATGCGTGACGACAAGGTGCTGGCGGATTGGAACGGCATGACGATCGCGGCGCTCGCCAATGCCGGCGCCGTGTTCCGCAAAACCGAGTGGACGACCGCCGCAATCCGCGCCTTCGACTTTGTCGCGCGCGCGCTCGGCGATGGCGACCGGCTCTATCACTCCTGGCGCAACGGCAAGCGGCAGCACACCGGCTTTGCGGACGATTACGCCCACATGGCACGGGCGGCGCTCACGCTGTGGGAAACCACGGGCGATCGCCGCTACCTCGAACGCGCCCAAGGCTGGATCCACGTGCTGAACGATCATTTCTGGGACGCGCAGAACAGCGGCTATTTCTTCACCGCCGACGATTCCGATCCGCTGATCGTCCGCTCACGGATGGTGTACGATCAGGCCACGCCGTCCGCCAACGGCGTACTGGTCGGCGTGCTGGCGCGGCTGCATCTGGCGACGTGGTCGAATGCCTACCGCGATCGCTGCAACGCGCTGATCGATGCGTTCTCCGGCGAGCCGGCGCGCGCTTTCGCTTCCATGGCGTCGTACCTCTGCGGGCTGGAAGTGGTGTTGACGGGGTTGCAGATCGTCATTGTGGGGCCGGTTACCAATCCGAAGACGCATGAGCTGGTCTCCGCCGTGATGGGCCGCAGCTTGCCCAACCGCACGCTCGTCGTGGCCGATCCGGCGGAAAATTTCAGCGAGAGCCATCCCGCATACGGGAAGCGGATGGAGAACGGCCAGCCGACGGCCTATATCTGCCAGCAAGCGACCTGTTCTGCGCCGATTACCAATCCTGTGACTTTGAGTCAGGTGCTGCAGCTGCCGCAGCGCGCCGCCGGGCGGGCATAAGGAACAGGGGGAGCCATGGCCGGGAAGGACATCATCATCAGCGGTCCCGATGGCAATCTCGGGGCTTATCTTGCGATTCCGTCTGCCGCTCGTGGACCAGGCATCGTCGTCATCCAGGAGATTTTCGGCATCAACAAAGTGATCCGAGACATCGCCGACGGCTTTGCCGCGCGCGGCTACTTCGCGCTGGCGCCCGATCTTTTCTGGCATCTCGAGCCTGGCGTGCAGCTCACCGACAAATCGGATGCTGAGTGGCAGCATGCTTTTGCGCTGATGAACAAGTTCGATCCGGATTCCGGCGTGAAGGATATCCAGGCCTCGATTTCCCATTTGCGTGGACTCGATGGCTGCACCGGGAAGGTGGGCGCCGTGGGTTACTGCCTGGGTGGATTGCTTGCATACCTTACCGGCGCGCGCACCGATGTGGACGCAGCGGTCGGCTATTACGGCGTCAACATCGACCAGAAGCTGGACGAGGCGAAAACCATCGAGAGGCCGCTCATGCTGCACATTGCGGAGAAGGACCAGTTCGTCAAACCGGAGGCGCAAAAGAAAATCGCCGAGGCATTGAAAGGCAATCCTCTTGTCACCTTGCACTTCTATCCGCAGATGGATCACGCCTTCGCGCGCGAAGGCGGCGCGCATTACGACAAGGCCTGCGCCGATCTTGCGAATGGCCGCACCTCCACCTTCTTCAAGCAGCATCTGAGTTGAGTTCGCGTAACAACACAGAGCGATTGCAGCCGGTTACCCTGAACGGCCGCTTCGTGCGGCTGGAGCCGCTGACGCTTGCGCATCTCGACGATCTCGCCGATGCCGGGCTGGATTCGGAATTGTGGCGCTGGATACCCAATCAGGTGACGTCGCGCGAGGAAATGCGCAGCTACATCGAAACCGCGCTCGGCGAACAGGACGCCAGCATCTCGCTGCCGTTCGCGGTCATCCATCTGGAAAGCGGTCGCGCCAGCGGCAGCACGCGCTACAGCGCGATCAACCTGCCTAACCGCCGGCTGGAAATCGGCTGGACGTGGTACGCGCCTGCCTTCCAGCGCACGCCGGTGAACACGGAATGCAAGTTGTTGTTGCTCACCCACGCCTTCGAACGACTCGGCATGATCCGCGTGGAGTTCAAGACCGATGCTTTGAACGAGAAATCCCGCGCTGCGCTGGCCCGCATCGGCGCGGTTGAGGAAGGCACCTTCCGCAAGCACCTGATCTGCCAGTCGGGCCGCATCCGCGACACGGTCTATTTCTCCATCCTCGACAGCGAGTGGCCGGAAAGGAAGGCAGCGCTCGAAGCAAGGCTGGGCGGACAACCCCACAGTCGCGCATGATTGTGAAGTTTGTGTCATACGGCTAGTCTAGGCTCTCAGGTTTTCCGGGGAGGGAGTCATGCGCAAATTTTCCATGATGGCGGCAGCGGCGGCGCTGGTTGTGTCGGGCTCGGCGCAAGCAAAAGTACCGGTGCTCGATCTGGGCGACATCTGCCATTTCATGGCGGTTGTCGTGGATCATTCAACCGTTAGCGGTTTTTCGCACTTCACCTGCCAGACCGGCAATTTTGTTGGCGTGATCGGCAGGGTGCAGGGAACGGAAGGCCGGTCGATGATTGCCAGCGTGCGATTGCTCGACAAGCCGAAGAAAAACCAGTTCCTCCTGCGCGTGGACTATCCACTGGTCAACGGCGGAGGCTGGACGATGTACTACACGAAGGCCGGCTACACGGCGAAAGTCTATCAGAGCGGCACCTACTCTGTAATCAAGTAGACTCAATCGCCTGCATCCGATGCCTGAGCCGCGGCGCAACCAGAGGGCCGCCATCTCGTTGTCACTCGCGTCTTATCTGGACGGTGACATGAGCATCTTCGGCAGCATTCTGGGCGCCATCTTCGGTCGCGCGCAGCAAACAGCACCGGCGCCTTCATCCGCCACGGCCGGCAGTCAGCAAGCCCATCCACAAAGCGGCCAAGGGAAGGCGGCTTCGCCAACCCAGCAGGCACACGCCGCGCCGCAGCAGCAGCCAAAACCGGTGAGTCCGCCACCGCAGGCTGCCAAGCCGCAGCAGTCGGTGGATGTGGAAGCCATTCTCGAAAAGCTAAAGGCGGAAAAGCATGCCAACCTGGATTGGCGGCACTCGATCGTAGACCTATTGAAGCTACTGGATCTCGACAGCAGCCTGTCCGCCCGTCAGGAGCTGGCGAAGGAGCTGCATTATAGCGGCGATCAGCACGATTCCGCTGCCATGAACATCTGGCTGCACAAGCGGGTGATGGCTAAGCTGGCGGAAAGCGGCGGCAAGGTTCCGGACAGTCTGAAGCACTGACAGAAAGGGTCTTCGCGCATGGCTCTGTTTAATCTCGGTGGTTCCCATCGCGGTATGTCGCCGATCACCATGGCGCTGCTGGGTGTGCTTGCTTACCGCACGCTGCACGGCAAGGGCCGTCTTGCCGACATATTGGGCATGAACAAGCCGGGCAATCCTTCCGGCGCGCCGGTTCCTGAGACGGGTACGGGCACGCCGGGTGGATTGGGAGGCGTGCTCTCCGGCGGTCTGGACGGACTTGGCGGGATGCTCGGCGGCATTCTGGGAGGCGGCGCGTTGTCCGGCGGGCTGCAGGATCTGCTGAAGCAATTCCAGCAGAACGGGCATGGCGAAAAAGCGGACAGCTGGGTCGGCACCGGTCCCAACAAGCCGGTGGCGCCACACGAACTCGAACAGGCGCTGGGCAGTGACCGCATCGACTGGCTGACGCGCGAAACCGGGATGTCGCGCGAGCAATTGCTGTCGGGCCTCAGTCAGGCGCTGCCCGAGGCCGTCAACAAACTCACCCCGAACGGCCAGGTGCCGGACGAACAGGAGATGGGGAAACTCATCGCTTCCGGATAGCCCGCATAGCGCTGTGCAATGCCGCCCGGCCGCTCTCGCGGCGGTCCCGCGCCATTGAGCCCCGATTGTTAGAGCCCCATCCTGAGCGTAGCCTGGGCGCTCACTTTGGGAGGCACACCATGCGGAAGTGCGCGATCATCGCGGCTGCGGCCGCTGCGTTGACTATGTCAGGCACAGCCGAGGCCAAAGGTCCGGTGCTCAATTTGGGCGACATCTGCAAATCGCTGCTCCTGATCGTCGATCACGCGCGCGTCAGCGGCTATCCCATCGAGCATTGCCAAATCGACAGCGTCGTGGGCGCAATCGGAAAAGTAACCGGAACGGAAGGCCGGTCGATCATCGGCGGTCTTGAAATGCGGGGGCATCGGCGCCCCTATCTGATCGAGATTTCGTATCCCATGGTCGATGGCGGGACCTGGCGCCTTTACGTGGCGACGCACCAGTACAAATCGAAACTATACCGGCAGGGCACCTACACGGTGAGGGATTAGCGCCTTACCGGCGTGTATCCGGCTGCACATCGATGTCGAAGTGTAGCACGTCCTCGCGGATGCCGAGCTTGGTGTAGAGCGCAATCGCCGGCGCATCGCCCAGATCGGCCTGCACGAAGATGACACAGGCGCCGCGCCGGCTTGCAATCGCGCGCAAATTCTCGATCAGCGCGGTTGCAACACCCTGCCGCCGGTGGGGCTGCGCGACCGCGAGATCGTAGATGTAGATTTCGCTGCGCTCCTGCTCGAACTTGTCGAGCACATAAGCAGCGATGCCGCCGACCACCCCGCCATCATCGCCCATCGCCGCCAGCGCGATGAAGCTGTCGCGCGCGAGCAGGCGCCGCAAATAGGCATCGGAAGGTTGTTCATCGCAATACGTCGGCACATCTTCGAAGGCGCGCCCGAACATGCGCAGCATGGCGCGCATCGTATCGATGTCGTTCGCGCCCAGCTGACGGATATCGTGACGCATCGCTACAGCTCCGCTGTCGCCGTTGCTTCGGCACGGTCCATCACCACGCCATAGGTGCGATTGAGCGCCGGCTTCATCAAGGTGCCGAACGCCAGCACCAGCACGCCGCCCAGGCTCACCAATGCGGCATGCAGCATCCAGAATTCGCTCGCCGGCCAGCGCTCGTAGAGCGCACCCAATCGTCCGCTGATCGTGCTGCCCAAAAACACCGCCAGCGAATAGCCGCCGATCATGGTGGCGTTGATCTTGTCGGGCGCGGCACGCGAGACGAGCGCCGTGGTGGTCGGCGCAAAGAAAATCCAGCCGATGTTGGAGCCGAGATGAAATGCCACCGCCCACGCGAGCGAAGCGCGGCCGGTCGTGCCGGCCACCGCGCTCGCTGCGGCCAGAATCAAGGTCGAGGCGCCGAAAATCGAGCAGCCGATGGCCATTTTGGTGAACTCGCTCGGCTCGCGACCGCGGGCTCGCTGCCGGCTCCAGAACATCAGCACCAGCGGCATGCAGGCGAACGGCGCCAGCCCGTCCAGCGATTGCAGCCACGGCACCGGCATTGTCCAGCTGCCGAATGTGAGGTTCACGTGATCGCGCACCCAGATGTTGTAGGTGTTCCACACCTGGCTTTGCGCGATCCAGAACAGCGCCGCGATGGGCAGCATCAGGATCAGCAGCCACACGATATACCGTTCTTCCGCCGTCAACGGAGGCGCCGCCTGTCGCTCGCGGCGCGGCGGATCGGGTGGCAGAGATGGGCGGCCGTACAGGTACACGGCGAGCCCGATGAGCATGCCGAAACCGGCGAAGGCAAATCCCACATGCCAGGTGAAGGATTTCGCCAGCTGGCCGGTGACGATGGGCGCGATGAAGCCGCCCAGCGCGATCATTGCCGCGTAGATCTGGAAGGCGGTGGTGCGGCGGCGGTCGTCCTTCGCGTACAGCTCGCCCACCTGCGGCTGCAGGTTGCCGCGCAAACATCCCGCGCCCAGGATCAGCAGCAGCAGCGCCAGCAGAAAGGAACGGTCGAAGGCGAGGCAGAAATGTCCCGCGGTCATCAAGAGCGCGCCGAGCGAAACGGTGCGCACGCGGCCCAGCACGCGGTCTCCCAGCGCGCCGCCGAACACCGGCGTGAAATAAACAAGTCCGATGTAGAGGCCGAAAATCTGAAAGGCGAGCGCCTGGGTGGAGAGCGCACCCGTTACGGATTCGATTGCCGCGCGGAACGCGGCGAACCCCGCCACATGCTCCACGTGGCCGGGCAGCAACAGCTGCTCCACCATGTAGAGCACCAAAAGCGCCTGCATGCCGTGAAACGAGACGCGGTCCCACAGCTCCGTGCCAGCGATGAACAGCAGCCCACGCGGATGCCCGAAGATCGTTCGTTGTGCGCGCGGCGCTGAGTCCATGCCGCACTCTGCGTCGAACCCATGCCGTTCGGCTAGAGGTCACCTTTCGGGGCGCAATAGCTTGCGCCCAAATTGGGCACATGATAATGATGCCGTATGCGAATCATTGCCCGGAGTACGCTCCATGCTTTTGTAGATTCGCTGGCGGGCCTCAAGGATTGGCGGGCCGTAAAGGCTGCATTGGATGCATGGTTTCAAGAGGCGAAGCGCGCGCGATGGAGGAGCATGGCGGACGTAAAGCGCCATTACGCGACAGCAAGCGTCATCACCTCCGATCGCGCGGTCTTCAATATCAAAGGGAATTCCTATCGGTTGGTTGTCGCGATCGACTTCGAGAAGGCGATGGTATGGATCAAATGGATCGGCAGCCATAAAGCGTATGACAAGATCGATGTCGCAAAGGTGCAGCATGAAAAATGATGTCAGACCCATCCGGACAGAGGCCGACTACAACAAAGCTCTGGCCGAAGTGGAAAAGCTGTGGGGCACAAAGCTCGGAACACCCAAGGGTGATCGGCTGGATGTGCTTGCCACCTTGATCGATGCCTACGAGGCTGAACACTACCCGATGGATCCACCTGACCCTATTGAAGCGATCAAATTTCGCATGGAGAGTCAGGGCCTCACCAGAAAGGACCTTGAGCCCTTGATCGGGACTCGAACGCGCGTTGCCGAAGTCCTCAATCGCAAACGGAGTCTCTCTATCGGGATGATCCGCCGGCTTCACACCGAACTGCAGATTCCAGCGGATGTGCTAATCCGTCCAACGCGCCGTCACGCAGCTTAATCAGCGTGATCAAGCGCACCTACGACTTCATTGCCCGGCACGAGCGGTCGCTGTCGGCGGCCAGCATGATCGGTGGCTTCGCCTTCGACAACTACGCCTTCCGCCGGATCGACCTGCCCAACACCCAGCTGGTGTTCATCGGCTATCTCTCGCTCGCCGCCGTTTCCATGCTCATCCTGCATGTGCTGGCGGAGCGGGTGGCAAACGGCAAGCCGTGGCCGCGCTGGCGGGCCCTGCTGCCTTTCGCCACGCAATTCGCGCTGGGCGGATTGTGGAGCGCCTTCCTCATCTTCTATTCGCGCAGCGCCGTGCTCACCGCCTCATGGCCGTTCCTGATCGTGCTGCTCGCCATCTTTCTCGGCAACGAGATCTTCAAGAAGTACCATTCGCGGCTCGCCTTTGCGGCGATGCTGTTCTTCTTCGCGCTCTACTCCTACTGCATCGTCACCGTGCCGCTGTTCACGCACAGTGTCGGCGTGCTGAATTTCCTGCTGGCCGGCGGCATCGCGCTCGTCCTCTTCTTCATGCTGATGCGCGTGGTGAAGGGCCTGGGGCCGCAGGAATGGCGCGCCTCGCGGGTGGAAGTGGCGGTCGGCACCGCGCTTGTCTACGCGCTGATCAACATCTTCTATTTCGCCGGCGTGCTGCCGCCATTGCCGATCGCGCTGTCCGCCGGCGGCGTCTATCATTTCGTGAAGAAGACGGGCGACAAGTATCAGGCAGTGGCGGAGCCGCAATCGTGGAAGGTGCGCTTCGGTGCGCCGTCGCTCATGCATGTGAGGCCGGGGGAGGCGCTGTATGTGTACAGCGCCGTGTTTGCTCCGGTGAAGCTCAACACGAAGGTGCAGCACCGCTGGCAGCGCTACGACGCGGCGCATTTCAGCTGGCGCACGGTTTCGACGGTGACGTACCAGATTGTCGGCGGCCGCGACGATGGCTATCGCGGCTACACGCTCTCGCGCCGGATCACGCCGGGGCAGTGGCGGGTGGATGTGGATTTGCCGAACGGGCACATCATCGGCCGCGTGCGCTTCGACGTGGCGCCTGCCAACGGCGCGGTACAGACGGAACAGCGAATGCTGGGTTAGGTCGTTGTCTTACGAACTGAACACCGCTTGGCGATACTCCCTACGGCGCCGTCGACAGCACCACGGAAATGGCGTCCAGGCCGTTGCAATTGTCGGTCTGCGGATCGCCGTTGACGAATGCAATCGTCGTTTTTGTTTTCTGGGCTACGAATTCGGTCGAGAATTTCTGCCAGACCATCGTGTCACCGCTTTTCTTGGAATTGGTGAAGATGCCCGCGTCAGCGCCATCCACGTACACATGGACTGTGCTATCGACGCCCAGTTCACCGCCAGGGTTGTAGGTATTGCCGATATAGAAGGTGACAGAATATGTGGCGCCGGGCTGCGTCTTAAGCTTTTGCTGAACGCCGGTCGCCGAATTGCCGAAGGCTCCTGTCAGGTCGAGCCACTGGGCGCCTTTTTTCGCGGGAAGCGTAAACCCTCCCGATGTCTGATCCCCGCTGACAACGGCCACGTTCGTGTCGCCGACCACAGTCCAGCCATTGAATGTTTGGCCCACCGTAAATTCCACGTCCCCGCCGTCCGGAACCACCGGCTTCTCGAACGAAGGATCCATGACGAGATTGGCGGCGTAAACCGGTGAAATACCAAGCGCTATAACCCCGCCAACAAAGATTCCCTTGAGCATCACTGAGCCCCTCCGCATGCACAATGAATTACATTTCCCGTATGTATTGAGTCTTTCTGCGTTCAGCTCAAGCAACAAGAACTCGGGAGTCCGCGGCAAATTATCTTAACCTAGATTAAGCAACTCGCATTCACGTTCTTCCAGCCGGATTGCAACTCGCCTCGAAGAATCCGGATCACAAGATACCGGCCTGCCGAATGCGGTGACGGTGCCGAATGAGCAATACCGTAACAGGTAATGCGAATTCGAAAACTTGTTGCGATCAGCAGGACAAATTTATTTCATTACCACCCGTCTACCACCGCGCTTTCGGCCTTATATTGGCGTACATGAAAGCGCCGTTTGCATCGCTGCCCTCTTCCGTCATGGCCGCCCACCGGGGCGGCCGCAACCACACAATTGCGCGGAGTCGGTACTTCAAATGCGAGTCCGGTTCGCGAACCGCAACATCTGGTGTGTGATCGATGGCGGGGGGGAGGGGGTCATCCCACTTACCACCAAACAAAACGGACAATTCCGTTGCCGGATATGGAGGGGAGGGACGAGCGATTTCGTGAAAACAACCGTCAGGCATTTTCGTTTTGAGAACAATGACTTGTGGAGCATCCGATGAAAGCGATCCGGTTTGACCGCACAGGCGGTCCCGAAGTCCTGAAGCTGGAGGACATCGAACTGCCGCCGCCGGAAGCCGGCCAGGTGCGGGTGAAGCACGCTGCCATCGGCGTCAATTTCATCGACACGTACCACCGCTCCGGTTTGTATCCCGTGACCCTGCCATCGGGTCTTGGCCTGGAAGCCGCCGGTACAATCGAAGCAGTCGGCGACAATGTTTCCGATCTCAAACTTGGCGATCGTGTTGGCTACTGCACGGGCCCCATCGGCGCCTACGCGGAAGCCAACAACGTGCCGGCGGATCGGGTGGTGAAGTTGCCGGATGCCATCTCGGACGAAGTCGCGGCGGCATCGATGCTGAAAGGGATGACGGCACAGTATCTGCTCAAGCGCACCTTTCCGGTGCAGCCCGGGCAGACGATCGTATTTCATTCGGCGGCCGGCGGCGTGGGGCTCATCGCCTGCCAATGGGCCGCGTATCTCGGTGCCACCGTGATCGGCACGGTCGGTTCCGATGACAAGATCGAGCTGGCCAAACGCAATGGCTGCGCGCATGTGCTCAATACGCGCAGCGAGGATTGGCCGAAGCAGGTACGCGCGCTCACCGGCGGGGAAGGTGTGCCGGTGGTTTACGATTCCGTCGGCAAGGAGACGTGGGACGGCTCGCTCGATTGCCTTGCCGTGCGCGGCATGCTGGTGAGTTTCGGCAATTCCAGCGGCGCGGTGCCGGCGTTCGAGCCGGCAATTCTCAGTGCCAAGGGCTCGCTCTATCTCACCCGTCCGACGCTGTTTCATTACACGCGCACACGCGATGAGTTGCAGCAAACGGCGGACGATTTGTTCGCGGTGATCGAATCCGGCGCAGTGAAAATTTCGATCAATCAGCGTTTCGGTTTGGCGGACGCGCGCGCCGCGCATGAAGCGCTGCATTCCCGCACGACCACCGGCGCCACGGTGCTGTTGCCGTGATTTTCCAAGCGCTGCTGGATTCCCAGCTCTGTACCCAGCTTGCAGACCAGTGATGACTATGGTATGGAACCCGCATGGATGAAATGCGCAAAATTACCGTTGAGGTTCCAAGTCAGGATCTGGAGTACGCGCAAGCCTACACTGGCGAAGGCGTAACGGAGACTGTCCGGGCCGGGCTCAAAAAGCTGGCTTCGATTCGAGCACAGCAGGAGTTCAGAAAACTGCGGGGGACATACAAGTCCAGCCTCAATCTCGATGTGCTGCGGGAGGATCGCAGTTTCAGCCGCAAGCGCAAATGATCGCCGCGGACTCCTCAACCATCATAGCCTATTTCGACAACCTAACCGGTGCCGACGTGGAGCTGTTCGACGCCGCGTTATCGGCTGGCGAGATCGTCCTTCCGCCGCCGGTTCTGTCGGAGATTTTCTCCGACGCGCAGATGCCAGCCCAACATGCTGCGCTTGTTCAACAACTTCCGCTGCTGGAGATTTTTGACGGATATTGGTTTCGGGTTGGTCGGTCGCGGGCGACTGTCCTCGCAAAAAAGCGCCGGGCGCGCCTGCCAGACGCCTTAATCGCGCAGTCCTGTATCGACCATGATGTCCCGCTGATTAAGCGCGATGGCGACTTCGATCATTTCGCAGCATACTGCGGATTGAAGCTGGCTTAGCGGCCAGTTCTCAGGCGTTCATGCTGTCGAAGAAGTCGGCGTTGTTCTTCGAGGAGCGCAGCTTGTCGAGCAGGAACTCGACCGCATCGGTGGTGCCCATCGGCGCCAGGATGCGGCGCAGCACATACATCTTCGACAGCGTGCCCTTCTCGACCAGCAAATCGTCCTTGCGGGTGCCGGATTTGAGAATGTCGATGGCCGGGAACACGCGCTTGTCCGCCACTTTGCGGTCGAGGATGATTTCCGAGTTGCCGGTGCCCTTGAACTCTTCGAAGATCACTTCGTCCATGCGGCTGCCGGTATCGATCAGCGCGGTCGAGATGATGGTGAGCGAGCCGCCTTCCTCGATGTTGCGCGCGGCGCCGAAGAAGCGCTTGGGCCGTTGCAGCGCGTTGGCATCCACGCCGCCGGTCAGCACCTTGCCCGATGACGGCACGACGGTGTTGTAGGCTCGGCCCAGCCGGGTAATGGAATCGAGCAGGATCACCACGTCGCGCTTGTGCTCGACCAGCCGCTTGGCCTTTTCGATCACCATCTCGGCCACCTGCACGTGGCGTGTTGCCGGCTCGTCGAATGTCGAGGAAATCACCTCGCCCTTTACCGAGCGCTGCATGTCCGTCACTTCCTCGGGCCGCTCGTCGATCAGGAGCACGATCAGGTAGCATTCCGGATGATTGGCGGCGATCGCCTTGGCGATGTTCTGCAGGATCACCGTCTTGCCGGTGCGCGGCTGCGCCGTGATGAGCGCGCGCTGGCCTTTGCCCTGCGGCGATACAATATCGATCACGCGGCCGGTTTTGTCTTTCAACGTCGGATCGTCGATCTCCATCTTCAGCCACTTGGTCGGATAGAGCGGCGTCAGATTATCGAAATGCACCTTGTGCCGGATCGCCTCCGGATCCTCGAAATTGATCGAGGAAACTTTCAGGAGCGCGAAATAGCGCTCGCCGTCCTTCGGCGAGCGGATCGGTCCTTCCACGGTGTCTCCCGTACGAAGCCCGAAGCGGCGGATCTGCGAGGGACTGACGTAGATGTCGTCCGGACCTGGCAGGTAATTCGATTCCGGCGAGCGCAGGAAGCCGAAGCCATCCTGCAACGTCTCGACCACGCCTTCGCCGGTGATCTCGACGTCCCGCTCCGCCAGCTCCTTCAGGATGGCGAACAGCATGTCCTGCTTGCGCATGGAGGAGGCGTTCTCGATTTCGAGGTCCTCGGCAAAGGCAAGCAGATCGGTGGGGGATTTCGACTTCAAATCCTTCAGCTTCATCGCCTGAAGGCCGTCCTGGATGGTCATATCGTACCTTGAACTACGGTTTGGAGGAGGGTTTCCGGAAAAGCGCTGAGGGCTCCTGCTGCCCACTGCCTTTTGGAGTCTGATCTTTGGCCGCGCCGGCTACCGGCTGGAAATTCGCCTCAGGTTAAGCGTCTCGCCCTGCGGCTTCGGATGGGAAACAACACTTTATAGCTTGATTTGGCGCCGTTGAAAAGAGGCATCGCGGCAATGGTTCAGAAAGGCTGAACGATCACGAGAATGACAATGAATACCATCAGCAGGGCCGGAATCTCGTTCCAAACCCGGTAGAAGCGGGCAGAGCGACTATTGCGGTCCAGTTCAAAATCCCGCTGCCATCGCGCGAACAGGTGATGCGCCACTGTCAGTCCAACCACCAACAGGAACTTTACCTGCAGCCAGCGGTCTTCATAGGCGGCCGTAAGCCAGGCGAGCGTCGGCCCCAGGATCCAGACCGCGATCACCGCGGGGTTCATGATAGAGCGCAGCAGCTTGCGCTCCATCACCTTGAAACGTTCCGATTCGGCGGAGCCGCGCTGCGTCTCCGTGTGATAGACAAACAATCTCGGCAGATAGAGCAGGCCACTCATCCACGCGATCACCGCAATCACATGGAACGCCTTGATCCAGTCGATGTAATTGGCAAGGAAAACGCGAAGATCAGCCATCGATGTTTCCAAACCCACAGTGAGAGAGTTGCGGCGGGCAAATCCGGTCAGGGCCGCAGGTTACCACGCCGCCTCCATCCAGCGCCCGTTGCACCATGTTGGCAAGTCCTTCGATGAACAGCGGGTGCGTTCCAACCGCCGGCACCCGGATGTAATCGGGCACGCCGCATTCCTTTGCGAGGTTGCGATAGTCGATGTCCAGTTCCACCAGCGTTTCGGAATGCTCGGACACGAAGGCGATGGGCGCAACGATTACGCCTTTGCCGTCGGTTCCGGCGCGGCGAATTTCATCGTCCGTCGCCGGGTCGATCCATTCCATCGGCCCCACGCGGCTTTGGTAGCAGAGGCTCCAGTCGAGTCCGTCTATTCCCAACCTGTCCACAACCGCTTGCGCTGTTCTTTCCACCTGCCACTGATACGGATCGCCCTTGGCAATCGTGCGCTTGGGAAGTCCATGCGCGGATAACAGCAGGCAATAATCCACACCCGACTTTCGCGATGACATCGCTGTCGCGATCAACTCCGCCAGAGCCGCGATGAAACCGTCCTCCCAGGGATAGCAGCAGGCGCGGGACTGCGGCACCGTCAGGCCGGCCCGTTTTCTCGCCTCCCACCAATTGTCGAGCGAGGAAGCCGTGGTGGTGGTTGAGAATTGCGGGTAAAGCGGCAGCAGCACGACGCGATCAGCACCCCAGCCTCTGATTTCCTGCGCGGCACTGAGCGCAAACGGCTTCCAGGCACGCATGGCGATAAAGCTGCGCGCCTCGATCCCGCGCCTGGCAAGCGCTGCATCCAGAGCACGCGCCTGCTTTTCGGTTTCCGGCAAAATGGGCGAACGGCCGCCGATCTTCCGGTAAATCTCGCGCGCGATCGGTGCCCGCCGCTTTGCGATCCATCGCGCCAGGGGAAGGCGCAGCGGCTTCGGCAGGGGAATCACCGCTTTGTCGGAAAACAGATTGCGAAGAAACGGCTCGACCGCCTCGGGCGAATCCGGACCTCCGAGATTGAACAACACCACGGCAACCTTCACCGCGCCGCCCTCACCTTCTCGACCAACACGGCAACGTTCTCCGGCGGTGTATCGGGCAGAATTCCGTGACCCAGATTGAAGATCAAAGGACGGCCCGCCGTCGCCGCCAGAATGTCATCGATGCCGCGCATCAGCGCAGGGCCGCCGGCGATCACCGCGACCGGATCGAGATTGCCTTGCAAAACAACATTGCCCGGCAAATTCTCCACAGCCCATGAAAGTGGCACGCCGGTATCCATCGATACGGCATCCACACCCGTCTCCTGCGCGTATAGAAGATAGCCTTGCAAACTCGCCGTTCGTGGAAAGCCGATGATACGAGCCCGTGGATGCGCTGCTTTCACCTTGTCCACAATCCGTTTCGTAGGCTCCACCACCCACTCGCGATAGCGGACCTCCGGCAAACCACCCGCCCAGCTGTCGAAGAGCTGCACGGCATCCGCCCCGACATCGATCTGCGCGATCAGGTGCTGCGCGACGCAATCTCCGATCCGTTCGAGGAGCACCGCAAATGAGTGCGGATCGCGATAGCCCCACAGCCTGGCGGCACGTTGCTCGTCACCGCCTCGGCCAGCCACCATATAGGTCGCGAGCGTCCATGGGGCACCCGCAAACCCCAGCACGGCGATCTCCGGTGGCAATGCGCCCCTCACACGCTGAATGGTTTCGTAAGCCGGTGCCAACCGCTCGCGCCAAACTTGTTTCTCCTGCTCCAGTTCAAGCAACGAAGTGACTGGCTGCAGCGATGGTCCCTCGCCTTCCTCGAAGATAACCTCCCTGCCCAAAGCGTAGGGAACCGTCAAAATATCGGAAAAGATGATCGCAGCATCGAAACCAAAGCGCCGGATTGGCTGAAGCGTCGCCTCTGCCGCCAGTTCCGGCGTCATGCACAGCTTCCAGAATGATCCGGCCTTCGCCCGCAGCTCGCGATATTCCGGCAGGTAGCGTCCGGCTTGCCGCATCAGCCAGACCGGCGGGGGAGATGAGACATCTCCGTTCAACGCACACAGAAGCCGGCTACCATCTTTCTTCAAGAGAAAGACTCCTTAAAAGAGTGAAGATGATGTTGGCCCTGTGCTGTTGTGGATGATGTGCGTGTGAGGTTGGTCATTAGGCCTGTAATGCCTGTACCTCAAGGGTTTCGCTCTGCAGACCTTTCTGTGAGCATAGGGTGGGATGGAATCCGCAGAACGGTGAAGTTTCTCGCATCGGATGTTATGAGGCAGTGATCGCGGTTGACGGATTTTGGATGGGTGAGGGGCGATTGTGAGTAAGGTGTTTCACATTCATCTGGTGTCGGATGCGACTGGCGAAACCCTGAACGCGATTGCAAAAGCGGCGGCCGCGCAGTTCGAGGGCGTGGACGTCCAGGATCATTTTTACGCGCTGGTGCGCAGTCAACGCCAGCTTGAACGGGTGATGGAACACATCCGCGTGGAGCCCGGCCTCGTGCTCTTCACCGTCGTCAACCCTGAGCTTCGCCGCCAACTTGAAAACCAGTGCAAGCAGCTTGGAATTCCCTGCCAGGGCGTGCTGGACGGACCTATCGCCGCGCTGCGGAAATTCTTCGGGGATGTAACTGAATCGCACAAACCAGGCGGCCAGCATGAACTCGATCAGCGCTATCTCCACAGGATAGAAGCACTGAATTTCGCCATCGCGCACGACGATGGCCAGTCGCTCGACATGCTGAACGATGCCGAGGTCATCCTTGTCGGCGCGAGCCGAACCTCCAAAACACCGACCTGTGTGTATCTTGCCATTCGCGGGGTCCGTGCGGCCAACGTCCCGCTTGTACCGAACATTCCCCCGCCGCCGCAGCTGCTGACGACAGGCGCGCCGCTGATCGTCGGGCTATGGGCCTCTCCTGACCGTCTGGTGCAGATCCGCCGCAACCGTCTGACGGTATTGGGCGAGGTGCGGGATACGTCTTATGTGGATTTGGAGAACGTAAGGGCGGAGGTTTCGACCACGCGGAAGCTCTTCGAACAACAGGGTTGGCCAGTCATCGATGTCAGCCGGCGCTCGGTGGAAGAGACAGCGGCGGCTGTGATCAATCTGCTGACAGAGAGGCGCGAAGCCGCGGAATGAGCGCCAGCCTTACACTGGCAGGGGTCGTGGGTTATCCGGTGGCACATTCGCTGTCCCCGAAACTTCATGGGTTTTGGCTGAAGCAACACCGGATACACGGATGTTATCTCCCGCTGGCGGTCAGGCCGGAGCAATTTTCGCTGCTCATACACGCCTTGCAGGTCGCGGGATTTGCCGGGGTAAACGTCACGATCCCTCACAAGCAGGCGGCGTTTGCGATCTGCGAGACCGTCGACGAGGGGGCGCGGAAGACCGGCGCGGCAAACCTCATCATCTTCAGGAACAGCCAGATCCACGGTTTCAACACGGATGTCGGGGGCTTGTGTGCGAGCCTGGAGCAGGACTTCGGCAGGGTATCCCTTGCGGGGAAAAAGGCGGTGTTGCTTGGAGCGGGAGGGGCCGCGCGTGCGGCCATCGTTGCGCTGGATCGGTTGGGGATGGCCGAGATTCGTGTCGTCAATCGCGATCCTGGCCGGATGACAACACTCATCGGGGAATTACGCCGCCATGCGACCGCCGAACTGCTCGCGTTTGAATGGCAGCGGTGGCCGGAAGCGGCTGACGCGGCCGCACTGCTCCTGAATGCCACGAGCGGCGGCATGGCGGGCGAGCGGAATTTGACCATTTCGCTGGAGCCGTTGCCGAAGGAAGCCACTGTGTACGATCTGGTCTACAATCCGTCCGAGACCATTCTGCTCAAGCAGGCGAGAGAGCGCGGCCACAAATGCGCAAACGGCCTCGGCATGCTGATGCACCAGGCCGTGCCCTCCTTCGAAGCCTTCTTCGGCATACGGCCTGCGGTCACGCCGGAGTTGCAGGCAGAACTCGAGCAGGCGTTGTCGTTGTGACGAAGCATCGGCCCCTTGTCCTTGGCCTCACCGGTTCGATTGGCATGGGCAAGACGGAAACGGCGAAGCTGTTCGCAAAGCTCGGCGTTCCGGTCCATGATGCCGATGCCGCAGTTCACAAACTCTACGAGCGCGGGGGCTCGCTCGTCGATGAAATCAGCCGCGCATTTCCTGGCACGGTTCGCGATGGCAAAGTTGATCGCGCGGCGCTCGCGATGGAGATCGGTACCAGCGCGGAGAAGCTCAAACGTCTGGAACAGATCGTCCACCCGCTGGTGGCACAGGAACAACGGGCCTTTATCGAAAAAGCGGCCCAAACCGGTGCCGAAATTGTGGTTCTTGACGTCCCTCTTCTGTACGAGACCGGCGGTCACACCCGCATGGATACCGTGGTAGTGGTCTCGGCGCCGCGGGAAATTCAGCGCGCCCGCGTGCTCAGCCGCCCCGGAATGACGCCGGAGAAGCTCGATCGTCTTCTCGCTCGCCAGATGCCCGACGCAGAAAAGCGTGCACAAGCGCATTTCGTGGTTGAGACGGACAAGGGTCTCGACCACGCTTTCGTGCAGGTGAAGGAGATCGTTGCCGCGTTGCGGGAGCGGCGGCGCAGGGAAACCGGCAGTGCGTGAAATTGTCCTCGATACGGAAACCACCGGACTCGATCCGGTCGACGGACACCGGATCATCGAAATCGGCTGCGTGGAATTGGTCGATCACCTGCCGACCGGGGTGACATTCCAGCGCTATCTCAATCCCGAACGTCTGGTGCTGGAATCCGAGCGGGTGCACGGCATCGCCGACGCGTTCCTGGCGGACAAGCCATTGTTCGCGCACATCGCCGACGAGCTGATCGCGTTTCTGGGCGATGCGCCGGTCATCATGCACAACGCCGGCTTCGACCTGAAATTCCTTAATCACGAATTGCGTCGCGTGGCGCGGCCCACCATTTCATTCGGACGCGCCATCGACACGATCGAGATCGCGAAGACGAAACTGCCGGGCGCGCGATACTCGCTGGATGAATTGTGCCGCCGGTTCGGCGTGGATCTTTCCAGCCGCGTAAAGCATGGCGCGCTGCTCGATGCACAGCTCACCGCGCAAATCTATCTGGAACTGGTTGGCGGCCGTCAGGCCCGGCTCATGCTGGCACCGGCGGACAGCGTCCTCGCGGCCGCCGCCAGCGAAATCCGCGTCCCTCGGCTAAGGCCGGAGCCGCTTCTGCCCCGCCTCAGCGAGCAGGAACTCGTGTTGCATGCCGCTTTCGTCGCGGATTTGGGCGCACAAGCGGTATGGAACTGGGCCTAAACGGTGGCCGGTGCCTGGGATTGCTGCTGCTGCGCCTCGGCCTGCTTGGCCCGATATAGCGCCGCGAAATCGATCGGCTCGATCAACAGCGGCGGCATCCCGCCGTCGCGAATGACATCGGCGACGACGCGGCGCGCGAAGGGGAATATGATGTGCGGCGCCTCGATGAGCAGGAATTGCTGCACGATCTCCGGCGGCGCGTTCTGAATCCCGAACATGCCGGCGTAGACAAGCTCCAGCAGAAAAAGAGGCTTGTCCTCGGACTTGGCGGTCACCCGCAGCTTGAGGTCGACCTCGTACCGATCCTGATCCAGCCGCCGCGCCTGCAGATCGACGCCAAGCTCGATTTGCGGCCGTGCTGCGGCATTTCCCGGTGCGCCTGGGTTTTCGAACGACAAATCCTTTATGTACTGGCCAAGGACCTGAACGCGAACCTCTTGCGGCGAGGGAGTACCGTCGCCATTGGTCATGCCGGGATGCTGCGGTTCGCTCATGTCGGGCTCGTCGGGCTGAAGGCGGGCGGGGCTAACATGGCCCGGTTGCAATGACAAGCGCGCGAGGCGGGGCGGGAGGTGTATGCCCGCCGGCGCGCGAAATGATATGCCTGCTGCTGGACGGACAAGCGCTCGAAGTCTATTTTCAGACGTTATAGAAGGCGCGGCACTTGTCGGTTGGATCGTGAACTCGCAACTGCTTTACATCGTTTTGCTCGCCATGGTCGCCGGGATCGTGCTGTTCCGGCTCTACAGCGTGCTGGGCCGGCGGACCGGTCACGAACGGCCGCCTTCCGACCGTTTCGAACCTGTGAGCGCGCCCGAGGCGGCCAAGGCCGAGCCTGTTTTGCTGCCGGATGGCTCCGGCTCCCGGCAGAACGCGGCTGATCCTGCTGCACGTGGATTGCTGGACATCAAGCTCGCAGACCGCAACTTCGATACTGCGCACTTTCTGGATGGCGCGAAGCGGGCCTACGAAACCATCGTCACGGCGTTTGCGCGCGGAGAGCGTGATACCTTGCGGCCGCTGCTGGGCGACGAAGTGTATGCCGCGTTCGATCACGTGATCGGCGAGCGAGAGAAGCGCAAGGAGAGGGTCGAATTTACGTTCATCGGCTTTCGCGATGCGAACATCTCCGGCGCCAGTCTCAAGAACAATATTGCGGATGTCACAGTCTCCTTCGGAGCGCAGTTCAGTTCTGTTACCATCGATTCGACAGGAGCGGCGATTGACGGCAATTCCAATGCCGTTCGCGAAGTCTCCGACGTGTGGTCCTTCGAGCGCAATGTGCGCTCGTCCGATCCGAACTGGAAACTGGTGGCCACCTCGGGCGAAGCAGGTTTGCAGGGCTCTTGATGGCCGGCCGGTGGCGGTCCGTCCCTCGCTTCGTTCTGATCGCCGTCGCTGCATTGAGCGCGGTTGCCCTGTTCGCTCTCTGGCGTCTGTATGCGCCTTCGCTACCGCGGCATGCCAGCGAGGCGGTTCTCGTTCCTGTGCGGTTCGCCGATCTTGCTGGATGGAGAAGCAGCGACCCTCGCGCTGCCCTGCAGGCGTTTGTGCGCTCCTGCGTGATTTTGCAACAAAAGTCTCCCACGGTCCGCCTGGGTGCCAGGGGATACGCCGGTGCCGTCGCGGACTGGCAACAAGTCTGCGCCACCACGCCAGCCGTGAGTTCGCCCGCCGGCCGAATTCGCGGCTGGTTCGAGGCTGGCTTTCGTCCCATGGAAGTGAGATCTGAAAACGGGCCGGCGGCTCTGCTCACCGGATACTATGAACCCGAATTGGCCGCCTCGCGGACACGTCATGATCAATTCCAGACACCGATTTACGGTCTCCCGGAAAATTTGGTCAGCGTCGACCTTGGCGATTTCAGAAATGAGCTGCGCGGCGAGCGCATCATCGGCTGCGCGGGCGGTCATCGTCTGCTGCCGTGTCCTGCGCGCGCCGCGATTGACGCAGCTGGTCTGAAGCAAGGCGAGGTGCTGTTCTATGCCGCCGATCCGGTTGCCGTTTTCTTCCTGCACATTCAGGGCTCCGGCCGTGTGCGGCTTGAGGATGGTAGTCTCGTCCGCGTGGCCTATGCCGGCCAGAACGGGCGGCCGTACAAAGCGATCGGTCGCACTTTGATTGAACGTAGACTGCTTCCGCGCAACGGCATGTCGATGCAGATTCTGCGCGATTGGCTGCACCGTAATCCATCGCAAGCGCGCGAGATCATGGAAACCGACCAGTCCTACGTCTTTTTCAAGGACGCTTCGCTCGGCGATCCGGCTCTCGGGAGTCCCGGCAGCGAGGGTGTGCCACTGACGCCGGGTGCAAGTCTCGCGATCGATCCGCGGGTCCATCCCTATGGGCTCCCGATCTATGTCGCTGCGACTCGCCCCGATGCGAATCCGGATAAACCTGAGCAAGCCTTCAACCGTCTGCTCATAGCGCAGGATAGCGGCGGCGCCATCCGCGGTCCCGCCCGCGGCGATGTGTTCTGGGGTTTTGGCAATGACGCGGAATCCATCGCCGGCCGCATGAAAGCCACCGGCCGATTCTTCGTGCTTCTGCCAACGGCTGTCGCCGCGCGCCTGGGGCATCGAAGAGTGCTCACCACGTCATGATCCGCAGACGCCGGCCCGCAACCGATGAAGAGCGCGCGCTGTTTGAATACGTGCTGCGCGGCGGCGATCCGTCCGAGCCCGCGAAGCCGGAGAAGGCGAAAATTGAGGCCGAGATCGCGCTCACCAAACCACATCGTCCGCCGCGGCGGCCGACAGGAATAGACGGACGGACGGCAGAGCGCCTGCGCAAAGGACTGATCGAGCCTGGCGCCAGTCTCGATCTCCACGGCTTTACCGAGACCGCCGCGCATGCCGCGTTGACGGTGTTTCTCCGAGACGCCGCCAGGCGAGGCGTTCGCCTTGCTCTCGTTGTCACCGGCAAGGGCTCGAAGTCTGTCTCGGAAGAACCCTTCAGCCTGGGTCTGGAGGGACGCGCGCGCGGAATACTCAGAACGATGGTGCCGCGATGGTTGTCGGAACCGGAACTCGTACGACTGGTTGCCGATGTGAGAACGGCCCATCGCCGTCACGGCGGCGCAGGCGCCTACTACCTCTATCTGCGCAAAGAGCGGCAGACATGAAGCAGCATTTTTCCGTCATCGAATTGCGCACGCGCGGGCCAGGCTTCCAGCCGTTCACGCAGGCGGCAGACTCTTTCCTGCGCGAATCCGGTGTGTCAGACGGATTGCTGACCTGTTTCGTGCGGCATACCTCTGCCTCTCTGGTCATCCAGGAGAATGCCGATCCGGACGTGCTGGCCGATCTCGCGGATTTTATGAATCGCCTGGTTTCGCGTGACCAGAGTCTCTACCGGCACACGGCCGAAGGGCCCGACGACATGCCAAGTCACATCCGCTCCATCCTTACGCAAACGTCGCTTTCCATTCCGGTGCGCGACAAACGAATGATGCTTGGCACCTGGCAAGGGCTCTACCTGTTCGAGCATCGCGACGCCCCGCACCGGCGCGAAATTTTGCTGCACATCATCGGCGAGTGATCAGACCAATCCCGCGTCTGCCGCAAGAGTGCGCAAGGAAGTCTCCGGCCGCGCGCCGTAATGCGAGATCACCTCCCCCGCCGCCAAACCGCCAAGCCGCCCGGCTTGCGCGAGGCCCTTGCCGTGCGTGATGCCATACAGAAATCCCGCCGCGAATTGATCCCCGGCGCCTGTGGAATCCACCACGCGCTCGACGGGCGCCGCATCGAGCACATGCACCTCCACGCCTTGCGCGATGACGCAACCTTTTTCGGAGCGCGTGAGCGCCGCGATACCTGGCCAGATTCGCGTTTTCTGCAAGACCGCATCGAAGTCTTCGGTCTCGAAGAGCGCTTTCGCCTCTTCTTCGTTGGCGAAAAGGATGTCGATGTCCTTGAGCAAAGCCAGGAACTCTGCTCTCCAACGTCCCACGCAAAAGGGATCGGAGAGCGTGAAAGCCACTTTGCGGCGGTTCGCCTTTGCCGCGGCGATGGCTTTGTTGATCGCGGCCTTGGCGTCGGGCATATCCCAAAGGTAGCCCTCGATGTAGAGAACTTCCGCAGCGGCGATATCTGCGTCGGAAATATCCGCAGGCGTGAGCTCGCGGCTGGCGCCGAGATAGGTGCTCATGCTGCGCTGGCCGTCCGGCGTAACCGCGATAATGCAGCAGGCCGTGGGCGGTCCTCCATCGGCCATCGGGGTGGTGTAGCGCACGCCCAATTCGCGCAAACCGCTGGCGAAGCTTTCGCCGAGTCGGTCAGCCTTCACCTTTCCGACGAACAGCCCTATTGCACCGAGCGAGGCCAGTCCGGCCATGGTGTTTGCGGCCGATCCGCCGGCCGCTTCCTGGGCCATGGGCAGCGCGCCGCACAAATGCGCCGCGCGCTCGGCATCGATCAGCGTCATCACGCCCTTTGAAATGTCGTGCTGGGCCAGGAATTCGTCGTCGGCCGGCGCAATGATGTCCACGATCGCATTGCCGATCCCGACAACGTCGTATCCCGATGACATGGAAATCCCCTGCGCCTGTTTTGTCCCCTGCCTATTCGAGCGACCTTATGTGTGCAACTGCACACGGCGGCCGCTCATTTTGGAATTCAGGTGTTTTTCAGCGGTTGGCGCGCCGAGCGCCAGACGGCCACGGGCTCTGCCGATTTCGGCGCGGAATGATTGCCGTTCTGTGCCGGTTCGGATGTATCCAGCCAACGTCCAAGGTTATGTTTCAGCCAGAATCGAAGCCGCTTGAGAAGAGTCGGCCGGGTAATGATCACATACACCTTGCGGACGTCTTCGGAGATTTCCCAGACTCCGGCGGAGTTTGCCGGGAACCAGATCGAATCGCCGGCCCGGATATCGATGGGCTCCCCGTCGGTCGGAACGAAGCGCGCGCTGCCGCTGATGAAGTGCGCGAATTCTTCCTCCATGATGGTGCGCTGCCAACGCCCCGGCGAGCATTCCCAGATGCCCATGCTGTCTATGCCCGGGATGTCGTCTATGAACTTTTTGCCGACCAGCGTGGCCGCCGGAAAACTCAGCGGCACTTTGACCGGACCCAACGAGTCCAGGTCAGCCTTGCGGATGGCCGCAGGTTGCGGAATGAGAATTGCCATGAATGCCAGCGCTCACAGGCACCCTATGAATGCGATGGCCATTAAAGGATCGGTGACATTAATTTCATGTTAAGGCCGCTCGTCGCCTTCGTCTTATTGCTTGGGATCGGCTCTGTAGCCGAGGCTAGGGAATTGGTCGCCACCCGGCACATGATCGCGGCCGCCAATCCCTATGCCAGCCGTGCCGGCCTGGAGATGCTGCGCAAGGGCGGCTCGGCGGTCGATGCCGCCATTGCCGCGCAGATGGTGCTGACTTTGGTCGAACCGGAATCGTCCGGCATCGGCGGCGGCGCCTTCCTGCTGGTCTACGATGCCAAGCGGAACAAGGTCACGAGCTTCGACGGCCGGGAGACCGCCCCGGCATCCGCCCGACCCGGCATGTTTCTGGACGCAAGCGGAAATCCCCGCCCGCATATGGAGGCCATTCCCGGCGGGTTGTCCGTTGGAGTTCCTGGCAACGTCGCCGTGCTGGAATTGGCGCACAAGAAATATGGCAAGCTCAAATGGGCGGCGCTGTTTCAGCCGGCGATTGCGCTTGCCGGGCGCGGCTTTCCCGTCAGCCGCAAACTCGCCGCCGAGGTGCGCGAAGAGCCGCAGATGGCGAACATGCCTGACATTCGCAACTATCTGTATCACAAGGACGGCACGCCGGTTCGGCAGGGCGAGATCCTGAAGAATCCTGAATTCGCGCAAACCATGCGGATAATAGCGCGCGGCGGCGCCAGGGCTTTTTATTCGGGACCGATCGCGCAAGCGATTGTCAACAAGGTGCAACATGCACCGGTGAATCCCGGCGGCATGGCGCTGGTCGATCTGGCCCGCTACCGTGCGGTCGAGCGGCCGCCAGTGTGCGGCACATACCGCAGCCACAAACTGTGTTCGATGGGACCGCCGAGTTCCGGCGGCGTCGCAGTGCTGCAGATTCTCAGCATGCTGGAACGCTTTTCCTCGTCGCAACTCAAGCCCAACAGTTTGAGCGAAGTGCATCTCGTCACGCAGGCCGAGCGCCTCGCTTTCGCGGATCGCGCGCAATATCTGGGCGATCCCGATGCTATTCACGTCCCGGTCGCGGGATTGCTGGACCGAACCTATCTGTCGCAACGTGCAGCGCTCATCGACCCGAAGCGCGATATGGGACCGGCGCAACCGGGAACGCCGCCGGCCACGAAATCTCCGTATGCGCCGCAGCGCACGCCGCAGCTGCCGGGCACCAGCCATCTTTCGGTGGTGGACGGTTCTGGCGACGTCGTCTCGATGACCACCACCATCGAATACACCTTCGGCTCGGAGATGATGGCGAAGGGATTCTTCCTCAACAATCAGCTCACCGATTTTTCGTTCGAGCCCATGCGTGACGGCAAGCCCGTGGCGAACGCGCCGGCGCCGGGCAAGCGGCCGATGAGCGCGATGTCACCCACCATTGTCTTCGGACCGGACGGCAAATTCAAAATCGCGGCTGGCTCGCCGGGCGGACCGATGATCATCACCTACGTAGCCGAAGCGCTGGTGGGCATGCTGGATGGCAATCTGTCGCCGCAACAGGCCGCCGCGCAACCGCATTTCGCCAATCCGAACGGCCCCACAATTCTGGAGAGCGGCACATCGATTGACGCGCTTGCCCCGCAGCTTACCGCGATGGGGCACAACGTCGTCGAACGCGGCCTGGGCAGCGGCTTGCACATCATCGAACGCGTGCCGGGCGGCTATATCGGCGGCGCCGATCCCCGCCGGGACGGCATCGCGCTCGGCGATTAGCTCCGCATGGCGGCTGATATTGATCCCGCGCTCGTAGAAGCTTGGCTTACGGCGCGCTCGATTGCACGCGGCCTTCCTCTGCCGGTGCCCGATCATGGCGGATGGCGTGTCGACACATCGTCCGACAAGGAAATCCGGCGTTGGGTATTCCCGCAAATGGCGGATGGCTTGCGTGAACTAGCCGACGACATTGTAGAGGCTCGTTATTTCCTTAAGCTGTGCGGTCTGGCCGAACAACTGATCGCAGCCGTACCGCCGCGCTGGAAGCTGCAGCCTGCCGGCTACCTGATGACGGCAACGGCGTCTTGGTGTGGACCGGTCGCGAGTCCGGAACCGTACCGGTTGCAGGTCGAACGGCAAGGTGTGGTCACAAGAGTGGTAGCCACTGCTGCTGACGGAAGTATCGCCGCGAGTGGAAACGCCGCCGAGACAGCGGATGCTTTTGTCTACGATCGCATCGAAACCGATCCAGCGTACCGCCGCCGTGGCTTGGCGCGCTGCGTCATGGCCGCCTTGGCCGCAGAGAAGAAATCCAGATCGACGCAGGAAATTCTGGTTGCCACGGAAGAGGGGCAAAAGCTGTACGCCAGGCTAGGCTGGCACGTTTGCTCGCCCTATTCGACGGTCACAATTCCGCTCCAGCCCGTACCGTAGCGGCCCACTGATCGTTCTATCCTCCCCCGTTTACGGGGGAAGTGGATCGCCGCGCAGCGGCGAGACGGTAGGGGAATGGCGCAAGACCCCCTTCCGCCTCGCACGAGAACGCGTGCTCGGCACCTCCCCCGCAAGAGGAGAACGTCGAACAGATCACTTCAGCGCCACCACAAAGAGTCGGCGGAACGGAAAGAGCGTCTTTCCGTCGGCGCGGCGGGGATAGGCATCGCGCAAGCGCGCGCGATACTGCGCGATGAAATCCTCGCGCTCATCCGCACCGAGCGGCTGCACAAAGGGACGCAAGCCGGTGCCGCTCACCCATGTCAGCACCGGATCGTCACCATCCAGCACGTGAAGATAAGTCGTTTCCCAGATGTCGACTGACACCGCAAGCGGCGCGAGAATGTCGAAATACACATCCGGCGACAGCACGTTCACCTGTCGCGCACCGACGAGTTTGATTGACCACGGACCGTTTCCGGCAACCTCGCGCATCAGCACGTGCGACGGCGCATCGAAATTCCGCGGCATCTGAAACGCGAGTGCGCCGCCATCGGCAACAAAGCCCATCAGACGCGGCAGCAGGATGTGCTGAGTGGGAATCCAGTGCAATGTCGCATTCGAAAAGATGACATCGTAGCGCGCCTTGGGACTCCACGATTCCACATCGCCTTCGACCCAGTTCGCACGAACTCCTGACATGCGTGCCTTGGCAAGCATCTCCGGCGAAGACTCCAATCCTTCGATCTTTGCTCTCGGCCAGCGTGCGGCAAGCAACGCCATGGAGTTCCCGGGGCCGCAGCCGAGATCGATCACCCGCGCAGGCGCGCTCAAGGGAACACGCGCCAGCAATTCCATCGCCGGCCGCGTGCGCTCGCTGGCAAACTTCATGTAGATGTCCGGATCCCAGCTCACTGCGGTTCCCGGTCCGGAATTTCGACCCGAAAGGTCGTGCCTTGCGGGCCGGTGGCGATCAGCGAGACGTCTCCGCCATGCGCGCGCGCGAGTTCACGCGCAATCACGAGGCCAAGTCCCGAGCCGCCGGGGCGGGCGCTGCCGGCGAAGGGCTGAAACAGCCGCTCGCGAACCTTGTCGGGAATGCCAGGTCCATTGTCCGCGACGTGGATCAGCACGCGGCGGCCATTACGCGAAGCGGAGAGGCGAATTTCTCCCGCCGTCTTTCCATTCACCGCGTCTCCGGCGTTGCGCAGCAGATTCAGCACAATGCGGTAGAGCTGCTGGGGGTCCGCATCGATCTGCAATTCCGGCGGGACCTCATCGGCCAGCGCGATCGCCGTTTGGCCGGAATGTTCGGCGAGCGCCGCCTCGCCCGCCTCATCCAGCAATGGCTTGAGTGCCATCATTTTGCGCTCGGGCGGATGCTCTTCGGCGCGTCCGTAACGCAAGGTGTTGGTGGCGAGTGCCACGGCGTGGTCGATGGCGCCGATCAGGCGCGGCGCAAGCCGCTTTACGACCGGGTCCTCGCTCGCGGCAAGCCGGTCGGATGCGAGTTGCGCGCTGGAAAGAATGTTCCGCAAATCGTGCTGGATTTTCGCGACCGCGGTGCCCAGTGCCGCGAGCCGGGCCCGGTGCTGAAGCGAGCCGTAGAGTTCGGTTTGCATGGTGGCGAGCTCGCGTTCCGCGATGCCGATTTCGTCTTGGCGCGCCGACGGTACCACGATGCGGCTGGCATCTTCCGGATTTTCCCGGAATGCGATCATCGCCCGGGTGACGCGCGCCATCGGCCGCACCAGCACGAAATACAGGCTGAGGAACACCAGCAGTGCGGTGACCGCGGATAGCAGCAAGGCGAGTAGAGCTGTTTGCACGGCATAACGCGCCAAGGCCTGATGGATCGATTGTTCGCCGAGGATAATGTCGACACCCTGCGCGCCTTTGATCCCGGTAGGCGCCATCACGCGCAGAGTGCGATCGCCACCGCGCAGCAGGCAATCCAGTCCATAATAGATTTGCTTAAGGGCATTGTCGTTTCGCAGGTCGATGATGAAATCGATGCGGCGGGGAACTTGCGTGACAAGAAAGAGTTCGTGCTCCTCCGGCCGGCGCAAAACGACAGCGCTGGCATCGGCACGCTTCAAAAGCTGCTCGCGCAGTTTGGTGGACAGCCGCTCTCCCGCGGCCTCGGTCAGTGGCAGGATGGCGAGCTCGGCCGATTCGACATGACTCTGTAGGAGTGCGTGATGGTAGCGACCCACTGAGGGTCCGAAAATGACGGCTTCGGTCAGCAGCACATAAAACAGGGTAAGAAGCAGAAGGCGGCCCGAAAGACTTTGCGCCACGAGCCGCCAGGCGCTGCGCATCCAGTTGCGAACCGATCCCGACATTTGGGCGCTTAAAGCACGGGCCGCCGGAGAGATGAAATCTTGCCGTGCTTGCGGGCGGCAGCGGCCTAAGCCGGCTCGGTCAGCGCGGCAGCTTTCTTTCTCAGCTGACGGCGCTTGCCGCGTTGCCTATCGCGCCGGGCGTTTCGGCGATCGCGGGATGCTTCACCGGGTGTTTCGGTGACCGATTTTTCCAGCAAGCGCGCGCGGCACTCCGCATACCAGGCTTCGTCCCGCTGCTCACAAACCCGCGCAAGAAATTCGCTAAATAGGCCCGCAAGGGCCTGCTGCTGCTCCTCCGTCAACTCGGACTTGTAACGATGCTGGATGCCCTTGTTCATCTGCGTGGGTGAGCGGTCGAAGGCGTGCGCTTTCACGGCGTTGTGGTCGCAGTTGAGATGCAGAATGCTCTCTATGGCGGAGATGGCTTCGTCTGGCGCGAAAGCCGCGGTGTCGTAGTAGAGACGGAGCGAATTCTGCAGCGCGCCCCAAATCCGGAATTGTTCAATCCGCTTGGCTGTCGATCGCGCTGCCTGATCCAGTGTCTTGAAGGTTGAGAATGGTTTTCGGCCCTTGCTGCGGGCCCTTGCCCCGGCATCGAGAAGAGACAAGCAGATGTCGCGGGGGTCGCGGTAGGACGCAATGACCTGAAGCTGCCCCTCCGTCTGCAAAGCCTCGAGCCAGGGAAACAGTGCCACGGGAGCCGCTTCATGGGTCTTCACAGCCACCTTGCGGTCGGGGCCGATGGTCTCAAGAAGCTGGCGGATGGCGGCTTCGAAAGCCTCCGGATGGCCTTGGGTTCCATAGAGGAAATTCTTGGCCATCAGATTGGGACCGGAGAGCGGATCCTGCGGATAGCCCGCGTCCATGAGGACGCCCCGGACCAGTTCGAAGCCCAGCGTGCTGCCCGACTTCGGGATGCCATAGCAAAGAACAAGCATCGCAGGTCTCTAGCGGAGTGCGGAGGATGCAGACAAGGCGCGTAACGTTGACAGATGACGGGTCGGTCCCTAGAAGGCCGCCTCCCGCGCCGGACGAATTGCCTGAGGAGTATCCGCCATGAAGCGCACCTACCAGCCGAGCCGGCTTGTCCGGAAGCGCCGTCATGGCTTTCGCGCCCGCATGGCCACCGCTGGCGGCCGCAAGGTGCTTGCCCGCCGCCGCGCCCATGGCCGGAAAAAGCTCTCGGCCTGAGCCCGAGTCGACGGCCCCCACCCCAGCTCTGACCATCGAGCGGCTGAAGCATCGGCCCGATTTCCTGCGCTGCGCGCGGGGCCTTCGAAAGGTAACCCCTTCGTTTGCGCTGGAGGCCGCTCCGACGCCTGAAAAATTTCTCAAGCCGAATTGCGCCCGTGTGGGCTTCACCGCCACCAGGAAGACTATCGGCGGGGCGGTGCAGCGCAATCGCGCCAAACGGCGATTGCGCGCGGCGGCGCAGGCCCAGTTTCCCCTTTATGGGATGCCTGGCCATGATTATGTTCTAGTCGCGCGCGCCGGCACCTTGACCCGGCCTTTCGTAGAGCTTTTGGCGGACCTTGGCGCTTCGCTGAAGGACGTGCAGGAAAAACTCGGCCAGATGCGAATCTTGAGTATATGAATAACGTTCTGCGGCGGTTTGGCATTCAGCTGCTTCTGGCGCCGATTCACATTTATCGATGGTGCGTCTCCCCGATGTTTCCACCCGCCTGCCGCTTTGCCCCCAGTTGCTCGGAATACGCCGTTGACGCGCTGAAGCTGCACGGGCCGGTCAAAGGCCCATGGCTGGCTGCGCGGCGGCTTCTGCGCTGCCATCCGGTGAAATGGCTGGGCGGCGCGTCCGGCTTCGATCCCGTTCCCCCACCGCGATAGGCCGATGGACAATAACCGCAACTTTTTTGTCGCCATCCTGCTGTGTGCCGCCGTCATCTTCGGCTGGCAGTATTTCGTCGCCGGTCCGCAGATGGCGAAGGAAAAGGCCCATCAGACGCTCCTTGCGAAGCAGAAGGGAGAGGAGGCGCAAACCAAATCCTCCAACCTGCCGAATGCGGCCGCCAACATTGCCAAAGTGATGTCCCGCAGCGCAGCGTTGCGCGAAGGCGGCCAGCGCATTGTCATCGCCACGCCGTCGGTCAATGGCTCGCTGCGGCTGAAGGGCGCCCGCTTCGACGACCTTCAGCTGCGCAAATACCGCGAGACGCTCGATCCCAAAAGTCCGGAGATCGTGCTCTTTTCGCCGGAGAGCACGGCCTTTCCCTACTACACGGTTTTCGGCTGGGCCGCTGGACCCGGGAGCAAGGTCAGAGTGCCGGATGACGCAACGCCATGGACACTGGCGAGCGGAAATGTGCTCACGCCGGAAACACCGATCACGTTGCGCTGGGACAACGGCCAGGGGCTCACCTTCACGCGCACGATCTCCGTGGACAAACAGTACATGTTCACGATCGCGGACACCGTCGCCAATCACGGAGCGGCCGCGGCCGTCCTCTCTCCATATGCTTACGTGTCGCGGAGCAACATTCCGCAGGACACGCACTACATGGCGCTGCACGAGGGCTTCGTCGGCATTCTGGGCGACGACCTGCAGGATCCAAGCTACTCGGACATGAAGCCGGAGACCCGCGAGAAAAATTTCCACTCCACCGGCGGCTGGCTTGGCCTCACCGACAAATACTGGATGGCGGCGATCATCCCGCCGCAGAACCAGCAGATCGACGCGAGCTATCGCGCGACCGATCCGGAGGCGAAGAAGGATTTTCAGGCCAGCTACCACCTGGGGCCGCAAACCGTTGCGCCCGGCGCAAGCGTGAAAGTTACACAACGGCTTTTTGCCGGCGCCAAGGTTGTTTCCGTGCTGCGCGAATATCAGGACAGATTGAACATTGCCCGTTTCGACTATGCCGTCGATTGGGGTTGGTTCTTCGTCCTCACCCGGCCGATGTTCTGGCTGCTCGATTATTTCGGCACCGTGACGGGCAATTTCGGCATTGCCATCCTGCTGCTTACCATTGTCGTGCGCCTGATCTTCTTTCCGCTCGCGAACACGCAGTTCAAGAGCATGAGCCGGATGAAAAAACTCCAGCCGCATGTCGAGCGCATCCGCGAGCGTTTTGCGGACGACAAGATGCGCCAGCAGCAGGAGATGATGGAGCTTTACAAGCGCGAGAAGGTGAACCCGCTTTCCGGCTGCCTGCCGATCTTCATCCAGATCCCCGTGTTCTTCTCGCTCTACAAGGTGCTGCTCGTCAGCATCGAGATGCGGCAGGCGCCATTCTTCGGCTGGATTCGCGATCTCTCCGCGCCCGATCCGACGTCGATCTGGAATCTGTTCGGGCTGTTCCCCTGGCATACGCCTGGGTTCATCCCGGCTTTCCTGGTGATCGGCATCTGGCCGATCCTGATGGGCGCGACGCAATGGCTGCAGACGAAGATGAATCCTGCTCCGACGGACCCGGTGCAGGCGAAGATGTTCTCTCTCATGCCGCTGATCTTCATGTTCATGCTGGCGAGCTTCCCGGCCGGCCTCGTGATCTATTGGACCTGGAGCAATCTGCTCTCGATGATTCAACAATATGTGATCATGCGCCGCGAAGGCGCGGAGATTCACCTGTTCAGCAATCTGAAAGTTCCGGGATCGATCAAGCGTCTGAGCGGTCCCAAGCCCGGCGCGGAAACTGGCGAGTAGACAAGTTCTGATGGCCAGCGACGTCGAATTCGCGCGCAAGCTGTTCGCTGGCCCGTGCGAGTTTGTGGCCGGCGCCGTCAGCCTTGAAGCGTTGCCGGAATCGAGCTTACCGGAAGTCGCCTTTATCGGCCGGTCCAATGTCGGCAAATCGAGCCTGATCAACGCGCTGGTCGGCCGCACCAAGCTCGCGCGCGTTTCGCAGACACCGGGCCGCACCCGCCAGATCAATCTCTTCCGGCTGCGCGACGCGATCGTCCTTGCCGATCTGCCCGGCTATGGTTTTGCGCGCGTCTCCAAAACGGAAGCCATAGCCTGGAACGCGTTGATCTCAGGATACCTGGTGAGGCGCGCAAGTCTTCGACGCGTTGTGCTGCTGTTGGATGCACGGCGAGGAGTCATGGAGTCCGACCGCGAGGTCATGGCTTTGCTGGATCGGTCTGCTGCTGCATATCGCCTGGTGCTGACCAAGAGTGACTTGCTGAAGACGGCCGAAATAGACGGATGGGTTCAAAACGTAACAGCCGAGGCAGCCGCGCACCCGGCTGCATTGGCCGGCGTTATCGCGACATCATCGGAAACCGCCGCAGGCATGGAAAATCTCCGCCTTGACCTCGCGGAACTCGCCCAGTCCTTCCAAGGCGGCGCGGTGGCGGGCCGGTAAGGCTTGGTCTATAAGCCGGAAGCTCAGAGGAACAGATGGCGCTCCAGGACGACGCCGGCGCATTGGATATGAGTCTGCGTACGCTCGCGCGCTGGCGCTCCACCGCCCGCGTGCTGGTGGAGGCTCTTCCCAACATCCTCAAATATGACGGCAAGACCATCGTCGTGAAGTATGGCGGCCATGCCATGCAGGGCGGCGTCTCCCAGCATTTTGCCCAGGATATCGTGCTGATGAAGCAGACCGGAATCGATCCGGTCGTCGTGCATGGTGGGGGTCCGCAGATCGGCTCGATGCTGAACCGGCTCTCCATCCCATCCAATTTCGTCGATGGCTTGCGCGTGACGGATGGCGCGGCCATCGAGGTGGTCGAGATGGTGCTGACCGGCTCGATCAACAAGCAGATCGTAAGCGGCATCAACGCTGCCGGCGGCCGCGCCGTCGGCATCTCCGGCAAGGACGGCAATCTGGTGGTGGCGCGCAAACTGGAGCGGATGAAACTCGATCCGCGCACCCTGCAAAGCAAGGCTGTGGATTTTGGATTCGTCGGCGAGCCCGAGGCAGTGAACGCCGAAGTCCTGCGCACCATCATCGACTCCGCCCTGATCCCGGTGGTTGCCCCCATCGGGGTGGGCCGCAAAGGCGAGACCTACAACATCAATGCGGACACCGTGGCCGGCGCGGTGGCGAGCGCGATGGCGGCGACGCGGCTGATGCTGCTCACCGATGTGGAAGGCGTGCTCGACAAGGAGGGCAAGCGCATCCGCAGGCTCGCGGTCGCGGATGCGCGCGCGCTGATCGAGAAGGGCACCATTTCCGGCGGCATGATTCCCAAGATCGAAACCGCCATCGAAGCCGTCGAAGGCGGCGTGAGCGCGGCGGTCATTCTGGACGGCCGCATTCCCCATGTCCTCCTGCTCGAACTGTTTACCGAGCACGGCGCCGGGACGATGATTACAGCGGCATGAAGGTATCGTGGGTTGCGGCCGCTGGCGTGCTGGCTTCAGGTTTGCTTGCGCAATCGGCGCCTGCGTCTGCGGCGCTGAAGCTTTGCAACCAGACAAGCTACATCGTCTACGCGGCCATAGGCGCGGCGACGAAAACGCAGCTCGATACGCGCGGCTGGACGCGCATCGTACCGGGCGACTGCGCCACGCCAATTCTGGACCGGCTGAGCGCGCCGGCCTATTTTGTCTATGCGCACACCTCCCGGTCGCATTCCGGTCCTCCTCGCGCATGGGGCGGTAACGTTCCGATCTGCGCGCGCGATTCGAACTTTTCACAGCACACCAAGCTTCCGGCTCGCGGCTGTCCGGGCAGCGATTTCTACAAGATGCCGTTCGCGCTGCTCGACCGTCACGGTGCGAATTCCTGGACCACCACATTCAACGAATCTCCCGGTCTCAGGACGCCGCGGGATGCCAGGCGGGCCGGCATCGCGCGGCTGCTGGAGGATCTGCATTATCGCGTCAATGTGCCGGGAGAACGTGCGCGCGACCTGGCGCTCGAGGATTTTCACAAGCGCGCGCATCTGCCGGCGGATGCCAACGAGGCGGAGCTGTTTGCAGCGCTCGAGACCGAGGCTATGAAAGCGGCGGCTCCTGCAGGTTTTGCCGTGTGCAATTACACGAGCCGGCCGCTGGTGGTGGCCCTTGGTCTTCCGGCAGGAAAGGGCGCGGCAACGCGCGGCTGGTGGGAAGTCGCTCCCAGCGCCTGCCCCCATCTTTTCACGGAACCGCTGAAGACCGATCGGGTGTTTCTGCTGGCGGAAGAAAAAGGCCATCGCCCTGTCGTATCCGGGCCCGTCAGGCTGTGCGTCGCAGATGGCAAGTTCGATCTGAGAACCGCAACCGAATGCAAACGCCGCGGATTGCGCGAGGCGGGGTTTGCCGCCGTCGATGTGAAGGGGCGGACCGGCTACGTCGCGAATATCGATGAGAGCGGCCTTTCGTCGCCCACCTCTCCTCGCGCCAAATCGCGCTAGCGCGACTTCGTGACGTTGCGGATTTTTCCGGTTTGTCCCACGCTGCGTCAATGTACTCAGAAATGGCCACCATCATCGAAGACGCCTGGGAGCAGCGCGAGTCGCTCGATACGCGCACAACCGGCGCCGTTCGTGACGCCGTGGACCGGGCACTCGCGGGCCTCGATGCCGGCCAGCTTAGGGTGGCGGAAAAAATCGGCGGCGAATGGCACGTGCATCAGTGGCTGAAGAAGGCCGTGTTGCTGTCCTTCCGCCTGAACGGGACGAAGCTCATCGAAGGCGCGCCGGGCGGGGCGGCGTGGTGGGACAAGGTCGATTCCAAATTCGCAGGGTGGGGCGAGGCGCAGTTTCGCGCCGCCGGTTTCCGGGCCGTGCCGGGCGCCATTGTGCGTCGCTCGGCCTTCATCGGCCGCGGCGCGGTGCTGATGCCGTGCTTCGTCAATGTCGGCGCCTATGTCGGCGACAACACGATGATCGACACCTGGGCGACCGTCGGCAGCTGCGCGCAGGTCGGCGCCAACTGCCACATCTCGGGCGGCACCGGGATTGGCGGAGTGCTGGAGCCGCTGCAGGCCGCGCCGACCATCGTCGAGGACAATTGCTTCATCGGCGCGCGCTCGGAAGTGGCGGAAGGCGTGATCGTCGGCGAAGGCGCGGTGTTGTCCACCGGCGTGTTTCTCACCGCATCGACCAAGATTGTCGATCGGCAGACCGGCGAGATCGTCACCGGCCGCGTGCCGCCCTATTCCGTGGTGGTGTCGGGTTCGCTGCCGCAAGGAGAAGGGCGGCCGTCGCTCTACTGCGCCGTGATCATCAAGAAGGTGGACGCGCGCACCCGCGCCAAAACCGGCATCAACGACCTGCTGCGGGATTGAAAGCGCGGTTCGTTGACCGGCGAAGGGCCGCAGCCTAAAGCCCCAGTCATGGCGAACATCGATCCCATAGCTCTGGCGCAGGCTCTGATCCGGTGTCGCTCCGTGACGCCAAGGGATCGCGGCGCCATCGCAATCGTGGCGGGCGAGTTGGAGCGGCTTGGGTTCACGTGTCACTGCCTGCGCTTCGAAACGCCGGGCACCGCTCCAATCAAGAATCTCTATGCCCGCTACGGCGACGCAGCGCCCAATTTCTGTTTTGCGGGTCATACCGATGTGGTGCCGCCGGGCGATGCGAGCTTGTGGCAAAGCGATCCGTTCGCCGCGGAGATGCGCGAAGGCTTGCTCTACGGCCGCGGCGCCGCCGACATGAAATCCGCCATCGCGGCGTTCACCGCTGCGGCCGAGCAAACGCTCGCGAAGGGAAACGTGCGCGGCTCCATCAGCTTGTTGATCACCGGCGACGAGGAAGGGCCGAACATTAACGGCACGAGGCGGGTGCTGGAGTGGCTCACGGAGAAAGGCGAGCGCATCGATCATTGCCTGGTCGGCGAACCCACGGCGCAAACCACGCCCGGCGACACCATCAAGATTGGCCGCCGCGGCAGCATGCGCGTGGAGTTTACCGTGCGCGGCCGCCAAGGCCACACCGCCTATCCGCATCGCGCCCTCAATCCGATACCTGTGCTGGCGAAGCTGGTGACGACCCTGGCGAACGAGCCGCTCGATTCCGGCACGGCGCATTTCGAGCCGTCGACGCTGGCCTTCACCACTTTCGATGTCGGCAACAATGCCGGCAATGTTTCCCCGGCCGAAGCGCGCGCCGCCTGCAACATCCGCTTCAACGATCTGCATACGCCGGACAACATTCTTGAGCGCATCGACTCGCGGGCGCGGGCGCTGGCGATGGTGTCCGGCGCGGAGATCGCGGTGACCGCGAACGTTGGCGGCACCGCGTTCGTGACCGAGCCGGGTGCGTTCACCGATCTTCTCAGCCGCGCCATTGAACGGGTCACGGGATCGGCGCCGCTTCTCTCCACAACCGGCGGGACTTCGGACGCGCGCTTCATCAAGGATCACTGCCCGGTGGCGGAAGTAGGATTGGCCGGCGCCACCATGCATCAGGTGAACGAATGCGTGCCGGTTGCCGACATTCATCGCCTCACGGAGATCTACGCCTCTATTCTGCAGGATTACTTCGGTGCGCCGCCCGCGGCCGCCGTGAAGGCCTGACCGCATGTCCCTCAACCGCGGCTTCCACAAACTGAAGATTGCCGAAGTGCGGCGCGAAACGGCGGATGCGGTTTCCATCCGCTTCGACATTCCCGACGAGCTGAAGGAGCGCTTCGCCTTCCAGGCCGGCCAGCATCTCACCTTGCGCACCGACATCAACGGCGAAGATGTGCGGCGGAATTATTCTGTCTGCGTGTCGCCGTCGGAAAACGAGATCCGCATCGCCATCAAACAGATGCCGGCGGGGCGCTTTTCTTCGTGGGCAAACACCGCGCTGCGCGAAGGCGAGATGGTGGAGGTGCTGCCGCCGATGGGCCGCTTCCTCGTTCCGGAAGATACCGGCAACGATGGTTATTATGTGGGCCTCGTCGGCGGCTCCGGCATCACGCCGGTTATCTCCATTTTGAAGACGACGTTGGAAACGCAGGCCTCAGCGAAATTCGTGCTGCTGTACGGTAATCGCAGCACGGCGTCGGTGATGTTCCTGGAAGAGCTGGCAGGCCTGAAGAACCGCTACATGGATCGGCTCGAGCTTTATCACTTCCTGGAAGACGAGGCGGACGAGATCGATTTGTTCAACGGCCGCCTCGACCAGGAGAAATGCGAGGCCGTTTTCGACTCCCTCATCGATGTGGGCTCTGCCAGAGCTTTCTTCATTTGCGGGCCCGGGCCGATGATGGATGCGGCTGAAACCGCCCTTGTGGCGCGCGGCGTGCCGCCCGAGAAAATCCTCATCGAGCGCTTCACCTCCAGCGCGCTTTCCGCCGAGCAGCTGGCCGCGCGCGAGGCGCTGCAGCAGAAGGCGGCGGGGACGGAGCTGACCGTCACGCTCGACGGCCGCCGCTCAAAGCTCGCCTTCGATCCCACCAAGGGTAGCATCCTCGATTGCGTGCAGGCGGCCGGGTTGCCCGCGCCCTACGCCTGCAAGGGCGGGGTGTGCACAACCTGCCGGGCCAGAATTCTCGAAGGCCGGGTGACGATGACGAAGAATTATGGTCTGACGGACGAAGAAGTCGCCGGCGGCTACGTGCTCACCTGCCAGTCCGTGCCGGCAAGCGATCATGTGGTCCTGAGCTACGACGAATAAGAACGCGGGTGGTGGAGAGAGGCATGTTCGAAGATTTGCGGCCGCGCCCGCCGGATCCCCTGCTCGATACCATTCGCCAGTTCCGCGCCGATCCGCGCGCCAGCAAGCTCGACCTCGGCGTCGGCGTCTATCAGGACGCCCAGGGCCGCACGCCGGTGCTGCGTTCTGTGAAGGATGCCGAGCGCCGCCTGCTGGAGACACAACAGACGAAAACCTATCTCGGCGCGGAAGGCGATCTCGACTATGCCCGCGCGCTGGGTGCGCTGGCGCTGGGTAACGACGTCGTCGGCGACGACACCGTGTTCGGCGTGCAGGCGCCGGGCGGCACCGGCGCCTTGCGGCTGGGGGCGGAACTCATCCGCGCCGCCAACCCCCAAGCGCAGATCTGGCTCGGCCGCCCCAGCTGGGCCAATCACGATCCCATCTTCAACGCCGTCGGCGCCACCATCCGCGACTACCAGCATTTCAACGCGGAGAAGCAATCGGTCTGTTTCGATTCGCTGATGGCGGCGATGAAGGAGGCGAACGCGGGCGACGTGTTCGTGCTGCACGCCGCCTGCCACAACCCCACCGGCGCGGATTTCAGCATGGAAGAGTGGCAGGAGATCGCACAGGCACTGTTGCGCTACCGGCTCGTTCCTTTCCTAGATACCGCGTATCAGGGTTTCGCGCGCGGGCTGGAGGAAGACATGGCAGGCGCGCGGTTGGTGTTTCGTGCCGTGCCTGAGGCTTTCGTGTCTGTCTCGTGCTCGAAGAATTTCGGCCTGTATCGCGAGCGCACCGGCGCCCTGTTCGTGCGCGCCTCCGACGCGGCGAAAGCGGACTCCGTGCGCTCGAATGTGCTCGGCATCGCGCGCGCCAATTACTCCATGCCGCCGGATCACGGTGCCGCCATCGTACGCACCATTCTCAGCGAGACTGCGCTCCGCAGCATGTGGGAAGAGGAGCTGGTGGCGATGCGCGAGAGCCTGCAGGGCGTGCGCGCGCGGCTGGCGCGGTTGCGCGTCAACAGCATCGATTTCGCGCCGATCGCGCAGCAGAACGGCATGTTCGCCACCCTGCCCCTCACCAAAGCACAGGTGGCGAGGCTGAAGGACGAGCACGGGATCTACATGGCGCCGTCGGGCCGCATCAACATCGCCGGTCTGATGTCCGCCGATCTCGACTCCTTCGCCGCCGCCCTGCGCTCGGTGCTGGTCGACACGGCGGCATAAGCGAGGCAATATTCGATTCAAACGCGTATTGACATCGTATATACGAAGTCTCATACTGGGTTGATGGCACCGCGGCGCTCCGGATTTTCAGAACCCGAAGTTGGGGTAGTTGCGCTTGCAGAACGCCCTCCGCCCAGCGAGGCCAGAGGCAGCATCAATCTGCGAATCGAGACTGAAACTCGGCGGCTGATCGACGATGCCGCCGCCATCCTCGGTAAGACGCGCACTGAGTTCATGATTGAAAGTGCGCGGCGGGAAGCGGTTGATGTGCTGCTGGATCAACGACTCTTCTTGCTGGACGCCGAACGATATGATGCGTTTGTCAGCGCGCTCGACAATCCACCCGCACCCGGGCCGAGACTGCGTTCACTGCTCCGCCGGGTTCCGGCATGGAAAAGGTAACAGGCGGGCCGAAGGGTGGTCTCGCGCCGCCGGTTCCGCTCGTATCAGATCACGATCTGGCCGGGTTCGATTGCGGCGAGCCCGTGCTCAACGATTGGCTGCGGGAACGCGCCCTGGAAAACGAGAGCCGGTTCTCGCGGACATATGTCGTCTGTGACGGTAACAGGGTTGTTGCTTATTTCTGCATTTCCGCCGGAGCGGTGGAGCGCGCTGCCGTCCCAGGGAAGCTACGGCGCAACGCACCGGCCACAATTCCCGCCTCGGTGATCGGTCGGTTGGGGGTCAGCCGCGATCATACCGGCAAAGGCCTCGGCGCGGACATGCTGTCGGACGCGCTCCGCCGCATTGCCGTGGCCTCGCAGAGCATTGGCATCGGTGCAGTGCTGGTTCATGCGAAGAACGACGCCGCCAGGCGCTTCTATCTGAAGTGCGCCGAGTTCGTGGAATATCCGGAAGGCAGCCGCACCCTGTTTCTCCCCATCGAAACCGTAGTGGCTGCGTTGGTTGACCGGAGCATACATGGCGCCATCCGGCCGCATCAACATCGCCGGCCTGATGGCGGCCGATCTCGACTCCTTCGCCGCCGCCCTGCGCTCGGTGCTGGTCGACACCGCAGCTTAAGGCGGCCCTGACTTGACGCGGTAAGGGAATTTCCTTACTTTGCGGCCAGGAAAAATCCACGGCACTGCTATGGCCCGCATAGAAGAAATCAGTACTATCACTGCCAAAGGCCAGACCACGGTCCCCAAAGCAGTGCGGCAGGCGCTGGGCGTGAATTGCGGCGGGCGACTCGTGTACCGCGTCGAAGGCAACCGCGTCACCGTGCACAGCGCGGCTGCGGAGCATCGCGATCCCGTGCTGGCGTCATTCCTGCAACTCCTGGGTACCGACATGGCCAAGGGCCGCAACGTCCGCGATCTCCCAAAAGGGCTGGCGTCGGCGATGCGTAAGGCGATGCGGCAGATTGCCATCTCGTCCGAAGAAACGCTGGAAGGCGACGTGGCCATCTAGCCATGGTCGTCAATGGCTGGACGCTGTTGTTTCACCAGGCAATTCTCGATCAGCTCGCGGCTCTGGAGCAGGCAAGCGCCCGCGCACGCAGGAACGATCCGAAAAACTTCCATACCAATGCGAACGTAAAGCTGTTCGCGGCGCTCTCCAGGCTAATCTTCGAAACCATTCCCGCCGATCCCGTCCGCGCGGAATACCGCCAGGGCAACACGCTTGGCCCCGAGTACCGACACTGGTTCCGGGCGAAGTTCCTTGGCCGCTTCCGCCTTTTCTTTCGCTATGATACGCGCGCCACGCTGATCGTGTATGCCTGGGTCAACGACGAGCGCAGTCTGCGCCAAAGTGGCGGCCGGAGCGATCCGTATGAAGTGTTCCGCCGCATGCTGAAAAGCGGCACTCCCCCAAATGACTGGAGTGCGCTGGTGAAAGCGGCACGAATCGCGCCGCGATAGATGCGCGTGGAGGAATGGCATGGAGCGGTGTTCTCTGAGCCCGGTGGAGCCGGCTGCCAACACTCCTCGCGTTCTCCATTTTGCTCCGTAGGCGGAGCGGATTGATCGGGCGTAATCAGCGGCTTAAGAAAAATTTGCGTGCCGGCCGTCTACCACCGGCAGAGTCGGGTTATAATGCCCCCATGAGACCGGAATCAGTCACCTTCGGGACGATCGAAGGCAGCGGGTTTGCGCGGGTGAGGGCTGGCGCCCGTCTTGCGCCCGCCCATGCGGATGCGGGGCTTGGCGTGCGCAATGTCGAAAGTGGTGATTTCAAATGCTATGGCACCGCACAAAGCACAACATCTGGTCCTTTGGCGAATGCAGAAGATAGGGGCCCCACACCCTGCTTTTTGCAAACGAATGCCGACACAGACTTGCGCGTATCCCCCGAAAACAATTCATGGTGGCCATACGTGCAACGCAGACACCATATATTGATGGAAGCCCGGTGAACGCATGGCTATCCTGAAAATCGCACGCATGGGCCATCCGGTTCTGGCCCGCAAGGCCGATCCGGTGGCCGATCCCACCGCGCCCGAACTCCTTCTACTCGTTCAGAGCATGATCGAGACTATGGTGGATGCGAACGGCGCGGGGCTGGCGGCGCCGCAGGTGCATGTGCCGCTGCGGCTTGCCATCTTCCAGGCGCCGGAAGAGCGGCTCGATCCCGGCCTCTCTCAAGCCGAGCGCTACGACCACACAGCGCCGCTCACCGTGCTCATCAATCCGGAGCTCGAGGTGCTGGGGCCAGACATCGAGGGCGGCTGGGAAGGCTGCCTTTCCGTTCCCGGCATGCGCGGCCTGGTCGAGCGGCCGGCGCACATCCGCTATCGCGGCGTGAATTTGCAGGGGGAGAAAATCGAGCGTACGGCGCGCGGCTTTCATGCCCGCGTGGTGCAGCATGAACTCGATCATCTCGACGGCATTCTTTATCCGCAGCGCATGGGCGATTTGTCGAAGCTGATCTTCGAATCGGAGGCGCGGCATTGGATGGCGCCCGAGGCGCAAGAAGAACTGGAAGAGGCGCAGACGTGAGCGCGGAGGCTGGCTCGAAGACAGACACGCGAGACGATGCGACGCTGAAGCGCGCGGTATTCGAGGCGGCCCTGCCGCATCTTGCGGAGGATGGTTTCGGCGAGAAGAGTCTGAACGCTGCTGCCGCAACCGCGAACGTCGATGCAGCAACCCTGCAGCGTCTGTTCCCCAACGCCGGCCAGGATCTGGCCGATGCGTTCTCGGCCTGGGCAGACGAGCGGATGGATGCAACGCTCGCCGGCGCCACGCTCTCGGAGATGAAAATTCGCGAGCGCATCAAGGCGGCCGTGCGGGCGCGCCTTGCGGCTTTGCGGCCTCACAAGGAAGCGGCACGCCGCGCCGCCGCGTTCCTCAGCCTGCCGCAAAACGCAGCGCTCACCGCGAAGCTGCTCTATCGCACCGTCGATAACATGTGGCGCGCCGCCGGCGATACCTCGACCGATTTCAACTTCTACACCAAGCGGGCGATTCTCGCCGGCGTTTATTCATCGACCTTGCTGCGCTGGTTCACCGACGCGAGCGAAGACGAGAAGGATACCAACGAATTTCTCGACGCGCGGATCGAGAACGTGATGCAGTTCGAGAAATTCAAGGCGCAGGTGAACGATCAGCTTTCGAAATTCCCCTCGCTCACCGAACTGCTGTCACACCTCAGCGGGCGGCCGCCTTCGGCTTGAGCCAGGTAATGTGGCCCATCTTGCGGCCGGGCCGGATGTCCGACTTGCCGTAGAGATGCAGCGCTCCGCCGCGCGCCACCAGCGCCTGCCAGTCGCGCGCCTCCTCGCCGAGGATGTTTTCCATCACCGCATCCGAATGGCGTTCCGTTGAACCGAGCGGCCAGCCGGCCACGGCGCGGATGTGCTGCTCGAACTGGCTCACAAGGCAGGCATCGATGGTCCAGTGGCCGGAATTGTGTACCCTGGGCGCAATCTCGTTGACGAGCAACTTGCCGTCTGCGCACACGAACAGTTCGACGCAGAGCACGCCGACGTAATCCAGCGCATCGGCGATCTTTCGCGCCATCGCCTTGGCTTCGATGGATTGTTCGCTGTTCAGGCGCGACGGAACGGTGGAGCGCCGCAGGATGTGCTCGCTGTGGTCGTTCTCCGGCGGATCGTACGCGGCGAACGCGCCGTCTGCACTACGCACCGCGATGACCGACGCTTCGAAGGCGAAGTCGACAAATGATTCCAGCAGCAGCGGAGCGCCCTTGAAGAGATCGAACGCGGCTGCGGCTTCGTCAGCACTGGTGACGATCGTCTGCCCCTTGCCATCGTAGCCGAGGCGGCGGGTTTTCAGCACGGCCTTGCGCGAACCAAGCTCCGCAAACGCCGTTCGCGCGCGCTCTACGGAATCGATCGCGAGAAATGCGGCGGTGTTCAAACCTAAGCCAGAAACAAACGTCTTCTCCTCGAATCGCTCCTGCGTCGTTGCCAGCGCCTGCGCGTTCGGATTCACCGGCGTGATTTGCGCCAGAAGTTCGAGCGTCTCCGCAGGCACGTTCTCGAACTCGCAGGTGATCGCGTCGCAGGCCTGTGCGAATTTCTTCAGCGCGTCGGCATTGCGGTAGGAGGCATAGGTCTGCGTCGCGCTGACCTGGAAGGCCGGCGCGTCATTCTCCTCGGAAAAAACGTGCGCCTTCAGGCCAAGCCTGGCGGCGGCTAGAGCGAGCATGCGTCCGAGCTGGCCGCCGCCCAAAATTCCGATCGTGCCTCCCGGCGTTACGGGAGCGGAAAGCATCGTGGGTTCGCTCATTCGGCGGGGTTTTCAGCGACGGATTCGGTTTGCTGCTTGCGCCAGTCGGCGAGCTTTTTCGCAAGCGCCATGTCCGACAACGCAAGAATAGCGGCGGCATGCAGCGCTGCGTTCTTCGCGCCGGCTTCGCCAATAGCAAACGTCGCCACCGGCACTCCGCCCGGCATCTGGACGATGGAGAGCAGGCTATCCATTCCCTTGAGGGCCTTCGACTCGATCGGCACGCCGAGCACGGGCAATATAGTCATCGATGCCGCCATGCCGGGAAGATGGGCCGCGCCGCCCGCGCCGGCGATGATCAGCTTGAGCCCGCGCGAAGTAGCACCCGTCGCGTATTTGTAGAGCCGGTCCGGCGTACGATGCGCGGAGACGATGCGGGTCTCGTAGGCGATGCCGAGCTGATCGAGAATTCCGGCCGCGTATTGCAAGGTCGGCCAGTCGGACTGGCTGCCCATGATGATACCGACGGCCGGCGCGCTCATTCGGCGCCGGTCTCCGCGCTGGCAGCGTAAAGGCGGCGCATCGGCGACGTCGCGCGGGAAATCTGCGGCTCGCGCAGCACGAAACCTGCGTCTTGCAGTTTCTGCCGGATCTCCTCGGCGTGCTCGGAATCGCGGGCTTCGATCATGAGACCCAGATCGGCGCCTTTGGCGCTGATGTCCGTCATCATGCGGTTGTGGGAGACTTCGAGGATGTTACCACCAGCTTCGCTGACCACGGTAGCAATGCGTGCAAGCCAGCCCGGCTGGTCTTCGATCTCAACGATGACGGAGAGCAACCGCCCCTCGCGGGAAAGCTCGCGCAGGATGACGTTGGACAGCAGCCGCATGTCGATGTTGCCGCCCGAGAGAATGATGCCGACCTTTTGTCCCGCAAAAATCTCGCGATTGGCGAGCACGGCTGCGTAGCCGGTGGCGCCGGCGCCTTCGACCACGGTCTTCTCGATTTCGAGCAGGTGCGCCACCGCGCTTTCGATCTCGTCCTCGCGCACGAGGAACACGTCTTCCACCAAAGCGCGAATGATCTCCTTGGTGAGTGTTCCGGGCGATTTGACGGCGATGCCTTCGGCGATGGTCTGCCCCGCGCAGGAAACGCTCGTTCCCTTGAACGCATCGTACATGGAGGGATAAAGCGCGGTCTGTACACCGTAGATTTTGATATCCGGCCGGATCGCCGTGGCCGCGATCGAAATACCCGAGATCAGGCCACCACCGCCAATCGGCACCACGATGGTATCGAGGTCCGGCGTATCCTCGAGCAACTCTAGCCCGACGGTGCCCGTGCCGGCGACAATCTTGGGATCGTCGTAGGGGTGGACGAGCGTGAAGCCGTTTTTCTCGGCCAGCTCGCAGGCCCGCGAATAGCCTTCGGTCAGCGTCTCGCCGAACTGCACGACCTCGGCGCCGAATTCCCGCGTGCGTTTCACCTTCACGAACGGCGCGCCGTCCGGCATCACGATGGTTACGGGAATTCCCAGCCGTCCACCGTGATAGGCGACCGCCTGCGCGTGATTGCCGGCGCTCATCGCCACCACGCCGCGGCGCCGCTGTTCCGCCGTGAGCGACATCAGCTTGTTCACCGCGCCGCGTTCCTTGAACGAAGCGGTGAACTGCAGGTTCTCGAACTTCAGATAGATTTCGCAGCCCGCGATTTTGGACAGCGTTCGCGAGTGATGCGTTGGCGTGCGTTCCACCGCGCCGCGGATCTGCTCGGCGGCCGCGCGAATGTCATCGATGGTTGGAATCTGAAAGCCTTCGGGAGCGGCTTTGGTCGCGCCTTTCGACAACGCTTTATCCGATCCTCAAGTTGGGGCTGGTAGCAGCGGAGGGATTTGAACCCCCGACCAAGGGATTATGATTCCCCTGCTCTACCACTGAGCTACGCTGCCCGGCCAAGAGGCGGGGATGTATAGGGAATGGGGCTGCGAAGGCAAGGGCGCGCGGTGCTGCTAGGCGGCCGCGCGAGATACGTCGGTCGCGGCGATCCAGCCGCCGCCCAGGATGCGGGTTCCGTTGGTTTCGTAGAACACGCAGGCCTGTCCCGGCGCCACCGCTTCCTCACCCGCGATCACGTCGACCAAGGCATCGGCGCCGTTCGGCGTCACCCGTGCTTCGACCGGCGGGCGGGTCGACCGCACCTTTACAAGGCAATCGAACGGTCCCGAACGCGGCACCAGCCAGTTCACATCGTTCAGCGCGATCGTTCGCGCGTGCAGCGCCGCCCGCGGACCGACAACCACGCGCCTCCGCGGCGCATCGATGCGGACCACGAAGAGCGGCTCGCCGTTGCCAGACAATCCAAGTCCCTTGCGCTGACCGACGGTAAAATGAATCACGCCGGAATGTGACCCGAGTACCCGCCCCGACAGATCGAGGACATCGCCCGGAACGGCCGCATCTGGATCAAGACGCTTTACAAGCGACGAATAATCTCCGTTCGGGACGAAACAGATGTCCTGGCTGTCTGGCTTCTCTGCGACCGCAAGCCCCAGTTCCGTGGCGACGGCGCGCACTTCACTCTTTTGCATGTCGCCCAGGGGGAAGCGGAGGAACGCCAGTTGCTCGCGGGTCGTGCGAAACAGAAAATAGCTTTGGTCCCGGCTTGCGTCCGCCGCCCGATGAAGTTCGGGTCCGTCAGCTCCTTCCAGGCGCCGTACATAGTGTCCTGTCGCGAGCGCATTCGCGCCAAGATCCCTGGCCACAGTCAGCAAATCCGCGAACTTCACGCGCTCATTGCAGCGGATGCAGGGAATTGGCGTCTCGCCCCGTTGGTAGGCGGCGGCAAAATCCGCGATCACGGCCTTGCGGAAACGCTCTTCATAGTCGAGCACGTAGTGCGGAATACCAAGGTCCTGGGCGACCCGCCGGGCATCATGGATGTCCTGCCCGGCACAGCACGCGCCCTTTTTCGTGATCGCGGCACCATGATTGTAAAGCTGCAGCGTGATGCCGACGACATCGTAGCCTTGGCGCACCATTAACGCGGCGGTGACGGATGAATCGACGCCGCCGGACATGGCAACGACGACGCGCTGCTTGTGGTTCGGCTTGGCGCTCATGCGGAGCGTATAAGGCTGCTCGCGCGCGCGGACAACCCGTCCGTATCGAGCGTGATTGCCCGCGCCGTTACGGCGATTAACGGATTGCTCATCTCTCTTATTGAGATCGCGATGTTCGTATTCCCAATTCCGCACATTGGATCGTGCAAAGTACGGGTTCTTTTACCGTGCGCTTTTGGCCTTTCTTAAATGAGCATCGCTATTCTCCCGGCGGGTAGTGTTGGGAAACATCAGCATGATCGGTGAGGAACGCAGAGGTCGCGTCAGCTATGTCATCGGACCCGATGGCAGCCCGCTGACGATGGCTGACCTCCCGCCGCCCAACACGCGGCGCTGGGTCATCCGGCGCAAGGCGGAAGTGGTGGCCGCGGTGCGCGGCGGCCTGCTTAGCCTGGACGAGGCGTGCCGGCGCTATACCCTGACGGTCGAGGAGTTTCTCGCCTGGCAGCGGGCCATCGACCGTTTCGGGCTTGCGGGTTTGCGCGCCACGCGGCTGCAGCAGTACCGAAACTAGGCCGCCACCTGGCCGGGTAGACGGCCGCACTGCAACACATTAACGTCCCGGTAATGGGGCTCCTGATTCTACTCGGCATTGTCGTGTTGGCCGCGCTTTGGGCGGTCTCCATCTACAATTCGCTGGTTCGCCGCCGAAACATCGTAGCGGAGGCGTGGAGCGGGATCGAGACGCAGCTGAAGCGCCGCGCGGACCTCATTCCGAACCTGGTCGAAACGGTGAAGGGCTATGCGGGCCACGAGCGCGAAACGCTTGAGGACCTCGCCAGGCTGCGGAGCCAGGGGCAGTCTCAAACCGACGTCGCGGCCCGGGCGCAAACCGAAACCGCCATCACCGCCGCAATCGGACGGATCATGGCCGTGGCGGAAGCGTATCCGCAGTTGCGCGCCAGCGAGAATTTCCAGTCGCTGCAGAAGGATTTGGCGGAGGTCGAGGATCAAATTCAGCTGGCCCGCCGCTACTACAACGGCGCGGTTCGCGACCTCAACGTGATGATCGAGCAGTTTCCCTCAAACCTCGTCGCCAACTGGGGCGGCTTCAAGCAGGCGCCGTTCTTCCAGATCGAGGATACCGCCGATCGCGCGGTGCCAAAGGTCGCGTTCGGAACATGAGCGTGCGCGCCGCGATTGCGGCAGCCCTGATATGTCTTTCAAGCCCGGCGGCAGCTGAAGAACGGATCACCTTTTACGGCAGCAATGTCGAGGTGGCGCGAAACGGCGCCCTGACTGTCACCGAAACGATTTCCGTCATTTCGGAAGGCAATCGCATCCGGCACGGCATCTATCGCGATTTCCCCACGACATACACCGACAGGCTGGGGCGTCGGGTGCATGTCGGCTTCACGGTCTTGAAGGTGACGCGGGACGGTAGCGACGAGCCGTATGACCTCTCGCGTATCGACAGCGGTCAGCGCATCAAGATCGGGAGCGCCGAATCCTTCATTCAGGACGGGCCGCACCGCTACACGATTTCCTATACGACCGACCGGCAGATCCGGTTCTTCGACAAATACGATGAACTTTACTGGAACGTCACCGGCAATTTCTGGGCGTTTCCGATCGACCGCGCGGAAGCCACGATCACGCTCCCCGGCGGCGGGCGAATAACGCAGTTCGCTTCCTACACCGGCGGTGCCGGCTCTCGGGCGAACAACGCGACCTGCCGCGCCTGGAACATCCGCACGCTTCACTGCTGGACCAATGCGGCGCTCGACAGCAATGAAGGCCTGACGGTCGCCGTCGGCTTCGCGAAAGGCGCCATCCTGCCGCCCACCGCCGCGGAACTGCGCTCGCAATTCATTCGTGACAATGCCAGCGCCGTCGCCGCGATTGCGGGCCTTATCGTCCTGCTCACCTTCTTTACCGCGACGTGGTTCGAGTTCGGCCGCGATCCGCGCCGCGGCACCATCGTCCCGCTGTTCGCGCCGCCGCAGAATTTTTCTCCGGCGGCTGTCCGCTATGTCTGGCGCATGGGATACGACAGCAAGGCTTTCGCGGCCTCGCTGATCGACATGGCGGTCAAGGGCTATCACAAGATCGATGAGGACGGCGGCGTCTACACGCTGACGCGCACTGGCAAAAGCAACAGCGCCGCCGGACTCGATCACGGGGAAAACGCGATAGCGGGGCGTCTGTTTTCGCCGAACAATTCCATCGAGCTCAAGCAAAGCAACCACACCAGCATCGGGGGCGCCGTGACCGCCCTGCAGGCCACGCTGAAGAGCGAATACGAGCGTGCCTATTTCGTCACCAACAAGCACTGGTTCTTCGGGGGCGTGGCGATTCTTTTGGTCACCGCGGCCGCCGCCGCGCTGCTGTCCGACGACCCCGCGCCGGCGGGGTTTCTCCTTTTCTGGCTGTCCGGCTGGTCCATCGGGACGACCGTGCTGCTGCATAAGGCCATAGAGGCGTGGCGAGATGTTTTTGCAGAATCGGGCTGGTCGCGCTTCCTCAGTCTTATTGGCGCGCTGTTCTCATTGATCTTCGTCGTGCCGTTCGTGGGCGGACTGGTTGTCGCCCTCTACTTTTTCGGTGGCTTGATCACCTGGGCGTCGAGCGCCGCGCTCATGGCTGGCGGCGTGGCGACCTACGTGTTTTATCACCTGCTGAAAGCGCCGACGCTGGCGGGCGCGAAAATTCTCGACCAGATCGAAGGTTTCCGGATGTTCCTGAACACTGCGGAAAAAGATCGGCTGGAGAAACTCCATCCCCCGGCGGTTACGCCGGAAGTGTTCGAAAAATTCCTGCCCTATGCCATCGCGCTCGACTGTGAAAACAGCTGGAGCAAGAGGTTCGAAGAGGAAGCTGCGGCGGCAGGCATTGAGCTGCAGCGCAGCACCAGCTACTCGCCCGGCTGGTATTCGGGCAGCTCATTTGGCCGCTTTGGCGCGGCCGGCTTCGGTGCCGCCATTGGTTCCTCGCTGGCAAGCGCGGCCGCCTCGGCGGCGACCTCGCCGTCAAGTTCGGGGAGTGGCGGCGGTGGGTTCTCCGGCGGTGGCGGTGGCGGTGGCGGAGGAGGCGGTTGGTAAAAGGGGGCCGCGCTACGTCCGCAGCCCGTGTTTTCGCAGATGGCGGACGATAGCCGCTTCGTCCACGCGCGAACGTGCCCTGCGGTCTTCCGCATCCGCCGCGCGCCTGGCTTCCTGCGCCATGGTCTGTTCCATCGCGCTCAGGTCCTGATGCGCGACGGACAATTCGCCTTCGCATTGGGCATGTTCGCGTTCGATGTCCTTCAGGCTGTCGCGAAGGTTCTCCCTCCGGCTTTCGATGGAACGCAGGAAAGAAGGAAACGCCAACCGGCCGATATCGGTATCGTTGGCGCGATGGCGCTCACGGGCCACGCTCTGATCGAGATCGGCAAGTTTCTTTTCGAGGTCCGCCCGCATGGTGCCCAAGGTCGCCACCCGCCGATTGAGGTCTTCGACCCTGAAGCGCTTCAGGCGCAGTACGGTATCCCGGCGCTTCATAGAGGCCGGGCCTTCGCGGAAGAGCGGCAAGCCTGCACGTCTTTTGAAAAACACGCCAACGGTGAAGCGCCCCACTATTTTGTTCCGCGCATCTTGCCCGGAACAATTTAAGTCGCGGTAAACTTAACAATGGCGAATCAGGGATAGGGCCGACCCGCCACCCTTGGCATCGGGGGAGCAAGCCCCATGCCAAAGGTTAAAGGCGATATTAACCATTTCCCTTTACTCTCTCGCCATGGATTAACGCGCCGCAGCGGGGTTGCGGGCGAAGAGGGGTTCAGACATGCGTGTGCTTTTGATCGAAGATGATGGCGCCATGGCGCGCTCGATCGAGCTGATGCTTCGCTCCGAGGGCTTTAACGTTTACACGACCGACCTCGGCGAGGAAGGCATCGATCTCGGCAAGCTGTACGATTACGACATTGTCGTGCTCGACCTGCAGCTGCCGGACATGAGCGGCTTCGAGGTGCTGAAGTCCCTCCGGCTCGCCAAGGTGCAGACCCCCGTCATGATCCTGTCGGGCAATGCCATCGTGGAATCGAAGGTGAAGGCGCTGGGCTTCGGGGCCGATGATTACCTCACCAAGCCATTCCACAAGGATGAACTGGTGGCGCGCATCCAGGCCGTGGTGCGGCGTTCCAAGGGCCATTCGCAATCCGTCATCACCACCGGCAAGCTCACCGTCAACCTCGACGCCAAGACGGTGGAAGTGGACAGCCAGCGCGTGCACCTGACCGGCAAGGAATACCAGATGCTGGAGCTGCTTTCGCTGCGCAAGGGCACGACGCTGACCAAGGAGATGTTCCTCAATCATCTCTACGGCGGCATGGACGAGCCGGAGCTGAAGATCATCGACGTCTTCATCTGCAAGCTGCGCAAGAAGCTGGCGGCCGCCACCAATGGCGACAACTACATCGAAACGGTGTGGGGCCGCGGCTATGTGCTGCGCGATCCGGAGAACGAGAAGCCGGCCGCCGCGGCAGCCTGAAAGCATTCTTTAAGCGGTCAAACAAAAAGGGCGCTTACAATGGGCGCCCTTTTTGGTTTTGTGCCTGATGCGAACTTACGTTGGCTGGCGTCTATTGCGGCGCAAACACGGAGACCGTCGATCCTGCATTCACGATCAGCGCACCTTGTCCGGCACTCAGAGCATCGATTGATGCTCCCACATTCGTCGACCAAAGTTTCTTGCCCTTGCCGGAATCCAGCGCGAACAGCATGCCGGAGCCCGAGCCCACGTAGACGACACCGTTCACCACGACAGGCAGGCCTCTAAGGTCGCCGTCGCCCGTAAAACTCCACGTGACGTTCTGCGTCTTGTATCCCCAGCAATAAAGCTTCCCGTCGACGAGAGAAAGGCCTTGGCCCTTTCCCTTCGAATTGGTGAAGAGGCCGGGCGTGGCGTTGCCGGCATACGTACCGACGATATCGCCGGTGCTGGCGTTCAGGACGTAATTGCCGTTCGCCCAGTCCTGAATAAATACGCGTTTGCCATAATATGAAGGAGTGGCGCCACCGCCGCCCTCGCAGCCTCCGCTGTAGTGCCACAGCAATTTTCCATCCGTGGCAAATTTGTAAAATTGGCACGGGTACGAGACGTAAAGTCCGCCATCGCCGTAAGCAGGTGAACTGTCATCGCCATTCTCCACCCCGGCCGTCCATTGAACGTGGCCGTTGCTTTCGTCCACGCCGTAGACGGTACCACCGCTGCCTGCGCCTCCGGTAAACACTTGGCCGCCGATCGCGGTGGGCGGCGACGAGAACGCATACTGACCGGGCAGTTGTACTGACCAGTTGACCTTGCCGGACAGCGATTTCAGCGCGGTCATTGTGCCGCCGAAGCTCACAAAGAACAGCTGGCCGTTGTCGTATGCGGCGCCAATGCTGTCGCCAAGGAGATGCTCCCACTTCGTCTTGCCGGTGATCAGGTTAAGGGCAAACACATCGTTTCGGTTCGCGGTTTCGAACACCATGCCATCCGCGACCAGCGGATATGAAAGCGAAGCCTTGAGGTCCTTGCTCCAAACCTTCGCCAATGGAGGTGCAAATCCCGCGGCAAAGTTCATTTCTCCGGAGTGGGCCGGAGTGATCTGGTAGGTTACCGCATATTCGCTTTGGTCTGCCGCGTTGGCAGCGGTGACCGGCACCGTGCAAGCAAGCAGGCCAGCACACAACAATGTAGATTTCACGTGATCCCCCTCTTAATGCCCGCGCGCAGACAACAGTGTTTGGATTCCTAAGTCAAACCCTCTTAATTCTCTTCGGACGACAACTACTTATTTTGGCAAATGCTAATCGAAACGGTGTGGGGCCGCGGCTATGTGTTGCGCGATCCGGAGAACTAGAAGCCCGCCGCCGCGGCAGCATAGGACTCATTTCGGCGCGAAGACCGGGAATGCGGGTTGGTAGCACGCACGACGGCCAGACCGATCATCCTGGCCGCGCGGTTCGAATGCGGCGACTAGTCTAGCACTTTGCCCCATATCTCCCCCGCTTGGGCGGGGGAGGGGAACGCGATGGCGGCAGAAGTTGGCGCCTACATTCGAACTCAGCGCACGGTCCAGGGAATGGGGTTGCGAACGTAGCCGTGCGTTAAGCCGTCCGATGTCACATAGTCGCCGGCTACAGATCCCACACTGTTGATCGCGTTCCAGAAGCTGCTGACGGCGCCCGGCGGGTTGAAAGTGAGGAGCCGACCGCTACCCGAACGGATAAAGCTATGGTTGAGGATCGACTTGTTGTCACTCCAGGTACCGGCGACCGCGCCGTGAATGTTAATGCCGCGTGGATAGGTTGCGAGCGAGCCGGGGGGATCGAATAACGTCAGTGTCCCGTCCGCCGCGCGAACGAAACCGTGCCGCTCGCCGCCCACCACAAAATAGTTGCCGGCAATCGCGTTCTTCGCATTGATGACCAGACCCGAAGTACTCAAGCTGCCTGGAACATCGAAGCTCGTGACGTTTCCCTGAGCGTCCCGCAGGAAGCCGTGCCCCGCATACGACTGATCCACAATCAGTCCGGTAATCGAGCCATTATTGGCAATCGCGGCCGGAAGGGTGCTGTAGCCTGCATCGAAGATTGTGATCTGTCCATCGGCCGTTCTCAAAAGGCCATGCTGCACATCGCTGGAAAAGCCGGCCAGCACGGTGCCCGCATTGTTGATCCCGTAGACCGTAAAGAACGACGAGCCGGCCGGCGGATCGTAGGTGATCACAGTGCCATCGGCGGCGCGAATGAAGCCCCATGGTCCTTGTGAGCCCTGACAGGCGTAGTAGTAACCTGCGACATCTCCCGCATCGTTGATACCGGCGACCACTGCCCTGCTGAGGCCGAGCGTTCCCTGCGGATCGAATTTGGTTATCGTTCCATCCGGGGCGCGCACGAAGCCTTGCTCGCATCCGTTGGCGACATGGTATTGGCCCGCGATCGTGCCGTCGCGGTTGATGCCTTTCGGGCCCGTGTAAGTAGCTCCCGGCACGTCGAAAGTCGTGATGGTTGTGGCGTGTGCCGGCAGTTGCGGCGCCGAAAGAGCAAGTGCGGCTGCGACCTGCGCAATCGAAATGATGGATTTCATGCTTTCCTCCTGAATTGGACGAATTGTTGCCGGTGGTTAGTGTTTTGGCCGATTCGATCGCACGCGCGTCTGCCGACGGGTTTCCTTCTCAGTCGTCATGCGGCCGTCGGCCCTTGGAAATGACTGCTGCTGCGGTTCCGTCGAAGGCGGGTTTCAGTTTGAAGTCTGGATGCAGCGATGCGTAGGCCGGCCGCGGACTGTGCCGTCGGTAAATCGCATTCGAGCCGCCATCGAGGGCGTAGGCCGTCAATTGGTCGGCCGTGTTGAAGTAAACCGTGCCATCCACGACGATAGGCGGAACGCCTACATATCCGCCGGCCGCGGCTGTCCAAAGCACGCTTCCTGTCCGCGCGTCGAAAGCAAAAAGCTTGAGGTCGTCACAGCCCGCGAAAACCACGCCATTGGCAACAGCCGGCCTGCGGGCAACGCCGGATCCGGTGCTCGCGGTCCACAGCAAAGTCCCGCTTCCAGCGTCGAATGCGTATAGCTTCTTGTCTCCACAAGTAAGGTAGACCATGCCGTTGCCAACGGCCGGATCGTAGCAGGTGGACCCTCCCGTGTTGGCAGTCCAGAGCGTGCTTCCGGTCTGCGCATTGAAGGCGTAGAGCTTTCCGTCGATTTGTGACGCGTATACGATGCCATTCGAAACAACGGGGCTGCCGTAGCTGTTATCGACAAAGGCCGTCCACCGGACGCTGCCCGTCGCCGCATCGAGGGCGACAACGTTGCCTAGGTAAGTCACTCCATAGACAAGGCCGTTGGCGGCAGCGATGGCGCCCCCTTGGGTCATCACGTCGCCCGGCGCGAGGTTGTAGGACCATTTTACCGCGCCGTTGCTCGCGTCCAGGGCGTACAAGATGCCGTCGCTGGTATCGCTCGCAGTGGCAACGACGACGATGTTCGCATTGTTCACGATGGTCGGCGACGTGAAACCGCCGGCCGGGGCGGTAAATCGCCAGGCTTCGTTGTGAGTGTCCAAATTGACCGCGTGAACGACGCCGGAAAAATCGCCGAGATATAAGTAGTAGCCATTCGTCGAAAGGGCCGGCGTCCCCATTCCAAAGCTATCGAAATAGGCTTGCCACTCCTCCTGCCCGGAGTCCGCATCCAGCACGACCACGCCATAAATGTTGGGAACGTAAAGATGACCCTTCACGATGCTGGGTGCGTCGTAACTGGCCTTGAGGGAATCCGTCCAAAATGTATCCAACGTCTTGGCGTTGTCTGTCGCGATGACATTTTCATACGGGTTTAGACTCTTCGCCTGGGGAACAAAACCGATCTGAGGCCAGTCCGTGCGCACCCGAAACGAGACCTGGTCGGCAATGCCGTCCCGCCGCCCGATGGCCGTGACCCAGTGCGTCCCGGGCGTTGCGCTAGCCGGGATCCTCAGATTGTAACCCGAAAACCGGCCGGCTTTATCGGTGACGGCGAGCAGCACATCGGCAGTATCGAAATAGATGTCCACCGCTTCCTTTGCGCCGAACCCCCGACCGTCGATGAAGACCTTGAGTTTGGGATGGCCGCCATCGGGCGATACGGTGACTTTGGCGGAACCTTGAGCAAGGCCGGGGCCCATACAGAACAACATCGCGGCTGCGATCTGTGGAACTGTTGCAAGGCGTTTCATGATGCCCTCCTGCACCGTAAGGTGCTTCTTCGATTGACCGGCGCCTGTTCAGCCAGCGGCCGCGGCGGCGCGACAGGAACCGACGCCGTCCTGTCCGACTGCTTTTGCGGCCTCGGCACCGCCGCGGCGGTTCTGGAGCCCCGGCGGTGCGTTGATCGAGCGTACGATTGCCGCCGCGATTACGGGGCGGCGATGCGCTCGCCGGTGGTGGTGCCGGTGTCTTCCTCGAGCAGGTTGCCGTCGGCGTCGTAGATCTTGGCGTCGAAGGTGCCCTTGAGCTTGGCGCCATGATTGGTGACTTTGCGCGGGCCTTCGATGGTGAAGGTGCCGAACGGGTTGCCGGAATCGTCGAAAATCCAGCCGATATGGTACAGCGATACGGTCTTCGAATCCGTTTGCGTGAACACGCCCATGCAGACGTCGCCGAGGATCGGGTTGATGTTGGCGAACTCGAACTCGGTTCCGTCGCTGTGATAGTGCTCGAAGGATTCGAAATAGAGGCTGCCGTCAGGCAAACGGTGCTCGACGTGCCAGAGGCCGACGATCGAATCGCTGTTGCGTGAACCGCGGTCTGCGGGTGTTGCTGCAAGCGGCGGAAGCTTCATGGACTTGGCAACAACCGCATTGTTTCCCGTGGTGCGATGCACGCAGGCGGCCTGCGCCGAATAGGTGGCGGCGGCCAGCGCCATCGCCGTCGTGGCGATCAGAAGTGAGGTTTTCATTGACATGCTCCTTGGCTCGGCCCGCCGACCATCGGCGTGCCATTCGCGAAGCGTCACGTCCGGCCGCTGCGAGCAGGGACTAGGTTCGGGCGAGAAGGCGTATAGAATGGCCGTTCGCCGCCTTGGGGCTGCTGCCGGCCGATGTCTTCCGCCCGTTCCCGATCCCTGCTCGCGTTGCGCGGAGCATGTCGCTTCGCCGGGGCATTGGGCGCCGCGACGGGGTTAGCCGACAGGATTCAGAACCGCCCGGCTGCCGCCTTTTCGCCGCCTGCGCGGCCTTATTGGCCGTGAGCGCGCCGGCAAGCCCGAAGGACAACGGCGGCACCATCGATCTCGGCCGCGAGGTGGACTTCTTGCTCGGCGGGCTGCGCATTCATCCCTCGACCTGTGAGGTCGCAGCCGGCGACCGCCGCGAGATCGTTCAGCCCCGCGCGATGCAGGTCCTGGTGGCGCTGGCGCGGGGCAACGGCGCGGTGGTTTCGCGCGACCAGTTGATTCAGCTGTGCTGGGAAGGACGGGTAATCGGCGAAGACGCCATCAACCGCGCCATCGCCAAAGTGCGGGCGGTCGCCGATCTAACCGATCCGCCCGCCTTTGAAGTGGAAACCATTCCCCGCGTCGGCTTTCGGCTGAAGGTGTCTCCAACAGCCGAGGCTGCGTCGGACCCTGCGTCGCGGCCGCTGATTCCAGCAGGTGCCGATGAGAAACCATCTGTAGCAGCCAATTGGATTCGTAGCCGCGCGGCTGTCATGCTCGCGGTTGCACTGGCAACAACAATTATTGCGGCGCTCTTTTTCTGGCAACGCAATCCGATTTCACAACAACAGCTTGCACGAAAGCCGGCCGAAGCGTCCATCGCTGTCCTGCCGTTCGTCAACATGAGCGGCGATCCCGCGAAGGATTATTTCAGCGACGGCTTTTCCGAGGAACTGCTGAACGATCTCGCCAACACGCCGCAACTGCGCGTCGCCGCGCGCACCTCCTCCTTCGCTTTCAAGGGCAAGCGCGCCGACATTCGCGACATTGCCCGAAAGCTGAACGTACGCATGGTGCTGGAAGGAAGCGTCCGGGAATCGGGCAATCACATCCGCATCACCGCCCAGCTCATCGATGCCGGAAGCGGTTTCCATGTCTGGTCCCAGGCTTATGACCGTGATCTTGGCGACATGCTGCGCGTCCAGGACGAGATATCCCGTTCGATCGCGGCGGCGCTTAGCCTGCGGCTGGCCTCTGCCGAGGGCAACGCGACGATTGCACGGATCAAGCCGGACGCATATCGCAAGTTCTTGCAAGGAAAGTTCTACTTCGACCGGCGAACCGATCCCGACAATCGACTTGCAATCGGACTCTTGCGTGAGGCGACGGCCTTGCAGCCTGACTTTGCTGAGGCGCAGGCCATGCTCGCCTATGCCTATCTGCAGAGCCTCCGCGCACGGCTCGCGTCGCCGCCGAGGCAGGAATTCGAACGCTTGCAGTCCTCCTTGCAGACAGCCTTGAGACTCGACCCAGAAAACGTCACTGCCCTGTATGTCAGCCTGCATCTGTCGTTGCAGCGGCAGGAGTGGAATGCCGCCGGGGAATTCGTGCGGCGACTGTCGTCTGTCAGTCCGGCACATCCGCTGACGGCAAGGGCCCGGGGTTTCTATCACGCTGCGCTGGGATTTCCCGACCGCGCACTTGCCTCATGGGAACTCGCCACGCGACTCGATCCGTTGTCGCCGGCGGCCTGGCAGACCCTGATTGTGACTCTAATGGCGGCCGGCAAAAATCGAGAGGCGATTGAAACCGGAGAGACCGCCGTCGGTCTCAAACTGGAAGGGGCCTATCTGCGCGGCTTTCTCTGCACGGCCTACGCTCAGGGCGGCCGGTTGGACTCTGCCAAAAAAATGGAGACGCAGATCGCCAACACGGCAGATCGAGCGTCGTTGCTCTACTGTCGATTCGTGATCGCGCTCGTCTCCCGCGACTTCGCCCGCGCCCACGCTATGGCAGACACAATCGCTTCTGAAGCCGGCTCGCTCAACCTCGACGCGCAATCGATCGCAGAGAATTACATAGGTCTCGGTGACCGAACGACAGCGCTCGCATGGATCAATCGCGCTTATGAGGCTGACGATTACGGACTGTACAGCCTGCCCTATGACAAGGAACTCCCCCGGTCTTTTTTTCAGACGACCGAGTGGAAGGAGCTAACGCAGCGGCCGCGCTTCCGCGCCTGGCAGGCCGCACATGACAAACTGGCCGGCGAACTGAAGATGCAGCACCAGTAGCGCAGGCGACTCCCGCCCGATCAGTACCGGAGATAGCGCTCGCGTTCTGCGCGCCAGCTTTGCTCATCGGCCAGGGCGAGTGCGTCGAGATCGTGCGGCGTCGCGTTTGAATCGTCGACCCATCCGCGCAGCAACGGACTGCCATTGATCACGTCGATGGCGAGGCGGTCACGCTCGTACTCATAGGCGAAATCGCGCCACAACGGATAATCCGGATACAGCCGGCGAATGGCCTTGAACGCCAGCGCCTGGATGCGCCACGGCCGGAAGGCCGCATGATGGTAGTCCGGCGATTCCGTGTGAATTTGCACGCCGTTGCAGAGCTTGCCGGCATGCTTGTGAAAGGTGGGCTCGAACCAGCAATCGCGCAGTCTGCAACCGTTCAGCCAGTCGGGCGCGAGCGCGTGCATTTCCGCGATCAGCGCGCGGGCCCCGATGTCCGGCGCGCCGAATAGCTCCAGCGGCCGCGTGGTGCCCCGGCCTTCCGATAAGGTGGTGCCTTCCACCATCACCGTTCCCGCGTAAGCGCGGGCCATGAACACGTTTGGCGCATTGGGGCTGGGGTTCACCCAGCTGCGTTCGCCCAACGGCCAGCCGAATCCGGGCGCTGCCTCAGGCTGCCACCCTTCCATTTCGATCAGCCGGTATTCGACATCCAGCTTCAGCGTGTCGATGAACCACTGTCCCAATTCGCCCAGCGTCAGTCCGTGGCGCATCGGCAGCGCGCCGGCGCCGACGAAACTCTCCCAACCCTCTCGTAGCCGCAGCCCTTCGACCGGCCGGCCAACGGGATTGGGCCGATCCAGCACCCACACCGCTTTGCCGTGCCGCGCCGCCGCTTCCAGCATGTAACGGAGCGTCGTGATAAACGTGTATATCCGGCAGCCGAGGTCCTGCAGGTCAACCAGCACGACATCGAAGGTATCCATCATCGTGTTCGTCGGCCGCCGCGTCGCGCCGTACAGGCTGAACACGGGAATGCCATGCACCGGATCGTTGAAGTCCGGCGATTCCACCATGTTGTCTTGCTTGTCGCCGCGCATGCCATGTTGCGGGCCGAAGGCGGCGGTGATTTCGAGATCGCCGAGCGCCGCGAGCGCATCCAGCGAATGGGTAAGATCGGCGGTGACGGAAGCCGGGTGTGCAAGCAGCGCCACGCGCTTGCCCTTGAGTGGCGCGCGCAGTTCGGGCTCGCTTAGGAGGCGGTCGATGCCGAATTTCATCCCGCGGACGGTGGGGGAAGTTCCAGGGCAAAGCAATCGGGATGGTGGAAATCCGGCTTGCCCGCCGGGTGCCGCAGCGCCCAATAGGATTTGCGGCCGTTGGTTTCCTCGATGACGGCCGACAACCCGATCAGCCATTCCTTATCCGAAGGCATATCGGCGGCTTCCTGAAAATCCAGATTGGCCTGCAACTGAAGCTGCGCGTCGCTGTCAGTCCACTCCTGCTGGGGGACAATATCGTCCGGGCAAGTCCTGCCCTCGCGATATTGCGCGAAACGATACACCGCCCATTCCCTGGAAGGAGAAAAATTGAATTCGTAATAGGGGTAGTCCGGCCTGGCGCGAAGAAAGGCTTCGAAACAGGTGCTTTTCCAAAGCTCTTCCGCGCGCCGCGAGAGCACAGCCGGCGAGCGGAGGATGTCCGCGATTTTTCCCCGCGCGGTGAAACGCACCCATAGCCCGGCGTGCATCCGCCGGATTTCCGCATCGATTGCGGTCAGCGCATCGCAGCGCGAGTCCGGATGGAGCTGTAGGGTCTGGTGCACGCGCCAGCATAGCATCTTGGGGGCACTTATATCTCGCGGCAGCAGGGTCTATCTTGCCGACGATGGGCAACGCTCTGATCATCGTCGCGCTGGGCGTGGTGCTCGCCATTCTGTTGGCGGGGTTGTTCGTGATGTCGCTGGGCGGCGCGATCGACAAGCAATGGTCCAACCGGCTCATGCGCTATCGCGTGCTGGCGCAAGGCGTCGCCATTCTGCTCATCCTGATCGTGCTCTATTTCAGCCAGCGCTGATCGCGACGGTTGATTTTCTACCATTTCGTGGTAGAGCGCCCTATGGGCCTAAATATCAAAAACGCGGACGTAGAAACCAATATCCGCAAATTGGCTGATAGAACGGGAGAAAGCCTTACCGACGCGGTGGATCGCGCCGTGCGCGAGAAGTTGGCTCGCTTGGAAAACGAGGCGCCGCGGATCGCGCCTGCTAGGACGGCCGATGAGTTCCTCAGGGCCATTAAACCCCTACAGGATTCGATTGCGCGGGAACGTCAAGCGCGCGGTGACACACGCTCCGTTCGGCAGGTCCTTCGGGAGGCAGACGAAAATTTCTATGACGACCACGGCCTGCCGAAGTGATCGTTCTAGACACGTCGGTGTTGATTTCGATTCTGCTTCGCTCGCCGGATCTGAAGACACTATCCAGGAGACTTTTCAGCGACACAGATCGAAGGATATCCGCCGTCTCGGTCGTTGAAGCGACCATGGTCCTGTCACGCAATCATGCTGACCCGCAGGACCTGCTGTCAAAACACTTTGCGCATGCAGCCATTTCCGTAATTCCAGTCGATCAGGACCACATACGATGGGCGCAGATCGCCTTCATGAAGTTTGGCAAGGGCCGCCATCCCGCTCGGCTGAATTTCGGAGATTGTTTTTCCTACGCAGCCGCGAAGGTGTTGAACGCACGACTGCTGTTTGTCGGCGAGGATTTTTCCCAGACAGATATCCGCGCAGCATGATCCTTAGAAAAAGCTCACCGGGTCGACATCCACGGTCACGCGCACCGAGTTCGGTAGCGTGGTGCGAGCCAGCCAGGCACGGACATAAGCCTGCACATCCACATGGCGTTCGGCCTGCACCAGCAGCCGCTCGCGCGTTCGCCCGCGCAGCATTTGATAGAAGGCCGGCGTCGGTCCCCAAACCTTCACGCCGCTGGCGGGGGGGGCCGCATTGGCCAATGCCCGGCTGCTGTTTCGCACCGCATCGCCATCGGCACCCGACAATATGATCGCAGCGAGACGCCCGAACGGCGGCGCCTGCGCTCGCTCGCGATACATTCGCTCCTGCTCGTAGAAAGCATTCCGGTCGCCGGACGCCAGAGCCTTCATCACCGCGTCCTCTGGATTGCGGGTTTGGATCAGCACCAGGCCGGGCTTGGCTTCCCGCCCCGCGCGCCCCGAAACCTGATGCAGCAGCTGGAAGGTCCGCTCCCGGGCGCGGATGTCGCCGTCGGCGCTGCCAAGATCGCCATCGACCACGCCGACGAGCGTGAGCTGCGGGAAGTGATGACCTTTGGCTACGATCTGCGTTCCCACCACCACGTCGATCTCATGCTTCGCCATGGCGCGGATGGCGGCCTGCGTCTCCGCGGGGCCATGCAAGGTATCGCTGGAGGCAATCGCCATGCGGGCTTGCGGGAACACCGTTGCGACTTCCTCCGCCACGCGCTCCACGCCGGGGCCGCAGGCAACGAAGCTGGCCGGCGTCTGGCATTGCGGACAGACGGCCGGACGCGGCGTCTCGTATCCACAATGATGACAGACGAGCTTGCGATGGTAGCGGTGCTCCACCAGCCATGCCGAGCACTGGCCGCAGGTCATCTTGTGGCCGCACGCTTCGCAGAGAGTGAGCGGCGCATATCCGCGGCGGTTGAGGAACAGCATCGCCTGCTCACCGGCGTCAAGTGTTGCCGTCAGCGCTTCACGTAGCGGTTCGGACAGCCAGGTACCGGGTTCGGAGCGCGCATGGCGCGAATCGATCAGGCGAATCTCCGGCATCACGGCCGCTCCGTGACGCCGCGGCAGCTTCAGCCATTGGTAGCGGCCGGTGGAGGCGTTGACGTAGGTTTCGAGCGATGGCGTCGCGCTCGCCAGCACCACCGCGCAGGCCTCGATGCGTCCGCGCACCACCGCCATATCGCGCGCGTGATAGATGGCGCCCTCCTCCTGCTTGTACGCCTGCTCGTGCTCTTCATCGACCACGATCAGTCCGAGATTCGCGAACGGCAGGAACAGGGCCGAGCGGGCGCCGGCAACAACCCGCGCTTCACCCCGCATCACTGCCCGGTATGTCCGCTTGCGCTCCTTCTGCGACAGGTCGGAATGCCACTCCGCCGGCCGGCAGCCGAAGCGTGCGGCGAAGCGATCGAGGAACTGCGTTGTCAGGGCGATTTCCGGCAGCAGGATCAAAACCTGCTTGTCCCTGCGAAGCGCCTCCGCGACAGCTTCGAAATAGGTTTCTGTCTTGCCGGAGCCGGTAACGCCGTCCAGCAGCGCTGCCGAATAGCGCGCGCTGGCGACAGCAGCGCGCAAGGTGCGCGCGGCGGCTTCCTGTTCCAGACTCAATGTGGGCGTATGGAACGAGGGATCGGGAAAGGCGAAGGGATCGAATTCCGGCAGGGTTGTGGGTTGAAGCGCGCCGGTTTCGATCAGACTTCGGACCACGCCGGTCGAGGCGTTCGCTTCCTCAGCCAGGGCCTGGATGCCGCGCGCAAGGCCATCGTCCGCCACGCCGAGAACGCGGCCGCGCGGCGGCGTCATCCGTTGTGGCGTTGCGTTGCCGCGCACATATCCGACACGCGGAACGTCCGGCTCGAACGCGCCATGGGTCCGCAATGCAAGCGCCAGCACAATGCCCGGCGACGTTACGGTATATTGCGCCACCCAGTCGATGAATTTGCAAAGCGCTTCCGGCAGGCGCGGATGGCCCGGGAACAAAGTGGCCCGCTTTAGCTTAGCCTCGTCAAAATCGCCTTCGGCGTCCCGCCAGACGACGCCCACATATTCGCGCGGACCGAGCGGCGCGGTCACCAGCGAACCACGCGGTGCATCCTGATCGATGAGATAGTCGTATGTGCGCCCGAGCCGCAGCGGAAGAAGCACGCCCGCACGCGATAATTTCGAGTTGGAAGCGGGCTTCACCGGAAGCAGATTCATCGCTACAGTTTCAGGCGGCGTTCGGAAACGGTCAAATCGTTTCGCGTCCGCCGGCGTAAGTGAGAGTCGAAGGCGTATGTCGAAGCGAGCGCAATCCCTGAGTCCGGCAGCCGCCGCGGCGGAAGCGGTCAAGAGCTACATACGCATCCATCGCGAAGAGCTTTCGCGGGACGGAGAATTGCTGGCGCTGCTGTTGCCGGAGCGCTTTGCCGGCAAGCCCGTCCATGATTTGCAGCGGCATGTCATCGATCAGCTTCGCGCGGAGAATACCGCACTCAAGTCAGGGCGCGACAGGTTTCGCGACGCGCCGCCTTCCCCCGAAGCGCCTCCGGCGCGGGTACGCTCCCTTATTTTCGACCTCCTCGATGCGCGGAGCTTCGAGGAAACACTCGGTATCGCCGTGGACGCGGCTGAGGCGTTCGGCGCGGCAAAGGCCTCGCTCTATGTTGAGGCCGAAGACAAATCGCCGAAACATGGCGCAACCGTCAGGATCGTTCGGCCTGGCACCGCGGCAATGCTGCTGCGCGATGCGAATCGCTACACCGTTTTGAAGCGCGCGGCGGCCCGTTTTCTTGGCGAGACCGCCGGGCATTATCAAAGCGCCATTGTCTTCCGCCTTCAGCTTGAACGGGACGGGCCGCCACTGCTGTACGCGCTCTGGTTTGCCGATCCGCACAGGCCGGACACGGAAGTCGATCTGTGTTTTTTTGCCGACGCCCTCGAACGCAGCTTTCGCGCATGGCTCGATCTGCCGAAAGTCTGAAGCGGGAATGGCTGGCAGCCCTGGCACAACAAAAGCGTGCCAGCGTTCATACGGTGCGAGCCTATGGCGACGATCTCTCGCGCTTTCTGGCATTCCTGCGGGAACACAAAGGCGGTGAAGTCGACGATTCCGTTCTAACCTGTGTGTCCCAGGCGGACATTCGGGGCTTCATCACACGGCGGCGCAAGGAGCAACTCGGACCGCGCGGCGTCCATCGCGCATTGTCCGCCATCCGCAGTTTTTTCCGGCACCTCGCGCGGGAAGGCGTGCTCGACAATCCCGTTCCGCGAACCGTTCGCGCGCCGAGGCTGCCGCGCACCCTTCCGCGGCCGTTGAGCAAGGTCGACGCCGGTCGCGCTCTGCAGGAAGCGGCACGAAAGAAACCGGGCGCGAAGGGAACGGACTGGATCGCCGCGCGCGACGCGGCCCTGCTGACGCTGCTCTACGGAGCAGGCTTGCGCATTTCGGAAGCGCTGAGCCTCAAGCGCAAGGATGTGCCGCTGCCCGAGTCGTTGGTGATACTCGGCAAGGGCCGCAAGGAGCGGGTGATTCCGATGTTGCCGGAAGTTCGCGCCGGCGTGGAGCGCTACGCCGCGCTGCGGCCCGCGGCTGAAGCCTCCGACGCGCTCTTCCTATCGCGGCGCGGAAAGGCGATGAGCGCGCGCGAGGCGCAAGCGCTGATGCAGCAATTGCGCGGCGCGCTCGGCCTTTCGGAGCGGGCGACGCCGCATGCCTTGCGGCACTCCTTCGCCACGCATCTGCTGGACGGCGGCGCCGATCTGCGCAGCGTACAGGAATTGCTGGGTCACGCCTCGCTATCCACGACGCAGGCCTATACGCAGGTGGAAACCAGCCGCCTTATGCAGGTCTATAAGAAAGCCCACCCTCGGAGCTAGTATTAAAGGGAGCGCCGCGCACCGCTGCACACTCTCGTTCTCGACGCTTCCTTACCCGACCAACGATATCGTTGAAAGCATACGCCACTTCAGTTTCGCGGTTGCGTCATGGATTTACAGCGAAGATTGTTCCACAGCCAGCAGCACCGCAGCCATCTGAGGTACCCCCGTTGAGGGTTATCCCGTACAATACGCCATTGACCTCTACTAAGTTCGTTTCCGGATAGCTTCCGTCAGGAGCGCCACCGAATGCATGCAAAATAGTCTCGGCACCATTTTTTGCCTTCAGCCTAAACACGGTGCCGCAGCCATTGCCCCCGCAGCCGGTCCCGCCGCCAGCAGTTGCCGTGCCATAAAGATTCTTTTTTATCGACAGCAACGGTCCTTGAGGATGGGCGCTGTCAAATCCGCAAGCGAATGAGTGAAGTATGAAATGGCCGAAGCCGGTCGTGGTGTAAAAAGCCGTTCCGCAATCGCCACTGCCACCATAGTAAGTTGTACCGTACAAGCCGGGTGTGGTTAGCCCTGCAAACGGCTGAGAGGAGTCCGGGGCCCCAAGGAAATCGTCGAATTTGGTATAGGTGGCCTGCTCGAGGTCATACGAAAAAGCAGTGCCGACATCTGCCTCGCCTCCACGTGACGTCGTCCCGTAAAAGACACCGTCCAACTCAGTCAAACCTGCCTGGGGATATGCGCCATCGTGCTGCTGACTTCCTCCGAAAGCGACAAGGACGGCCTCAAGACCAGAATTTGTTTCTACGACATATATGGTGCCGCAACTTTGAGGACAGTTTCCGTTTCCTCCGCCTGTCTCCGTTGTGCCATAAAGTCTCCCATATAGATAAGCCAGGTCGCCCACAGGATGCTGACCGTCTTGCCCACCCGCGAAAATATGCAGCGTCTGCATGCTGCCTGTTTTCGGATTCACCGAGAAGACGGTGCCGCGTCCGTTCGTGCCACCTTCATAAGCGGTGCCGTAGAGCTTTTTCTTCACATAAATCATATGCGAGATTGGATGAGAACCATCAGGGCCACCGGTAAACGCGTAAACTGTTTTGAACTGTCCGTTGGTCGGATCAATGGAGAAAATGGTGCCAGCATCGGAAGCGCCGCCGTACCGTGTTGTCCCATAGAGTAGCGACCCAACAGAAACCAACCCCGCACTTGGATGACTCCCGTCAGTGCAATTTTGTTTGCTGCAAAAGGAATACAAAACCGATTCGCTAGACGCGTTTCCTGTGGACGCCATGGCAGCGCAAAGACCTAAACCGAAAACACCTAAAACAACTTGCCTCATCTTTTTTCCCCCATTTTCCCGAAACGAGATGGAGATTCTTTCACAGTCTAGCAAAGAGGCGCAAGGGTATTTGGGGGGCGCCTTGTAAAGAATAATTCGCGGAGCGCGCTGCATCCGAACGGCGGCAGCGTGGTGAATTCGTAAAGCTCAGCCGAACAGCAACACCGCGAATTCCGGCTTCGGGCTGATCCAGGAGCGTTCCAGCCGCCAGCCGCTCTCTGCCGCCCGTGCCGCGAAATTTTCGACGATGTATTTGCGGCTGTTCTCGGTGTGGATGGATTCACCGGCGCGGAAACGGAACTGCCGGCCGGAGACCGTGACCGTCTGATCGATTTTCGAGACGAGATGGGCTTCGATACGGCGCTCCGCCTCGTTCCACAAGGAGTGGTGGGTAAAGGTGCGCACGTCGAAATTGGCGTCGAGCTCGCGGTTCATGCGCACGAGCAGGTTGAGATTGAACGCCGTGGTGATGCCGGCCTTGTCGTTGTAGGCGGCGATCAGCGTCTCGGGATCCTTCACCAGATCGAGACCGATCAGCAGCCGGCCATTTTTTCCAAGCAACGCGCGGGCGCGCGCGAGAAACATCTGCGCTTCTTCGTCCGAGAGATTTCCGATGGTCGAGCCGGGGAAGAATCCCAGCAGCGGCCGCGCCCGCAGGTCTTCCGGCAAGGTCAAAGGCTGCATGAAATCGCCCGCGAATGGACGGATGCGCAGATCGGGATATTGGGTCCCCAGCATGCGGCTGGTGCGATCCAGCGATGAGGGGGCGATGTCGATGGGGACGTAATCGCGAATCTGCGGCACATGGTTCAGCAGAATGCGCGTCTTGAGACTGGCGCCGCTGCCGAACTCCACGAGCGCTGTCTCCGGCCCCAGCAGCTGCGCCAGCTGCGGCCCAATATCGCCCAACAGTCCGCATTCGGTGCGCGTCAGATAGTATTCCGGCAGGCAGCAGATTTCCTCGAAAAGCTCGGCGCCGATCTCATCGTAGAAATACTTGCTGCTCAGCTGCTTTTGCGGACGCGCAAGTCCCTCCCAGACGTCTCCGAGAAAGGCGGAATTGTCCTGGCTCTCCGCATTCGCGCGCGGACGCGGCGGCGCATCGTCCGCCAGCCGCAATCCGCTGAACTGCCAGCGCTGGTGCGGATAGAAGAAGTTGCGATAGCTGGCCCGCACATGTCCGCGCGGTGTGACGCAGGAGCCGCCGCGCAGCACCATCTGGTTGATCATGAACTTGCCGTTGTATTCGCCGACGGCGCCTTCCGGCATGCGATAACCGGGGTATGGCGCGTAGGCGCTCGCCGTCCACTCCCACACATCGCCGAACATCTGGCGGGAATTGCCCGCGGGAAGCGGCCGCAGAAAGCCATCCTCGCGATAATTGCCTTCGCTCACCTCCTCAGATGAGGCGGCATGTTCCCATTCCGCCTCGGTCGGCAAGCGCTTGCCGCGCCAGCGCGCGAAAGCGTCCGCCTCGTAGTAGCTGACATGCGCGACCGGCGCGTCCGGATCGATCGGCTGCTCGCCGGCCAATGTCATTGCAAACCATTGCCCGTCGCGCTGTTCCCAGTAGAGCGGCGCGTGCCAGCCGCTTTCCGTTGCGCACTGCCAGCCGTCCGACAGCCAGTGTTTCGGATCGCGGTATCCGCCCGCGCTCATGAATTCCAGCCATTCGCCATTATTGACGAGGCGGTTCGCCAGCGCGAAGGGCTGTAGCAGCACATCGTGGCGCGGACGCTCATTGTCGAAGGCAAATCCGTCGCCGGCCTGCCCGATGGTGGCGATGCCGCCATCGAACCGCTCGAACGCGAACGCCGCGGGATTGGACTGCGCGGCGGAACGATAGTTGGCGTAAGAAGGCCGCAACGGATTTTGGGCGAAGGCGTGCAGGATGTCGGTGAGGATCAGCTCCTGATGCTGCTGTTCGTGATGCAGCCCGAGTTCCACCAGCGCCGCCGTTTCCGCCTTCACCTCGCCCGCTAACAGATCGCGCATCGCCGCATCGACATGCCGGCGGTAGGCGCCAATCTCATCCGCCGATGGCCGGGAAAGCAGTCCGCGCTGTGGCCGCGCATGCCGCGCGCCGACGGCGTCGTAATAGGAGTTGAACAGGTAGGAATACGACGGATCGAACGGCCGGTATGCGGCGACCTTCGAAAGCACAAACGTTTCGAAAAACCACGTGGTGTGCGCGCGGTGCCATTTCGCCGGGCTCGCATCCGCCATTGACTGCAAATTCTGGTCTTCAGCAGAAAGCGGAGCCGCCAACGCTTCCGTCGCCTCGCGCACGTCGCGGAAGGGTTGGAACAGGCCTGAATCCGCGTTGCTTGCCTGATGCGGCACAGTGCGGGCGAGCCGTATCTTTGGTTGAACGTTCATCCGTCACACCCCAACCCCGCCGGCGTCTCTCTTAGGGAGAAACCACGGAAACTCTCATTTGATACAAAAGTTCCCGCGTCTCGCGGTCAAGGGCTGAAGGCAGCGCGTTGAATGTGAACGCGAATTCCGGTAGCCGGCCGGAACCGCGCCGCTGCCCTTCCGTTTGCAAACCATCCTTCCGGAGCAAGCCCCATGACCAAGATCAACGACGCGCGCATTCTCATCATAGCCACCAACGGTTTCGAACAGTCGGAGTTGGAAAAGCCACGCGACGGATTGCGCGCCGCTGGCGCGACTGTGGATGTCGCGTCGCCCGATGGCAAAAGCATCCGCGGTTGGCAGAAGGGGGATTGGGGGCAGGCTGTCGAGGTCGACAAGAAAATCGCCGACTGCAACTGCGCCGATTACGACACGCTGGTGCTTCCCGGCGGCGTGATCAATCCCGACAAGCTGCGCGTGGATCAGGATGCCATGCGCACGGTGCGCGAATTTCTCTCCAGTGGAAAAATTGTCGCTGCCGTCTGCCACGGGCCGTGGCTGCTGGTTGAGGCAGATGCCTGCAAGGGCCGCAACATGACCTCCTACAAATCCATCCGGAAAGACGTGGAGAATGCCGGCGCCAACTGGGTGGATGAGGAAGTCGTCACCGATCTTGGCATCATCACCAGCCGCAACCCGGGCGATCTGGACGCTTTCACCAAAAAGATCATCGAGGAAGTGCGGGAAGGCCGCCACCAGCGCCGCGAAGCGGCGGAGTAATTTGTCTTAATACCGTTGAGCGGCGACCTCGCTGGCCGCGAGATCGCCGCCAGCGCTTACATCATTTGTGGCAATGATGATGGCCGTGCTCGTGCTTGCATTTCATATTGTCGATGCCGGCTGAAGCGGCGGTGGCGCCCAATCCGATCATCAGCGCGGTAACGGCCATAACGAGACGTGCGATCATAACGAACTTCTTTGTTGTTGCTTTTGGTACGCGTCGCATCCCGGTGGCCCGACATCCGGTGGGTTGCCGATGTGATGACGGATTTGCGCGAAGTCCAACAACACTGTTGGCGTGCTTCATGATTCGCAAACTTCAGTTGCTTTTCCCTGCCATGTGCTGGAAATATGTGCTGCAGATTGGAGGGGGTGTTATGGTCGCGCCGCGAGCAAATCATTTGGCAGGGCATCGCCATCTCAATTTGCTGGGCTCATGTTCCGTCACCATGTTCCTGGTCTTGTCTGGACACGCGGCCATCGCCGAAAGCCAGATCACAAGCTTCGATGTGACGGGAGCGCAGGGCACTTACGCGCTCGCCATCAATGCGGTGGGTTCCATCGCCGGTTACTATCTCGACAGCGGCTCCCATAAGCATGGCTTCGTTCGCGGCCCGGATGGAACCATCCAAAAGTTCGACGTGAAGAAGGCCGTCGAAACCGAGGCCGACTGCATCGATACGCAAGGCACGATTGCGGGAATGTATATAGACGGGGCAGGCGCGGCCCATGGTTTTGTCCGGCACCCCGACGGCACAATCGAGAGCTTTACGCCCGCCAACGGGCGAGCAACGCATGCATTAGGCATCAACGATGCCGGGACCGTGGCCGGCTGGTATCTGGATCAGAGCGCGAATGGTGCTGGGTACATCCGGAGCGCAGACGGGACGATCACATCGTTCTCGGCGCCAAAAGGGTCCGGAACGATTGCGGTTTCCATCAATACGAAAGGGGCAGTCACGGGGTCGTGGATCACATCCGAAGGTTATCCCAGCGGATTTGTTCGGACTACCGGCGGCAAACTGAAGACATTTGGATTTCCCGGCGCGCTTTTCACCACGCCCGAAAGCATTAACGACAAGGTCGTTGTTGCCGGCTACTATTACACGCCGGACTTTGTGGAGCACGGCTTCACCTACTCCTCGGTAAAGAAAAATGCCACCATTGACGTTCCGGACGCGACCGCGACGGAAGTTCGGAGCATCAACAGCCGGGGCGCGCTCGCGGGAAATTTCACGGCACAATCCGTCAGTCACGCATTTTTTCACACCGCCGGCGGTAAGCTCATTCCTTTCGACCCTGCAGGGTCGACCGGCAGTGTGGCGACGAGCATCAACGACGCGGGCGTGATCGCCGGTTACTACGCGATTGACGCTTCAACCCACGGATTTGTCCGCACGCCCTGAGAGCGCAACATCCTGGGGTAGAGAGTCGGCTGGGGATCAGCCCTCGTCGTCGTGCGGCAGCGCCGGCCCCACCTTGCGTTCGATCCATTTTTCGCCCTGCCGCCCGAACATCAAGAGCAGCATCGCCAGCGCAAAGCCGATGCCGAGAATGCGCCAATCGGAAACCGCGCAGGCGGTGCCGAGCGCGGCCGTCACCCACACGGTCGCCGCCGTTGTGATGTTGCGCACCGTCTCCTTGGCTTCGCTGCGCAGGATCACGCCCCCGCCGAGGAATCCGATGCCGGTGAGGACGCCCTGCACCACGCCCTGTAGCACGCGGCTGTAGGCGTCGTTGTCGAAGGCAATGTGCGCCTCATGGGTGAGGCCCAAGGTCACCACCGCGGCGCCGAGGCTGACGAGCCCGAGTGTGCGGATGCCCGTCGGCTTGCCTTTGAGGTCGCGGTTCAGCCCCAGCGCCATGCCGATGGCGACAGCGGCCAGCAATCGGAGAATGATGTCAGTCATTTGGTCTGATATAGCAGCGACACGCGGCTATGGCGCGTATTGCGTGAACACGAAATCCTGGTCCTTACCCGGCGCGTGACACACGAAGCAGGTCTTGTGCACCGCTTCGCCGTCGGGCTTGCCCGCGGTGAATTCGCCGAAGCCCCAGCCGCCGCTGGACGCGTATTTCTTCGAATCTTTCACCATGACCTGCACGTTGGTCGGCGCACCGGCCACGAACGAGGAGGCCAGCATCTTTTCGATCACCGCCGTGGGCACGCCCTGTTTCTCGCCGGCAGCGCGGAAGACCTTGTTGTTCAGTTCCGATGTGGCCTGCCGGTAGGCAAGGCGCACGATGATGCTGCCATCCGGGAAAGGCCGCGTTCCGTCGCGAAACGCCTTCATGGCAATGGCATTGGCGAGCTTGGCGCGCAGATCGTTCTGCGGCGCGCCGACGCTGGCGATGGAGACCATCGGCCAGTCGCGGTATCCGTCAGGGAGCTTGACTCCATAGATCGGAGCCGCGCCGCCGTCCTGCCCGGAGGCAACGGACATCGCCGCGCCCGCAACGGCGGCAACCACCGCACCCAACACAATGGCCTGTTTCATCTCATCCCCCGATCATTGGGGCCAACCTATCATGGACACGGCACGGCCACAGGCCCCACAGACTGATGGACCCGGGCGAGGGCGGATCGCCTCCGCCGTTATCCGCCTCGCATGGGGTGGACGGTCGCGATCTGAAGAAATCCCGTCGACCGCTTGATCTGCGGGCCATATGTTCCTATATTGTTCTTATGATCAGTTTATGTTCGGCCCTGGAGGAACATCTCCAGGCGCAGGTGGCTTTGGGAGGAGCGTTTCGGGAGCGGGCGATGGAAGCTGCCGACCCACGCCTGCGCTCGGCCTGGATCCGGCATTTCCTGCGCCTTACCAATGGGATAGCGGCGACCGGCCACGCGATCGCGCGGCTCCGGCATGCCGACGGCGAGTCCGCAAGCTTAGCCCTGGCCGCGATGAGTCTGCCGCCCTTGCCGCCCCTGCCGGAGGAGGGGGAGGGGGTACCCGTCGAAATCCGCAAAACAACTCCAGCCGGAATTTGTAGTGAAAATAACAGCTTACACGATTCCTTGTCCTCTCCCGCTTGCGGGGGAGGTGGATCGCATGAGCGCAGCGAGTGCGAGACGGTAGGGGGAACAACGCAAGCCCCCCTTCCGCCTCGCAAGCAACCGCTTGCTCGGCACCTCCCCCGCACGCGGGGGAGGATAATAGGCGCCAAATCCAAAGGCGGGGCGCCGAAGGGCAACCGGAATGCCCGGAAGTCTGGCTGCCACACCGCCGCGTTCCACGATTTCAGCCGGGCGGTGACCGTCTACCTGCGAGCTCTGAAGGCCCAGTTGGCAGTGGCGACCGCGGCGCTGCCACCGCCTTCACGGCAGATCACCTATGTCATCACCACGCCAGAACGCTGCTACACCCGAACCCTGCGGAGCCGCCGGCCATCGGCACCACCGGCACCGCAACCGCGCGACACCGCAGCAGCGCAAGGATCGAAGCCGGTCATTGGCCGCCCCGCCCCGCGCCTCTATATTGGCGGGAGTTCATTCCCGAAATCGCGCGCACCCGGAGCCGCCAATGCTGAACAGGCTGCAATTCTATATCGATGGCCAGTGGGTCGATCCCGCCACGCCACGAACGCTCGACGTGATCGATCCCTCGAACGAAGAGCCGTTCGCCCGCATCAGCCTGGGCTCGAAGGCCGATATCGACAAGGCGGTGGCGCTGGCGCGACGCGCCTTCCCCGCCTTCTCGCGCACCACACGGGGCGAGCGGCTCGCGCTCCTCCAGAGAATCATGGACGTCTACAAGCGGCGGTACGACGAATTCGCCGAAACCATCTCGCGCGAGATGGGCGCGCCGCTGTCGCTGTCCAAGAATTCGCAGGCTGCTGTCGGCCTCAATCACATCAAGACCGCCGCGCGCGTACTGAAGGATTTCGAATTCGTGACGCCGCAGCGCACCACGGCGATCTGCTACGAGCCGATCGGCGTGGTGGGCATGATCACGCCGTGGAACTGGCCCATCAATCAGATCGCCTGCAAGGTGGCGCCGGCGCTGGCCGCCGGCTGCACGATGATCCTCAAACCCTCGGAAGTCGCGCCGCTGAACGCCATGCTCTTCGCCGAAGTGCTGCACGAGGCCGGCGTTCCAGCCGGCGTGTTCAATCTGGTGAATGGCGATGGGCCGACGGTGGGGGAAGCGCTGAGCGCGCACCCGGATATCGACATGATGTCGTTCACCGGCTCCACGCGCGCCGGCATCGCCGTCACGCAAGCCGCGGCGCACACAGTGAAGCGCGTGTCCCTGGAGCTGGGCGGCAAGTCGCCGAACATCGTGCTGGAGGACGCCGATCTTTCGAAGGCGATTCCGGAAGGGGTGATGAACATGTTTTCCAACTCCGGCCAGTCCTGCAATGCGCCGAGCCGCATGTTGGTGCCGCGTGGGTTACAGAGCGAAGTGATCGCCATCGCCAAGGCGACGGCGGAGAAGGTGAAGGTCGGCGATCCGTTTGCCGAAGGCACCAGGCTCGGACCGGTGGTGAGCGAGGTGCAGTTCAACAAGATCCAGGGCTTGATCCAGAAAGGCATCGACGAAGGCGCCACCCTGGTGACGGGCGGCACCGGGCGGCCGGATGGTTTGAACCGCGGCTACTACGTGCGGCCGACCATCTTCGCCGATGTGAAGAACGACATGACTATCGCGCGCGAGGAAATCTTTGGGCCGGTGCTGGCGATCCTGCCTTACGATTCGGAGGCCGAGGCGATCGAGCTCGCGAACGACACGCCCTACGGCCTCTCGAGCTATGTGCAGTCCGGCTCGCTGGAACATGCGAAAGAGGTCGCCGCGCAAATGCGGACCGGCATGGTGCATCTGAACGGCGCGGGGACGGACATCAACGCGCCGTTCGGCGGCTACAAACAATCGGGCACGGGGCGCGAATGGGGCGCGGCCGGCTTTCACGAATATCTCGAAGTGAAATCCGTGATGGGCTACGAGCCGGCACAGGCTTAACGCAATGAATCCCGACAAGAGCGACGCCATTTTCGTCGGCAAGAGCGGCAAGCCGGAATACCTCGCGCTACCCTTCGCCAATCGTCACGGCCTCGTTGCAGGCGCGACCGGCACGGGCAAGACGGTCACCTTGCAGGTGCTGGCGGAAGGATTGTCTCGCGCCGGCGTTTCGGTGTTCGCGGCCGACGTGAAAGGCGATCTTTCCGGCATCGCCGCGGCGGGTGAAGCGAAGGACGCCTTCGTGCAGCGCGCCAGCCAGCTGGGTTTCGATTACGAGCCGGATCGCTTCCCCGTGGTGTTCTGGGATCTGTTCGGTGAGCAGGGCCACCCGATCCGCGCCACCATTTCGGAAATGGGGCCGCTGCTGCTGTCGCGCCTGCTTGATCTCAATGACACGCAAGAGGGCGCGCTCAACATCGCCTTCCGGGTGGCGGATGAGCAGGGCCTGCTGCTGCTCGACCTGAAGGATCTGCGCACGATGCTCAACTACATCGCCGAGCACGCCAGCGAGCTGACCACGCAATACGGCAACGTCACCAAGGCGACCGTCGGCACCATTCAGCGCGCGCTGCTGGTGCTGGAGAATCAGGGCGGCGAGAAATTCTTCGGCGAGCCGGCGCTGTCGCTCAAGGATTTCATCCGCACCGACCGCGACGGACGCGGTGCCATCAACGTGCTTGCCGCCGACAAGCTGATGGAGAATCCGCGCCTCTATGCGACGTTTCTGTTGTGGCTCTTGTCAGAGCTGTTCGAGGACCTGCCGGAAATCGGCGATCAGCCCACGCCGAAGCTCTGCTTCTTCTTCGACGAGGCGCATCTGCTCTTCACCGACGCGCCGAAAGCGCTGCTCGACAAGATCGAGCAGGTGGTGCGGCTGATCCGTTCCAAAGGCGTCGGCGTTTACTTCGTCACCCAGAACCCGCTCGACGTTCCAGACAAGGTGCTGGCGCAGCTCAGCAACCGCGTGCAGCACGCGCTGCGCGCCTTCACGCCGCGCGACCAAAAGGCGGTGACGGCGGCGGCCGATACGTTCCGGCAGAATCCGGACCTCGACACCGCGAAGGTCATCATGGAATTGGCGAAAGGCGAAGCGTTGACATCGTTCCTCGAAGGCAACGGCACGCCATCGATTGTGGAGCGCACAACCATTCGGCCGCCGTCCGCGCGGCTGGGGCCGATCACGGACGATGAGCGCAGGGCGGTGATGAACGCATCACCCGTGCGCGGCAAATACGATCAGGCCATCGACGAAGAGTCCGCTTACGAAAAGCTGACGGGCAGGGTGCAATCCACCGCTGGCCCGTCAACAACCTCAGCGCCACAAGCGCCGCCGACTGATCCGCAAGGCAGTGACGCGGCCGGTGGCATACTGGGCGGACTTGGCGCGGTGCTTGGCGGCATCTTCGGCACAAGCCGCCCCCGCAATCAGCGGCTCAGCGAAGGCCAGCTGATCGCGCGCAGCGTGACGCGAGCGGTCGCCGGCAGAGTCGTGGGACAAATGGGCGCCAACATCGGGCGCTCGATCGGCGGCTCGATGGGCGGAACGGTCGGCCGCGCCATCGTGCGCGGCGCCCTCGGCGGCATTTTGCGGCGCTGATTGGCATGGTCGCATTGCCGCTTCCGAATCTGCCTGAAGGTCTGTCGGATTTGCGCGATCTGGCGCTCGATCTGCGCTGGACCTGGAATCACGAAACGGACACGCTCTGGAAGGATATCGATCCCGCGCTGTGGGAACGGTCGCGAAATCCATGGAGCATCTTGCAGGGTGTCCCGCCTCAGGTTCTGCAGCGATTGGCGAGCGATCACGCCTTCCGCGAAAAGCTGGCGGAGTTTGTCGCCGCCCGGCGCCGATATCTCAAGCATCCGGGATGGTTTGTATCGGCCCACGGCACCGAGTCGCTGAAAGGCGTTGCCTATTTCAGCATGGAATTCGGGCTTGGCGCCGCGCTGCCGCTCTATGCCGGCGGTCTGGGTGTGCTTGCCGGCGATTATCTGAAGACGGCAAGCGATCTCGCCGCCCCTGTGATCGGCATCGGCCTGCTGTATCAGGAAGGCTATTTTCGTCAGATCGTCGACACGGAAGGAATGCAGCAGGAGCTCTATCCTTACAATGAGCCCGCAAGCCTTCCCATCGCGCCGGTCATTTCCGACGAAGGCGGCTGGTTGCGCATCCAGCTCGAATTCCCCGGCCGTCCGGTGCAGCTGCGCGTATGGAAGGCGCAGGTCGGCCGCGTGCCGCTATATCTGCTTGACAGTAACGATCCGCTGAACAGCCCGGCCGATCGCGGCATCACCGCGAAGCTTTATGGCGGCGGCAGTGAAATCCGGCTCATGCAGGAGATCGTTCTCGGCATCGCCGGCTGGCGCGTGGTGAAAGCGCTGCATCCGGATACCGAGATCTGTCATATCAACGAAGGTCATGCTGCGTTTGCGATTATCGAGCGGGCACGGCAGTGCGCTGTCGCCTGTGGCATGAATTTCCACGATGGGTTCTGGGCCACGCGCGCGGGAAACGTGTTCACCACGCACACGCCGGTGGCGGCGGGCTTCGATGCCTTTCCCGCGGCTCTGCTCTGCAAATATCTGCCTTATGCCGAGCGCGATCTGCAGCACTGTGACATCGCCACCGATGACCTGGTCGCGTTGGGCCGTCTCGATCCGGACGATGCGGACGAACCGTTCAATATGGCCTATCTGGCCCAGCGCGGCTCGGCGACAACTTTGGGCGTGAGCCGGCTGCATGGCGAATTCAGCCGGCGCATCTTTCAGCCGTTATTTCCACGATGGCCGGACTGCGAGGTGCCGGTCGGGCACGTCACCAACGGCGTGCATATTCCGACATGGGATTCGCCGGCAGCGGACCGGTTGTGGACGGAAGCATGCGGCAAAGAGCGGTGGCGCGAGATGCCGGATGCTCTGGCGGAACGTGTGGGTTCGCTCTCGGACGAAAGCCTTTGGGCAATGCGCGGCGAAGGCCGCCAACGTCTGGTCGCAACGGTCCGCCATCATATGGCGGCTCAATTGCGCGAGCGCGGCGCAGAGCAGAGGACAGTAAGCGAAGCGGACACCGTGCTCGATCCCAACATCCTCACTCTGGGATTTGCGCGGCGATTCACCGAATACAAGCGGCCCAATCTCCTGCTTCGCGACACGGTCAGGCTGGGCCGCCTGCTGACCGACGCTCAGCGGCCGATGCAGATCGTGGTCGCCGGCAAGGCGCATCCCGCGGATAGCGAAGGCAAGGCGATGATCCGCGCGTGGATCGAATTGGCGCGCGATCCTCGCTACCGCCGGCACGTGGTGTTTCTGGAGGATTACGACATCGCGGTGGCGCAAGAACTGGTCCAAGGCGTCGATCTGTGGATCAATACGCCGCGCCGGCCATGGGAAGCTTGCGGCACCAGCGGCATGAAGGTGCTGGTGAATGGCGGCATCAACTGCTCGATCCTCGACGGGTGGTGGGACGAGGCGTTCCGGGCTGATGCCGGCTGGGCGATTGGCGACGACAAGGGCGGCGAGGCCAACAAGATCGACGCCAGGGATGCGGAAAGCCTTTATTCGCTCCTCGAAACGCGCATTGTCCCGGAATTTTACGACCGCGATGCGGAAGGATTGCCGCGCCGCTGGCTCGGACGGGTTCGCCGCAGCACGGCGACGCTGACACCACTGTTCGCCAGCACGCGGATGTTCCGCGAATATGTGGAGGATGCTTATCTGCCCCTAACTCAGTTGTACCGCGAACGCGGCGCGGATGCATGTGCCAAGGCACGCGGTGCACGGGAGTGGGCTGATAATCTGGCGCGCCGCTGGCCGGGTCTGCAAATCGAGAAACCCACAATCGCCGGCTGCGAGAATCGTTGGCGGGTTTCCGTGCCGGTGTTCCTGGGCGAAATACCGCCCAAATCGGTGCAGGTGCAGCTTTTTGCAAACGTGAATGGCGAGAAGCCGGCCGAAGCCGTGGTGCTTCATCAGGAGCACAAGATTCCCGGCGCGCTCAACGGTTACATCTACGCCGGCGAAGTGCCCGTCACGCGTCCGGCCGACGATTACACGGTGCGTATCGTGCCTTTCAGGGACGGCGTGCAGATACCCGCCGAGCTACCCCTCATCGCCTGGCAGAGATAGTGCCGTTTCAGGCAGCGACGGAATGATTCGGCGACAGGCGTTGGGACAGCATGAGCTGCGGGCGGCTCGAAATCCGCGGCTTTGGCTGGACGACGCGCTGCCATTCTTCGAAGCGATACAGGACGGTGTGATATTCGAAGGTCCGGCCCGCCTGCCTGGAAGCCGCCGCTTCGTTCTCCAATTCTTCCTTGGCTTGGATCCAGTGGACGAATGCCCGTCCTGCCGGACGGCCTTCGCGCTCCCAAATCTCATAACTCCGCTGGCGAACCGCCTCTTCCGACACCATAACCCACCTCCAACCGCCATTACCCAATGGCGGCGTTTGCTTAACGCTCCAGATCGTGCTGGGTTGCGAATTTGTCCGGCAATGCTCGGCTGGACAGGGAAAACCGCTTCTGATATCTAGCCGCGCCTTTCCGGGACCAAGCAGGAGTAGCCTTTGCAGATCATCGTGCGCGACAACAACATCGACCAGGCGCTCAAGGCGCTGAAGAAGAAGATGCAGCGCGAAGCCATTTTCCGCGAGATGAAGCTTCGGGACCACTACGAAAAGCCCAGTGAGAAGCGGGCCCGCGAACGGGCCGAGGCCGTACGCCGCTATCGCAAGCTCCAGCGCAAGCGCCTGCAGCGCGAAGGCGTCCTGCCGAGATAGCTCCGTTCCCGAATTCCTCGATGTAAGTGCTTGAACGCAGGGATCGAATTTTCCCGCGAGCCGCTGCTTTGGCAGCGTCGAAATTTTCCGCCGGTACAGGCGGCCTACCCACCAATCTGATGTCCACACCGGTGCGCCAACGGAGCCGTTAAATAGTGGATTGCTAGGGGCGCCAGTTTCCAACAAGCTGGGACTCGGCTGGCCGCTCCTGGTGTGGCTGAAGGGGATTTATGTCTGATGACGGTGAGGACCGGCCTGTGGCCGGCACCGACGCGCTGCTTGCGGCGACGCTTGGCACTGTCTCAGCCAACCCCAAAGTCGACGAGCTGCTCAGCCGGCAGATCGCGATCGCCGATCTGCAAATCCACGATATGCGGCGCGAGGACCGTGTTCGCCATTGGTCCCTGCGTGTCCGTCACATCAGCGACGTCTTCAAACTGTCCTTCGAGCTCGGAGCAGCGCTGGTGTTTCTGGCGCTCGCCATTTTTGTCGCGACCGCGATCTGGACGGCCGCGCATGACCGCGCGCTGGTGATTGAAGCGTTCAACGTGCCGTCGGATATGGCGGCCAATGGACTGACAGGCCAGGTCGTCGCCACGCAACTTGAATCTCGGCTTGCCTGGATGCAGGCGCACACCGACACGATGCGCGCCGCGGAGACCTTCAAGAACAGCTGGACCAACGACATCAAGGTGCAGATTCCTGACACCGGTGTGTCCATCGGCGAGGCTTACCGCGCACTCGTGGGCTGGCTGGGACACCAGACACATATCAGCGGCGCGATCTGGAGAGCGCAGGGCCAGCTTAACGTCGCTGTCCGCAGCGGAGCGGGCACTTACGAATTCATCGGCCGCGAGGCCGCTCTGCCGGAGCTCATCGCGAAAGCAGCCGAACGCGTTTATCGCGACACACAGCCCTATCGTTACGGCGTCCTTCTGATGGAGCAAGGGCGGCCTGAAGCGCGCGCAGTCTTTCGCGATCTCGCGTTGCATGGACCTGCGAACGAGAAGCCGTGGGCCTGGATGGGCTGGGGCCTCATGATGACAGGCGATCTCAAGGGGCAACTGGAGAAGGAGCGCGTGGCAGCGTCGCTCGAACCGGCATTGCCGAACTTTGCAAGCGATTTGGCCGATGCGGAGTTCAATCTCGGTCACGATGAAGCGGGATTGGCCGCGTCTAGGAAAACGGTCGAACTCTTCCGGCGGCAACAATCCATCCGGCAACTCGCGCCCCATGCCGCCAAGATTCTTTTCGTCATGAAGTCTGCGGCCATCGCCCAGATTCTGGGCGACTACAGCGCCGCCGTGGATTTCGACCGGCGGCTTGCGCAGCAGCCCGAGTATTATCGGTCGGGACAAACAGGCGCGATCCTCCGAAGTCTTGATCTTGCGCGCCAGCACGACATCGCAGCGTCCTTGCGGCACGATCCGGGCGCTGCCTCCACCCTCGAAGCAACCGTGGGCTACGGCCTGCCACCGTCGCTTCAATACTTGCGGTCGGCCCTGCTAGAGCGATGGCGCGAGGCCCTAAGCACTCTCCTGACGGTGCAACGGCTGCCAGTCCTGGCCGATCCCAATGTCAAATCCACACTGCCTTATAATTTCTGGCCGTGGCTTGCGGACGCTTACGCCCATAGCGGCAAGTTTCCCGCGGCGCACGCTTTAATCGATCGCACGCCGGTGGATTGTTATCTCTGCGTCCGATCGAGAGGCAAGATCGACGCCCAGGAAAGGCACTGGGCCGGCGCCGGATATTGGTTTGCGCGCGCGGCGAAGATGGCGCCGTCGATTCCGTTCGCCTATCTCGAATGGGGCGCGATGCTGATGGCGAAAGGAGATCTTGATGGGGCAATGGCGAAGTTCAAAGTGGCAAGCGGGAAGGCGCCACGCTTCGCCGATCCGTTGGAGATGTGGGGCGAGGCGTTGATCGCCAAGAACCGCTCCGATCTCGCGCTGGCGAAATTCGAGGGAGCCAACGGGCACGCGCCTCGCTGGGGCCGCCTGCATCTGAAATGGGGCGAAGCGCTCCTGTGGTCCGGCGACAAGGCCGGCGCGCAAAGGCAGTTTGTCGTGGCGTCGCCTCTTGGCCTTTCGTCGGCGGAGAAAGTTGAACTGGAAAAGGTGTCAGCGCATTTATGACGAGGCCGGGAATGTTTGTTTCTGCGGCGCTGCACAGATGACGCGGCGCCACTCTCGCCCTTCCAAAGAAACGTGAATGCTGCCGAGAACGACTTCGCTAGTCGATTCGATCGATGGCGCACCCGGAAGGATTCGAACCTCCGACCCCCAGATTCGTAGTCTTAGTTAGTGTGTTTTCTGGTACCTGGAAGTCGTCAAGCCACAGTTGAAAAGTCAGGTTCTACTTGAGTTTACAACGGCTTAGCGTATGACTTATACTGCTTGAGCAATCCGCTGTGTCACCCTGCGGTGTGTACATGGTTTGACTTTCGAAGGCTCATGCCAACATTGAAAATCGGACGACGAACGGTCGCCAACCTTCCTGCGGTTGAGCACACAACTCTCTTTTACGATTCCGATCTGAAGGGTTTTGGCATCCGGGTAATGCCGTCGGGAGTTCGGAGCTACATCATCAGCTATCGTGTTGCGCCGGGCGGCCGAAAGGCCCCTACCCGCCGAATGAGTTTGGGGCGGGTCGAACTCGTTACGCCAGAAAAGGCCCGAGAGAAGGCCCGTGATCTGTTGGCCCGGGCTCGCTTGGGTGAAGATCCGGCCGCGGATCGCGCCGAGGCCAGGAAGGCCGCGACCGTAACCGAGTTATTGCCACGCTATAACGCCGAGACGGGAGCTGGCCGGCGGGAGAGCACCCGCAAGCTCTATGAGATGTACTGGCGGGTCCACATCTTGCCCGCGATCGGGTCGAAACGCGCGCGCCACGTGACCTATTCGGACGTTGCCGGGCTGCATCAAAAGATCGGACAGAAATCGCCGCCGACCGCAAATCGGGTTCTGGTTGCCTTGGCCTGCTTCTTCGATTGGGCGCGGCGGATTGGTGAGCGTCCGGCTGGAGAGAACCCGGCGCGCGATATCGAGAAATTTCAAGAGGAGCCTCGCGAGCGTTTTCTCACGAGTGAGGAACTCGGCAGGCTCGGAGCAGCGATCCATGAGGCTGAAACCATCGGCCTCCCCTGGGAGCCTGACCCGAACAAGAAGGTCAAGCATTGTCAGAAAAATCACCGCACGAAAATAGATTCGTTATCGGCGGCAGCGCTGCGCCTCATACTGTTTAGCGGCGCTCGTCACCGCGAGATCCTCCATGCGAAACGAGCGGAGCTTGATCGGCAGCGCGGCTTTCTGAATTTGGCACGGAGTAAGACCGGGAAGAAGACGATCGTTCTGAACGCATTGGCGTTGGCGGTGATCGATACCATTCCCGATACGGGGCCGTATCTGTTTCCGGGCACTGAGAAGCCGCAGTGTTCGAAGAAGGACAAATGGGAGCCGAAGCCACGGACGAGCCTGAAGCGTGCATGGACCGCAATACGCAAACGTGCAGGGTTGGAAGATGTTCGCATCCATGATCTGCGTCACACGTTCGCCAGCGTTGGCGTTGCAGAAAATCTCGGTCTGCCGGTGGTCGGCAAGCTGCTAGGTCACGCCAACCTAGTTTCTACGGCGCGCTACGCACATCTTGAAGCCGATCCGGCGCGCCGCGCTTCGAACGCCATCGGCCAATCGATTGCAAATGCACTGAACAGCGGAGTCGCTGCATGACTATACATGAAAAGACAGCATCATCGATCGCCGACCTGCTGCCGCCGCAAATTGCCACCGCCAAGAAGGTTTTTAGAAAAGCCACGCCCGCGATGAAAAAGCGGACCCACGAATGGATTAAGAACTACAATCCACATCCTGATTGTTTTGAGATCAGCCAGCGTGGGGAGCTCGAAAAACTAGGGCCGATGGATTTTCCAGAGCAGTACTACACACGACTAGTGGTGGAGAATAGAGCATCGAAGAAGCGCCCCTTTGCCGAAGACGGCAATGATGCTGTCGATACAAAACATGACGGCCTGGCGTGGCAGTCATATCGCGAAGAACTGCGACGACGAGTAGAGCTGGTCCTGCTTTCTATCGGCAAACCACTTATTGGCTTTTCGGGAGCGATGGCCGATTTGCCACCATTCTCTATCGTTTGTCCCAGCGTCGGCATTTTCGCAGATAAACCGAGACATCGTCCGGCCGTCATGCACAACCGATTCATCATCGAATGTCTGCTCAGGGAGTTGCGACCGGAGCGTAGGCAAGCATCACAGGCGCGGCTGGTTCGGGAGGCGTACGAAAAAGCCGATCGAGATCAAATCGGCCAAAAAATGTTGCGGGAAGAGCTTCTTAGACGAGTTGTCCAATCGCGTGAGGACGCGAATCGAAAGGTTACAGAGGTTCGCGCGCTGTTCGACACAACGTTGGAAAAGCAGCGCATCTCAAACAGAAGCCTGGCGAAACTCATTGGCTCAGATCCGGAAACAGTAAAGTGGATTTTGGAGCATTACGATGACTGGTGCGGACCGAGGGCGCTTTTGGGCGAGCATTACAAGGATAGTTTGGCACAGGTCCATTCGACAGAGATAGAAGCGGCGATTAATGAGGTTTGCGCCGGCTACGCGATGCTCCATCTTCGCCTCTTCAAAATTTCACGCCATACATCGGCTGAAAACAAGGAACTGGAAGAAAAACCCCTCGTCCATGCTGCCATACGACGAATGAAGGCGAACGGCCAAGAAAATCCTACACACAAGGAACGTAGGACGTTTGAAAATGAGGTTCGAAGAGTCTTCGACTTCAGCCGAGAGTGTTTCCGCGCTTTGCCAGAATATCTAAAAGCTAGAGCAGAGGAAATTACGGATTTGTCCGGTTCGCTCACCGAAAAGCGGCTAAATTCAACGCGGTTGCCCAAAAACAACAAGATGTCGTCGCGCCATCTTTCCTTCTATTCGGAGAGCGGGTCACAACAGCAACCGAAAAGTATCGCGACCTTCAATGATGGCACCGAACTGAAATTTAATTCTAGTGGCGACGCATTACTTCTGGTCCCTAGTCCTCCAGAACCGGAATTAGACGACAAGTCGCGGCAACGCCAAGAAGCTGAGAGTCGGAAATGCCAGATGTACTATGCGGAGTGTGCCGAGCAAGAACGTCAGAGGCAAATAAGGGCGTTGGAGGAAATCAGGCTGAGAAAATCCGGATGTCCGGTAGCTGCTTAGGGCTCGGTACAAGTGCTAACATGATGTTCCTGAACAACGTCGGTTTCTTGGCATCCGGTTATGGCTCTTGCGGGAACCGTGAGCATCACCACAGCGGGGCATGGACTTCCCCCCAATGCCTGGCGCGTCCAAATCCTGCCAAAGGAACATGAACACCCGCGGAATTCCGTTGCACGGATCGGAAATGCAATTCCCCTACACACCCCACGTCGCGTTGGCGCGCTCATCGAGTGCGCCGCTTGCTCTTGAGCTTCGACGCAGCCGCATTGAGCTTGTTCCGGTTGCTGCCGATCCGCTCGATTAGGCCGCGGGCTTGGCCTGATGAGAGATTGTGTTTCAGCGCGAAGTAACGAACCTCGTAGCCTTCATTGCCCGCCACGGTAGCACGATCACGAGCACCACGCTTCTTTTTGTTATCCGCCATTTTCGGTTTCCGCCCGTTGAAAATCGTTACCCAAAAGCGAATAGCCCATTCCGGGGTTGCCACAACGAGCCCTCCACGATCATTCACATTCTGGCTAAGTTCAAGCCGCTGCCGACCGGGCACTGGCGCCTTTCCGGCGCGAAGTGGAAGCCGAGCATGACGGCCGCGAGCCGGAATGCGAGGACGGGTGCACAGGTAGATTGAAAGACCACCCCACCAACGGGGGGGGCGCAGCAGCGCGCATGATGATTCTTGCGAGCGCCCCCCTTTTTTGTTCAAGATCACTCACCACTAAATTTCCAAGGGGGATACAATGAGAATTGCTTTCGTCATCGCCGCTGCGATGCTGTCATCGACAACTTGCTTTGCTCAAAGCGCTGGAACTCTGGAATGCTACAATGGCAAGGGGGGCTCTCATCCGCAATTTGCTCTACATGCTGTTAGGCCGGGTGTCGCAGAGTCGGATCCAATCCAATTCAATATCAATCGGGATCCAGAAAACGGGACGATTATCTACGTCGCTGCCGGAAACAATGGCGTGTGCAGACTTGTGCATGGCACGAACGCCACTTCTATGGCGTCGCGTTTTCAAGCTGGGAGTTTAAGCCCACCCGATATGCCAAGCCACATCACAGTCCAGTCAACTGCTGCATCCGAGATGCAAGTTATCAGTCGGGATGGAACTATGGGTAACGTCGCCATCATTTTCACGGTAAGGAACTGAGCTTCATTTGCTGAGAGGCCCGGCCGCCGGCGACGGCGGGGCCTCTCCTCATTGATGCAGGAAGCCCTTCGGCACCGGACAATTCGGACTTCACTGTCGCAACGTACGAGGACGGCGCACATTTTCGCATTGAAGGCGGGAAATGGGTTGTGCGCACAGGCAACGGAAAAATCGAAAGCGAACAGGGCCTTTTGCCGTAGCTATTGATCTTTCTAAAAATCGACTGCGTAATCATCAGACAACTTGAGGGGGGAAAGCAGACATGAAGAGGGCCTTACTTTGTTTAGCCGTCTCAGCGATCGCGTTTATGGGAATCCGGTTAGCAGCGAAAGCTGATATCGATCTGGACTTGCCGCCAGTGCCCGTGGCCGACGACCACCATATTCACCAAATGCCCGATCCTTGTGGAGGATCGAGCCCGCAATGCGTTCACAATTGGGGTAGGGTGCTAGACATCTTCTTCGCGCAGAAAGTCTGCCGACAATCGGTCGGAGGAGACATTGTCGTGGACGTTGGTCCGCTCGACGGCGACGCTCGGTGCGCGGTCTTGGATTACATAGACTCCACTGCTGTGGGCTACAATGATCCTGTGGATTACAATAACCTACCGTATCATAAAGCAGACCGGCACGGGAATATTTTTGATGATCTGCTGTTTCACGACGCCAACGGTGATCCCATTGATGTCATGTTTCAATGCGGCCACCCGTGCCAAGCCCCCGACCCTCTCCATAACCATTATTGGGACCTGGGCCACGGCTTGAAATTCGTATACAACTGGACGCCCGCCGGCACGCTTCCGGGAACGGTAGCCGCTGTATACAACGATGATGGCGGCGGTCCCAACGTGCGCGTCACTCATGATTGCGCAAATGGAAGCAACACCGGGACGATTACGCTGGCGGCACTAAAAAACACCAGGGTGCAACTCGACAGTCGAGTCGTTGACGGGTTGGCGGACGGGACGGTGGATGACAACCCTGGTATACAAGGCGAAGAAAAAGCCTTCGAAGATATCAGAGATCAATGGTGTCCTGATAACGTGGACTGGTACCGCAGGCACCCCGACGCTTGGCACTTCATATGGGCACGATGGCCCATGAAAATCGGAGGGGAAAACCAAATCGATCGCTATAACAGCAACTGGATTCTGACCTTGGTCCATACGGAGTCTACCAGTGACGATTGTCACCTTGAACAGGAGTACTACATCCGAGAGTTGGGCAAGGTACGACACGAATCCCTCAACAAAGATCAATGCCCGAGCGGCGGTAAATATCGAAAGAAAAAACAAATTAAGTTCGCGAAGCATCCCGAGGATGATCCTTGGATCAATTGCGGATTGGAAGGCGAAAATCCCATGTTCATCCCCTTTGATCTTACGGGGTGGCACAGGGAGACCTGCAGCCTTTACACGAGCAGCGTGGCACACGATGCAACAAATGGATTGGCGGAGGGAGACGCAGCTAGCTACATCCTGCACCGGAGCAATTTAACCTCTGCCTTGTATAACTACCAGGCGTACGACGAGAATTTCACGATCACAGCACTCACGGAAAATGGCGTGACGATTGGAGCACCCCATTGCGTCTACCCTGGCCACACCTACAACCTGGTTGGAACCTTCTCCGGTAACCCATGGTTCGGGAAAAACGTCATGATCATTTTTGGGGCGAGCGGAGGCATCCCCGACCTAGTGATCAATGCCTCTGGGGGCACACTCCACACCATAACTTTTCCCATCAACGATCCGCACACCGAATGGGAGAATCACCCAAAGGAAGTTCACGTCTACGATGGGGTGAGCACTTCGTCTCAGGGGGGTGGTGGCGAATTCACAATAAGGGCCAATTGCCCGAACTGACTCTCGCAAGAGAGCAAAACGGTTCATTCGAGAGAGGCCCGCTGGCGACGGCGGGCCTCCTATTTTACTGCCGCAATAAATGCACCACTTAGAGGGGTAATGGTCCTGGGTATATCGCTTGCAGGACGACTGCCGATCTGTCCGGGCTTGCCGCATAGGTAACGACGTGGAGCCGCTTCTAGCGCCCCGCTATCGCTTGGCTTGCGCTTTCTTATAACCCCTTGCGCCATGACGAAGCATGATGTGGCGGTCCGGTATGCTTTCGAGCGCCGCCTCCTCGCCGATCATACCGATATTGCCTGACAAGAGGCGGGCCGGACTCGCTGCTTCCCCAAGGGACGAGTGTCCTCAGCGCATCCGACCCTAACCGAGTAACCACCGGGCCTCAGGCTTCATTCACCTAGCGCTCTATTTTCCGGCAACACAATGGCGCGGAAATGTCCCAAAGCACTTTCATGCTCTGCTTCGTCACCCGGCCCGTGCGGTGAAGGTGATGGATGTTGGAACTGGCACGAGGCACGGTCGCTATTTTCCAGCGGTTCCGCTGTTCCACACCGCTTTCCGCTGATCGGCTGTATAGATCACGAGATTGCCGTCATCTTGAGCCGCCAGGTAGGCATTTGAATGCCCAGTAGTGCCGCTAGACCAGATGCACTCTCCGCGCGAATCATAGATCGTGAGATTGCCGTCGGCCTGCATGGCGAGGCGATCGCCCCGCGTGCCGCTCTCCCAGACCACGCCGTTGTTTCGAATATTCCAAAGCTGCAGGTTGCCCACAGGATCAAACCACAGCCGATAATACACCCCGACGTGCCACGAGGTGTCGCGGCCGAACTCTATCGCCTGAAATAGCACTTTGCCCATGCACGCCCCCGCCCCGAAGGCGGCGGCACTCTGCCTGTGAACCCGGGCTAGAGCAAGGCGCCCCGCCCGACCAGGAGGCAAGCCGCTTACTGTGGATAAGTCCATACTTTCAGCCGACTCGCAAGCGCTTTGGCTGGCGCTGATATTCATGGCGTCATAAGGGCGAGCGGCATGCGCCTGCTTGGCGGTGCAATGGAACGGCTTGGCCCTTCCCCCAAAATATGTCGGGCCGTTCCATTTAAGTCGTTGCGCGCGCCGAAATAACTCAGGCGAAGCTCTGGCCCATGCAAAACTCTCGCATGGCCGCGATAAGTCACCACCCACGACCCTAGACGCCGCTTCGAGGTAAACCCCGCGCTACGAGTCGTTTTACCGTTTCGTCTGAAATGCCGTTGGGCGCCTTGCCACGAGGCCACCGGGACAGCCAAGCCGGGTCGAGGCTCGGAAAACTGTAGACGCACTCTTGTAAGGAGCGATAACCGGGCTGACGTGCCGCGCCAGTTTTTTAAGCCACTGCACCAAGTCGCTGGTCAAGCCGCTCCCCCGGTATAATGATCGTAGCTGTTGTTCCTTCACCGGACGCGCTGACCAATTCCAAACATCCGCCGTGTGCCTCCACCAGTTGGCGGGAAATAGCGAGTCCTAGGCCTGCTCCCTCGTACTTCCGGGACATTGTGTTATCCACTTGGGTAAAACGCTCAAAGACCCGTGCAATATCTGAAGGGGCTATGCCAATCCCAGTATCGCGCACTGATACGGCCAAGTCTGGACCTCGTAGGTCGGCCATCACCGTTATTTGCCCACCCGCAGTGGTAAATTTGATCGCGTTGGAGAGGAGATTGATTAGTACCTGTCTCAAGCGGCGGTGATCCGCGCGGATTGATGGTAGGTCAGGGGCGACGTTCTGATCAATGCTCAGGTTTGCCTTTTCGATATGCCCGCGAACCATACGGATTGTTTCTGCGATAACCGTTGATATTTCAAAGGTGTCTTCGTGCAAGCCCGCCCCGTCAGCATCAAGCCGCGACAGGTCGAGTATATCATTGATTAGCTGCAGCAGATGCGAGCCGCTCGCGCGAATATCGTTCGCATAATCAACGTAGTTTTTGTTTCCCAGCGGGCCGAAAGTCTGCTGCGCCATTATTTCGGCAAAACCAATGATGGCATTCAGCGGAGTGCGCAACTCATGGCTCATTGTTGCGAGGAATTGCGCTTTCGTCTGATTGGCAAGCGCCGCGGCCGCCAATGCAGACCGAAGGTGTCCGGATGTTCGCTCGACTTCGCTGTTGGCAGTTTCCAGCTCCGCAATATAGGCGCGGAGACGTTCAGCTTCTCGCGCATCCCGTTTAGCAAGGTGTGAGTCGAGACGGGCCCCGATGAAGCCAACCGCCACGATCAGTATCGCCACCGCGGCGACCGCGACGATAACAGAGGCTGGGTCGAGAACAGCCCCATGGAAGGCGATGGTTGGGTCCGGAATGAGTGTTAGCGCGGTCATGCCTGTGAAGTGCATCCCACAGATGCCCAGGGTCAGCAGCAGCGCCGCCAGTGCGTGGCCCGCCACTTTACCGAATGAGACAAGCGCGTGTCCCGCAAGTGCTGCAAAGACAATACCCGTGATGACGGAGGCCACCACGTACTGACTGCTCCAGATCTGGTGGAAGGGTCCCTGAAGCGCAGCCATCCCGGTATAGTGCATCGCTCCGATCGCTGCACCTGAAATCCCGGTTCCAAGGGCGGCCATTCCGGTTCGCAAGGCAATAAAGAAGCCGGCAGCCGAGACTACTATAGCCATGACGATGGATACTGTCGTGAGGGACACGTCATAGCCGACAGGCAGACCAGGCTTATAAGCCAGCATTGCCACGAAATGGGTTGACCAGATTCCCGCGCCAAAAACCGTCGCTGCACTGATTACCCAAAGCGTACGAATGCTACCCTCGCTCAACCGGCCCCGCGAAAGCATGTTCATCGCCGTCCAGCAAGCGAAGAGACAGAGAACGCCCGCAAGAAAAACAAATCGCAGGTCGTGTTCGCCCGCGATGCACCCCAGCACCCTTAGCATCTGGCGAGTGTGTCAACAGTCGGTAAAAAAGGACTAAAGCAAAGAGTCCAACGGCCAGTTCGGTAGGCTACAGCGACCGCTTTCGCCAACTAGCGCGCGCCGCTCCCCGTGCCCTATCTTCTTGATCATGTTGGCCTTCCTGATACCGCCGTTCGTGTGGGACATCTGGAGGCCTGAGAGTTGCCTTGTGCTGAGCCGCGCGGCAAATTATCCGAGGGCCGTCTTTATCGCGCTGCGGTTTTTTCCGACGAAATTGAGGAACGCCTTCTCACCGACTTCCGTATTGAGGCCGTGCGAAAACACATCACCATGATCGAAGACATTTACGTTCTTGAGCTTTACGATCGGATCTTGACCCACTCCACCATTCAGAACGTGACGCGGATCGTTCCGCCGCAGGACTTCCTCGCCGCGTTCCAGGATCGCCGGCACTTCGCCCCTCCGCAGGCCGGGGAGCCCGCCCCGATGGAAGCGTTGGGCTCCGGCGAAGACGGCGGCGTTAATAGCGCGTGACCGTCCGTCGCGCCCCACAATTCCACCTTCGTGGAACTCTCCGAGAAACGTGAGTGCATTGTCGAGGAAACCAGATTCTCCTCCGACCTGACTAAACGCGGAAGAAAGGGCCAGTGTTTGCAGAGCGGCCGTCGCCGCCGTTGCCGCCCCCGCAAGACTGGTGACTGCTGTTGCGGCCAACGAACTAGACGTATTCAACGCGGCTAGCCCGGTGCCCGTTGCGTCATTGACGGCACCCGACAAGAATTTCCCGATGCCGGTTCCAGACAGGGCATTGAGAACCTGTTGCTTTAGAATCATCTCCTCTATTTTCGTCACGAAATCCAAGGCGAATTGAAGAAGAGCCGTTCGCAGGGCGACGAAAACCTTGCGCGTCTGACCGAGGGTCGTATTGAAATTGCCCCAGGCGCTGACAATGCCATCGGCAATCAGCGTGTTCATCTGCCTGGCATCGGTGAGGCCGGTTTTGACGGTAGCGAGAGCCTGAGCCGCCTTCTCCAAGGTCTCGACCATTTTTTGATCGCCGATGGAGGCGGCTACGGATTGTGCGATCGGTAGAACTTGTCGAAGCGTCTCCCCAAGTTCCGCCACTTTCTTTTTCAGCGCATCGACTTCTTCTGCAGAGGAGCCATCGGAGAACGCGCGTTGCAGTTCCTGCGCCGCAGTCGTGTATTGCTCCGACAGAGCGGAAATCTGTTGTATGACCGTCTGCGCGTTCTGAGCCTGGTGGCTTATGTCATAGTAGTAGCCTGCCGCTTGTTTCAGGGAATCGAGCACTCCAGGAGGGAAGCCGCCGCCGGCGTCAGCGAATTTTTTCGTCCACTCGCTGATCTGTTTTTGGATGAATAGGGACCGCTCGGCGCCTTCGCCGTACAGACGAGCCGCCATCGAGGCGTCCTGTGCTGCTTTGGCGTCGTCCTGCCACGCCTTGATCTGATCGTTCAGATCGGTCGTGACCTTCTCTATTTGGGTCTCGCCGGTCGAAAGAATAGGGGACGCCCCACCCATTTTTGTCGCGGCAAAGTTCAAAACATCCGCAACAGTCCGACCTCCGCCGAGGATGGACGGGTTTGAGCGAGTAGCCGAAGCGCCAGCGATCTTCGACGCCAGCTCATCCGGGTTGGCGAGAATCATTTTGATCGCGCCGGACGCTCCGAGAAAATGCGCAAGATAGGTGTTTGCCGCCGTAACCGGAACACCGGCTAGCGCGAGTGCGACTTGGTTCTGCCGGGTAAAAGCTTCCAGAACTTGCCGAGCCGCGTCAGCGTTGGCGCGTTGCGCCAGCTTCGCCTGTTCGGTCCAGTCCGCCAATTTCGGAAAGACCTGATCGAATAGCTGCAGCCAGGTTGCATTCGTGAATTGGCCGATGCCGAACGCGGAGGAGTTAGGATTCCTCGCCGTGACTTTGCCGCCACTCTCGACATAGATTATGCGTTCGATGATCGCCTTGTTATCGACAGGGAATGCCGACGCAGCGTCCTTCGCAGCCAGCGCGTGAACCTTGGCGACGACTTCGCTGTACATCTGTATCGCGCGAGCGAGAAGAACAGGGTCGTTCGCCGCCTGGTCTATAAGTTTCAGGAAAATGGTGGTGGCTTTATTGATTTGGTCTTCAAAACCGAATTGCTTCTTTAGGTCGGGTGCTATGTCGCCCAATGATCGCAGTGTATCTGCAAAACCTTCGGCGGAATCCCGCGCCTTGTCGAAGCCTGTCGAGGCGTCAAGACCAAGTGTCTTCAGGTCTCCGGGTGTTCCTTTGCCGCGGGAAAGGCGCAGTTCGGCTTCACCTTCTTTGACGGCTTTAAGCAACTCGCCGTATTTCTTCGCAATGTCGAGCAATTGGGCCGCGAAATCCTGGTATTGAGGATTCGCTACTCCGAAATCGCTTACTGCTTTCCTGAACTCCTCATAAGAAGCCTTGCCCCTCCGAAACTTGTCGATGATGGAATCGAGTTTCTTGCCAAGAGCATCCTGTTCAAAGACGGGAACATCGGAACCCGTGCTAACGACTTGCGGCACTGAGGGTAGGTTGTTTTGCGCCGTCGCGAGTTCGTTCTTGAGTTTCGTCAGGTTGGCGAGAATCTGGACTTCCGTAACGTCCTTGATCTTCTTCGCCCAATTCTCGACCTTTCCCGCAGCCTCGTCGTAGCCCTCTTTGATTTTTTCGAGGTGACGAGCGTGCTCGTCGAGCGCGGCAGTAGCGCCATCGACACTTGTAATCCACTTCCCCAGAACGGTTTCGAGCGCGAAAGCGACTCCGGTGATGATGAGTCCGGTGCCACCGCCAATCGCCGCCCAGAACGCCCGGGCCGCCGCCGCCACAGTGCCGAACTTGCCAACGAGTCCGAGCAGCCAAAGGTCGATCTTCACCGCCAGCCACGCCTTGAAAGCTGTCGTAATGAGACCGAAGTTTCGAACGACGATCGGAACGAGTGAAATTATTCTCCCGAGCAACGCCCCCAACTGCGTGAAAAATCGTCGCGCATCGTCGGTCTGTAGGTACTTGTTCAGTTGGGCGATACCGACGCCGAGTTGTGAAATGAACCCGCCTTGCCCGATTGAGATGGCCGCCTGTTCCATAAGCGCCCGCAGCCGGCCAATCTGGGCCTGCGTGGTCCCCAACGCTGCGGGAAGTTGCTTGCCGTACTTCTCATCCAGCTTGTCGGCGAGTTTACCGAGGGTATCCTGGTCGGCGAAAATTTCGCCCTGACGCATCATCTTGTCGAGCTTGGCCGTGGACACGCCCAACGCATCGGCGAAGATTTGGAACGCGCCGGAAAGCCGGTCGCCCAACTGTCGCCGCAATTCTTCCGATTGAACCTTACCCTTCGAAATCATCTGCGTCAGCGCGAGGAAGACGCCTGACACCTGTTCCGTAGAAAGCTGTGCTACCCGGCCAGCTTCGGCGACGGACAAGAAGATGCGTCGGGTTTGCGCGGTGCTGAAGTTCGCGGCTTGTGCGGCAATGGCGAATTTCGAATACTCACCCAACAACACGGAGAAGGAAATACCAAGTCGAATCGATTGCTCGCGCAACCATGCGATATCGGCGCCCACCTTCTGCGTGTCGCCATTGAAGGCGACCGCCAAACGGTTCTGTGCGCCTTGGAAACTCTGATAGGCCGTGAGCACGGATCCGATGGCGTTAATCAGACCGTAAGGACCAATGAACCCGAACACCATCGACAAGAGTTCGTAACGGAACAGACGAATAGCTTGCGCGATGCCTGCCGAACGATCACCGAACGCTGCGGTCGCCGCTGTCGCCCGTTGTGCGGCGCTCGGCATCGCAAAGAACGCAGCCGTGGTTTCCTTTAGTTGTGTCCACAGGGAGCGGGTTCCCGCAGCGGCTTGTTGGGCCGCAGGCGCGATAGGTGGTAACGAACTGGCGAGACGACGGACGCCTTCGGCGGCTTGTTGAAGTTGCTGCGGACTTACCGACCCGGCCCCAATGGCGAACGTCGCCGCAGATCCCGCAGCGCCGGCGGATGAACGCATCTGTTGCAGCGTCGTCGCGGACTTAGCGAGTGCGGCTTGCTGCGCGGTAATCGACGACGTGAGTTGCTTCGCCTGGACCGACAGTCTCGCCTGTTCGGCCGTCACGCCTTCAAGGCGAAGCTTATACGACTCTGCGTTCTTTCCGCCCGCAGCAATTGTCGTGTTCAGAGTTGCGGCGGCTCGCTCCGCCGCCTCCATTTGCACCTTGACCGCGGAGAGCTGAGCTTCCGTCTCGGCGAGATTTTTCTGCTGTTTAGCTAACGATGCAGCCGCCTTATCGACGGCTGAATCGGTCTTCTGAACAGCACCTACGAGTCCGAGACTCGCTACCTTCAATTGTTCGAGCAGCGATGACGTAGCGCCGCTGCTCGAACTTAGCTTTTCTTGCGCTCCGGTGAGGGTCTTGATGGCGTCGGCGACCGTGAGAATAGCCTTACCGGCTTCCTCTCGGGCCTTGATGACCATTGTGACATCAGTCTGTCGTCCGGTCATCAATGCCTCCGATGGTTGGTGCGCCGACGTGCGACGCGTTGTGGTGTTGCCATCGCGGGAAACAAATTGATCCCGCGGGCGAGACATGCCTTCATCACCCGTTCCCGTGCGATGGGCTCTAAAAACTTACCAAGATTGCTTTGCTGTTCCGCCGATACAGCGAGCTTCGAGATAATTCGGCCCCAGCCAAACAGACGGATCGTTGGCTCAACGATCAGCGCAAAAAGCGAGAAGGACAGGCCGGCCGGTAGCCTGCCGATATGGCCGTGGGCATCAGGCTCCATTGTGCCAAAAGCGATGACATGCGGGACAATAACGACCAGCGCTTCGGCTAACTCTTGCGCTGCTGAAGGTAAGTTGGCGGCCGGAATATGAACCTCGTCGAGATACCGAGCAAAACGGTCAAGAATGCCGCCAAGACGTGGCGCCAAGAGCGCGACAATTTCGTCCAGTTCATGCTCAGATAGCGAGCGAAACAGGATAACCTCGTCGTTTACTATTAAGGTATCGACATGTGGCTGCGCACCGTCCGCCACTCCGAATTTTGCTGGATTGCTCATGCGGCGTCGTCCAGCTCATCGAAGCCATCATGATCGGACTGAACGACAAGCCCGATGATCCGACGGCCGCTTTTTCTACTCGGATCCCGCCGCAGTCCCGGTCGCTGTAGCACTTGGCGTGAAAACATCGGTTTTGATGGCGCGGTCATACCTTCCCTGCCGCAGAACCACCGGTAGCTTAAATAGGCATCTTCGATCTTCGTGCGAGCAGAGGAGTCGAGTACACAGCACTCTGTTAGCCACGCGCCCAGAATGTCCGTTTCTTCGCGATACGCGGTTGCACGGGCGCGGATCTCAGTCGGAACTTGCAGCCCGCAACGCTGCCATTCCAGGCAGCCTTGCAATGCCCAGTTCAAAACGCCGGGCAGTTCCGTTGCGATTATCTGCCTATCTAAATCTGGGATCTGGCTTTCCATTGCGAGCTGTTGTGCGAACTCAATCGGCACCAGCCGCCGCCAAAAACCGTCAGAGTTGTCCAACACACCGGGGAGATGGTTTCCCCGGATCCATAACTTGTGTGTGGGCACGAAGGAAAACGCTTCGGAATACAGCTTCCGAGCCGCAATGCGCTCCCGCGACGCAAGGTCTTTAACGCGTTTGTCGTCGAAAACATCGCCCTGCCGAGTCTCGTTGGCTAACACGAGGCGGGCGCCCGGCAGCGTCGCCAGCAAACGATCGCTTTCGTTTTCGTTTCGCGACTTCGTGAGAAGACCGGCGCCGACGGTCACGGCATAGTCGCCTAGAAGCGAGGAGACGACATTCGCTAGTACGGACTTGCCATTCGCGCCGACGCCGTACGCAAAGAAGAGCTTTTCCTCGTCAATGTTGCCCGTGAGCGTGTATCCGATCGCCCGCTGTAGAAAATTGCGGATCTCTAGTTGCGGCTGCACGTCTTCCAGAAACCGCAACCATCGGGGGCACGCTGCGATTGGATCGAAAACCGCCCCTGCTTGCTTCGAAACCATTTGTGAGGGCGCCGGCGAAATCAATCGTCCGAGCCGGAGATCGATTACCCCGTTTTTGACACCCAACAGCATCGAGTCGGTGTCGAAGTCATCGGGCAAACGCGCCATTGCCGGAACCGAACGCGCCATGCTGAGAACGGACTGAAGACGCGAGCCATCGCGGTTCAACCGCAGCGCATAAGCCAGGTGGGCCTTGTTGCGCTCGTTGGGATTCTCCCCGACCGCAGATGCGGCTGCACTGAGTAATTTTTTCGCCAGAATTTTTGCGGCCTCGACCTCTTCGCCACGGCTGCACTCTTCCCATCGCGTGCCACTCCATCGCAGCCACTGCTTGTGGGAGTAGATGTGAAGAAATTTGTTTTGATAAACACGGGCGAAGCGTTGACCTGCATCGAGATCGCCCGCAGCGGTCTTCATCGCTTTGTCCGAAGGAACAACGGCAATTTGCAAAGGGTCGCCTAGAAGGTCTTCCTCGTCGGCCGGCAGCTCGTCGAACATCTCGGCAATCTCGACGGCGTACGCAGCTGCCTTGAGCGTCGCCATGCTGAGCGGGTTGGGACTGCCGTTAAATGACTTCCAGACACGTCTCGAATCGGTCTCGTCGAATTTGGAGGATTGAGAGGCCCATTCGCACCACAGGTCGTAACCGCTTTCACCAAATTCGTTATGCAGACACATTCCCGCGGTTACCCATTTGCCTCTATCCTCCCCCCATTCCTCGAACGGTAGTTTGTCGAGAATGCGTTTTGCTTCCTTGATCGTCAGTCCCAATTTGTTGTCACTGGGGATGTGATTCCGATCGTCGGAAGGCAGAGCACCCCATGATTGAACGAGTTCGGCGCTCAATGTGGGCGCGCAGCCGAGTTCAATTGCGTCGAAATCCAGTGCCTTTAACCAGCGATAAGGCTTGCCAGTGATCGGATGGATGGATGGCGGGACGACGATGTTTTTTCCCGAGCCATAAATTGCAATCTCCCAGCACCAAGGGGACTTGCCAGCGTAATTCGTGTGTTCCGTCGAGCGAGCGATCTGTTTCGACCGGCAGGGTTTGTCGAGGAAGAAATAGACATGGCGTGACGAACCCCCAGACCCGCTCTGTACTGTTGGTGCGCGCCGCCATTCAGGCCAACTCTTATCGAGCCAGGCATATGCTTCGGCCGCTTTGGCCTCCTCCCGCACGTCCAAATCCAGGACATGAATGAAGGCACCCCCGACATGCGAATAAGATCCAGGCCGGATGCCAACATTGAAGCCGGCTCGATAACTCCGCCGGAGCGATTCTGGTGTCTGTATGGGCGCGTTCGGCCATCCTTTATCAACGGGGACCTTGTCATTGGGACGCAACCAGTGAACCGCAAACCCTATCGTGGACAGCGATAGCGCCGCGTCGAGGATGGAATCGAGTGCGCGCAGTCTCGCGGAAGGCTTTGAGCTCGCATGGCGCATTTATCGCTCGCGTCCCAGTGCTTCTGCGGACCACGGCACTGAATCTTCCGTCCCGTAGGTCCAGTAGGAACCGACCAGAAGTCCCCGCATCGTGTCATCTGAAAAGAACTCAAGCTGCAGTTCGGCTTTCTCTGCTGCCGCCCGACCATACATCCGGGCTGCGCCGGCTCGCGCAAATGCGATCGACTTCGAAAATGGAGAGGCAATTTCGATGGGTAGTCCATCGCGAGTGAGCTGACGGGTGTACGCCCGCTGCCATCGCTGCCAATAGGGTGGTAGGTTTCGGCTCACTGCCTTGCTTGCGCCAATACAAGGTTGAGCCAGACTGTTGCTGCCCGGGCAAAACCTGCGCTCGGGACGAAGACCGTCTCGCGCTCCAAATAGAGGCCAGGGGCAATCTCGCCTTGGGCAGCAAGCGCGCCTGCGACACCCTCCGGTGCGATGGGAAAAACTAGCGACTGTTGATCGCCGCCGGAAAACTTCAACTGCGCGGGCACTTTTCCAAATTGCTTTTCCAACCTCGCGAGAGATTGCTTTCCTGCGCTCCCTTTCGCGCAAAGTGAGAACGCCTTTGGTCGTTTTGGAATCCTGGTCGGAGACTGTGAAGCTAACTTAGCCTTCGAGCTCGGTGCTGGGGTCACCGGCACTGTCGTCACTGGACTGGTCGGCTGTGACTCGGCCGGTTGATTACGCAACCCGGGACTGTTTGTGAGCAACTCAATCCACTCATGGGACAGTTGCGGCGGCGGATACGAGTCCATGCAAACGCGGCGGCCTACCTTGGCCTCGGCCTCTTCCCCGGTCCACCGAAACTCTTGCGGATCTGCCTTTGTAATTGCGTATCCGAACCCTTGCGTGATCCATCGCTGCTCAACTCGCAACCTGGCCCGCGGCACAATCTCCGTTGGCAAGGAAAACAGAAACAGCGTGAACTCACCGGCCACATGGCGTTCCATCCGGCAGGGTAGAAACATCCCAGCTACGCGGCCTACCAATGGTCCAGCTTGCGTTTCAAATTCGGAGAGAGCGTGCTTGCCGCTCGCGCCGAAGGCCGTAACGACTACGAATTCCTCCGTGCGCTCGTTCCGCACTGGATCCGAGCGAGGACCGTAAGCGGCCTTGGAAATCCGTTTGGCTATCTCGTCGTCATTCGACATGCCTGCATCCTTCCCAATCACCGTCAAATTAGGTCCTCAAACGACGAATCGGACGACGTTTGGAACGGATATCTTGGCTGCGGCCATGTCTCGGGCTTTGGTTCAACTGGCGACGTGCCGCCGCTATCTCGTCGCCATACTTTCGTTGCCTCTTCGGCGACCTTTTCCCAGCCGGAATCTAGGACCTCGATGGCACCAGCTTCGAGAAGACGTTGCACAACGGCGGGATCATCGATTTCGAATTGGCTTCCAGGTTTGTGAAGGTCAACCTTTGGTGCGAAGCGCACACGGCCGTCCACGTCGAGGCTTCCGGTTGGAACGAGAACCGCGTTTGGACTGTACTGAATTGCGTGAATAGCTCGGACTTTTGTCACGACGAGGCTCCTTCAGTGGCGGTGACGAGGAGTCGGGCCGTTTCGTCGGCGACGGCCTCGGGGAAAGCGGTATCCGTCAAGCGCTCGGGTCGGACAAAAAACGTCAGGCCCTTGCGAAACCTGTCCGCGACGAATGTCCCCGAAAATTCATCCGGAAACTCATCCGGGGAAACGACAGCTTGTACATGCGTAATACCGCGCGCGAGGCCATCGGCCGCCGCCAGAGACACGACATAAGAAGCGAGAGCATCGAGGCCGTCCTTTATTGCCCGTGCAGCGTCAGACCGGATTTCTGAAGCCGCCGCGAACGCATGATGCGCGATACGCTGCTCGACTTCAGTGAGGATTTTCTTCAACTCCGTCTCACGGTCTTGCGACAGGGTGATTGCCGCAGGAAGGGGCTCACGTTCGGCTTTGATCTCGAGCAATTCCTTTCGACGCTTTGCATTTGGTGGTGCCGTTTCTTCACCATCCAACAATCGAAGCGCGGCCTCATGAGACTCCGCTTGCAGTAGCGCAGCCTCCCTATTCCCCAACTTGGCATCACGTTCTTGGAGCGATTGTGTGGTCCCAGCCTGCTTTTCGATCTGTTGCAAAATCGCAGACTTCGCTTTCAGCTCGCTCCGTAGCTCGCTTAGCCAGCGGCTGTCAGTGACCATCGGATTCTCCTGTGGTTTTCGTGCGCGCCGCAGCCCAGGTCTCTAGGCTGTTCTCACCTGTAAGCGGGTAGACGACCCGTCGACCGTTCGGCGGTAGGGAAATGAACGGTGGCGACTTTTCCGGGTGATACAGCCGCAGCTTCTGCAGGTACGACACAGAAACACCGAGCCGTTGGGCAATGGTCCTAGTGTCGGCAAATTCAGGGCACGCCATGCGTCCTCGCAGTTCGTTTCGCGAGACGATCATGCGAACAAAAACGAAGGCTAAAGAATAGACTTCTCGGGGGGACTTTGGCCCACGGGGGGGGGGTACTCGCGAAACCCGACTCTGCCGTAACGCGCTCGCGGAGTTAACTCTTACACGGAAACGAGTTCGCCAAAGTGGCGGCCATTGTCGGCCCCGCGGCTGCGTTCATCAACTCAGGATGCGTCCTCAACACTCGCAGGAATAACCCGCGCGCTTCATAAGGGGTGAGGTAGCGCGTTAAACAGATGAAGCCCTTCTTCTCCCGCCCCTTGCCACCGACAACGCCATCAACAAACCCTACAACATACAGTTCGCAGGATCTGCGCTCGGCCGAGCCTTCCTTCGCCGAACACAGATCATAGACCGTCCGGGCCTTTGGTCTCTGGAACATCGCCATCGCTTTGACGAACATTGCCTCGACCGCCGCGCTCTCGGACGCCGCCATCGACGGCGCTGTTGCGACAGCGAGAACCAAAAGTAAGCTGGAAAACAATCGACCTCGACGCATCTTCCCCGCACTCCCCAATCCACAGGGGGTTGATAGCCGTCAGCATAGTCGAGGGTAAATGTGAGCTTCGCTTTGGGGGACGCTGGGGACGCAAACGGTGTGATTTGTAGAAAGTCCCCCTATGAGTCGTTCATAGAGAGAAGTTCTGGGAAATACGGAATTTCCGTCCCCATCGTCCCCCAGCAAAAACTCTGCAATAATCCGGGGAAACCCCGAATAAATCCAAAAAAGCGCACATAAGGCTCGGAAAAAAATTTGAAAACTCCCGAATACCGGGCTCAGCGCCCCTCCCGGTCGCCCGAACGCCGGCGGAAGGACCCGCAGCGACCGTTGTCAGCCGTTACTGGACAACTAGAAAGCCTTTAACTCGGTCTCTTAAGGCAGGAAGCTCATGTCCGAATCGGCAACCCGATTGCTTCGTCTTCCGGAAGTATTGAAGCGCACCGGTTTAGGCAAAACCGCAACGTATGCGCTGATGAAAGACGGCACCTTCCCAAAGCCTGTCTCACTTACTGACACTCGCGTCGCCTGGGTTGAGTCTGAAATAGAAGAATGGCTGCAGCAAAAAATTCGCGATCGGGGCTTGTAATCTGAATCTGGTGTTCCTATACTTAGGAACACCAGGCCGGAAATCGTTCCGCCTATGAGAGCAACGGAGACGCCTACAATGAACACGCAGACTCGCAAATCCATGCGCAAATCAGCGCCGGCTAACATCGCCAGCAATTCCTGGTCCGCTCAAAACGCGGAAGGTCATAAGAGGGCGGATGCGGTGCTAAGCACAATGCTTGAAGGCGCGCCGGCACTAATTCTCGAACGCACGATTGCGCGCTTGCTTGAAGACAACACGCCGCTCGGTGTGATGATCGGCTTCTATCAGCGCATTGGCGAAGCTGCGAAGCGCGGCGCCTATCTCCAGTGAAGCGCAACATCGAGACATTACGAAGCGTCGGAGAGGCCCTTTATGGGCCTCTTTGGCAAACGCCTATGGCGCGCGCATTGCAGGTCGCAGATCGGACCGTGCGCTATTGGGCGGCCGGAGATCGGGAGATCCCGGACGGAATCTGGGCGGACCTCGCCGCGGTATGCCGAACACGCGGCGCCGAACTGGCGAAATGGGCTAAGAAGCTTGAAGACTAAGAGCGGCTAATCCAATTTGGTTCGAACTAACCCCGCCTCGCGGGCGGGTTTTTCTTGTCCTCCGCCGTTTTCGTCGCGGCCGAAATCGAGTCGGCCGCCTGAACTCCCGATCCATTTCCCCGGGCGGGAATCACGTCGGCCGGCCATCTGCCCAATCAAGACCAAAATGTTCACCGCGCCCCTCAGTCTGCTTGGGAACACCCGCGCCGGAATGGGGCGTGGGTGTTCCCATGTGAGCCGCCTTACTGCGTGTGAGAGAGGTCCTTGCCTTGTGACGACTTGATCATCTTGGCGCCAACTGCAGCCGTACAGGCAGCAGCTTTGCTCTTGTAGTTGTCCAAAGAAGCATTGCCATACGTTCCAAGGCCGCCACCCGTGCCGACGCTTGCGCCATAGTCGTAGCTGTATTTTTGCGATCCCGCCGCGCTCTTTATTTTCAGCGTGGCAACTGTGCCGCAAACAGACACCGTCATTATGGCGGGGCTTGGTACCGGCGAATCGAGGACAAAGAAATAACCGCTCCCGTTGTTACCAGTGTAAAACGCGCCGTTCGTGAAATTTCCAGTGCCATCCTGCGCCTGGAGCTTCACAAAGGCATTTGTCCCGCCAGCAATGTCTCCGACAGCGACGGCAGCATATTCCAGGTCTGAGCCGTTGGTGTAAGCCGTGGCGATTACCGTCGAATCACCACTGGACTTTTTATGGTAGCCAAGCGAACCAGTGTCCCCCTGAAGCTGATTGTTGTTGATGTAAAGATTTCCATACGGCACGACCCACTTGCTGCCGAGAGACGCTCGGTCAAAGTCATCCTTGGCCGCCATGGCGCCGCTCGCGCAGAGAGCCGCGCTGGCAAACGCGGCTAAACCGATAGCAAACGTTCTATTCATTGCAAAATCCCCTTTGTGGTGTGAGCACTCGACGTGCTTCCCCGCAAGTTAGACTGCAGCGCCGGCCGTGGCCAAGGGGCACGGGCCGGCCGATACCTGCGGAATCTGGAAAGAAGTAGCGTGCGGCCGGTCACGCCGCTTGCCACCAACGCCACTGGTCGCAATACAGCGCAAGCAGCGCGTGTGTTGCACCTGTCAGTTCCAAGAGCAGCGGTGCGGCCACCAAGAAGGCCATAACGGCATCGCCCGCGGACACTGCGGCGAGCAGGCGAATGATGTCCAAGAAGATACGCTCTCCCGATAGCATCAGGTTGAATCCGCGCCCAGTGTGGACGAACAGGGTAAATGCCGATCGGAATGCACGCGCAGCGGCACGGAAGTCTTTACCAAGTGGGGGTTCACACATCTTTTCCTTCTTCCTGTGGCTGCCGGGTCTGCCGACCAGAGCTTCCCGGCGTGCCACTTGGGCGACCCGCGACAATCTTGGGTCCTCGCGGACTGTGATTGCAGCCGTATGTGAAGGTACTGTGACAGTCGCCTTTCAGTTTTGTGACGATGGGCAGAGTTAAAAAAATGCTCCGGAGAATTTCCTCACAGGTGAAATTTTTTTCCTTGGAATCCCGCGGGTTTCGGCTGCCATGCTGTTGACTAGCTCTCAGATTTTTTGCATTCGCCCCGGGATTTTGAGAAAAACCGAATCCTTGGCCGTCGGATCTGCCGACCAAAAGCTCTCCGGCTGCCATTGGGCGACCCGTCGATTTCGCTAGAAGTCGGCGGGTCTTTTTTTTTTTTTTTCTCCGATGCTCATCATCCGGCGCGCACTTATTCGTCTTACCCCGGCCCCCCGAATCAAAGCGCGGGTCCTGCTGCCCCTTAGCCCGTTCCCCTCCACAACGGACCCGCTAGGGATGTTGATGACAACAGCATAGTCTCCTCCCCTGTTTCGGTGTGCTCCGGCCAAGGTGGCAACCAAGCGGGAGGGGGAATAGGATGGAACAGACTGTCGAAGGTCGAACAGGGGGGCAGCTCGCGGACAATTCATTTTCGCCCCTCAAGATAGCGGCGGCGCTCGCGGCATTTTTTGGTCTGATCGGCGTCAGCATTTACTGGAGTCGAGATCCAGAACCGACCGCAATTGAGAAGCAAGCGGAACAGGAAAGAATAATGCAGGCGGATATTGCGTATCGACTGGCGCAGGAAGAAGCGCCTTTGATTGCTCGTGCCAAAGCATCTGTTCTTCGAACGCTACGCGATCCCGGTAGCGCAGAATTCGGTCGTGTCAGCGTCAGGTACTGTCGCGAACTCGATTGCAAGGAAGGCGAGCCAGCGCATGGAACGCCTATGGTCTGTGGCGGCGTGAATGCGAAAAGCGGATTTGGCGGGTATACAGGTTTCAAGGTTTTTATCTACGGAAACGGAAAGCTAATCCCGCCAGGCGTCGCAGAAGAACACCCCCTTCTTGCCGCAAAGATTTGTTTATAGGTGGAGGAGGAACATATTGAATGAGCACATTTGACCTTCAAAATCCCGCACCGAAGCCGGGAGACGCTCTGCGCGACGAAGCCGCAAATTTGTTAGCGACGCGATTTGGAACACCCCTCCGTGAAGCACGAACGATGGGAAAGAAAAGCGATCTATATTTTCAGCGACGGGATTTCGGCAAGACGGTCAAAATCTACGTAGAAGCGAAGGATCATGGCGGTCCTCTGACGCGCTCAGAGTGTGTGAACGTATGGTCCGACTACTCCGGTATTGTCGTGAAAAACGCTCCCGCTGAACTACTTCTCGTCACTAGGGCGGGCTTAACGTCCGATGCTCAGGAGTTCGTTCTCAACGAACAGTCCGCAATGCGACATCAGACAATTTGGGAGCTAGAAAATGAAACGCTTGGTCTAACCGAATATGTCCGAACGTTAGCTGAGTTATTCAGTGAAGACGGTTTGGACCACTATTACGTCGAAGGACGCGCCCGCAGAGCCTCCTATTCATCTGACCATCAGTTGCGTTCTGTCGGTGCTGAAGATGTGGAAATATTCGGTTCGATACTTGCATGGCTTACAAGCGATGATCCGCAGCCCGTTGCCGTCTTAGGTGGATACGGTGCTGGAAAGAGTAGCTTAGCGAAGCGCTTGGTTAGCCATCTCGCAAAACAGGCCCTGATTGATCCGCTCACTCGTCGGCCCGTCCTGATAAAGCTTGGTGTGCTCTCTAGGTATTCCAGTTTGGAAGGCTTGCTCGGCGGTATGTTTACATACGAGTTCCCCGTGGATGGCTTTAGTGTCCGGCAGTTTATGATGCTCAACAAGAAAGGTCGTCTTGCGGTCGTTCTTGATGGGTTTGATGAGATGAAGCACGCGATGAGTTGGGCAGACTTCCGCTCGCAGATCACGGACCTAAACAAACTGACAGAGGGAGCAGCTAAAGTTGTACTTTTAGGTAGGCCAAGCGCGTTTCTCTCCGATGACGAACATATCCATATCCTACGTGGCGTTAAAAGGATGGGTGACGGCTGGAGACGCTTACCTAATTGGCCAGAATTTCATGAGTACGATCTGCAGGATTTTTCGGCGTCAGAACGGGCCGACTTCGTCAAGAGATATCTCACATATCGGGCCTCGACTGTCAGTACCACCCAAAAGCTCCCTGAAGCTTGGGTTGAAACGCGTGCTCAAGAGGTCAATCAGCTCGCAACGCGCGGCCAAGATATTTTTCAAAAGCCCGTTCATGCAAAAATCCTGACGGACCTTGCGTCGGATCCGAAGGTTTCCCTCACAAAGTTTTCGCACAACATCACAAGTTGGCAACTGTACGAAATGTTCTTCTCCACCCTTGCGGAACGCGAGGTTCAAAAGGAGGCGCGTCGTGACATTGACGAAAATAGCCGCCTCGAATTTTTGAGGGCGGTCGCATTTTGGATGTGGACCCACAAGTCAGGCGTGACTCACTTTAATGCGTCAGATTTACCAGATGAACTCGTAGCGGCGCTTCCTTCTGGTGGGGCGGCCGATCTGGAGTCCAAGAAGCGAGAATATTTGTCTGGATCATTTCTGGAACGCAAAGGTGGGGACATTTATTACTTTGCCCATCGCTCATTCGCTGAGTTCTTGGTGGCCTATAGAATGCTATTGCGTTCTCCCACGGCCGGCGAACAAGGACAGTATTCTGATCTTAGCAAAGACGGCGTCCTCAACTTCTTGCTAGAGTTCCCGAAACGCGAGAGCCTAGCCAATTGGATTGGAACGTTAGGGGAGGCAAAGGGGCACATTTCTCTGGAATATTTAGCTCTGTTGGCCGACGCGGTAGGTGGTATCAGCCAGCTACTTTCGCGCTTGCCTGATAATTCCCCTTGGCGCTCTTTGATCGCTCTATTCGGAGAAAAAATTGAATTCAGGGAGGGTCTCGACAAAGAAATATTGAGTCGGATGAGCAGCCCGGACAACCAAACTTTTTTTCTCCTGCTTTCGGTTCTGCAAGCCTACCTAGCTGCTCACGATCAAACGGCTCACAAAAGCATGAGCAAGTATGCTGTAGAACTTGCGGCTGTGCTGCTCAACAGAGTGTTTCACTCAGCGAAAGTCCATGAGCAGTCTGCTCACGCACGTTTGGACGACACCTACAAGGAGGCTTTGGATCTGGCAGCCGAGGTGCTCCCTGCAGTCAAGCAAGACCACCATGGCAAGCGAATCGTGTTTCGCGGAGGGTCCTTGTTGCAGAGAAAAGGCGAGAGCATCAAAACCCTTGGCGCGGATGTTGGGCTTCGATCTCGGGCAATTATGAAATTGCCGGTCGAAATACTCGAACTTTCATTCGATCATGTTCTAGACGCTATGTTGCCTCGTAATTCGGAGAAGGCCACACAGTATTTCCGCAGGGCTAAGAACTTGAAAGGCGCCTTTGTTACTTCCACTGCGAGAATCGGATCCTAGTGCTGGCTCCTTGCAGTACAGGGACCGGGGTAAACCCTTTACGGTAAACGCGAAAGAAACCACCTTGCGTGCGTACTTCGTGAGTATTCTAAAAAGGGAGCCACACAGAGGCTCAACCCTAACTATCTGAAATGAATGGCGCACCCGGAAGGATTCGAACCTCCGACCCCCAGATTCGTAGTCTGGTGCTCTATCCAGCTGAGCTACGGGTGCCGCGAAGGCGCGGAACCTAAGGACGCCTTCCCCTCTTGGCAAGTTCCTGCCTGCGGAACCTATTGAACGCCTCCAATACACAGCTTGTCCCCCTTAGGCGTCATGGCTATGAATTCCCCTCGTTGGAACTTGGTAAATGATCGGCCTGGTCGCGCGCGGCGGACAGCGCCTCGGCGGAGCGAGACATGCGTGCATGGATGTTGCTGACGGGCCTGAGCGTCGCTGCCGCATTGGGCGGTTGCGCCAGCGTCGATGAATCGCTGTTCGGCAGCAAAGTCGGCGTTTCGGCCACAGAACCCAGCACCACGCCAGCGCCCGAATCGCCGGATGGCTCCGAGGATACCGGCGCGGATGCTTCTGCCCCCGCGGCTAGCCCGCCAGTGAGTGGCCCGGATCAGGCCACCGGCTCCAGCACGGCCGGCACACTTCCTTCCACCGTCCCCGATGCCGCGTCGATTGAACCCCCGGTTGCTCCGGCTGCGGCCATTCCCGCCCCCGCTGCTCCTTCTCCCGCGCCTGCGGTTCCCGTGGCTGGTGTTTCTGCGCGGGGCCCGGCCGCTGCGGTGGTGACTGTTGCGGGCGGCGCCGATACGGGAACGGCCGTCAGCAAGACGATCGCTGGATTGCGCGCCGGCCTTCAGGAAGTGTCGGGGCGGCTTACTGCGAACGCCCAACAGTTCAGCAGTTTGCGGGCATCCAGCGTGCAGCAGCTGACAACGTACAACCAGGCGCAGGCCCAAATCTCCTCACGCCTGCAGATCGGCACCACGCGCGGCAATCCGGAGCTGGTGGCACAATGGAACGCCGCCCAGGCCGCACTCGATCAGCTCACCTCCAACGTGAACGCGCTTGGCGCGCTGTCATCGAGGATTGCCGCCGACGAGACTCGCACGCGGACCTTGCTGAGCCAGATTCAAGGCATGTCATCGGCGGCGGGCGGCGTCGAAGAAGATCAGCGGCAGCTGGGCGTAATCGAGGATGAAGCGAACCAGATCAGTGTCGTCCTCGGCCGTCTCGGCCGCGACGTGACGGCGGACATCCGCCGGCAGACGGCCTCGTTGTCGAATGAGCGTGCCAAACTTCCGCAACTGGCCGCCGCCATCAAATCGGGCGACCTTTACGCAACGCAATCGTCGCGCGGCAGCACTGTCGTGGAGGCCGGCCCTGCAGCGCCGGTTGCATCCGGTCCCGCGCCGGTTGTCGCCATCCGCTTCGCGCGCGCCAAAACCAACTATCAGAAGACTCTCTACGATGCGCTTTCCAAGGCGCTTCAGGCGCAGCCGACCGCGTCCTTCCGCGTGATCGGCGTGTCGCCAACGCGCGGCACGGCCGCCGCCGTGCAAGCCGCGCAGACCGATTCCCTGCGTCACGCGCAGGATGTGATGCGCACGATGACGCAAATGGGCGTGCCGGCAGAGCGCATGGAGATTTCCTCGGCGACCGATCCGTCGGTCCGCGTCAGCGAAGTGCGGGTCTTCCTGCGCTGATCTAGGCGACGCCGTATTTGCGGAACCACGCAAGCAGCTCGCGCCAACCCTGCTGCGCGTCCATGGCGTTGTAGCTCGGGCGATAGTCCGCGAAGAAACCATGCTCGGCGTCGGCGAAAATTTCGAGCTTCGATTCCTTGCCTGCCTTCTGCAGCGCGGCATTCATGGCCGCAACGTCGGCCTGTGAAATGCCCTTGTCCTTCCCGCCATACAGCCCCAGCACCGGCGCGTGCATGTCACCGACGAGATCGAGCGGGTATTTCGGCCGCCGAGCATCCGGCGGCTGCGGGCTGCGCAACTGCCCGTACCAGGCTACGCCGGCCTTCACCTGCGGATTGTGCGCGCTGTAGAGCCAGACAATACGTCCGCCCCAACAGAAGCCGGTAATCCCGAGCCGTTTTGCATCGGCGCCGTCCTTGCCGGCAAAGTTCACGGCTGCATCGAGGTCCGACATCACTTCGCGATCCGGAACTTTCGAAACAATATCCTTCACGAGCTGTTGTGCCGTACTCATGTCGTATTTGCCCGGATCGCCGTAGCGGGCGTAGAGCGACGGCGCGATGGCGTAGTAGCCGAGATTCGCGAAGCGGCGGCAGATGTCACGGATGTGTTCGTGAATGCCGAAAACTTCCTGCACCACCAGCACGAGCGGCAGGTTGCTCTTGCCTTTCGGCCTGGCGCGATAGGCGGGAATCGTCACGTCCGCAGTCGGTATCTTCACCTCAGCGGCGTCGAGGCCGTTCGTATCGGTGACGATCGTGGCGGCGTTGAGTGGCCCGGTGCACAGTGTGAATCCCGCCACAAGCCCTGAACTTGAGAATCTCCGCCGCGACAGTTGCGTGCTGCGTGCGAAGGCTTCAACCCAGTCCTGTTCGGAGCGAGCCATCCGCCGTCAGCCTGCGACTGCCGGAACAGATTTGCGCCCAAGCCACCATGCAATCACCAGGCCTGCCGCAAGATAGCCGACCCCTTCGATAAACATATTGGCCACGGTGTAGTCGAGGGGAAAACCGTACCACAGAAAATACGACACATTGGTCGTGATCGTTGCTGCGATTCCGATCAGCACGACGAAACCCAACCGGCACAAATAGGCGCCAAGGGCCGCAAGCGAAAGCAGGAAGGCGGCAATCAGCGACTCCGCCAGTTCTTTGACGAACTCGCCGATCAGCGGGCCCGCCATGTCGGTCTCGCCGTGGCCAGGAGGATGGTAGAGCAGAAGGCCAGATGGATTGACCTTCATGGCGGCATTCATCTTCTGCATCATCTGCGGATCCTTGGGATCCACCCAAGGGAAGAAATAGAGGCCGTCCTTTTCACCGTTGGAAGCCTGCGCAGCCGTCAGCACAGCTGTCTCATGTGGCATCTGGCTGATGCCGATCTGCCCCAGCGGCAACACTGTGTGCGCAAGTGTCGACCAGATGTACATGGCGATGCCGCCGAGAATTCCCGCGATCAGCACGTTCGGTTTCATGGTTGTCCCCCTCGCAACGGCACGCGCCAATATAGCGCGTATTATCCGGGCGGGCGAGATACCAAGCGGACTGATCCGCAGCCTTGGCGGCCCCCGCTTCCTGCCATAACAATCCGGGGTCGAAGCTTCAGGACCGCATGATGGCGCGCAAAGTATTCTACGCGTTTCTTCTTTTGATCCCATGCGTCGCCGTGCTGTGGACGCCGTTCTACAACCGGGTGACGCCTGAGATCGTCGGTATTCCGTTCTTCTACTGGTACCAGTTGCTCTGGATTCCAATCGGCTCGGCGTTGCTGCTTGTCCTCAATTGCCTCTGGCGCGCGGAACACTAAAGCATGCAAATCGCGCTCTGCGTTTTCCTGCTGCTGTTCGGGCTGGTGACGCTGCTGGGGTTTGTCGCCTCGCGCTGGCGCAAGGGCGACCTTACCCTGCTGCACGAATGGGGCCTGGGCGGACGGCGCTTCGGCAGCGTGATCGTCTGGTTCCTGCTGGGCGGCGATCTCTACACGGCCTACACCTTTATCGCCGTGCCGGCGCTGATGTTCGGCGCCGGCGCCACCGGCTTCTTCGCCGTGCCCTACACCATCATGGTCTATCCGCTCATGTTCGCGGTCTTTCCGCGGTTGTGGTCGGTGGCCCATGCCAAGGGCTACGTGACGGCGGCGGATTTCGTGCGCGGCCGTTTCGGCTCGCCGATGCTCGCGCTCGCCATTGCGGCAACCGGCATTCTGGCGACTATGCCATACATCGCGCTGCAACTGATCGGCATTCAGGTGGTGCTGGCCGCGATGGGCATTCGGGGCGAGTGGCCGCTGATCATCGCCTTCATTGTGCTCGCGGCCTACACCTACACCAGCGGTCTGCGCGCCCCCGCTATGATCGCGGTGGTAAAAGACCTGCTTGTCTACATTACGATTGCCGCAGCCGTGATCGTGATTCCCGAACAACTGGGCGGATACGGAAAAATCTTCGCAAGCTTGGCGCCGTCCAGGCTGCTGCTAGGGCCTGCGACGACCGCCAACCTCGGCGCGCAATCCGCTTACGCGACGCTAGCGTTGGGTTCGGCGCTGGCGCTGCTGCTCTATCCGCACGCCATCACAGGCGTTCTGTCGTCGGCACATCGCGAGGTCATCCGGCGCAATGCCGCAGTGTTGCCCGCCTATTCCATCGCGCTCGGACTCATCGCGCTGCTGGGCCTCATGGCGCTTGCAGCAGGCGTCCAGAACAACCCCGCTCACGCCGAGGGATTCAAAATGTTCGGCGCGAATTACGCTGTTCCGGCGCTGTTCCTTCAGTCCTTTCCATCGTGGTTCGTGGGCGTCGCGTTTGCAGCAATCGCAATCGGTGCACTGGTGCCTGCCGCCATCATGTCGATTGCCTGCGCCAATCTTTTCACCCGCAACATCTACCGCGAATATCTCCGCCCCGATTGCACGGCCGAGCAGGAGAGCCGGATGGCGAAACTCGTCTCGATTTTGGTGAAGCTCGGCGCGCTGATTTTCGTGATCGGATTGCCGGCCCAATATGCCATCGAGTTTCAATTGCTGGGCGGCATTCTTATCATACAGACTTTACCGTCGGTGCTGATCGGTCTCTACACGCGCTGGCTGCATCCGCGGGCTCTGCTGGCCGGATGGGCCGCGGGGATCGCGAGCGGCATCGCGATGTGGGCAAGCCTCAGTTTCGCCAAGACAACCTACACCGTCGTTTTCTTCGGTACGGCAATCCCCTGTTACGCTGCGCTGCTATCGCTTTTGATGAACCTTACCGTCAGTGTGGCCTTGAGCTTCGCTTTTAACGCCTTCGCCGGCAGGCGAACCGACGAAACCGTCGCGACGGACTATCGATAAGCCTGCCGCATACGGGCCTTAACGGTCTGGCAACCACGTTGAGAGCAGCTCGCGGATATCGATTAAATCTTTCGCTAATCCCAGGCAGGTAAGCTGCTTCTCTTCCAGGAGGTTCTGCTTGACGGTCGGGCGCTGGGGCACGGTTCTGTTTGCGCTGCTCATGGTTGCCGCCAGCGCGTTGGCGGCGGCGGATGCGACTCTGCATCAGCAGTTGAGTTTTCTGGACAAACTTGTTCTCGGCGCGTCGGCTATTCTCGGCATTGGCCTCCTGCTTCGCGCGCTGCTCGACACGCGCAGGCGGGCGGTCGTGCTGGAAAACCAGGCGGCCGAGTTGCGCACGCTAACCGGAAAATTGGAGGACTCTCTTCGTAATCTCTCCGCCGTCAATGCCCAGCTGAATGAGAGCGAGGTCCGCTATAAGGGGCTCGTCGACTCGCAAGGCGACGCGATCGTCCGGCGCGGTCCCGACAGCAAGCTTACCTATGCCAACGATGCGTTCTTCCGGCTGTTCGGGTTGACGTTTGCGGCGCTGGGGCAACCTTTCGCGCCAGAGCTTCATCCAGACAGCCGCGCTCCGATATTCGGCAGTTTCGCGGGCCGCGAAAGCGGGCAGGTCCGCGTGAAATACGACCAACACGTGCGTACCGTGTATGGCTGGCGCTGGATTGCCTGGGAAGACTACGCCATCCGCAACGCCATAGGCACGCTTATCGAAATCCAGAGCGTCGGACGCGACATCACTGAACGCAAGGCGTTGGAAGACGCGCTGACGGATGCCCGCGACAAGGCGGAAGCCGCAAGCCGCGCGAAATCGAGCTTCCTCGCGACCATGAGCCACGAGATCCGCACCCCGATGAACGGAGTGCTGGGAATGGCGCGGCTGCTTCTGGAAACGGAAATCGCGCCGGAGCAGCGCACCTATGTCGATGCGATCCGTCAATCGGGCGAATCGCTCCTGTCGCTGATCGGCGATATTCTCGATTTCTCCAAGATCGAAGCAGGCGCTCTCAGGCTGGAAGACGAGGAAGTCGAGCCACGCAAGCTGGTGGAAGACACGGTCGAATTGCTGGCGCCACGGGGGCACACCAAAGGCATCGAGCTTGTCGCGGTCATCGCGGCCGATGCGCCCCAATCCATCCGTGCCGACGGGCATCGCTTGCGTCAGGTGCTGACAAACCTGATAGGCAACGCCCTCAAATTCACGGAAAAGGGCGGCGTGCGGATCGATGTGAGCCGGGGCGCGGGCCGCGAGCGCCAGTTCTTGAGGTTCGAGGTACGCGATACGGGCGTGGGCGTGCCGTTCGAGAAGCAGGCAACCATTTTCGATGAATTTGTGCAGGTCGATTCCAGCCATGCGCGCCGTTTCGGCGGTTCGGGTCTCGGCCTTGCAATCTCGAAACGGCTGATCGGCGCCATGGGTGGCGATATTGGCGTGGCCGATGCGGCCGGGGGCGGCAGCGTGTTCTGGTTCACAATTCCGGCGCCGACGATTCGCCGGGCGAAATTCGCCGACAGCAAGACGCTTGACGGTCGCAAGATCGCAATCGTCAGCCGGAATTCGGTGCTGCGCGAGGCGCTGACATCCCAGATCCGCATACTGGGAGGGGAAGTGGTGCCGTTGGCGTTGGGACACCACGAATCTGTTCAGCCCGATGCAGCGCTGATCGATGCGGGTCCCGGAGCCGAGCCCAGTCTGCCGCTCTCGCCGCCAGCGGGAGTGCGCTCCATCGTCCTGATCGCGCCGGAAGCGCGTGGCCAGCTCGCGTCGCTGCGGGCCTTGGGTTTCATGGACTATCTCGCCAAACCCATGCGGCAATCTTCGTTGGCAGACCGCCTGGGCAATGCGGTGGCGGATTTGACTGAACCCCAGCCAGGGGTGATCGCCGTGCTGCCAAATCGTTTGCATGTCCAACGCCCCGCGCATGCCGGCAAGCGGATACTTCTGGCCGAGGACAATCCGATCAATGCGATGCTGGTTCGGGAGCTCTTGCGACGGCGGGGCTATGTGGTGCGGGAAGTTGTTTCCGGCGAGGCGGCCCTTGGATTGCTCGAGACGGAAAGCTTCGACGCGATTCTGACCGACATTCACATGCCGGGATTGGATGGCATCGAGATGACGCGGCAACTGCGTCAGCAAGAAGCCGATTTCGGCCGCCGCCGCACGCCCGTCCTTGCGCTGACCGCCGATGCGGTAGAAACAGGCAAGCATGCTTGCATGGATGCCGGAATGGATGGGTTTCTCACCAAGCCCGTGGACCCCGCGGAACTTGATTCCTTGCTGGGAAAAATCCTCCAGACGGACGATGTGCCGCCGCGTGAAGCCGCCGCATGACCTCTGAAGGCCGCGCGCCCTCACAAGGGCAGCGCGGCAACACCCGCGCGGCTCTCGAATCGTATCTGAAGCCGCGCACCGCCACGATGCTGGTGTTGGGTTCAGCATGCGGATTGCCGCTGCTGACGATTTCCAACGTGCTTGGGCTTTGGCTCACCGACAATGGCGTCTCGATGACCGAGATCGGTCTCTTCGCCTACACCTTGCTTCCGTACTCCTTCAAATTCGTCTGGGCGCCGCTGCTGGATCAGGTGCGTCTGCCCGTGCTCCACAATCTGCTTGGCAAGCGGCGCTCCTGGATGCTGGTGGCGCAGGTTGGAATTCTTGTCGCCTTTGCCGGGCTGTGGTTTTCGGATCCGCACACCGATCTGTTCCAGATCGCCATGTTTGCGCTGCTGCTGGGATTCTCCGGCGCCAGCCAGGACATTTCGGTGGATGCCTGGCGCATCGAGAGTGCGCCACCGGAAGAGCAGGGGACCATGCTGGGCGCATACCAGCTCGGCTATCGCTTGACGGCGCTCGCGACGGCGGCGCTCGCTCCTTATCTTGCGCAACTGGTGTCGTGGCGCGCGGGACTGATCTTTCTGGGCTGCCTGATTTTTCTCGGCATGGGCGCGACATTCGCGGCGCGTCGGCCACCGGAGCGCGATGCCGCACAAGAGGTTCAGTCGGCGGAGAAAAGTCTCGGCGTCGGCGGCAGGATCGGCGCTGCGATCGGATGGTTTTACGGCGCCGCGGTCGCGCCGTTCATCGATTTCTTTCGCAAGCACGGCTGGGCCGGACTGCTGATCCTGGCGATGATCGGCACCTATCGCCTGCCGGATTTCATCATGGGAACGGTGGCGCGGCCGATGTACCGGCAGAGCTTTTCGCTGGTGGAGATCGGCACCATGTCGGGACTGATCGGCGTGTGGGTGACGATTGCCGGCGCGCTGATCGGCGGGTTTTTCGTTTTCCGTTTCGGCATCATGCGCTCGCTGTTCATCGGCCTCTTCGCTGTGATCCTCGGCAACCTGACCTACGCGCTGCTGGCGGCGAGCGGCCACAATATTCCAATCTTCGCGCTGGCCATCGGAGTCGAAAATCTCGCGGCAGGTTTCGCAGGAACTGCGTTGCTGGCCTACATGTCGAGCCTGACCAGCGCCGCCTTCACCGCGACGCAATACGCCTTGTTCAGTTCGTTCTATGCGCTGCCGGGGAAACTCCTCGGTGGATTGTCCGGCGTGTTCGTGGACTGGCTGGCTGTTCATCGAAGCCAATTCGAGCCGTTCCTTCCGGCACTTGCCGCGTTGCCGCAAAAGGTCGTGGGGTTCGTGCCGTTCTTCATCGGCACCGCGCTGGCGGCATTGCCCGCACTGTTGCTGCTGATTCTCGTTTACCGCCGTGATCGCCGGAGACCAGCGGCGGCCTAACTGGCTGAACCGATTGTGAAATTGTCGGGCGGCGCCGCTTCCTGTAGGATGCCGGCTGTAACCGGTTGAGGACTCGCGTTTGGTCAATGTCCACGAACCCGGGCCGATGGAAGGGCGTGTCGATCGCTGGCCGGTGCTGGCGGCGGCCGGCGCGCTGGAGGTGCGCCTCGCCGAAACCGATGCCGAGGTCGAAGCGGCGCAACGGCTTCGCTACCGGGTTTTCTATGAGGAGATGACGGCGGTCCCCTCGCCGGGGATGCGCGCGGAGCGGCGCGACTTCGACCGGTTCGATCCCTTCTGCGATCACATGCTGGTGGTGGACCGCGCCGTGATGGACGACGAAGGCCAGCCCAGCGTCGTCGGCACCTATCGCCTGATGCGCGACAGCGATGCCAAACGTGCCGGCGGGTTTTACACCACCGGCGAATACGACATCGGCGCCATGCTGCAGAACCTCCGCGATGCGAACCTTGTGGAGCTCGGCCGCTCCTGCATCCTGCGCGAATACCGCGCGCGGGCCGCCACGATGCAGCTTTTGTGGCGCGGGGTGATGGTCTACGACCTGCGCTTCTCCATCGACCTGATGTTCGGCTGCGCTTCTCTGGCCGGGACTGACCCCGATGCGCTGGCCACAGAGCTCGCCTACCTCCATCATTATCACCGCATGCCGCCGGATGTGCGGGTGCGCGCGCGGCCGGAGCTGTACGTCGAGATGAACCGAATGCCGAAGGAGTCGCTCGATCCCAAAGCCGCGCTGCATGCGCTGCCGCCGATGATCAAGGGCTACCTGCGCGCCGGAGCCTCCATCGGCGACGGCGCGGTGATCGACCGCCAGTTCGATACCACCGACGTGTTCATCTTCTTCCCGTTCGCGAAAATGGACGCGCGTTACCGCGCCCGCTTCGCCCGCGATGTAGGACTCTAAGGTCTCATCCGCCCCCGCTCGCGGAGGATAACTCCGCATCGCGCGCTTTCAGTGCGGCGTTCGCCAGACGCAGCACATCGCGCACCGAGCGTTTCAGCTTGCCGACTTTTGAGCGCGTCGCGCGATTGCGCATTGACCAGTATCCGGCCTTGAGCGCGTTGCGGTTGCCGGGCTGCCCGCCGGGCTTGCGCTTCACCACAACATCTTGTGCCTCGGGCACGGCATAGACAGTCGTTGTCACGACTTTCGCACTTTTCGGCGCGCCAGCTGTTCCGCCTGCCAGCCGGTGCCGCCCTGGGAGCGGTCGATGCTTTCGGCGAGATCGCCCGACGCCGCAACCACCTCGCCCAGCGAACGGATGGTCTGGCTGCGCTCGTGGAGCTGCATCGGTAGGGTAATGACTTCATCCGACAGCGTTTGAGTCAGCCGCACGCATTCGGCGAGCTGGACGGCCAGCATGTCGGAAACGTCGAAATTCTCCGGCAGCGAGAAGGCATACCGCCCCGGCACCTTGGCGGGAGGCGCGGCCGCCGGAGGCACCACGGCTGGAGGTGCCGCCGGCGCAGGCACGGCCGCGAGGGGCTTTTGACCGGCCGCCGGCGGCAACCGGGCCTCGGCTGGCCGGCTAGCCGCCTGAATTTCCTGATGATTTTCCATGCTTGTTATCCTGATATTGGTTCATAATTGCGGAATATAATCTGATAGAGGAACCATGTCAACAATATTGTTACTTTGTTCTTTTCAACGGCGGGGCGATTGTCCAGCAGTTCGCGGAAGCGTGAAGGCCAAGACGGGGCAGCGAGGCACACTCTAGAGGTCGCCGCAGCGGGCGATCACAACACGCTGCTGTTGTAGTCTAGATGCCCGAAAATCGGCGACATCGCCGCCATGCTGTCAGGGCTAACCTTTAAAAGCGAGATAGCCGAGTTGAGCGTGCCTCCGCGTCGGGGGCTTGTCCTTGCCACTCCAAAGCCGAATACTCGCCCGACGGCCTAAGGTGCCGCCGGGGGCATATGAAAACCGAGCAAGAATTACGCGCCGCTCATTTCACTGAGTCCGGCGTTCAGCGATTTCTCGTCACTGAAAGGGCGTATGCCGACGAGCTCTTCAAAAAGGCAGGCCTGCTGGGTGAAGCGGATAAAGGAACCGACACACCTCTTGAGATAACACATGATCACGTTCGACGAGCCGCGCTCGCCTTGGGAATGCGACGCGAAAGAACGTCAGGTTGGTTCATCGCTTGCCAAGTCGCTGAATACGTCTGTGCGGCTGGAGCTGGCGTAGGATCTAACTATCTCAATACGCAGTCAGGGATAATTCTCTTCGGCGGCTCGCTCGTTGTCGGTGTTATACTCTTCATTGTTCGTATGACCTGGGATCGAAACCCATGAAAATTACTTTTACCCCCTCCGGCACTCAAGAAATGGAAAACTACCTGAGCCAACAGACCAACACAATTAGGAAGATTATTATTGAGCGAATTAGTGAAAAGAAATCCGTTTTGGGTGATGATCTCCTCGAAATCACCGCGTCAGATGTCAAGGAAGCTGCGCAGCACGTACGTATTGAGCGGAAAATGCGATCTCGCACCTCCCTCGCTACTCTGACCTCATTTATCTACATCATCGGCGGCGCTTGTGTTGTTATTTACGGAATCTTCTACGATCAAATTAAGGCCTTGCTTAATACCAATCCGACGCGTGCAGTAACTGTGGGCTTGGGGTTCTCACTAATGCTCGCTGGCATATGCGCACGGATATGGTTTCAGATTCGGCAGAACAATATTGAAGCTGAAGAACAAGCTCGATCTCGTCTCATAACTTCCGGAAGAATATATCGCGACGAACGGGATTCATAGAGCCTTAGCGACCTCTACAAGAACACTGATAAATATAATAGGCGACAGCTATTGCGTTTACCCCTCTCAGAACAACGTCGGCTCCTCAGCCGGTGGTGCTGTGTTCGCCTTCACCGGCCTGGCTTCGCGCTCCATCGTCCAGTTCACGCCTTCCATCGTGCGCAACGTTGCCTTCACCTGTTCGGGCGGCGCATCGGTTTCGCCCAGCCATGCGGCCCAATCCGCATCCTCCAGAATGGCGGGCATGCGATCGGTGACCGGCTGAATGAGCTTGCTCGCCGGCACCGTCGCCATCACGCAGGCCAACAGCGGCTGGCCTTCGATCTCATAGCGTTGCCACAGGAAGGCGAAGCCGCGCGGAATGCCGTCTCCGGGATCGATGGTCCACTGCTCGGTTCTGCCGTTGGGCAGATCGAGGCCCTCGTTGAACGTGTTCATGACGACAATGCCGCGCTGCTTGCCGTGGAACAGCGGGGCGAAGGCTTGCGTGCTGTCGATGGTCTCGGAGCGCGCGTGAATGTGCTTCGGGGTGAGGGCATTGTTCGCCGCCGGCAATCCCCAGCGCATCTGCAGAACGCGCCGCTGCTTCGTATCGGGATCGAAGACGATCACCGGCAGCGGCATCATCGGCCGGTAGGTGACGCGTTCATCGCCTGCCGGTTGCCCGGTCAGCGGACGCGAGAACGCGACCACGCTCCGCCACGACGCCATTGCTGTGAACTTGCCGCACATCCTGCTGCCTACGCCGCTGCTATTCGCGGGTTGATTACATCCCAGACGAGTGACGCAACGTCCCGTCTGCCGAAGCGCTTCACCTCGCCGTTGCCCGTGGAAGAAGTTATCTCGCCCGGATGTCACAGGTTAATGCGCCGCTTTCGCGTCTGCTGCAAACACGCAAGCAACGATTGAGGAATAACCACATGAGGACGTTGTTTTTTATCGCCGCGGCGCTTCTGGCGGGCGCGGCGCCGGCGACGGCAAAAACCGTGTCGATCTCCTTCGACGGGTTTTGCGACGGCATGGATATCACCATCGACAAAGACCAGCAGACGGCCGTTGAAGCCGCGAATGGCTGCAGTAAGGGCGCCGGATACGGGGGCGGGACGATCGGCAGGATCAAGAACTCATTTTTTCTCGAAGGAAAGCGGCTCACCCTGGGCGTGAGAAAAGACGGCAGTCAGGACCAGTTCGTCTATGTGCTGTCATATCCGCTGGTGACAGGCGGGAACTGGATCAGCTTTTACACAAGCGACGGCAAGACGCTGATTCAAAACGATACGGGACTCTACACCGTAACAGACAAGTCGCACTCACCTCGCAAAGGTTTGCGCAGCACGAGCGAAATTCACCGATAATATGAGAGGTGGCAATTTAGATTCGCAGACAAGAAAAGGGCAGCGCACATTCCCGGTGCGCCGCCCTTTCGCTAAGAACTTTCGTTAGCGGGAGATATAGCTGTCGCGTTCCGCCCGCACCTGATCAGCCGTGTAGGGCGCGGCGCTTGGATTGTAACCCGTCCAGCCGGACTTTCGATACAGATCGCCCCGCTGGCGCACATTGACCGCGGCGCGATCCATCACAGCTTCGTAGCGGCTGCGCTCGCCATCGGGCACGCGCGCCGTCACCAGGGCGCCGCCGCGGCGGATGCCTTCGGCATATACGTCCGCGTCTTCGCGGCTTACGCCGGCTTCCGTCAGCGCGCCGATGATGCCGCCCGTGGCGCCGCCCGCCAAAGCGCCGGCCGCTGTCGCCGCAAGCCATCCGGCTGCAACGACGGGACCGACACCCGGAATGGCGATAAGGCCAAGACCGGCGAGAAGACCCGCGCCGCCGCCAAGCACGGCACCGATTCCAGCGCCTTTGCCGGCGCCTTCCGCGCGGTCATCGACGCCGTCATTGTCTTTGTCGTGCTTGCGGCCAGTGGAATCGTACCAATTGTCGGCATTGCTTGCCATGATGCTGATGTCGCTGTGGCTCAGCCCTGCCGCTTCAAGGCTTCTTACCGCTTCCTGCGCCTCGACAGGCGAGTTGTAGAGCCGGGAGATCGTGGTGGTCATTGCTTTGTGTCCTTTGGAGTGAGTTCGCCGGCGTTAGCTGCCGATCACGTTGCCTTCGAAGTCGAGGCTGACATGCACGGGCTGGCCGTCCTTCTGGGCCATGCCGCGCCACACGCCGTCCTTGTCCTTTTTCAGGGCTGAAACGTGGGTGTAGCCGTGCGCTTCAATGCGCGTCTTGGCCTCACCCATGGTGAAACTGTTGGCGCCCTTGACGGGAGCGCTGGAGATATTGGTGTCCGGACTTTTTACGGCAGCGTTGTTGGGCCCGGATCGAGCCGGCGTTTGGTCCTGGGCATTGGCCGCAGAGCAGCCAAGCGTAAATGCAATCGCGGCAGCAGCGTATAACGCGCGCATCGTAACCTCTGGGTTCGGTAATACGCCGCTTAAACACGCCAAAACGCGGTAAGTTCCGCAGTGCGTGGCAGTGCGCTTTTTCAGGCCTGCAAACGACCCCGCGGGACCCGTTCAGCGCGCCGCGGCCAGGCACTGGTCGATGGCGTCCCACACCAGCGCGGCGACATCCGGCCCGCCGAAGCGCTTCACCTCGCGGATGCCGGTGGGCGAGGTGACGTTGATCTCGGTGAGATAGCCGCCGATCACGTCGATGCCGGCGAAGATCAGCCCGCGCGCTTTCAGCTCCGGCCCGATCGTTTTGCAGATTTCGAGATCGCGCGCGCTCAGTTCGGTGGCTTCGGGCCGCCCGCCCACATGCATGTTGGAACGCGCCTCGCCTTCCGCCGGCACGCGGTTGATGGCGCCGGAGAACTCGCCATCCACCAGCAGGATGCGCTTGTCGCCCTGCCGCACCTCCGGCACGTAGCGCTGCACGATGATGGGTTCGCGGAAGAACAGGGTGAACATCTCGAGCATGGCGCCAAGGTTTTCGTCGTCGGTCTTCACGCGAAACACGCCGGCGCCGCCATTGCCGTAAAGGGGCTTCAGGATGATGTCGCGATGCTTGGCGCGGAAGCGTTTGATCTCTTCGCGGTCGGAGGTGATGAGCGTCGGCGGCATCAGCTCCTTGAAGGCGGTGACGAAGAGCTTCTCCGGCGCGTTGCGCACATGGAACGGATCGTTCACCACAAGAGTCTTCGGATGGATGCGCTCCAGGATGTGCGTGGCCGTGATGTAGGCCATGTCGAAGGGCGGATCCTGCCGCATCAGCACCACATCAGCGCTGGCCAGCCGCACGGTCGATGCTTCGCCCAGGGTGAAATGGTCGCCGCGCGTGTCGCGCACCGTCAGCGGGCGGCAGCGCGCCGTGACTTCGCCGTCTCTAAACGTCAGGTCGCGCGGGCCATAGTAGAGCAACGAATGCCCGCGGGCCTGCGCCTCCAGCGCCAGCGCGAAAGTGGAATCGCCGCCGATGTCGATGCGCTCGATCGGGTCCATCTGGATGGCGACGGTGCGGGGCATGTGACCTCAGATATACCTTCAAATGGCGCTAGCCAAATGGCGGGCGCCAGTCTTCCGGATGCCAGGCGCCGGGGAAATGACGCGGCAATCTGCGCGCGCCGACGGTGACCACGTCGAAGCGCACGCCCTTGGCGCCCAGCGCGGGATGCTGCGAAAGAAAGAGCTGCGCCGCGCGGGCGATGCGGCCCTGCTGCGCCATCCGGACGGAATCGAGCGCGGCGGAGTCCGTCTGGCGCAACTTCACTTCGACAAAGCACAAAATGCCGGAGCGCGAGCGGGCGATGAGGTCGATCTCGCCGAGCCTGGTGCGCACCCGGCGTCCGAGGATGCGATAGCCTTTCAGCATGAGCATCAGCGCGGCGAGCAGTTCGACCTGACGGCCGGAGCGCTCGGAGGCGCGGCGCAGCGTTGTGCTCCTAGCCTTCATCGGCCGCCTTGAGCGCCAGCGCGCGGCTGTAGATTTCACCCCTCGGTAGTTCGAGCGCTTCCACCACAAAATCGACGGCGGTGCGCAACGGTAGATGCTTCAGTGTTTTCGCGAGCAGCGCTTCCGCTTTGGCATAATCCGGCTCTGATTCTTCGGGCGGCGCGATCACGACGGTGATTTCGCCTTTGGGCGGCGGTTCGCTTGCGGCTTGCGCGGCAAGTTCGTCCAGCGTGCCGCGGCGGATTTCCTCGTGCAGCTTTGTCAGTTCGCGCGCGATGGCCGCCTGCCGATTGCCGAGCGCTTCCGAAATATCCCGCAGACTCTCTGCCAGCCGTTGCGGCGATTCAAAGGCAATCAGGGTCGCGGGCACGTTGCGCAAGGCGAGCAGGGTGCTGCGGCGCTCCCCTGATTTCGGCGGCAGGAATCCGACAAAGCAGAACCGCGCGCTGGACAGGCCCGAAAGCATCAGCGCCGTCATCACGGCGGAAGGGCCCGGCACCGCATGCACGGCCAGGTCTTCGTCAAGGACTTCGCGCACCAGTTTGTAGCCGGGATCGGACACCAGCGGCGTTCCTGCATCGCTCACCAGCGCGATGCGCGCCCCGGCGCGAAGCTTGGCGATGAGCCGCGGCCGTTCGCGCGCGCCGTTGTGGTCGTTGTAAGCGGTGAGCGGCTTCGAGATGCCGTGAATTGAAAGCAGCCTGGACGTGACGCGCGTGTCTTCCGCTGCGATCAGGTCGCAGCTTTTGAGCACATCCAGCCCCCGCAGGGTGATGTCGCGCGCGTTCCCAATGGGCGTGGCGACCAGGTAAAGCCCCGGGCTTTCGCTTTGCGCATTCCGCGCCGGAAGACTAGGCTCCTTCTCTCCCGTTTTTGAGGACAATCGTTTCGATGCCCGTTTCATTCCGGTCTGCCGCTGTGCTGAACAAAGTCTGCGCCACTATCGCAGTCATGGCGATAGCCGCCTGCACGCCGCCGCCGGCGCCCAAGCCCGTGCCCCCGCCGGCTCCCCCGGTTCAGCAGGCCCATCGCACGGTCGCCCAGCACCCGCTGACATCGGACCAACCCGGTTTCATCCGCCTGTCGAACACACCGAAAGACCGGGTGCCCGTGCGCGTTGGCGTGCTGCTCCCGTTTTCCAACGGCTCGGTCGCCACGCGCAATCTCGCCAAGGCGATGATGAATGCCGCGCAGATGGCGATCTTCGATGCACGCAACCGTGACATCCTGTTGATGCCGGCCGATGAGGGCTCCAACCCTCAGACAGCCGCGTCGGCAGCGCGTACTCTGATCGGTCAAGGCGCCGAAGTTATCGTGGGCCCGCTCTTCGCCACCTCCGTCAGTGCGGTGGCGCCGATCGCGCGGGACCGCGGCATTCCTGTCATCTCGTTCTCGACGGACCGCAGCGTCGGTGGCGACGGCGTCTATCTGCTCAGCTTCCAGCCTGAAGCCGAAGTCGACCGTGTGATCACCTATGCGGCGGCACAGGGGCACAAGAACTTCACGGCCCTCATTCCGCGTACCGCCTATGGCGATCGCGTCCTGAAGGCCTTCAATGCCGATACCGCCGCGAAACATCTCACCGTTCGCGCCATCTTCCGTTTCGACCCGCGGGCCCCGGATCTTGGGCAGACTGCAACTTCCGCGTCTGCAAGCGGCGCCGATGCCGTGCTGATCGCGCAAGGCGGGCAGCCGCTGGCGGTGATGGCCGCGGGCTTCGGCACGCCGCACCCGCAGCTGTTGGGCACCGGCCTGTGGGCGGACAAGGCGCTGGCACGCGAGGCCATTCTGACCGGTGGATGGTTCGCCGCGCCGACGCCGAGCGCCGACGTGTCGTTCGAGAACCGGTACCGCTCGGCATACGGCGCGGCACCGGCGCAACTCGCGCCGCTCGCCTACGATGCAATTTCACTGGTCGCCGCCTTGGCATCCGGCACCCCGTATCATCGCTTCACCGACGCAGCACTGACCGATGCGAATGGATTTTCCGGCATCAGCGGCGTCTTCCGTTTGCGCGCCGATGGAAGCTGCGATCGCGGGCTTGCGGTTTTGAGCATGCGGCCGGATGGCTTCCACGTCGTCGATCCGGCGCCGAAGACGTTTCAGGTGCCTGCTTCCTGATCTTTACAAAGAAAATAACTCATCTCCGTCATCACCCGGCGCCGCGCGAAACAGCGCGGGTCCGGGTGACCCAATTCATTTGGAACGAAAATTGGGTCGCCCGCATAAAGCGGGCGATGACGACATTTTTTGATGATCAATTCAAACTATGGCGCCCTATGGGGCCAATTCTGCTATCAATCGATTGAGAACCAGACGCCCACGCGGGGTGGCACGGATGCGGCCATCGGCGATCGACAGCAAGCCGTCTGCCGCGAGTGAAGCAACGCGATCTTCGTTCAGGCCGACACCCCAGCGCCTATCATATTCCGCGGTATCGAGTCCTTCGGTCAGGCGAAGCGCCATCAGCAAATGTTCGTCGGCAGAAACCTCTGCCGATACCTCCGACCATTCGACAAATCCGTGGCCCGTCGTTTCGATCCGCTGACGCCAGCGCTCCGGCAATCGCTCCGTCGATGTCGCAATGCGACGGCCATCGACGGTGATGCGTCCGTGCGCGCCGGGGCCGACACCGGCGTAATCGCCATAGCGCCAGTAGAGAAGGTTGTGGCGGCACTCCGCCCCGGCCCGTGCGTGATTGGAAATTTCGTAGGCGGGCAGACCGGCGCTTTCGGCGATCTTCTGGGTGACTTCATACAATTCGGCCGCGGCATCGTCGCCCGGCACAACAAGCGCGCCGGTCCGCGCCAGTGTTGCGAATGGCGTCGCCGGCTCGATGGTCAGCTGGTAGAGCGACAGATGTTCCGTTCCGAACGCCACCGCTCCGGCAAGTTCGTCTCTCCAGTCTGCAAGCGTTTGATGCGGCCGCGCATAAATGAGATCGAACGAGACTCGTTCGAATGTTTTCGTTGCGACGGCCAGGGCCGATTTTGCTTCCGCCGCATTGTGCAGGCGGCCGAGCGCTTTCAGGGCGGCATCGTTCAGCGCCTGCACGCCAAGCGAGAGCCGGTTTATCCCGGCAGCGCGATAATCCCGAAACCTGGCCGCTTCCACGCTCGCCGGATTGGCTTCGAGCGTGATTTCCACGTCAGGCGAGACCGGCCACAGTGCGACGATGGTTTCCAGCACAGCGGCCGTCGAACGCCCTCGCATCAACGATGGCGTCCCGCCGCCGAAAAAAATCGTCTCGACGGTGCGGCGTTGCGCGCTCTGTAACTCCGCAACGTAATGCAACTCGCGGACGATACCGCTCACCCACGCGTCTTCGTCAAACACCTGCCGAACGTGACTGTTGAAGTCGCAATACGGGCATTTGGCCGCGCAAAATGGCCAATGGATGTAGATGCCGAATTCACCTCCCCTTGGTGGGGAGGTCGGCGAGCATGAGCGAGCCGGGTGGCGGGTTTTCGGTTTCTGTGATTGCCCCCCACCCGATTTGTCGGCGCTGCGCGCCGCCAAATCGACCTCCCCACAAGGGGGAGGTGAAAGGGAGTCCATCATTTCGACAATCCTGTTGCGGCAATGAATTTCTCGAAAGCGCGGGCGCGATGGCTCATGGCGTGCTTTTCCGCCGGCTCGATCTCGCCGAAGGTTTGCGTGAAGCCTTCCGGAACGAAGATGGGATCGTAACCGAAACCCTTGTTGCCGCGCGGCGGGAATGTCAGATGGCCGCGAACTTCGCCCTCGAATGTTTCGACGTTCCCTTGCGGTGTCGCCAAGGCAAGCACGCAAACGAATTTCGCCGAGTGGTCCGCCTTGCGCTTTGGCCCCAACTCTTGCCGCACGCGTTCCATCGCCGCGCCGAAATCCTTTTGCGGCCCAGCCCATCGCGCGGAGTAAATGCCCGGCGCACCGCCCAGGGCATCCACGCACAAACCGGAATCGTCCGACAGCGCGGCCAGCCCGCTCGCCTCCGCAGCCGCTCGTGCTTTGAGGATGGCGTTTTCCGCGAACGTGCCGCCGGTTTCTTCCGGCTCAGCCAGACCCAGTTCGCCGGCGCTGCGTGTTTCGATCCCGAAGGGCGCTAGCAGATCGCCGATTTCGCGCACCTTGCCGGGATTGTGCGTGGCAATGACCAGTACCGTGCCGCGCTCCAGTTTCACGCCAGCGCGTCCGCCTGCAGCTTCACCAATTCCGTCACGCCTTTGCGCGCCAGCCGCAGGAGTTCGGCAAACTGTTCGTCCGTGAACGGAGCACCTTCTGCCGTGCCCTGTATTTCCACCAATCCGCCGGATCCGGTCAGCACGAAATTGGCGTCGGTGTCCGCGGATGAATCTTCCGCATAATCGAGATCGAGCACCGGCTGGCCGCGAGAGATGCCACAGGAGATTGCGGCGACGTGATCCTTGATCGCTGGCTTGTCGATCATGCCCGTCCTGCGCATGAAATCGAGGCACTGGGACAAAGCCACGAAACCTCCGGTGATCGACGCGGTGCGCGTGCCGCCATCGGCCTGAAGCACATCGCAATCGAGCACGATCTGCCGCTCGCCCAGCGCAGTGAGATCGACGACCGCCCGCAACGAGCGCCCGATCAGCCGCTGAATTTCCAGCGTGCGGCCCGATTGCTTGCCTTGCGCCGCCTCCCGCCGCATCCGCTCATGGGTGGAGCGCGGGAGCATGCCGTACTCCGCCGTCACCCAGCCTTTGCCGCTCCCCCTGAGGAACGGCGGCGCCTTCTCCTCGAGGCTTGCGGTCACCAGCACATGGGTGTCGCCGAACTTGACCAGGCAGGAGCCCTCGGCATGCTTGGCAAAGCCCCGTTCGAGGGTCACGGGCCGCATTTGGTCCGGCGCGCGGCTGGATGGACGCATGGTCAATACCTTGAAGTGAGCGGCTTCACCCGCTACCTAGCCTTCCCGGGGTGTATGCTCAATCCGGCCAGGTTGTTCGGAAAGAAATGAACCAAGCCAAAGGCTTAAGGAGCCCGCCTTGGGCGGAACGATGATGGACAGCACCCAGGCCCGCCTGCTCGCCGGCGATCTTGGCGAGCGGTCGCGGGATGTGCTGCGGCATCTGGTGGATGCCTACCTTTCCTCCGGCGAACCGGTGGGGTCGCGCACCCTCTCACAGCGTCTGCCGCACACACTCTCGCCCGCTTCCATCCGCAATGTGATGTCGGATCTCGAGATGCTGGGGCTTCTCTACTCGCCGCACACCAGCGCAGGCCGCGTGCCGACGGAAAAGGGTCTTCGCCTGTTCGTGGATGGGCTCCTGGAAGTGGGCGAGTTGTCGCCGAGCGAGCGCGCCGCGATCGAGGCGCGTGTTTCGGCGAAGGCGCAAGGGCTTGAAGATGTGCTGACCCAGGCCACGATGATGCTTTCCGGGTTGTCGCGCTGCGCCGGCCTGGTGGTGGCGCCGAAGCAGGAAGCGGTCCTCAAGCACGTCGAATTTGTCGGGGTGACGCCGGGCAAGGCGCTGGTCGTCATCGTCAGCGACGACGGTCAGGTGGAAAACAGGCTGATCGACGTGCCGGTTGGCCTGCCTGCATCCGCTCTCTCCGAAGCATCGAGTTATCTGAACTCGCGCCTTCGCGGCCGTACGCTCGAAGTCGCCCGCGGCGAGATTTTGGCGGAGCTGGAAGGACAGCGCGCCGAACTGGATCAACTCACCGCCAAGATCGTGGCGGAAGGCCTGGCCACTCTGGCTGTCGGCAACCATCCGGAGCGCAGCGAGGAAGAAAAGGTGCTGATCGTTCGCGGCACCTCCCACCTTCTCGATACGGTCGAAGCGCAGGCCGACATCGCGCGTGTCCGCATGCTGTTCGAGGATATCGAGCGCAAGAATGAACTCATCCGCCTGCTGAAGCTCGCCGAGCAGGGCGACGGGGTGAAGATCTTCATCGGCTCGGAGAACCGGCTGTTCAGCCTTTCCGGTTCCTCCATCGTTGCCGCGCCCTACGCCAACGCGCAGGGCAAGGTTGTGGGGGTGATCGGCGTATTGGGCCCGACCAGGCTGAACTATGCCCGCATTATTCCGATGGTGGATCACACTGCCAAAGTGGTAGGCCGATTGCTGGCCTGAAACGTTTGAGACCTATGAGCGATACCCAGGACTACACCCCCGAGTCTCAGCCCGCGAACGATAGCGAGGCGCCGGAGACCGATAACCTCGCCGGGCTGACGGCGGAAAATGCCGAGCTCAAGGATCGGCTGCTGCGCGCGCTGGCCGATGTCGAGAACACCCGCCGCCGCGCCGAGCGCGACCGGCAGGACGCCTCGCAATATGCAGTGACCGGTTTTGCCCGCGACATTTTGGCTGTGGCGGACAATTTCGCCCGCGCCATCGAGGCGTACCCGGCCGATGCACGCGAAAGCGCCAGTCCGCAGGTGAAGGCGGTGATCGAAGGCGTCGAAGCGACCGAGCGCCAGCTGCTCGCCACGCTGGAGCGCCATGGCGTCAAGCTGATCGACACGTCGGACGGCAAATTCGATCCGCATTTCCATCAGGCCATCGCGGAAGTGGCGGGCGAGGGAAAGGCGCCCGGAAGCATCGTCAACGTCGTGCAGACCGGTTACGTGATCGGCGACCGTTTGCTGCGGCCGGCCATGGTAACCGTGGCGCGCCGCGAAACGCCGGCCCAGCCGTCTCCTTCGGCCGCCGAGACCTGATGACGCCTCTGCGCATTGCGATTGCCGGCGCCGATGGCCGCATGGGGCAGGCGCTTGTTCGCGCCATCGGCGAGGATGACGGTTTCGCCCTGGCGGGAACGCTGCTGCGGGAGAGCGGCAGCGGCGAAGGAAACCGGGCGACGGCGTTGAAAGACGTGGACGCAGTCATTGACTTCACCGCGCCGGATTCCTCGGTGCAACTGTCGCGAGTGACGTCAGAACTGAAGCTGCCGCATGTCATCGGGACAACGGGTTTCAGCGCAGAGCAGGACGCACAAATTTCAGCGGCGGCGCGCCAAACAGCAATCGTGAAATCCGGCAATATGAGCGTTGGTATCACGCTGCTTGCAGCGCTCGTGAAGCAAGCCGCGTCGGCGCTCCCGGATTTCGACATCCAGATACTGGAGATGCATCATCGCGCCAAAGTCGATGCGCCTTCCGGCACGGCGCTGCTGCTCGGCGATGCAGCGGCGAAAGCGCGAAACACGCCGCGCGATTCAATCGGCATTGCCAGCCTGCGCGGCGGCACGGTCACCGGCGAGCATGCGGTGATCTTCGCCGGGCCGCAGGAGCGCCTCGTTCTTTCGCACACGGCGGAGGATCGCATCATCTTCGCGCGCGGCGCGGTCGCAGCCGCCCGCTGGCTGCAAGGCAAACCGCCCGGCCTCTACACGATGGCGGACGTGCTGGGATTATCGGCTTAGGCCGGCCGCCAGGAGCGGGCGCATTGGAGCGCCGCCTTGAGCGCGTTCGCGAACGACAGCCGCTCCCGCGGGCCGAGAAAGTTTCCCACCGCCAGAATCTTGCCATGACTGCGCAAGGTCAATCCGCGCGGCATGTCTTCCGGCTGTTCGAGTTCGATGCTGACCCAGTACGGATTCAGCAGCGTTTCGCGTGGCGCTCCCCGCGCCGGATGATACGCCACGAACAGCTCCGAGGCCGTGACCTTCACGCGCTCATAGGCGCGCGCGGCCAATCGGCTGGCGTGAAAGGCCCAGGCGAGCAGCGCCACATCCGCGCCCAGAAAAGGCGCGATCGGCCAGGCGCCGCGCAAGACAAATCCTACGGCGATGGCGGCGTTGATCCCGGCTACCAGCGCAAGGATGAGCCGCAGGGCGCGCGGGTTCATGGGCGGATTGGGCCGCAACACCGCATCAAGAAACACCGGCTCGGTCGCGCCGCTCATCGCGCCAGTCTAGCATTGAACGCGGCAGAAACGATGCCGTCTTTTGCAGGCCGTTACTATCCCTTAAGCCTGGGCGCCATGGCGCGCCCGTTCCGCAAGGCAGAGGTGGAAAGTTTTTTCGCGCGGCTGAAAGCGCAGATGCCCGATCCGCGCACGGAGCTCGAATTCAAGAATCCCTATACCCTGCTGGTCGCCGTGGTGCTTTCGGCGCAGGCGACAGACAAGGGCGTCAACAAGGCGACCGAGCCGCTGTTCAAGGTCGCGGATACGCCGGAGAAGATGCTGAAGCTCGGCGAAGCCCGGCTCATCTCGTACATCAAAACCATCGGCCTGTTTCGAACCAAGGCCCGAAACGTCATCGCGCTGTCGAAAGCACTGGTGGACGGGCACGGAAGTGTTGTGCCGCGCTCCCGCGAAGAATTGCAGGCGCTGCCAGGCGTGGGCCGCAAGACCGCCAATGTGGTGTTGAATGTCGCTTTCGGTGAGCCGACGATCGCGGTGGACACGCACATTTTCCGGGTTGCGAATCGAACCGGCCTGGCGCCGGGCCAGACGCCGGAAGCGGTAGAGGCCGGTTTGGAACGCGCGGTACCCCCCGAATACAAGCTCAACGCGCATCACTGGCTGATCCTGCACGGCCGCTACACCTGCGTCGCGCGCAAGCCGAAATGTCCGCTCTGCGTGGTGCGCGACCTCTGCCGCTATCGGCCCAAGACGACGGAAGCCGAGCTCGGCCCTCTTATGTCGCGGGCTGCGATGACGCCGACTTCGCCTGGGTCAGCAGCGCCTGGAGACAGCCCGCATCGGCGGCCGCGCCGGCTCCCTGCGGCATCGTCTCGACGTGCCTGACCGACAGAGAGGCGCCGTTCGGATACATGAAGAAGAACGCCCGGCAGTTGGCTGTGTCGTAGCGCCAGATTTCGATCTGTCCGTCCTTGCGGACGAATTGCGGCGCGCCGAAGGCCACGCGAATGCGCGTTGCGTCCATGCCGGCAAGATTTCCGGGCTCTCCCACGCGCGGCGCTGAAGGCAACCGTGTTTCCGCGGGCGGCGTGGCGCAGCCCGCCAATGCACAAAGCGACAGGACACACGGCAGGAGAAACTGCTTCACGCCATTGGCTCCGCGAAACGGGTTGAGCAGCCGGAATCTTAGCGCGCCCTGGCAAGGCCAGGCAACAACAGCAACACCCGCCGCTTAACACAGAACCTTGCCGGCTGGTGAGTGGTTTCCACCCCGGCGGCGGCGGCGAAGATTCGCCACCAGAATGCCTTTCAACAAGGCACCGAATCCGGTGCGGTTGCCAGCGCACAGAGGGTGCGCGCATTCCGATAACATAAGATAAGCAGGCGCATTCGCGGAAGAACTCGCCAGTGGCTATTGGGCTAATACAATCCGCATCGGCTGATGGCGAGAACGACCGCAATATTTGTGTGCTGCCCCCATTCCATTTTTAGGGTAGAACAGGACCAACAAGGTGGGGTCAAACATGTCCGAGGATGCGCGCCTGCCGCAGAACGGTAGTGGCGACGAAGCGCAACCGCAAACAATCATCGTCGGCATTGGCGCGTCGGCGGGCGGCGTCAAGGCTCTATCGAACTTTGTCGAGGCGCTTCCAGAACGGGTAGGCGCCGCGTTCGTTGTCATTGCCCATCTCGATCCTGAGAGCCGAAGCGAACTAGCTCAGATACTGGCGAGCCGCACCAAGCTGCCGGTCAATCAGGTGACGGGTACCTCGGCGTTGAAAGCGGATTGCGTGTATGTCATTCCGCCGGACCGCCAATTGCGGATTTCCGACGAAGAAATTTCCGCCATCCCGTTTGAAGAACCACGCGGACGGCGCATGCCGATCGACTTCTTCTTCCGCTCTCTGGCGGAGCAGCATGGCGACGGCTTTGCCGTGATCCTCACCGGCGCCGGTTCGGATGGCGCCGTCGGCGTCAAGGCGATCAAAGAGCATGGCGGGATAATTCTGGTTCAGGATCCTGAGGAAGCTGAATATCCGTCCATGCCACGAGCAGCCATCGCCACGGAAGCCGCCGATGTGGTTCTGCCTATCAGGCAGTTGGCGACCCGGTTGGTCGAGCTGGTGGCGACGAAGCGCCAGAATCTCAGCCTCGCGAAGCCGGCCGGCGAGGACGATGCGCTGCGCCGCATCCTCGCACATCTTCGCGTCCGCACCGGGCATGATTTCACGCACTACAAGCGCTCGACCGTTTTGCGACGAATTGCCCGGCGAATGCAGGTCTCTCGCAAGGAGACCTTTGACGAGTATTTCGCGCATTTGCGCGAAAGCGGTGATGAGGCTCAATTATTGCTGGCCGACCTGCTCATCTCCGTGACGACATTCTTCCGCGACGCCCAGGCATTCGACAGCCTGGCGAGAAACGTGGTTCCCAATCTCTTTGCCAACAAGGATTCGACCGGTCTTATTCGTGTCTGGGTGGCGGGCTGCGCCACGGGCGAAGAGGCCTACAGCATTGCGATCCTGCTTCTGGAGGAAGCTGCTCGACAAGAATTACGTCCGGAAATTCAGATCTTCGCCACCGACATGGATTCGCGCGCCCTGAACATTGCGCGGGAAGGCCGCTATCCTGCCGCGATCGAAGCCGACGTGAGCGAAGAGCGGCTGCGCCGCTTCTTTCATCGCGATGGCGACGATTACCGGGTGAAGCGTGAGCTGCGCGATCTGGTGCTTTTCGCCAACCACAGCCTTCTGAAGGACCCCCCGTTCTCGCGCATCGATCTCATCTCCTGCCGCAATCTGCTGATCTACCTGAACCGCGACCTGCAGCAGCAGGTGTTGATGACGCTCAACTACGCATTGAACCGCGACGGTTACCTTTTCCTCGGTACCTCCGAAAGCGCGGAACATCCCGATCACCTGTTCCGTTCCGTCGACCGCGAAGCCCGTGTCTATCAGACGGCAGGACGGTCCGATAAGCCGCCCCTGCTGCCGCGCCTGCTGGGAATGACTCCTTTGGGGAGCAGGCTCCCCGAGCTCCCTTCCGCGGTGCCTTCCGGGCGAGTGTCGCGCGGGCAGCATCGGGAGGCGCTCGAAGGCAGTGCTCCACCAAGCGTGCTTGTCGACAACAATTATCGTGTTCTGCATCTGTCGGAAAATGCCGGACGCTACCTGTCACCGCCGGGTGGGGCTTTCACGGCGGATGTGACCGAGTTGGTGCGCGAGGAAATTCGCTTCGACCTGCGCAGCGCCTTGAGCCGCGCTTTCGAGCATGGCGAGCCGACGCTCAGTCCCGCGCTGATGGTAAAATTCAATGGCGCGGCACACCGACTTTATTTTCAGGTCAAGCCGTTGCCACCGGACGCCGCGAACCAGGCTACGGGGCGGGCGCTGATTTTCTTCATTGAGGGCGGCTCCGTCACGAGCGGGTCCAGCGTCGACATTCCGGAAGAAACGCGCGTCGTGGCGGGCGATACCATTCAGCGCCTGCAGCAAGAACTGGAAGTGGCCCACGGGCGCCTGCGCACGATGCGCGAAGAATCGGAGGCGGCGAACGAAGAGCTACGGGCAGCGAACGAGGAGCTCCAGTCCATCAACGAGGAATACCGCTCGACCGCCGAAGAGCTGGAGACAAGCAAGGAGGAACTGCAGTCGATCAACGAGGAGCTGCAAACGGTAAACAGCGAGCTGAAGCTCAAGCTCGATACCGTGTCGCGCGCCAACAGCGATTTGCAGAACCTGATGGCGGCCACGGACTTCGGAACCCTGTTCCTCGATTCAGGCCTGCGCATCAAGCGGTTCACGCCGCGCACGACCGAACTCTTCAACATCACGCAGAGCGATGTCGGCAGGCCCATCACCGACTTCACCCACCAATTGGACTATGAGAATCTCGCCGCCGACGCGCGCGCGGTGCTCAGGGAGCTCATGCCGGTAGAGCGGGAAGTCAAAAGCCGGAACGATGGGTGGTACCTGGTGCGTTTTCGTCCCTATCGGACCGTAGACGACAAGATCGACGGCGTGGTTGCCACCTTTATCGACATCACCCAGCGAAAATTGTGGGAAGCCCGCCTTCGTCTTCTGCTTGGCGAGCTGACGCACCGGGTGAAGAACATCCTCGCCGTGGTGCAGGGCATGATACATCAGACCTGGCGCACGAGCGCCGATGCCAAGGATTTCGTACAGCGATTTGACGGCCGGATCATGTCGCTATCGGCGTCGCATAGATTGCTGGTGGAATCGGAATGGAGCGGCGCCGATCTTCGCAAGCTGGTCCAGGCGGAGATGGATGCATACGTCTCCGGCCCCGAACGGGTGCGCATTCGCGGGGAATCCATCAACCTGCCGGCAGATCTCGCAACGCCCTTCGGCCTTGTCGTGCATGAACTTGCCACCAACGCAATCAAGTACGGCGCGCTTTCGGACGAGAACGGCGTCGTCGAGATCGACTGGAACGTCGACCGCGGTGACAGCGCCGGCGCGCGCCTTCGTTTTCGCTGGCAGGAGAGAGATGGGCCCTCCGTGGGGACACCGTCCCAGCCGGGATTCGGAAGCACGCTGATCCGGAAGGGACTGCCGGGCGCCGCCGTGCAACATGAACTGTTGTCCGAAGGCGTGCGATGCACGGTCGATGTGCCGCTCCGCGACCGGCCGGCTCAGGACTTCAAGGGCGTCGCGGCCGCGTCAGCGTGAAACGCCTATTCGGCCGGCGACATGGCTTCCGGCCGCCGCCATTCGGCTTCTGTCATCTGCCGGATCGCCGCCTCGCGGCTTTTCGCTTCATCGGCGGCCTGGCGCCATTCGGCTTCGGCAGCTCCATTGCCGCGGCCGCCATGCTTGTTGGCGATATCGTTGCACAATTCGACCCGCTCATTCAGCATGCGAAGAACGGCTGACAGGTCATATTCCAGAATTTCGAGCTGTGCCGCCGCCAGAACCTGGGCCGTCATCACGTGCCCGATGTGGCAGCGGAATTGCGTCAGCTTTCCCAGAACCTCCTCGCGCATGGCGCCGCCGCATTCCGGGCAGGTTTGCGCGATCGGGTGTTGCATTTCTTGATTTGAATGCGCCATCGCACTCACTCCAGTTTCGTGGGTAGCTCTTTGGATTGAAGGCTCGCGCGCCAACCGCGTAAGCAGGCCCGGAAGCTCGCGCAGCGGAACGCAAAAATCGACGTCCACGTTCTCGGCCGCGCTTTGCGGCATGGAACGTGCCTCTGCATCGGCCGGATCCTGGACAATGGCGATGCCGCCGCGCCGCTTGATTTCATAGAGGCCGGCCGTCCCATCGTTCAGCCCTCCGGTGAGAATGACGCCAATGGCATCCTGGCGATGGCTTTCTGCCAGGCTGCGAAACAACGGATCTATTGCAGGCCGCGTCCAGTTTTCCCGTGGCCCCCGCGTAAGCTCCAAGGCGCCGTCGTTCACAAGGAGATGGTGATCGGCCGGCGCAACGTAGATGTGGCCCGGCTCGATCCTTTCTCCATCCCGGGCATGGCTGGCGGGCAGAATTCCCAGGTCGTTCAGAAGCACAGGAAGGATGCTGGGCCCGGCGCCGATATGCATGACCACCAGAATGGGAGCCGGAAAACCCTTATCCAGCCCGGAGACAAGCGCGTGAAGAGCCTCAACTCCCCCCTGCGAGGCACCGATTGCCACAATTCGGGCCATATAAAGCGTTCTCCGTCCCCCACGTAACGCGCTAAACGATAATTTGGCTGCCGGGCGGCCGCATCAGCCCTGCATCCACGCGACTATTGTGTATGCGACAGCCGGCGGTAGCTGAGCGCTTCGGCGATATGCGCGCGCTGCACCGATTGCGCACCGGCGAGATCGGCAATCGTACGAGCCACCCGCAGCACCCGATGATATCCGCGCGCCGTCAGGCGCATGGCGTCTGCCGCATCCGTGAGCAACTTCTTGCCGGCGGTATCGGGTGCCGCGGCCGTGTCGAGCATTTCGCCTTCGGCTTCCGCATTGGTGCGGATGCCCGAGCCGTTGTAGCGCTCGCGCTGCACATTGCGTGCGTTCGCGACGCGCTCCGCCACGGCCGCGGTGCCTTCCGCCGGCGGCGGCAAGGAAAGATCCTGCGCCGACACGCTGTTCACTTCCACATGGATGTCGATGCGATCGAGCAGCGGACCGGATAGCCGCGCCTGATAATCGCCGCCGCATTTCGGCGCGCGGCCGCAAGCCTGCGCGGGCTCCGAGAGATAACCGCAGCGACAGGGATTCATCGCCGCCACCAGCTGGAAGCGCGCGGGATAACGCACATGCGCATTGGCGCGCGCCACAACCGATTCCCCGGTCTCCATGGGTTGCCGCAAGGAATCCAATACACCGCGCTGAAACTCCGGCAGCTCGTCGAGAAATAAAACGCCGAGATGGGCCAGCGACACCTCGCCCGGCTTTACCCGCAAGCCGCCACCGACCAGCGACGCCATCGAGGCGGAGTGATGCGGATTGCGGAACGGGCGGCGGCGAGAGATCGCACCGTCGCGCAGTTCGCCGGCCAGCGATTGCACCATGGAAATCTCCAGCGCCTCGCGCGCATCGAGCGGCGGCAGCAATCCCGGCAATCGCGAAGCCAGCATCGATTTGCCGGCTCCCGGCGGACCGATCATCAGCATGTTGTGGCCACCGGCGGCGGCGATCTCCAGCGCGCGCTTCGCCGTTTCCTGTCCTTTCACATCGCGCAGATCGGCGATTGCGCCTTTTTCCTCAGCGAGCTTGGCGGCGGGCGGGTTGAGCACCTGCACGCCCTTCATGTGATTGACGATGGCGATCAGCGATGGCGCGGCGATGATCTCGATGCCGCCGGCCCACGCTGCTTCCGGCCCGCAGGCAGCCGGGCAAATGAGGCCGCGGCCCGCTTCGGAAGCCGCCAGTGCTGCGGGCAACACACCGGCCACCGGCGTGATCTGCGCGTCGAGCGAAAGTTCGCCCATCGCGGTGTAGTGCGCCAGTTCGCTGGCTGGCAAGACGCCCATCGCGGCCAGCAATCCGAGTGCGATCGGCAGATCGTAATGGCTGCCTTCCTTGGGCAGGTCGGCAGGTGCGAGATTGATGGTGATCTTCTGGTGCGGCAGGGCAAGGCCGATTGCCGAGAGCGCCGCCCGCACGCGTTCGCGGCTTTCCGCCACTGCCTTGTCCGCCAGGCCCACGATGCTGAAGGGGTTGTTGATGCTTGTGTTGCTGGCGACGTGCACCTGCACGTCGACCTCGCGGGCTTCGATGCCCTGAAACGCGACCGTGTAAACGTGCGCGACCATCCTTCCCCCGTAACGTCGCATCTAAGCCGTACGGGGCGCAGGCAGGCAATCTCATCGGTCACGCTTTGTCGCAAGTCGCGTCGCAAAGTTTCGCGCCGGCCGATCGTCGGGAGAATTCAGAGAAATATCGCCGCCGCGATGCCGGCGATGAGGAAGCGCACGAGATAGCCGGCACAATGGGCGCCGACGATCGCCCAGTCCAGTTTCATGAAGAAGCCATTGGTGATCATGAGAACCAGCGGACCCGCCAGCCAGGCGAAGAACGCCACTTCCAGCGCCGGCGACAACGTTGTCGCGTCCGCCAGAACGCAGAGCGCCACCACGGCTGCCGCCGACACAAACCCGAGCGCCGCGGAATAGACGACCGCCGTTCGGTCTTGCCCGCCGACAATGCCGTCGCGCCAGACTTCCGGGTAGCGCATGTAGCGGTCGTGAAACAGTACACCCATGAACAGCCAGTCGCTGAACGTACCCGCAATCCCCGCCAGCAAAACCGCCAGAACCACCATGCCCGACATGACGTCCTCCCCGCTTTGTGAGGCAGTCTACTTCGGCACCACGTCGAAGGCGATGGTGGTGCGCGCGTTGGGCGAATGGAACGGCACGGTGCCGTGCCACATATACGAGGGGAAAAGCACCAGGGTGCCTGGTACAGGCTTCACCGCACGGCGCACGGGATCCTTAAACTTTGGCTCGAAGGCTGGTTCGCCAAACTTGATCCAGCCCTGTTTTTCGGCCATGTCCTCCGCCGCTTCCGGCACGGCAATGTAATACGCCGAGCTGATCCAGCCCTGCGGATGCACATGGTTGGTGTGAAAACCGCAATCGTGGAGCCGCGATGACCATGAACCGGCATAGCGGAAATCCGGCTGACGGCGGCGCAGCAACGGATGATCGGTGTTGTCTTCCATGCGCGCGATATAGGACGCTACCGCTTTGTCGATCTGTGCGCGGAGCTGCTCGACTGGCGCGTGGCCCACGCCGAAGATGTTGTCCAGCGTCTGAGTGCCGCCGCGAAGGGTCTGGTCGATGAACTCACGCCGGTCGAGATGCAGCCGGTCAAGATAGATATTGAGATCGCGGTTGAAGCTTTCCTTATCGGCATAGCCGTCTGGCGGATCGATCTCGAACACCTGTACGAAGCGCTCGTAATCGTTCAGCCATTCCTCGCGCGCATCATCGAGGCTGCGCAGCGCCAGGCCCCACATGGCCAGCCCATGCTGATTGTCTGGCGCGATGGCGATTGCGCGCTCAGCGGCGGAAAGGCCCCTGCCGGGATCGCCCGCGCGGATCAGCGTCTCGGCGAAATTCGTCCAGCAATTGGCGTTTTCCGGTTCGATGCGGACAGCGGTTTCATGCTTTTGAATGGCACCATCGAAATCTCCCATGCGGGCGAGCACAAGCGCCAGTGCGTCGTGCGGAGTGACGTTCTCAGGCAGAAGGACTGCCGCGCGCTCAAATTGCTCGCGCGCCGCCTCCAAATCGCCGCGCTGGAAAAGGAATTTTCCCTTCTGCAGCGGCAACTGGCCGATTTCGGGATAGAGAAAGGCCGCGTCGTCGAACGAGCGCAGGAATTCCTCATTGCGGCCCAGCCGGTACAGCAGCTGGTTGAGGTCATGGTGCGCCAGCATGTTGAGCGGATTGCGCGCCAGCGTGCTCTGGTAAGCCTCAACGGCTTCCTCCAGCCGCCCCAGATACTGCAGCGCGTCTCCGCGATTGTAATCTGCCAGTACCATGTCGGACGCGAGTTCCCGCGCCTTGTCGAATTGTTGCAGCGCTTCGCTGTAGCGGCGTTGCAGTTTGAGCGACATCCCGAGGTTGAAACTGAGCGCCGCGGTCTGGCGCGGGTCGCGGCTGCTTTGGACAATGGCGGGACGCAACAGGGCCTCGGCTTCCTTCGGCCGATTGAGATCGTTCAGCACCGCCGCAAGGGATTGCTTCAGCATCAGCCAGTTGGGCTGAATTCGCAAAGCGCTGCGCAACGCTTTCTCCGCATCTTCGAACTGTCTCAGCGACTGCAGCGACAGACCAAGCCCGAGAAGCGCATCGACGTAGTTGGGCTTCAGGCGGATGGCCTCGCGAAAGCAGTTCGCGGCGTCTTCCTCACGTCCCAGATTGCGCAGGAGATTGCCGAGATTGTTGTGGACCTGGGGCAGGTTTGGGTTTGCCGCAATCGAGCGGCGGTAGAAGGCCTCCGCCTCTTCGGTGCGGTTCTGCGCGCGACGCAATATCCCCATAAGCTGCAGGGCATCGGCCTCTTCGGCGCGCTCAGCCAGCACGTCATCGAGAGCGGCTTCCGCCGCAACGAGTTCGCCGCGATTGAGCAGATCGAGTGCCTGCTGCAGTCGAACGCGGATTTGCGTGTCCGGCGGCGCGGACGTTTGCTCAACAATATCGCTCATGCGGCGAGCTTATCGCGGATCGGCCACGGCGGCGCAAACCATTCAGCCGATGGCGCGCAAGACCTGTTTTTGGAACCAGGCGACGCCCTGTTCGTGCTTGGGCGAAAGGCGGCCCGACTGATAAATGCCCGCATCCAGGTTGCGCTGCACGGCCTCGCAGATATCGAGGTCTTCCTTGGTCGTCACCAGCGAGGCGGCGATCTGCCTTTCGATTTCCGCTTCGTCGGCATCCTCGGTGAACAGGAAAAGGTAATCGAGCCGCGTGCGATCCACGGAGAGGGGCCAGATCCGCTCCATCAGGATGCCATCGGCGTACACGTTGATGCCGAGGCACGGCCATGTCCACGCCCACAAGCCAGCGATCGGCGCATCGTTCTTCGGCGTGGCGCGATAGAACTGCGCGGGCGGCTCGACCTCGACGCCGTAATCCGCCGCGATGGTGGAGTTCAGCATCGGGTGCAGCACCGGGATGTGGTAGCCTTCGAGATAGTTCTCGACATAGGCCTTCCAGTTGCAGCGCATTTCATGGCCGGAGGCGCGCGCGTTCTGGAATCGCTCCGCCGCGATATGCCGCATGCGATTTTCCAGCGGCGCAATCGCGGATTCGAGTGGCGCTGAGTCTGTGTCCATGTTCACGAACACGAAGCCACGCCAGATTTCGCATTTCAGCGGAAACAGCGCGAACTGGCGGGGATCGAATCCTTCCGCTGGGCCGAAATCGCGCGCGCTGGCGAGCCGTCCGTCCAGCGCATACTTCCAGGCATGGTAGCGGCAGACGAATGCGCCGGCGCAATGGCCCGTGCCGTCCTCCACCAGCGGTCCGGCGCGATGGCGGCAGACATTGTGGAATGCGCGCACCGTCCCGTCCTCGCCCCGCACCGCGACAATCGGATAGCCGGCAAAATTGGTGGCGAGATAGTCGCCCGGCCGTGGCAACTGGCTTTCGTGCGCCAATAACTGCCAGGTGCGCGCGAAAATCTCGCGGCGTTCGGTCTCGTAGACCGAAGCGTCCCGGTAGAGACTGGCGGGAAGGGTTTCGACGGCCGGCTGGCGCATGATCCGTTCTAGCGCAACGGCCGCTCTTTGCGAAGACCGGCCTTGAACTCCCCTTGGCGGCGGCCCCATGTTGCGCCATTGGCGCCCGGCTGGTTACCGATGGCGAACAGGGTGACATTGATGGCGATAAGACAGCTCTCGCTCCTCTTGCTGACGGCATTATTTGCCGCAGCCCCCGCCACGGCGCAGACCGGCAGCGATTCATTCCGCGATCGGGACGACGGCGCGAAGGCACATGTCTCCGGCTTTGTCTGCCCGCATCGCATCGGCGACTTCGAGCGCGATGCCGTTGGCGAGTACGATCTGGAAAAGAACCAGGATTTCTGTGCCTATGCGGCCCGCGACGCCGTCTATGGCACGATTACCCTGGCTCCCCTCAGCGGCGGGTTCGATCCGAAAGCAGCGTTCGCGGATGAGTTCCGCGGGCAGGAATCGACCGGCGGCAAGCGGCTCTCCGAATTCACCGTTCACTTGAACGGTTCGCCGTTGCCCATCTACACGCGAACCTATCGCACGGCGCAGGCCGAAGCGCTGGAGTATCGCATCGTGTTCGCGGGCGCGGCGGTGCGGAACTGGGTGGTGCAGGCGACCGTCGAGTACGCGGACCCGCGCGACACGCAGACGGAAGCGGAATTCCTGCGCGCCGTATTTGCGGCGGCCGAGCGTCAGATCGGGAGCCGCTGATGACCGGCGCCGAAGCGAAGCCGTTCCACCTGTCTCGATGAATCCTGGATCGGGCAAGAAGGCTCCTTCCGTAACGGGAAAAGTCATCGCCTTCGACCGCGCCATGGCTGCCTTGAATCCGGATGTCGCGCGATGGTCTTCGCGCCTGCGCCAGATCGCGCGCATGGTGAAGCAAGGGCAGATTGAGGCGGCGATGAAACCGCTGCAGGCGCATCTCGCCAAACACCCGGATGATGTCAACGGCCTCTATCTGGTGGCGGAAATCGCTTGGCGGAAGCAACGCCATGCCGAGGCCGCCCAACTGTTCGCGCGCTGTGTCGAACTTGAACCGCATTCCGCGGCGGCGCGGTTTCGCGGCGCCAATGCTCTCCTTGAATCGGGCCAGCCGCATGCGGCGCTGACCGAGGCGGAGGCGTTGCTAGCGCGCGATCCGCAGAACCCGGTGTTCCACGCGCTGAAAGCAATGGCGCTCGAGCTTGCCGGCGATCATGCCAGCGCGGCATCGGAATGGCGGTCGGTGGTGGAGGGGAATGCGCCGCTGGAATATTCGGTGCGGTACGCCCATACGCTCCGGGCAATTGGACGGCGGGCGGATTCGCAGGCCATCTGCCGCGCGGCATTGGCGGATGATCCGTCATTCGGGCCGGCCTGGTGGGCGCTTGCACAGCTCGGCGCGTCTTGCCTAGGCGAGGGCGACCTTGTGACGATGGAACAACAGGTAGCGCGCGCCGGCCTTGCGCCGGAGAGCCGCGTGCCGCTCCTGTTTGCGCTCGGCAAGGCCTACGGCGATCGCGCGCTCTATGAAAAATCGTTTGCCGCCTACGCCAAAGGAAATGCGCTGCATCGTTCGCGCGTTCGACACGATCCGGCTGTCCTCACGGCGTATGTGGCGCGCAACAAGAGCTTGTTCACGGAAGATTTTTTTCGCGCGCGTGATCGCGCGGGATGCGACAGCCGTGCGCCGATCTTCCTCATCGGCATGTTGCGGGCGGGCTCCACCCTGGTCGAGCAGATTCTTGCCAGCCACTCCCAGATCGAAGGCACGCGCGAATTGTTCAATGTCGCGGCCGTCGTGCAGCAGATGGAGCGCGAATTCGGGCCGCGCCTGCAGAGCAAGTATCCCGACCTGCTTGCTGCGCTCGATCCCGCCCAATTCACGACGATGGGGCAACGCTATCTCGAAAGCGTGCAGCCGTACCGAAGGCTGAAGCAGCCGTTCTTCATCGACAAGATGGGCAATAATTTTTTGCATGTGCCCGCCATTCATCTCATGCTGCCACGCGCGAAGATCGTCGATGTGCGCCGCCACCCGATGGCGTGCGGATTGTCCAACTTCACGCAGTACTATGCCAATGGACAGAACGAGACGTATCGGCTGAGCGATTTCGGCCAGCTCTATCGCGACTACGCTGCACTCATGGCGCATTTTGATTGCGTGCTTCCGGGCCGGGTCCATCGCATCCACTACGAACAACTGGTCGCCGATCCGGAAGGCGAAATACGCCGGCTGCTGGATTACCTCGAATTGCCGTTCGAAGAATCATGCCTCGCGTTCCATGAAAACGCCCGGGCCGTGACCACCGTCAGCTCCGAACAGGTGCGCGCGCCGCTATACCGCGAAGCACTGGACCATTGGCGCCATTACGAACCCTGGCTCGGACCTCTCAGAGCCGCTTTTGGTCCCATCACGGACACCTATCCCGCGTTGCCCCCGCTGGACTGAGGTTTCGCAAACGGGCGGCTCGCGCTCGCGTTTTGGCTCTGGCGCGCCAACCTTTATGCTTGCACGCATGGTGCGCTTCGAAAATGTCGGCATGCGGTACGGCGAGGGCCGCGAGGTGCTTCGGGACGTGACCTTCACGCTCGACCCGGGCTCGTTCACCTTTCTCACCGGACCCTCTGGCGCCGGCAAATCGACCCTGCTGAAGCTCATTTATCTGGCAGAGGCTCCTTCCGGCGGTTCGATCAGCATGTTCGGCGTCGATCTGGCGAAAACCGGCCGCCCCAACTTTCCGGCGCTGCGGCGCCGCATCGGCGTAGTGTTTCAGGATTTCCGGCTGTTCGATCATTTGTCCGCCTTCGATAACGTGGCGATGCCGCTGCGAATCGCGGGCCGGGATGCCGTCAGCTACCGGCGCGACGTCGAGGAGCTGCTGTCCTGGGTCGGTCTCGCCGACAGGCTCACCGCGCTGCCCGCAACCTTGTCCGGCGGCGAGCAACAACGCATCGCCATTGCCCGCGCCGTGGTGGCGCGTCCCGATCTGCTGCTTGCCGACGAACCGACGGGAAATGTGGACCCGGACATGGGCCAACGTCTCATCCGCCTGTTCGAGGAACTCAACAAGCTGGGAACCACCGTGCTGATCGCAACGCATGACCGGAGCCTGATCGAAAGCGCGCGCGCGCGAGAAATGCGCCTGGTGGGCGGCAGGCTCGTGGCGCTGGGGAGCCCCGCGGCATGAAGCCCCGCGCGCTCATCATGCCGCGTGACAAGGGGGCGGGCTCGCTCGATGTGGTGATCGCGGTCATGGCTTTCCTCGCCTCGCTCGCGTTGGGCGCCATGCTGATCGCCGAGCGCGCGGCGGCAACTTGGCAGAGTGGGCTCGCCGGGCGTCTCACCGTGCAGGTGCTTCCGCCCGAGAACTCAGCGATACCGCTGCAAGCGCAGATCGAGGCCGCACTTCGGGTTCTGCGCGGGACATCGGGCATTGCCCATGCCGCCATCGTTCCAGAGCAGGAGACGCTCGATCTGGTAAAACCCTGGCTGGGGTCCGACACGATGGTTCGCGAACTGCCGCTGCCGCGGCTGCTGGACGCGACGGTGGCACCGGGGGCAGAGGTAGACCTTCCGAAACTCCGGCAACGGCTGTCAGCGGCAGCGCCGGATTCGCTGCTCGACGATCATGGACGCTGGCTTGACCGTCTGCGCGGGTTGACGCGCGGCATCATCTGGTCGGCCTATGGCGTTCTGGCGCTGATCGCGCTGGCCACCGCGGCGACAGTTTCATTCGCCACGCGCGCGGGCCTGGAAGCGCACAAGGAAATTGTCGAGCTGCTCCATCAGATGGGCGCGCATTCCACCTTCATCGCGCGCGCCTTCGAATGGCACTACTTTCTCGCAGCACTGGTTGCAGGCGCCATCGGCGCGGCGCTGGCCGCCTGTCTGTATCTGCTGGGCAGCGGTTTGGAGTTGGCCGGCATCGAGGCGGTGCCGTTTCTGCCGCCGTTGACCCTGCACGCGACGGAGCTGGGTTGGCTGCTCATGGTCCCCGTTGCGGCCAGCTGGATCGCCCTGCTGACCGCCAGGCTGTCCATTTTGCGGGTTCTTTCAAGGATTTACTGAGGGTTACGGAGATTGTGCGATTCACCTAAGGTCGCGCCCGCCGAAGGCGCTCGGTGTGGGAGAATTTGGTGGAAAGGCTAGGGAAGTCGCTCGCCTTCATGGGAAGGATCGTGCTGGCGGTATTTCTTGTCTATTGCCTGGGATTTCTCGTTTTCGCCACGACGCTGCCACATCGACCGGCTTCCGTTCCCCGCGCCGACGCCATCGTAACGTTGACAGGCGGGGATTCGCGGCTCGAAACGGCCGTTCACCTGCTCGAGCAGGGAAATGCGCGACGCTTGCTGATCACGGGCGTCCATCCCTCCATCACCAAGCCGGAGATCAAGCAGATCGCCAGCGGCGGACACCGGTTCGACTGTTGCGCGGATCTCGACTTCGCGGCCGAGGACACCCGCGAGAATGCGGCGGAAGCTGCCGGGTGGATGCGCGCGCACAAATTCCGCAGCCTGATTCTCGTCACTGCCAATTATCACATGCCGCGCAGCCTGGCCGAGTTTTCCGCCGACATGCCGAAGGTGAAGCTGGTCCCCTATCCCGTCGAGCCGGAAGGGATCGATTTTGCCCGCTGGTGGCGCAATCCGCATGCGGTGCGGCTGTTGCACGCCGAGTACGCCAAATATCTCGCCAGTCTCGTGCTCGATCGCTTTGTCTCGCGCGACACTGGCGCCGGACATCATCGCAGTTAAGCGAGCGCCGGACATGGTTCTGCTGCGCTCGTCCCTCTTCCTGATCTACTTCATGGCCGCCACCGTGATCATCTACCTCGCGGCGTTTCCGGCGCTTGTTCTGCCGCGGCACTTGATGGTGCATGCGTCGCGCCTGTGGTCGCGAGCGATCTTGTTCGGGCTGAAGCACATCGCGAATCTTGACTACGAAGTCCGCGGAGAAGTTCCGAAAACACCGGTCCTCATTGCCTCAAAGCACATGAGCATGTGGGATACGATGGCGTTGTACCTGCTCGTTTGGGATCCAGCGGTCGTGCTCAAACGGGAGCTGCTGTATGTGCCATTCTACGGCTGGTACATCGCCAAGGCGCGCGTGATCGCCATCGATCGCGGCGCCCATGCCTCCGCGCTCCGGCGCATGGCGGTCGCGGCGAAGAATGCGCTCGCCCATGGAAGGCCCATTCTCATTTTTCCGGAAGGGACGCGGAAAAAGCCCGGTGCCGCGCCCGACTACAAGCCGGGAGTAGCGGGCCTCTACAGCTTGCTTGGCGTGCCATGTGTTCCCGTTGCACTGAATTCGGGCTTGTTCTGGACCGGTCCGATGGGCTTCATCAAGAAACCGGGTCGCGTCGTTGTCGAATTTTTGGAAGCCATTCCTGCCGGGATGAACCGCGCTGATTTTCTGCGCCTCCTGGTGGCGCGGATTGAGACGGCCACGGCGAGACTGGTCGCCGAAGCCCGTCAGGCCCACTGATGCCGCGTTATCGCCTCGTGATTGAATATGACGGCGCGCCCTTCGTCGGCTGGCAGCGGCAGGAGAACGGGCCATCGGTGCAGGCCGCGCTCGAGGAAGCGATTTTTCAGCTCTCCGGCGAGCGGATCACGGTGACGGGCGCCGGCCGAACCGATGCCGGCGTGCATGCGCTCGGGCAGGTCGCGCATTTCGATTTGTCGAAAATATTTTCATCGGACAAAGTCCGGGATGCTCTGAACCATCACCTAAAGCCCGCACCGGTGTCGGTTCTCGATGCCGATCAGGCCACTGGCGATTTTCATGCGCGCTTTTCGGCGACACGCCGATCGTATTTGTATCGTATGCTCTGCCGGCGAAGTCCGCCGGCATTGGAGCGCGGCCGCGCCTGGCATGTCATGCGCGAACTCGACGCCGCCGCCATGCACGAAGCCGCGCAATGCCTTGTCGGAAAGCACGACTTCACCACCTTCCGCGCAGCGGAATGCCAAGCTTTGTCGCCGATGAAAACGCTCGATGTTCTTACGGTACGGCGCGATGGCGACCGCATTTCGATTGACGCCGTGGCGCGTTCTTTCCTGCACAATCAGGTGCGTTCGATGGTGGGATCGTTGAAACTGGTCGGCGAAGGCAAATGGACGCCGGATGATCTGAAGGCGGCGCTGGAAACAAAAGATCGGTCACGTTGCGGGCCGGTTGCGCCCCCGGACGGATTGTATCTTGTCAGGGTCGATTACTAATGCGTTCGCCGCTAATGGCACTTGAAGCGGTCGAAGGGTTCCCGGCAATCGAGGCAGCGGTGCAGCGCCTTGCATGGTGTCGAGCCGAACCGGCTAAGCTCTTCCGTATGCAGAGAGCCGCAGCGGGGGCATTCGGCCGGTGCTTCCCGCAAGGAATGCTTGGCGGCGCCTTTTGCTGGTGGCGCGATGCCGTAGGCGCGAAGCTTTGCGCGGCCCTCCTCGCTGATCCAGTCGGTCGTCCACGGCGGCGACAGCGTGGTTTCGATCTTGATGAGAGACATGCTGGCGCGATCGAGCGCCGCGCGAATGTCCTGCTCGATGGCAATCGTTGCGGGACAGCCGGTGTAGGTCGGTGTGATCACGAGTGTCGTGCCGCGCACTTCGCGCACAATTCCCAGGTCGACGACGGAAACGCATGGAATCTCCGGATCGGGAACATGCGAAAGAATTTCGAGAATGCGATCCTTCAGCGAGAGCTCTGCAATCGCGCTCACCAGGTCGCTCCCGGATAGGCGCGTTGCATAAACTGCATCTCGGTCAGCAGGTGCCCGAGATGCTCCGAGTGATGGCCAGCACGCCCGCCCATGGCGCCGCGCCGGGGCTTCGGCATTTCGAGCGCGGCATCCGACAAAGTTCGTGCGATCCGCGCATCCCATTCCGCGCGCAGCGATGCCGCGCCGTCTTTCGGATCGAACAGTTCGTCCACGAAGCGCCACATCCAGTCGAGGCCTGCGATCATGCGCGAGCGGCTCTCTTCCGTGCCGTCGCCCAGCCGCACCACCCATTCGCTGGCGAATTTCGCATGGTAGGCGATTTCCTTCACCGCCTTGGCGCCGATGGCAGAGAGCCGCGGCTCCGGCGCAGTGGCAATCTCGCGCATCAGCAATTCCTGCCAGTTGGAGAACAGGAATTGCCGCGCGATGGTCTGCGCGAAATCGCCGTTCGGCTGCTCGACGAGCAGACAATTGCGGAAATCGAGTACATCGCGGCGGAAGGCCAGCGCATCGGCATCACGGCCCTCGTCTTCGATCTCGCCGGCAAGATTGAGAAAGTGCGTCGCCTGGCCAAGCAGATCCAGCGCGATGTTGGCGAGCGCGAGATCGACCTCCAGCATCGGCGCATGGCCGCACCATTCCGAGAGCCGCTGTCCGAGAACCAGCGCATCGTCCCCCAGCCGCAGCGCATGATGGAACAAGGTATCGTCGCCCGGCATCAGATGTTCTTCACGCCGTCCGGGATCGTGTAGAAGGTCGGGTGGCGATAAACCTTGTCCGCCGCCGGCTCGAACAGGTCAGTGGTTTCCTTCGGGTCCGAAGCAACAATGGCGGTGGACGGCACCACCCACAGGCTCACCCCTTCCATCCGCCGCGTGTAAACGTCGCGCGCGGCTTCGATGGCCATGCGCGCATCCGCGGCGTGCACGCTGCCCGCATGCTTGTGCGAAAGGCCGTTCTTCGCCCGCACGAACACTTCCCAAAGTGGCCAGTTGGAGTTCATCACTCCGCTGCCATGCGCATGGCGCGCTTGTTGGCATGCACAGCCGCCGCCTCCCGCACCCAGGCGCCGTCTTCCCAGGCCCTTATGCGGGCATGGTTGCGATCCTTCGCGACCGGCCCCTCGCCGCGCACCACCGCGTAGAATTCTTCCCAGTCGATCTCGCCGAAATCGTAGGCGCCGCGCGCTTCATTCCATTTCAGCGCGGCATCGGGGACCCGCAGACCGATGGCTTCCGCTTGTGGCACTGTGGTATCGACAAATCTCTGCCGCAGCTCGTCATTGGTTTCGCGCTTGATGCGCCAGCGCACCGATTGCGCCGTGTTGGGCGATTTGTCGTCCGGCGGGCCGAACATCATCAGCGACGGCCACCACCAGCGGTCCAGCGCATCCTGTGCCATGCGCTTCTGCTCAGGCGTGCCGGCTGCCAGCACGCACATGATCTCGTATCCCTGGCGCTGGTGAAAACTTTCTTCCTTGCAGATGCGCACCATGGCGCGCGCATACGGCCCGTAAGACGTGCGCTGCAGCGGCACCTGATTCATGATCGCCGCGCCGTCCACCAGCCAGCCGATGGCGCCGATGTCGGCCCAGGTGAGCGTCGGGTAGTTGAAGATGGTGGAGTATTTCGCCTTGCCGCTGTGCAGCGCCTCGATCATTTCCTCGCGGGAGGTACCCAGCGTTTCGGCGGCGGCATAAAGATAAAGTCCGTGGCCACCTTCATCCTGCACCTTGGCCAGCAGGATGGCCTTGCGGCGCAGGTTCGGCGCCCGGGTGATCCAGTTGCCTTCGGGAAGCATGCCGACGATTTCGGAATGGGCGTGCTGGGAAATCTGGCGGACTAGCGTCTTGCGATAGGCCTCCGGCATCCAGTCTTTAGGCTCGATGAAATCGTCCGCGGCCACGCGCGCCTCGAAGGCGGCGAGCTTTTCCGGGTCTTCATCCGCCAGCGACAGGCCGGCGGATTTCTGGTTCTTGTCCTTGAGTTCGGTCGTGTACATGGGTTCTCCAACGCTCACCCTATAATATGGAAACGGGCAAGCCGTTAAGCGGGGTCCAGCACCGGCTGGTTCAGGCTGCGGGACAACCCCTGAAATTCCGCGATTTTCCGGCCGTCTGCCGTTGAGACGGTCACCAAATAGACCGCGGAACGGCCGCTGGAAGCCTGCTCGCGCGCTTCGGCAACCAGCCTCTCTCCCGCTTTCGCCGATGCGAGAAACACAATCGAGGCCGCCTGCGCGACCGCGGTCACGTTCCGCGAATTGCAGGCATAGGCAAAGGCGGTATCGGCCAGCGCGAAGATCATCCCGCCATGGGCAATGCCATGACCGTTCAGCATGTCCGCCCGCAGGGTCATGGAGATGCGGGCGTAGCCTTCCCGCGCCTCTTCGATGGCGATCCCCCAGGCCGGTCCGGTACCTTCACGCGACAGCAGATGCTCCGCCACGCGGCGGGCCAGATCGTCTGCGGGAGTGACCGTTCCCATCCGTGCATCCTAGACCTATTGTCCGCCTATGAAGGATCGAAATATCGCGAGAGCCGGAGAGTTTCTCCCGGTCATCGCCGCCGCGGCAACTTTGGCACTGATGCTGCTGTGGGTCGCACAATGGCTGATGCGCGGCTGAGGGGGCGGGGCGGTGGCGTACGAGACCATTCTGTTCGACATCGCGAGCGGTGCGGCGCGGCTGACCTTCAAACGGCCGGACCGGCTCAACAGCTTCACCGTACAGATGCATGGGGAAGTGGCCGATGCGCTGAGTCGGGTGGAAGAAGATGACGGCATTCGCGTGCTGCTGATCACAGGTGCGGGCCGCGGCTTCTGCGCCGGGCAGGATCTGGGCGATCGCACCGTCGCGCCGGGCGGCGAAGGCGTTGACCTCGGCGACTCGTTGGCCAACTATTACAATCCGCTGATCCGCCGCATCGTCGGCCTCAAGATGCCGGTGGTGTGTGCCGTTAACGGTGTGGCGGCCGGCGCCGGCGCGAATATCGCCTTCGCCGCCGACATCGTGCTTGCCGCCAGGAGCGCAAAATTCGTGCAGTCCTTCGCCAATCTCGGGCTGGTGCCGGATTCCGGCGGCACCTGGATCCTGCCGCGGCTGATCGGCCAGGCACGCGCGATGGGGATGGCGCTCACCGGTCAGGCGGTCACTGCGGAGCAGGCGGAAAACTGGGGCATGATCTGGCGCGCCGTCGATGATGCCGATCTGATGACCGAGGCCAACGCGCTGGTCGAGCGCTTCGCGGCCGGCCCAACCCGCGGATACGCCGCCGTGAAACGCGCCATCCGCAACAGCTGGGCGATGACTCTGGAGGAGGAGCTCAATCACGAGCGCGACATGCAGCGCGAACTTGGCCGCTCCGCCGACTATCGCGAAGGCGTCGCCGCCTTCACCGAAAAGCGCAAACCAAATTTCTCTGGACGCTAGAAAAGTATTGACACCGAATGACTTTGGCATCGCACTGGACAGAGATAGCGAACGCGTTAGGTCTGGAGATTCAGAGTCCGGTTGAAGTGGCGCTGTCGGATGGCACGACTCTCCATGCGCCTGTTCTTCTAAAAAACTTTGGTGCCGAAAAGGGAATGATCCTCTTTGAAGGCATCCGCGATGACATTTTTGAACTCAACGAAGTTCTGGTCAGTCTCGGTTACGGTTTTTCTTGTCTAAGCTCTTACCGCGAGAACGAACCCGTCGATTTGGAGGGCGCGAAAGAGGTGTTGGCCGACTGGGAATGGTCCGGTCCCCCAAACCAGCGTCCAGCATGGTTGGCTGATCCACCTCAAGACGAGGACGATAATTAGTGCCTAGGAGCGGCAGATGAAGCCACTGAAATTGATGAGCTATGCCGAAGGGCGATGGCTGGAGCCGGCCGGCGCGCTCAACGACATCGTTTCCGCATCGACGGACGAACTGGTGGCGCAGGTCGGCCAGGGCATCCGCGACTTCGCGGGGATGCTCCATTACGCGCGGAGCGCCGGCGGGCCGGCCCTGCGTGCCATGACGTTTCATCAGCGCGCCGCGATGCTGAAAGCGCTCGCGCAGGCCATCATGGCGCGCAAGGAAGAGCTATACGAGCTCTCCTACGAGACAGGGGCCACCCGCTCTGATAGCTGGATCGACATCGAAGGCGGCGCGGGCACGCTTTTCACCTATGCCTCTAAAGGCCGCCGCGAGCTGCCGGATGACGTCGTCCTTATCGACGGCGCGGTCGAGCCGCTTTCAAAAGGCGGCACCTTTGTCGGCCAGCATGTGCTGACCTCGCTGCAAGGCTGCGCGGTGCACATCAACGCCTTCAATTTTCCGGTGTGGGGCATGCTGGAAAAGCTCGGGCCCACCTTGCTGGCCGGGGTTCCTGCCATCGTGAAACCGGCCACAGCGTCCGCTTATGTGGCGGAAGCCGCGTTCCGCATCATGATCGATGCCGGCGTGCTGCCGGACGGCGCATTGCAGCTGATCGTGGGGCCGACCGGCGACCTGCTCGATCATCTGACCGGCCAGGATGTCGTCTCCTTCACCGGCTCGGCGAAGACGGCGCAGACCTTGCAGCGCCATCCCGTCATCGCGCGCGAGAGCGTGCGCTTCATCGCCGAACGCGACTCGCTGAACGCCGCGGTGTTGGGGCCGGACGCGACGCCGGAGCAGCCGGAGTTCGAGTTGTTCGTGAAGGAAGTCGTCCGCGAGATGACGGCCAAGGCCGGCCAGAAATGCACCGCCATCCGCCGGGCGTTGGTTCCGGCCGCGCTGATCGATGCTGCGCAAGCCGCGTTGCAAGAGAGGCTCGCCAAGGTTGTCGTCGGCGATCCGCGCAATGAGAAAACGCGCATGGGAGCGCTGGTGAGCACGGCGCAGCGTTCGGATGTGCGCGCGCAGATCGAAAAGCTCAAGCGCGAGGCCCGTATCGTTTGCGGCGATCCCAACCGAAACAACGGCCACGGCGCCTTCCTCGAACCCATTCTGCTGCGATGCGATTCGCCGGCAGGCGCAACCGCGGTGCATGAAGTGGAAGCCTTTGGCCCGGTCGCGACCCTGATGCCGTATGACGGCATCGATGACGCCGTGCGGCTGGTGAATCGCGGGCAAGGCTCGCTGGTGATGTCGCTCTTCACCTACGATCCGCACGTTGCGCGCACGATTCTGACCGGCGCCGGCGCTTTCCACGGCCGCCTGCTGATCGTGGACCGCGACTGCGCCAGGGAATCCACCGGCCACGGCTCGCCGTTGCCCATGTTGGTGCATGGCGGGCCGGGCCGCGCCGGCGGCGGCGAAGAGCTCGGCGGTCTGCGCGGCGTGATGCACTACATGCAGCGTACGGCCTTGCAGGGCAGCCCGCGCATGCTGGGCACCGTCACGCATAGCTGGATCAGGGGCGGACCCGAAGAGCGCGATGCGCCGCATCCCTTCCGGCTGAAATTCGGTGAAGTGCAGCCGGGCAAAACTTTCGTCAGCCCGCTGCGGAAGATCACGCTCGAAGACATCGAGCATTTCGCGCACTTCACCGGCGACACCTTTTACGCGCACATGGACGAGGACGCCGCCGCAGCCAATCCGTTCTTCGAGGGCCGCGTGGCGCACGGCTATCTGCTGCTCGCGTTCGCCGCCGGACTGTTTGTCGATCCGGCGCCGGGGCCGGTGCTCGCCAATTACGGCCTCGACAATCTGCGCTTCCTGAAGCCCGTCAACCCCGGCGACAGCATGCGCGTGCAACTCACGGCAAAGTCGAAAATTCCGCGCAAGGACGAATACGGCGAAGTGCGCTGGGCCGTGACCCTCACCAACCAGGACGACGAGATCGTCGCGACCTACGAACTGCTGACGATGAACGCAATTTAACGCCTGCGCGCCATGGCCGCGATGGTGAACAAGGCTCGGCTGGTCACCACCTCCGCCGGAATGGCGGTGGTGCGCGTCAGCGCTTCGGTCTCGAACAGCAGATCGCAGGCGTCCAGAAGCGCCTCCTCGCTCCACCGCGACACCTGCGCTTTGAAGCTCGTCGTGCGCGTGAAATGGATTTGTGGCCAGCCGCGCTTCATCGCGGTCTCCACCGATTCTCCCGCCGCGCTTGCCGCCTTCACCTGCAGCAGACGCTGAAAATGCGACAGCGCCGGCCGCAGGATAGCGGTTGGCGACGCATCCTCCGACCAGAGTCGTTCCAGCGCCAGATCGAGGCGTGGCAGATCGCCCTCGCCGGCCGCGTCGCATGCTTCCTCCGCGCGGATTTCGGACTCGTCGCCCATGACGGCGCGAACATCGGCAAGCTCCACATGCTTCTTGCCATGCATGTAGAGCGCGAGCTTTTCGACTTCACGCCGCGTGATGCCGCGATCCGAACCCAGGCGCGCGGCCGCGTCGTCGAGCGCCTCCGGGGCGATCGTGAGCCCCTCCGTTTTCAAGGCATGGCGAAGGACGGCGGCGATACTCTGCGCAGTATCGGCATAGCACGGGATCGCCGCGGCATTGCCGGCGCCTTCGAACACTTTGCGCAGGCTTGAGCTCTTAGCGAGATCACCGGCTTCTACAATCACCAAAGCATCGCCTTTGGGATCGTCCAAAAATGTGTCGAACACGCCGGCCAGAGAATTGCCGGCGCCGCGCACCCGCACCACGCGGCGGCCACCCAACATGGAAATCGCGGCGGCTTCATCGGCAAGGCGAGCCTTGTCGGCATTCAACGTGGCTTCATCCAGCTCGGTCACGCGAAAAGGATCGCGCAGATCGGACACAATGGTTTTGGCAAGCGCCTCCGCGCGTTCGCGGACAAGGCCCTGATCGGGACCGAAGATGAGCGCCGCGACCACTGTTTTGGGAATGCGTTCGACATAGCGGTCCGCGTCGCCGGATTTGACGATCACGGCGGCGTGCCGGCCTGCCGCGCGAAATAGACCGCGAGGCGCGTCTGAATTTGCCGCGCCAGGTCTTGCGCGGTCCGCACCTGCACGTCCTGCTTCGCCACCAGGGTTGCATAGGGAGACGCGACCACATCGTATGCGGAGAGAGAGGTCGCGCTGCCTCTGGTCAGAGGCTTCTGCGTCTTGCGGTCTATCAGCGCGTAGGACGCGATCAGCGTGTAGTTGTAACGCGTGATCTCGATTTCCTTGATGCCATGCACGGTCTCGTTCTGAATGGCAATCGGCTCCTGGCGATCGGTCAAATCGATTTTGAGATCATAGCTGGCGCCTTGCGGGTCGATTCTGGCGCGAAGAGCATCCACCAAATCGTTGCGCAATTCGTAACCCGCCCTTTCAAGCTCGATCGGCGGCACGTAAACCGAATCGAAGATGATCCGCGCGCCCGGCTTGCCGTTGATCTCGCCGTAGAGCGGATGAAAGCCGCATGCGCTCGTCGCGATTGCGACGAGCGCAGAAAACAGAAAACGGAACCCGGAAATCAGAAGGAACGGGCGTCCTGACTTCTGAATTCTGATTTCCGATTTCTGATTCATGCCACTATGTTCACAATGCGGTCGGGTACCACGATCACGCGCTTCGGCGGCTTGCCCTCAATGGCACGGACAACCGCCTCCAGCGCCAGGGCGGAAGATTCTGCCTCGGCCTTGTCAGCGCCGCGCCCAATTTCCATTGTGCCGCGTAGCTTGCCATTCACCTGCACGGCCATGGTGACGGTGTCGGACCGCACCAGTTTCGGATCGGCTTTCGGCCACAGGGCATCGGCCACGAGCGTGTCGTACCCCAGCGCGCGCCAGCAGCTCTCCGCAAGGTGCGGCATCATTGGGCTGATGAGAAGCACCAACGTCTCGAGCGCCTCGCGGCGGACCGACATTGGCACGGAAGCGTCCATCCCACCGATCGCGTTCACGAATGTGTATATCTGCGCCACCGCGCGATTAAACCGCAAATTCTCGAGATCGTCCGTTACTGCCGCGACGGCGCGGTGCGCGGCGCGCCGCAGCTCCGGCGCGGCGCCTGCCACACCATCCATCTTTGCTTGCTCCTGCGAGAGATCGGCCTCGGTGACAAGCCGCCACACGCGCTGGACGAAGCGGAAGCAACCTTCCGCGCCCTCATCCGTCCACTCGATGTCCCGCTCCGGCGGCGTATCGGAAAGCATGAACCAACGAATGGTATCGGCGCCGAAGCGGTCGATGATCGCTTCCGGCGCGATCACATTCTTCTTCGACTTCGACATTTTCTCGGAATGGCCGGTCGTGACCTCGGCGCCGCTGGCCTTCAGATAGGCCTTGCCATTCCGCTTCTCGATGTCCGACGGCTCGATCCATTCGCCATCGGCACCGCGATAGGTTTCGTGGCAGACCATGCCTTGCGTGAAGAGGCCGGCAAACGGTTCGTCGACATCGGTGTAGCCGAGCCGATGCAGGCCGCGCGTGAAGAAGCGCGCATAGAGCAAGTGCAAAATCGCGTGCTCGATGCCGCCGATGTACTGATCGACCGGCAGCCAGTAGTCCGCCGCTTTCCGGCTCACCGGACGATCGGCGCGCGTGTCGCAGAAGCGCGCGAAGTACCAGGACGAATCCACGAAGGTATCGCAGGTATCCGTCTCGCGTTGCGCTGCGCCGCCGCATTGCGGACAATCCACATGCTTCCACGTAGGATGCGTGTCAAGCGGGTTGCCGGCGCCCTTGAACTGCAGCTCATCTGGCAGCAGCACCGGCAGATCGGCTTCCCGCACCGGCACGAGTCCGCATGCGCCGCAGCGGATCATGGGGATGGGGCAGCCCCACGGCCGCTGTCGCGACACCAGCCAATCGCGCAGGCGATAGTGCACGGTGCGCTCGGCGCTGCCTTGCGCTTCCAGCCGTTTCGCGACTTCCGCTTTCGCGCTTTCGACATCCATGCCGTCGAGGAACCGTGAATTCGCAAGATGGCCGGCGCCGACATACGCCTCTTCGCCAATCTCGAATGATTTCGGATCGGCATTGTCGGGTATCACGACGGGCAAAACCGGCAGCGTGTATTTGCGCGCGAATTCGAGATCGCGCTGGTCGTGGGCCGGGCAGCCGAAGATGGCGCCGGTGCCGTACGCCATCAGCACAAAATTGGCGACATAGACCGGCAGCTCCCACTCCGGATCGAAGGGATGGGTGGCCACAAGCCCGGTGTCGAACCCCATTTTTTCAGCGGTCTCGATTGCGGCTTCCGCGGTGCCGACCCGGCGGCACTCCGCGACAAATGCCGCAAGGTCGGGATGGTCATGCGCCAGCCGCTCCGCCAGCGGATGATCCGGCGACAGCGCAACGAAACTTGCGCCAAACAAGGTGTCCGGCCGCGTCGTAAAAACGTCAACCGTTTCACCGTTCGAAAGATCGAAAGACACGCGCAAACCTTCCGAGCGGCCGATCCAATTCTTCTGCATCAGCCGCACTTTTTCGGGCCAGCGGTCCAGGCGGTCCAAGGCCGCGAGCAGGTCGTCCGCATATTCGGTGATCTTGAAGAACCATTGCGAGAGCTTACGGCGCTCCACCAGAGCGCCCGAGCGCCAGCCGCGGCCTTCGATCACCTGCTCGTTGGCGAGCACCGTGCCATCCACCGGATCCCAGTTCACATCCGCTTCCGCGCGGTAGACGAGCCCTGCTTTGTAGAACTCGATGAACAGGCGCTGCTGATGCTTGTAGTAGTGGGGGTCGCAGGTGGCGAACTCCCGCGTCCAGTCGATGGAAAGGCCCATCTGCTGCAGCTGTCCGCGCATGGTGGCGATGTTGGTGTAGGTCCAATCGCGGGGATTTACGCCTTTCTCCCGCGCCGCATT
>JAFAWQ010000052.1 GCA_019241645.1 Alphaproteobacteria bacterium
CCTTACTTATGAAGGGTCTTTCATGCCGTCCGAGCGAGCCCCCCCAATTGCGCGCGTAGGGTCTATGCAGGGGGCGCGGCCTGCAAATCTGGCACTAAGACTCGCGGGGTTTCGCGGCGTGGAGAACAATTCCATCCGCTATTCAATCGTGATTCCCTTCTTCAACGAGCGCGCGGTGCTGCCTGCGCTCTTGGAAAGGCTGGACGACGTAATTTCGAGGCTTGATGCACCCAGCGAGGTGATCTTCGTGGACGATGGAAGCCGCGATGGAAGCGCAGAAATCATCCGATCGCATGCAGTTCATCGCCCTGCTTACAAAGTGATCGAACTGTCTCGCAACTTTGGTCATCAAGTCGCAATCACGGCCGGGATGGATCATGCCTCCGGAGAGGCGGTGATCATCATGGATGCCGATCTCCAAGACCCACCAGAGCTCGTGCTGGAGATGATCGAGAAATGGGCCGAAGGCTACGACATTGTCTGCGCACAGCGCGTTGCGCGAGAAGACGACACTTGGTTCAAGCGCAGCACCGCCTGGTTCTTTTACCGTGCACTCAGTTTGCTGACGCCGGTGGAAGTTCCTCCGGATGTCGGTGACTTTCGGCTTGTGGACCGCTCAGTCGTGGATTCCTTCACGAACATGCGTGAGCGAGATCGCTTTGTTCGGGGCATGTTTGCCTGGATGGGATATCGCCAGATCACGATCCCTTTCAGCCGCCCGGATCGCTTTGCCGGCGAGACCAAATACCCTCTCCGTAAGATGTTTGCGCTCGCGATGAATGGCATTCTTGGCTTTTCCGATGTTCCACTTCGCTTGGTAATATGGTTTGGTATGATCGTGTCTGTGATGGCTGTATTCTGCGGGATTTATGCGATTGTACTCCGCTTCAGCAATGACGATCTCGTACCCGGTTGGGCATCTACAATCGTTGTCGTCGCCTTCCTCGCCGGAGCGAACATGCTTATGACAGGCATCGTAGGCCTTTATATCGGCCGGATTCATCGTGAGGTCAAAGGCCGTCCACTCTACCTCGTGCGTTCAGCCTTTGGCTTTCAGCCAGAACTATTGAGACGGCCGGCGCAGGGGGGCGAAGCTAATCTTGCAGTTCGGCAGCCCAGGTAAAAGAAATCCCGATGGTCCGGGGTCTGGGCGGCGTAATTTGGGGCTCGAAAGGCAGACTGAACGGATTCCCGAAGGCGAACGTATTCCCACGATCGTTGGTGAGATTCTCGGCAAACAAGACGGCCTGCCAGTGGCCTTGGCCAAGACCGAACCGCACATTCGTCAGTTGGTAATTTCCCATTGGCGGGGTCTTGTCGCTGAAGCCGAGATGGGAACTGCCGACGTAATTGTAAGCGAATTCCGCAAACCCATTCAGACCCGTGGCCAGTTGCCGATCGTACCGTGCGGAGATTCCAAACGTGACGGCAGGCGCGCCGGGCAAGTTACCTTCGGTGGTGACCAACAGCGGGTTTGTGTTTGACAGGCCGGAATTGCTCCAGAACACATTCCCCTTGAGACTCAGATTGGGCAACAACTCCGCCCTGCCCTCCGCCTCCAAACCCAGATCGTGCACATCCCCGGCGTTCAAGATGTAGAAGGCACCATCCTGCGTGATCTGATCGGTCTGAACATTCCGCCATTCAGCAAAATAGACGGCCGTGTTTGCAACTGCGCGTTCGTCGAACAACCGCACCTTTGCGCCGGCTTCGTAATTTCTGAGAACGTCGGAGTCGAATGAGGACTCCGCGTCGCCGGACGCCCCCGGCGGACCGTCGACATTCAGTCCACCCAGCCTATATCCTTCGGAGTAGCTGACGTAAAATGTGGTGTCATAGTTGGGCCGGTATGCGATGGAAGCATAGGGCGCGAGACCCTTCTGGCTATTGTCGCCGCGAAACTGCGGTGTCCCTGCAAGCAAACCTGATGATTCTGCGCTTACATTGTGTGAAGTATCGAAAGCACGTGCGCCAGCGGAGATGGAAAACTGATCGGAAAGGTTGTATGTCACTTGTCCGAAGGCCGCCGCTTCGTTGGTGCGGTCGTCACGTAGTTCCGATCGGCCATTTATTGTGGCGTGAACCGGTCCGGGTCCGATCAGACGGGAACTAAAGTCCTCATCCTCGTGTGACAGAAAGACGCCAGCCAGCCATTGCCAGCGTCCTACCTGCGTGGAGGACAATCTGGTCTCGTGCGTGAATGCCCGGACATTGCGGACATAGTTGAATGGTGCCGCACCGAACGGCAGGCCGGTCAGTTGTGGCCATGCGAGCGTGGCATCGAACCGCTCCGCCAACTTGCGGTGTACGAAGGCGGATGTGGACAACAGATTCAGCCCGCCAAACGAGCCCTGTGCGCCGACGCTCGCCAGCAGAAAGTCATCTGAATGGGGCTCGGAAAGATAGTTGTCACGTTTGTCAGCACCTAAGTCCTGATCATAGTATTGGGAGTCACCGGAGCGCGTTCGCTGATAGGCAAAATGGGCGGAGACAGTCCACTCGTTTATTGGCTGCCATGCTGCCGCGAACCGCAAACCTGCCATGTGCGTATCGTTGGTGTTGTTTCGATGGAGGCGTAACTCATCGACATAGCCACCCAGATCATCGGCATATCCGACCAAACGTAGGGCGACCTGATCATCGAGCAAAGGCATGTTAAGTATCGCTTGCGCACTTGCCGAGGGGGCACCGCCAAACGTGAGCGAGGCATCGCCGCCCGTGATCAACTCCACCCGATCGAACAGGGGTTCCCGCGTGACAATTCGGACAAGCCCGGTGAGCGCGCCTGCACCATAGAGCGAACCTTGCGGCCCCCGCAGTACTTCGACCCTTTCCACGTCGATCAGACGGAGGTTGGGATCCGGGGTATCGGAAGCGATAGGGGAGTCGTCCAGGTACAGGCTCACGACAGATTGACTCAGACCGGGGAGTACGCTGTCCGTCAGTCCTCGCACGAACAGCTTGTCTTCTCCGGGACCCAGGTTTGTTGCCGTTAGTCCGGCGACTTCCAAGGTGAGGTCCTGCGTGGTCTTCGCATTCACGAGCTGCATCCGCGCCCCGCTCGCTATCGCAACGGAGCGCGGCGCCGGTTCTGCAACTTCGCGTATTTTGCTTGCGGTCACCACCACGCGTTCGACTGTGGCGTTTTCTGACGGCGGCGCGAGTGTCCGATCTGGAACGGTGATCTGAACTGATTGTCCGTCCACGAAATGGAAGCCGAAGCCGCTGCCTCCCAGAAGCCGCTGGAGTGCAGCCTCAGATGTAAATCGGCCGTCGATGGGATTGCTCGCCGCTCCGCGAAAGTTTATTCCCGAATCGCTGATGGACAGCTCTGCCTGCATAGCGAAATCGACCAGTGCGTCCGCCATCGGTTTGGATGGAATGTGAAAGACCCGCCCCACATCGTCCGCGGAGGCTTGTCTGCCAATCCCGGTCATGACGATTGCTGCTACAAACGCGAAAGCGAGTAGGGAAAACCGCACGTCCGCGGCCTCGCTGAAGCCCCGCCCTTATTAGTGCTTCCGCTCCGCGGCCCGCAACCGGATGCTTCCATCCGAGGCACGGACGGCGACAATCGGCAAAAAACCCGTGAGTTGTGCGATGGCGGCAGCTTCGTCGCGGATGTGCAATACGCCGGAAAAGCGCAGCAAAAATAGCTCACCCGGTTCCACAATGATAGGAAGTCGAAAGTATCGATTTAGGTCGTCGATAACCTCTCCCAGCGGTACGTTTCGGTACACCATATAGCCGCTGCGCCAGGCGGTAACCAGTTTCGGATCGATTCTATCGCGTTTGGACGAATTGGTACCTTCCGTGTGCCTGATACGGTCTCCAGCGCCGAGAATGATGGGCTCCGCATCACTGATAGGCCCTACTGCGACCTGGCCCTCCGCCACAGCGACCGTAATCTCGCCCGAGCTTCGCAAGATGTCGAACACGGTCCCTACGTCGCGAACCTGGCGGTCTCCAACCGCAACCACAAACGGACGGTCCCGATCAGGCCTAATCTGAAAAATCGCCTCACCGCGGTCCAGAATGACGTACCGTTTCTCGCTGCCCATTTGGACGGACATTGACGTGGCGGTGTTCATTTCGACCTTGGACCCATCCGAAAGACGGACCGTTCTCGATTGTCCCACTGCAGTTGCGTAATGAACCGCCGGTGGGGCACGTGTGCCAAGGGTGAACAAGATCAGCAAAATAGCTGCCATTGCGGCCGCGCCGGAAACCCATTTGCTCAAGCGAATGCGGCTCGGAGCGCGACTCTGCTGCCTTAGAGCTCTCCATGATTCAGAGCTGTCGGTCTGCGGCTGTTCAACAATGGCGTCAGCGAGCCGCCGATCAAAGTCCTCGACTCGGTCAAAGAGAACACGGTTCTGGGGGTCGCTTTCGAGCCAGGCGGCGAACTCCGCAAATTCAGCTTCACCGGCATCGGGTGAGCCGAGCCGCACATGCCAGGTCACTGCGTCTCGCAGCTTGCGTTCCGGTGACATTGTTTCCTGTGAGCGGCTGTCCACTGTTTTGTCCGAGCTTTCCTAATTATCAGACGCCACTGCGCAGCTTCCCCCGTCGAAGGGGAGCAGCCAGCTGGAAGCAAAGGGGGTAGAGCGTTGCATTTCAGTCACGGTCCATGCGCTTCATCAGGTGCCGAAGAGCAGTATGCATGTGTTTCTCGACCGTGCGCCGGGAAATCCCAAGTGCGTCGGCAACTTCGCGATGCGGAAGCCCTTCGAATTTGTGCATTCGAAACACGCGTTGGCATTGGGGCGATAGCTCGGCGAGAGCATTCCTCACCTGCATCAGCAATTGCCGCGCGGCCAACGCTGCGTCGGCGGAAGGCGCATCGAAAACAGCGCCGCCTGCCTGGATAGTGTATTGAGTTTCGGCCCACATGCCTTCCCGCACCCGGGCTCTCGCATGATCGCGGCGATAGTCCCGCGAAGCGTTCATGGCCATCCGAAAGAGATAAGCCCCGGGATCTTTGATCTCGTCGGCGGTATCGGCGTGCGAGAGCCGCATGAACATCTCCTGAAGAACGTCTTCCGCATCCACGCTGTTTCCGAGACGTGCAGTGAGAAAGCGCCCGATCTTTTCGCGTCGAATCAGGAATTCTTCCAAGAGAGCCCGCGATTTCCGCACCTTAGTGAGCAACTCCCCTGCCATGAAGCGTGGTCGCCCTGTTAGTCAGAGTGCAAGCGGTTGCGGCCGCGATTGCGATTCGAGCGTACATCAGAGAGAAATTGCGCACCACACTTAGGGGCGTTCGAATTTCTGCTCGAAGTCTATCAACTGCGCGGAGGTGAGGCACCGCTGGCAGGGCGCGCGAAAGGCAGGAGAAGAATACGTAGCGCGCCATCGAATTCTATTTTTTTCGCACCGACCACTCCGCCGTGATAGTAGTGAAAGCCATGATGCGGCTACGATACCTCGTTGTGCTTCGAATGGGCAGACCAACTTTTTATGGCTTCCGGCGAGGACTGGCTCGCATCGAAGAACAAGTGACGGCTGTCGTGCGTTTCGCCATTACTGGCGCAACAGCAACGATGTTCAATCTTCTGCTGCTATGGCTTCTGACCGAGAAAATTGGCATCTGGCGCGTCCCGGCTTCAGCCCTCTCCTTCGCGCTCGCGCTCGTTTTCAATTTTGCGCTTCAGAAAGGCTGGGCGTTCGCTTCGCCGCTGATCAAGGATGCGCAGACCCAGCTTCTGCAATTCGTTGCCGTGAACTTTGTGAATCTGACGCTCAACACCGCAATATACGCCGTACTTGTTGAAAACGATCTTGCGCCGAGCATGGTGGCTCAGCTAATCGGCTCGGCGATGACCGCTGTGAACTCATTTTTCTGGTATCGGTGGATATTTGCACGACCTCCTTTGGCGCAAGCGACTTCAAAAAGGGCGCGCCCAAGCCTTAATTCTGAGCCGGTGTCGCGCATATACATGCCGTAGCAGCCCATATATCTATCCGGTGCAGCCGCCTCAAGATCGCTGCGGCATTCTCGACCCGTCCGCTTTGGAAGCGGAAGTCGGCGATGACAGTATAGTGCGCTGATGAGCCGCCATTGGCCATCACGCTGACTAAGCGTGTCGCATTTCCCGCTGTAATGATCGGCAGTTTAAGGCGGCGAAGAACCGTGATTTTGTAACCCTGTATCGATCATTGGCGGCTTCGGAAAGCAGGAGTGCGCTCTGAGCCTGAACATAGCCGCGCGCAGAACCGCGTACAACGAGCGAGAAATCGCGCGAAAAATGTTGGTATGGTAGATGGGCTCAGAATCCGCCGCCGCCAGAATTGTCAATTAAGTTCAACAGGTTAGCCGAGGCGCGCCGTCGAGCCCCTGGGCACCATGGCTACACATACTTGAACATGTCTGAACATGCGGCCTCCTGAACTTTGAGCTATATATTATCCGGTTCGGACGAACTTCGAAGCGCAACCACAGCGTCCTTTACTTTCCGTTTGCGTAATTCTCCGGCGGTCGCCTTTCGATACCGCCGCCAGTCACGGCAAGCGCTGTGTCGGCAGGCGAGCGTTTGAGCGCGCGCGCCAGCATTGACTCTGCAACTTCTCGAGTCACGCTGCTTTTGGCAGCCCGAGGTTCGATGCGTCCGGAGCACTGCTAAATCTTCGCGCGCTGGCTCCCCTTCCTCCGCATAGACGGACCATATGGGGGGTTATTTCGGCGGCGGCACAAATTGCCCACGGAGAATTCTACAGAGCGGTCAACTTGAACAGGCGAACTTGCGTACAGTTGGAGCCAAAAGTCGGGTGGCTACGTTCTTGCGTCAGGAGCAATGCTCAACCGCAACCCCATGTTGACGAGATCGGCAAAAGTCTTTGCGTGCATCTTTTCCATAACCCGGCCGCGATGCGCTTTCACGGTAATCTCAGTAATGCCCAACTTGCCGCCCACTTGTTTGTTGAGAAGACCACGGACGACCAGCGTCATTACTTCCCGCTCGCGGCGGCTAAGCGACACAAACCGTTCGCGCAGTGCGCGCAATTCTGCCTCTTCATCGAGCGCCACCCCGCTGCGCGCGATCGCATTGCGGATCGCGGCTAGCAGGACTTCGTCATCAAACGGCTTGGTCAGGAATTCCGCCGCTCCCGCCTTCATCGCTCTTACCGTGGAGGGAACATCGCCATGGCCCGTTAGAAAAATGATCGGCATGCTAGTGCGATCCGCAGCAATGTGCTGCTGCAGGTCGAGACCGCTCAATTGGGGAAGAAAGACGTCGAGGATCAAACAGCCGGGGATAACAGGCCGAGGCCGGGCAAGGAAGGCTTCGGCCGATTCGAAAGCCTCGACGTTCAAGCCCTCGTGCCTGATGAGTGCTTCGAGAGACTCGCGAACAGAGATGTCGTCGTCGACAATAAAGACAATAGACGTCTGTTGCGACATCGATTCATCCTTCGGAGGCTTGCGAGGCCGCAGGCGGCGAGCAGCAAGGAATCGCAAACGAAAAGGTTGAACCGGGACAATCGTCATTAGCGACCGCCCAGATACGTCCGCCATGACTTTGAATGATAGACCGGCTCACCGAAAGGCCGACACCCATCCCGTGGCCCTTGGTCGAATAGAACGCCTCGAAGAGCTTCCCGGCCGACTCGGGGGCGATGCCGATGCCGGCATCGCGGACGGAGAGGAGAACCTCGGGGCCGTCCAACGTCGTCGCGATAGAAAGACTGCGCGGCCGGTCATCCACGTCGCGCATGGCATCGGCCGCATTGACGACGAAGTTCATGATCACCTGCTGAAGCTGAACGCGATCGCCGACAACAGGCGGGAGACCAGAGGCAAAATCCGTCTGTAGAACAACACGGCCGCGCTGCAATTCACTTGCCGACAAGGCAAGCACCTCCCGCGCCGCCTCATTGAGCGCCACCGTTTCGGTCGTAAGCTCCTTGTGCGTAAACATCGCGCGCAGGCGCTGCACGACCGCAGAGGCACGATCCGCATCGCGCAGAGTGCGTTGGGCGGTTGCGCGCGCCCCATCGAGATCTAACCGATCGGAGGCCAGCATGCGCAAGCATGTGTTCGCGTTGGTGACGATGCCCGTGAGCGGCTGGTTCACTTCGTGTGCGATTGCAGCAGTCAGCATGTTGATGGTGGAAACTCTCGCGACGTGCGCCAGCTCGGCCCGCGCCCGGCTGAGTTCCGCCTCGTTACGCTTGCGGATCTCAATCTCTGTGAGCAGGACATACCAGCAGACGATGTTACCGTTGTCGTCGCGCATGGGTACGCCGCGATCATCAAACCAGCGGTACTCGCCGTCGTGGCGACGCAGGCGGAATTCCATAGCGTGCGGAATTCCCAAGGCGATAGACTGCCCGAAAACCTCCGCCGTGTGGGGTAGATCTACTTCGTGAATAGTGCCGTTCGTCCCCCAATTCTTAAGTTCCTCAAGCGACTGGCCCGTGTATTCCTTGATTCGGCGATTGACGGCTTCGACAGAACCGTCCGGCGCCAGAATACCTATGAAGCCGGGGATACCGTCGATCGCGCGCGTACGGATGTCGCTTTCGCGCAAGGTCTCGTCGCTCCGAATGCGCGCGTACAATTCCTCCTGGGCGGCCAGCTTTTCTTCGATCTCGGTGTTGATCCCGCACCACCTGGCGATCTCCCCGGACGCGTTGGCGATGGGCGCAGCGCTGAACAGGAAGCGGCGGTACTGGCCGTCGTGCCGCCGTAAACGAGCTTCGACTTCGCCCGGATTTCGTGACGCAAGGAGCCCATCCCAGTATTCGAGCCAGCTCAACCGGTCATCGGGATGCACGGCCGACTGCCAACCCATCCCACTCGCCTCTTGTGGGCTCAGGCCAGTGTAATCGCACCAACGCCGGTTCAGAAACTCGGCGCGGCCGTCAGGGAGCGCAACCCAGACTAGTCCAGGCAGCGCATCCGCCAGCGAGGTGATGAGCCCGATCTCCACCCCGCCCCTTTATCAGTTCCGCCGCAGTGCGAACATGTCAGAACCGGCGCGAAAGTGCCAGTTTCATGGGGGCCGCGCCCTAAGCCCACTGACCTAATGACCACGAATTGAACGTTCGTCGGCCGGCCGGCTACAGACAATGCAGGCCAGAGACTTCAATTTGAGCGGCCCGCTGGCCTCTGTGTGCGGCACTTGAACTGGCCAACTGGACGTGGCCTACAGCCCCGCAACTGCCACGGTCAGATCATGCCGTTGCAGATCCGCCCATGTTCACATCCACCGCACATTGGGCCGGAGCGATTCCGCTACCAGCAGGCAGTGTGGCCGGATGATGATCCTCTTAGTATGTCCGATCAGCGCACGGTCGCCGCTGCGTCCTCAATGACTTTCACAACCTCCTTCGCATGCGTGACCATCACAATGTGAGAGGCTCCCTTGACCACAACGGTCTCGCGTGCGTGGGCACGCTCGGCCATCCAGCCCAACGCCTTCGGCGGAATGGCCGTGTCGCCGTCGCCGTAAACGAACCATGACGGAATGGTTTTCCAGGCCGCACTTGCGGATTTTTCGCCAAACGCGATGTCCGTAATCGGCCGCTGCGTTGTCCCAGCAACGCGCGCCGGCCCCACCGGCAGATCGGGCGCGAAAGCATCATGAAACTTATCCTGTTGGACGTAGAGGTCGTGGCCGCCGCCGGGGATCGCTACGGGTGGTTGCAGCGCGCCACCAAGCAGACTGCCTGGGAATTTGTTGTCTAGTGTACCGGCATCTTCGCCCGGTTCTGGAGCGAACGCGGCGACGTAGACAAGTGCTTTCACATTGGAAGCGCCGATGGCCGCGTTCGAAATCACCATGCCGCCATAGGAATGCCCGACTAAGACCACGGGACCTCTGATGTTGGCAAGAAGTGCGTGCACATAGGCGGCGTCACCCTTTACGCTACGTAGCGGATTGGCCGCGGCGATAACGTCGTAGCCGTCGTGCACAAGAATGGGGACGACGCCGTTCCAGCTCGAGGAGTCGGCGAAAGCACCGTGCACGAGAACGATGGTCGGTTTCGCTTCGGGCACCGATGCAGCTTGGGCCGGACAGGCCCAAGAGACGGCCAGCAAGGTGGAAGCCAGTGTCGTGGCCAATGATGCGAAGAGATTTTTCATCGCTTGCTCCTGTGGTTGTGAAAAACGATCCGCGTCGATGATGGCTTGGCGACGGCCGGTGGCTGCATGGTCGGGCCCCTATATCCAAGCGTTCCCCAGTGTGTTTCGACAGGTACCCTGACATGATCATTCGTCTAGCTAAAGTATCGGATAACCATCCGACTGAATTTTACGGTCACTCCGTGTGAAGGAGTAGTCTCATCCAAGTTGGCTGCCATCTCTTCTGACGAAGTTAATCCTTTTTCTCGCTAAGGGCTTTTTTTAACGCATCCTGCAGAGCGGCTTCACTAAACGGCTTGACCAGACAAGCGGCTGCGGTTTGCACCTCTAGCCGCGAGGCGGCCTCCGGATGCGCCGTTATGAAGATGGTCGGAATGCCATGCCCCCGATTCTCTAATTCTCGTTTGAGTTCTGGTCCCGACATGTCGGGCATCGAAATGTCCAGGATCAGGCATGACGTCTTACCGAGGCAATCTGAAGCAAGAAACTCGTTTGCCGAGGCGAACGCGTTCGCGTGATAGCCCAATTCCCCTAACAGATCCGGAAGGGACTCCCGCACGGACTCGTCGTCGTCGACGACCGACAGCAGAGTTTTGGCAGGTTTTGCACCCTTCATGGTGCGTACGTTGCTCGGAATCGCATTGGGGTGGCAGGCTTTGTCAGCGGTCTTCCAGCGCGGAGGACCTTTGCAATGGCGTAGGCCATCTGCGCACACAGCATCCATAGTATGTTAGTGTCGGTCGCGCTTGGACGGCAGCGCTTAGTTCAGCCCGCCCCTGCTGTATTGATTGCCCCTGGCGGATGATCTCCCGCGGACGAGAAAGCGAGTGCCGCTCCCATTCGCGGATTCGGCCGCGCCAATGACCTGGCTTGATCAATGATTGGGTCTGCTTGCGGAAAAACTGATGCCCATGTCGCATGCTTTGTCGTGTACACTGCATCGAACACGTTGGTGTCACTCGCTGTACGGTGTGGTTCGCCCGGAGGAACAAAAGCGTCAAGTCCGGGGATATTACGATTTCGTGACTGATACGAAGATATGATGACCAATACCAACGTCTAATGGATTTGCTCATTCTTCGATTTTATCATGCAAGATGTCAGGCGCCGGTGTCGTTACCGGCGTGCTGGCGACGCATGAAACCTATGGCGAGGTCGGGGCCGTGGCCAGAATGGTTTTCGAAAGCGACATCATGTCGCTCGCAATCGCCCTTATTACCGAGGCGGAACTAAGTCTTGAAACAAACCGCGCAACCTCAAAGGCATGTCTAGCAAGGGCACACGCGCTACTCAGTGTACGGGGAGACTCCAATGACGCTGCTCCCGGCTCCCCAGAGCACGGGGGACTTGCACCTTGGCAGAAGCAACGTCTTAAGACCTACATCGAGTTGCACATGAGATTCCGGATAGACATGTCCGATCTCACGTCCATTGCGCGACTTAGCACCAGTCATTTCGCGCGGGCGTTCAAGAAGAGCTTTGGCGCCGCGCCATTCGCCTACATCGCGCGTACGCGGGTTGAGAGGGCAAAGCGTTTGATGCTCGAAACCGACCTTGCGCTGAGCCAAATCGCGCTGGAGTGCGGCATGTGTGATCAGTCTCATTTTACCCGCGTATTCAGTCGGTTAGTTGGCCAAAGTCCGAACAGGTGGCGGCGGGCCCACAGCAGTGGAGAAGTATTCCGCACCGTCCCGATGGTCTCCTCCCCAGAACGGCAGCAGGCAGCGGAGTATATCTAGGCGCCCGGTTGAATGTATCTGTTCAACTTAATTCTGAAGGCCATCACGTTCGGCACGCTGCTGATTGGCGCATGCGCGTTGTATATCGCAATACGAAACAACAGTCGGCAGCTCGCGGCCCAGATTTTTCTCGCCTATTCCAGTCGCGTTCGCGAAATCCGTAGCGCCGCCGCGGATGATTTCAACAGGCCGGAAGCAATTTTGGAGGCCACCTATCTTATTTTCGAGTTCCACTCGCTCAGGCGACGCGGTTACGCTCCGAAGCCAATTTGGCAGATTTGGGAAGCAGACATGACCGATCTGTTAAACAGACCGTCTTTCTTGCATCTCTGGCCGACCATTCGGCACCGCTTCGAAAACCACCCACACTTCTTGGCGTGGGTAGCGGAGCGACACGGTGCCCGCGCGTCGAAGAACGCCAATCGGAATCACTAGGCAAGACGATCAGGGTCCATTCCTCCGTTCGGCTGCCTTGGCCGTGTCATCGGCTGAGGCAGCCCAGCCACCGCCGAGACTCTGATAGAGCTGAATGGTCGCGGTAAGCCGGTCCGCGTGGGTTTGAACGAGCGAAAGCTGCGCCGACAGCAATTGTCGTTGTGCATCAAGCTGATCGAGATACGGCGAATAGCCCGCGCGATAGCGGTTTCGCGCCAACTTCAGCGCATGTGCGAGAACCTCGCGTTGGGCCTCGAGCGTCTTTTCTTGTTCGGCAAGCCGCTGCACGGCGGCGAGAGCATCTTGAACTTCACGAAACGCCGTGAGCGCCGTCTTGCGATACACGAATGCCGCCTGATCGCGCCGGGCCGTCGCAGCGTCCTGCTGCGCCTCCAGTCGTCCGGCGGTGAAAATTGGCGCAAGTATGCTTGCACCCAGGGACCAAATTAATAGCGGACTGCTGGGGATCAACGTAGAACCCACATAACCGCCGGAGGCCGCCAGTTGGATGTCCGGCATGAATGCGTCGCGAGCAGCATTGAGCGCATGATCTGTCGCGGCAAGCTGCTGTTCCGCGGACGCAATGTCGGGCCTGCGGCTTAGCAACGAAGCGGGCACCGAAACCGGGATTGAAGGCACTGCGAATCCGTCAAAATGCCTGTTGCGCTCGATACCGCGCGGGTTCTCGCCCAAAAGCACGCTCAGACCATCCTCCTGTTTCGTCACGGCGAGCTCGGTTGCCGGGATGAGCTGCCGCGTGGCCTGGTAGGCGGCATCGGCCTGCGCGAGGTCGAGCTGGCTGGAATAGCCAACCTGCGCCCGATGCCGCGCAACGCGGAGCTCCTCCTCGCGTGCCTTCAAAGTGTCGCGCAGCACCGCAAGACGCGCATCGAGCGAACAGAGGGTGATGTACCCTGAGGCTGCGGAGGCGGCGACGGCAAGACGCACATTGTCTCGTGCCGCTTCCGTTGCCAGTAGATTGGCACGTGCTGCCTCACTCGAATCTTTCAGCCGTCCGAACAGATCGAGGTCGTATGAAATTCCGCCTTCCGCCTGCCAGGCTGATTGGAGTTCGGGAATACCGAACCCCGGATTGATCGTGCGTTCGCGCGCCCCCTCGCCGCCGATGGCGATGTTCGGCCACAGCTGCGCGCGCGCGAGACGGAATTGCGCCCGCGCCTCAGCCACGCGACCGGCCGCGATGGCGATATCGTCGTTGTGTTGCAGGGCCGCTTCCACGATCTGCGCGAGCACTTGGTCGTTGAAGGACCGCCACCACTGTGCGTCCACCGCGTCGTCCCTCGCCGCTGCCGCGCCGCGCCAGGCGGAAGGGGGCGTCACGGCGGCTTCCGGCGGAACCGGCGCCTTCGACCCAGCGCAGCCGGCAAGCAAAAGCGATATCAACACAAGAAGGCGTTTCATGGTCCGCCGCTTGTCTGAACGTGTGTGATGACCGACATCCCGGGACGAAGCCGCGCTATGGCGGATTGTCCCCCGTTGATCGCGATGCGAACACCGATGCGTTGCGGCACCTTGACGAAATTCCCCGTGCCGTTGTCGGGTTTGATCACCGCGAATTCCGAACCCGCCGCGGGGGACAGCTGCTCTACACGGCCGTCGAACCGGGTTCCATCAAAGGCATCGACAGTGAATGTGACCGGTTGGCCGACGGCCATGTGCGCCGTTTGCGATTCCTTGTAGTTGGCGATGACCCAGCGCTCGGCCGGCACCAGGGACATCATCTGCGTTCCATTCGTCACGTACTGGCCCAGCCGCACACCGATTTCACCCAGTTGTCCGGACTCCGGCGCGCGCACGACCGCGTGCCCAAGATCGATCAGCGCGGAATCAAGCTGTGCCTTGGCGGCGGCGACCTGCGCGACGAGCCCTCCCTTTCCTACATCCACAGTCCGGATGTTTTGCTGCGCAACGTCCACGGCCGCTTGCGCCTGAATGAGGGCCGCCTTGGTCTGGTCGCGCTCCCGGACCGACACCGAGCCGTCTCCCACCAGATCCTTGACGCGTGCCATATCCGCCTTTGCGCGCACCAGCGCCGCGGCCTGCCCCGCCAGCGATGCGACTCCCGAGGCGCGCGCCTGTCTGTTGTTCGCAAGCGCTGCCTCCGCTGCGGCAAGATTGGCCTGCGACTGTTCCACGCGCGCGCGGTAGGTGCTGTCGTCGATGCGCGCCAATATCTCGCCCGCGTGAACTTGCGCATAATCATTCACCGGAACGGCGACCACATAACCGCTGACCTGCGGTGCGATCACGGTGGTTCGCCCCCGAACGTAGGCGTTGTCCGTCGTTTCGATGCCGCCGCCGAAGGGTGGCAGATCGAATGCCCACAGGATCGCCAGAATGCCAATAAGCGCGACCGCGCCAATGGCCGCGATCGACCACGGACCGCGGGCGGGCGGATGCCAAGTCTGTCTTGGCGGCGGCAGGACGGCCGTTTCATCCCGTACCGGCGCGCTCATGTCGCGACTTCGGCGTTGAGTCTCGATCGCCTGGCATCCGCGACGATCATCCATGCCAGCCATCCGGCCGTGGCCAAAGATGCCCACATCACCAGACGAAACACGTCGTCGAACGCCAGGGTGCTCGCTTCTGCCGTCAACGAGCGACCCAGGCGGCCCGTCCCCTGCGCGGCCCGCAATGCCGGATCGGTAAGGGTACCCGAGACCGCCCCGACTCCTTGTTGAATGCGTGCCACAACCTGCGGGTCGGAGGCCAGAATATGCTCGCCCAGCGAAGCGGCATGCGCTCTTGTATAGACAACCTGTGCCGTTCCCAGGATAGCCGAGCCGGCGAGTCCGCCCACATTCTGGGTCATGCTGAAAACGACGATCAGGCTGACCAGATGCGTCGGGCCCTGCCTCAGCATTTGCAGAAATCCATACGCCAATGCAGGTCCGATGAAGAGCGTGGTGCCGAAGCCGATCAGCGATTGACTGAGATAGAGCTCGTGCGGCCTGGTGATGCTGGTCGAGCGACTGTCCAGAAACGCCGCAAGAGCGATAATGAGCGAGGCCGCCAATACCTGGTAAGGCGGACTCTTCAGCGACATCGTCGCGCAAGCCACGACGATTCCCAGCACCACGGAAAGCGCCACGTAACCGAACAGGGTGTGGAGCTGATCGTTTGTAAGCCCACCCGAGGTAAGGAAGCCCACCGATCCGTATGTCTGCTCGGCGAGGGCAAGGCGCACCAATAACGAGATGAGGAAGAAGCGCACAATCTCGCCCTTGCCGATCCAGTCCGTATAGAGCAACGGACGGCCGCGAACCCGTTCCACGGCGATGGCGGCAGCGCACATGGCGACAGCGGCAACCAAAGCCCAACCCAGCCAGTCGCGATCCGTCCACCACAGCAGGCGTCCCTCCCCAAGGACGATGCAGAACAGGAGAAACGCGTGAACCATGAGGCCGATCGTGATCAGGTCGCTGCCTTCGAACGCAGGGGTGTGATCAGTCGGCGGAAGCGGCACGGCGAAGATGGCTGCACTGACGAGCAAGCCCACGCCAAGCTCGATCAGCGACAGGCCGTGCCAGCTATCGGTGGCAATGACGTCCAGCGGAACAAGGCGGGCAAGCGGCGTGCCCAGCTGCACCACGCCGATCCCGATGACCAGCGCAAGTGGGCGAGCTCGGGGCGGAAGCGTCTGGAGAAAGTAGAAGACCGTGAGCGTCGTCAACCCGGCCGCCATCAGGCCGCAAGCGGCGCGCGTTGCGATCGCCGTGGCGTAACATGGAAACACGAGCTGGAGGAAAGCAGCCAGCGCATACAGGCCCATGAGCGCCTGCGTGAGATGGGGAATGCCAAATCGCGTGCGAGCCCGCACCAGCGATAGGTTCCCTGTTGCATTCATGGCGATGTAGATCGCCGGCAGCGCGCTCACCTGCGCCAGCGTAAGATTGAGCGAGCCGGCAAGATTGCCGGCGTTTACGTTGACGAGCGCGTTCGTGAAGGTGGTGCAGGCGCCGATCAGGATACCGACGCCGGCATAGGCAATGCGGCGCCGGTTGGAATGCACCGGCGTGTAGGGCGATCCAGGGAATTGGGGCCGCTCGTTTGGCGCGAACTCATATGCCGCTGCGCTCACATCTGGAACTCGCCGAGCCAGCGCAAGGCCGACAAACTCGGCATGAAAAAGTATTCGCCGCCGCGAAGCACATTGAAGGTTTCGATACCGTGAACGCGGCGCCGGACCGGTTCCTTTGGAATGGTGAAATATGCACCTTCCTCCTGACGGCCGATAATTGGATCGCGCTCCTCCCCTAGGCCGATGAAGTTACCCTCGTCGATCCATTCCTGTTGGAGGAATTCCATCGTCGCCATCGCCTTGGCGCTGATGAACAGAAAGATGGCCCCGCGCTCCACATTGTCGGCGTCTTCGGACAATTCATTCGGATCGTAGGGTTTTCCATAGGTCGTGCCGCGCCGGATGAGTCGATGAATGTTCACATCGGTCAGCCGGGTGAGTTGCGTGTCGCGCGGGTTCATGCGCCGGATATGGCAACCGAACGGCGCCCTGCGACCGTGGGTGTCGCCGGCATAGTTGAAATCGTTGTTGCGGTGCGGATCAGCGCCGAGCGCCGGATCGTCGGCGTCAGGTGCCAGGGTCAGCGGCGCGCCGCTGCGCCACCGGCCGACCAGTTTTGCTGCAACGAACTCCCGTTCGTCTTCGGTCTTTCCGTTGGCATGGAGGAAGCGGTTGAATGCGCCGACCCGCGATTGATACTTGCGGAAGCCCACATAGGTGCCGTTGCGACCGAGGATGTCCGGCTGCGGCATCGGCAGCGGCACGCCGGTCTCGCCTGGATAGCCAAGGATGAATTCGCCGGCCTTGATCGGGTTGCCCTGGCCCGGCAGCGGGTCGACCCCGACGCCCTCCATCGCGGGCTGGTCAATACCGTCCTTGTAGCCCAGCGAATTGCGGTCACCCGGCTGCATGCCGAAATCCTGCACGGCCAACACCCGGACGCCATGCAAATCACGCAACTGCTCACGCGCCATCTCAACAATGCGCTGCCATTTCTCCATGGAGTCGCTAAACGCATTCAGCCCGATATGCGCTTCACCGTTTCCGAACAGCGGCTCCCAGTTTTTTGGGTCGTTGACGCCCTCGTCCCTCAATTCCCTGGCGCGGGCTGCCATGCCCACGCGAAACGCTTCGGGAAAGCTCTGCAGCGATTCCGCCGGAAGGCCGAGGGCCTTGAAACCCGCATAGCTGATCGCAACCGAAATCCAGGCATCTGCGGGCTTCCACCAGTTCGCCGCCGAATCGACATGGGGCGCCAGCCGGCGGAGAAACTCATGGCCCGCTTTTGCATCGTCAACGCGGAACAGCACGTGGGAGCCATAGTACGGCGCCGGCCTTAGCCGGAGCACGGTCGCCTGTATTTCATGCAGTTCAACCTTAGGCGGACTCATCGCAACGCCCGCTATCCAATCTTGTCGAGGAACTCGTCGACAGCCGCACCGATTTTCTCGAGCCGCTTCGTTTCGGCGACCGTGAGATTGGGGGAAGCGACATACCAGGCATCGGCAGTGAGCTGATGACTGACGATCCAATCCTTGATTTTTGGACTGCTGATCCCCGGCCATCCCGCGCAATTGCAGAACAGGATGTCCATCGATGTCGGAATCTTCGTCGCGAAGTCGTCGATGTACGTATCCCATTCACCGTCATAGGCTGTGCAGAAGAGAAGCTTGGTATCGTTCTCCAGCAGCACAAAGCGCATGTCATGCAAGGTGCCGACGATATCGGCGCCCTTGAAGTTTCCTCCCAGCAAATCCAGCAGGCCGCGAATGCGCTTGCCGCCGCCCGGCTCCAGCGGAATGATCGCGGTCAGTTCGGACACCTTGCCCTGGCGCGCGCCGATACGGCCCGCGCTTTCGCGCTGCATTGCGGCGGCAAGTTCGCGCGCCAGTCCCTCTTCGACCCCTTTCTTCAGGGCGACCCTGCCGATTTCCGGCGCATCCGCATAAAGCTCCTGCACCTTCCTAAGTTTTTCTTCGACTTGAATTTGTTCTTGCGTCGTCATGTCGTCCGCCTAGCCAATCTTGTCGAGGAATTCGTCCACGGCCGTGCCGACCTTTTCGAGCCGTCGGGTCTCGGCGGCGGTCAGGTTTGGGCTGTTGACGTACCAGGCTTCGGCGGCAATTTGGTGCGCGGCGATCCAGTCCGCCGCCGCCTTCGGGTTTCGCATTCCTGGGTAACCCTCAAAATTGCACAGCCACAGATCCATAGCGTTCGGAATCTTCGCCGCGAAGTCCTCGATGTAGGGGTCAAAGTCGCCGTCATATGCGGTCGCGAAGAGTATCTTCGTATCGTCATCCACGAACACGAAGCGCATGTCGTGCACTGTGCCTACGGCGTCGGCAGCCTTGAAGTTGCCTTCCAATAGCTCCAGAAATCCACGCAGCCGCTTCGCTCCGCCTGGCACGAACGGAAGAAACACGGTGAGCTCCGAGACCTTGCCCTGACGGGCGCCGATGCGGCCGGCTGTTTGGGCGTGCCCCGGCGCTGCCAGTTCCTTGGTGAGCATGGCGAGCCCGTTCTTCAGCGCGGCTTTGCCTATTTCAGGCGCGTCGGCGTAGAGCTCCCGCAGCTTCTGAAGTTTCTGCTCCGCGGTCATGTTGGTTTTCGCTTCATTCGTGGTCATGCCTGCCTTCCCCTCCTTTTTAGATGGTGTGCTATTCGCTCAGCCGATCTTGTCCAGGAATTCGTCGACGGCCTTGGCGATGCGCTGGTTCCGTAGAATTTCCGCTACCGTTAGATCGGGATAAGCGACGTACCAGCCTTCTGCCGTGATCTGGTGACTGGCGAGGTAGTCTTTCGCGCCGGGGCTGCGGATGCCAGGCCAGCCGTCCCACGCAGAGTCGATGATGTCGAGGTAATCGGGAATCTTGGCGACGAAGTCGTCGATGTAGGTGTCCCAATCGCCGTCATAGGCTGTCGCGAAGAGCAGCCGCGTGTCGTTGTCGAAGAACACGAAGCGCATGGTGTGGAGCGTGCCCACCAAATTCGCACCCTGCGAGAGATTGCCACCCAAAATTCGCAGGAACGCCCGCAATCGCTTTGCGCCGCCGGGTGCCAGTGGAACGATGATCGTCAGCTCGGAAACCTTGCCGAGGCGCGCGCCGACGCGGCCGGCGCTTCCAATCGGCGGCGGCGGATCCGAGGCCTGCGACTTCAGCGTGTTGATCGAGTTTTCCAGCGCCTGCTTGCCAATCTCCGGCGCGTCGGCGAACAGCTCCCGGAACTGCCGGATCTTGGCGTGAATGTCCGAAGAAGGGTCCGATCCGGTGTTGAGTGTCGCCATCTTTGTTTCTCCCTCACATTGGATTTGGTTGAGCGGCCAACTCTTTGGCGCTTTCGTACCGGTCGCTGCGTCTCGTCCGGTCAAGACCCTTCGCGATCCTGTCCATCTGGGTGATCGCGCGCCGTGTCGGACGATTGGCGGCATTTGTGCGTGCAAGCTCAAGTGCCAGCTCCGGGTCGTTCCCATCATCGGCGTAGAATTCGGCGGCATGGTCCGCGAAAGCGAGCCGGTGTTTCGCCAGCAGGCTTTCGAAGCCTGAGCGAGCGGCCTTTCGCTGTATCTCGGCCTCTTCGAAGCGCCCCTGCGCGATGCGCACGCCAGCGAGACGCCATCGCACTTCGGGATCGCAGCTGGATAACGCCGACAGCAGCAGCGCCTCCGCATCGGAGAGTTGGTCCTCGCTTGCGTAGATTTCTGCGAGGTGGACGCGCGCCCTCACATAGCCCGGCAGGTAGGCAATCGCGCGTTGATACCAGCGTTCTGCGAGTCTCAGATCGGGCTCGGGCACGAGTTCTCCCCACAGCATGCCGAGCTGAAAACAAACCCACGCCAGCGGAAACGGCGAGGTACCGTCGTACGACGAAAAAGCCTTCCGATAGACCGCATCCGCCTCGGCGAACCGCTCGAGATCGGCGAACAGGGCGCCGAGCGGCACGAGCTCCTCGATCTTTCCGCTTTCCGCGGCGAAGCGGCAGCGCCCGTCCAGCACATCGTCGAGTTGCAGGCCACATGCCTGGTTGACGGCCAACAACCGCCGCTCGATGTCGATGCACGGCGCGCCCAACCGCGCCGCAGCTGAAAGGTGAGTTCTGGCGTCGCGGAAGCGGTGCGCCGACGACGCGACCTCCGCTTCCAAAAGGGGGGCGCGAAACGATTCATCCGCATGAGCAAATTGCCGGGCCAGCATCTCCAGGCGATCGAGCGCGGTCAGATCGCCAAGGAACTGCGCGACCATGCGCTCCAGATCGACAAGCGACTCCGCGACGCGCGGCGCGCCGGAGTCTTGCGTAAAGCATGCCCATGCGCGCCGGCGCGTGCTTTCCAGATTGATCGCGGCAATCTGTCCGTCAGTGACAGTCCGACCGTCGCCAAGGTCCAATGCGGTGCTCACGGCGACACAAGAAAGGCGACGCCAGCCAACGCCATGGCGGACCCGCTGATCTGAAGAATTCTGCGACTGTACGCCTTGCCTGCCCTGGCAATCGCCAGACCCAAACCAATGCCAATCCCGTGAAGCAGCGCGGTGGCGAAGACAAATCCAAGGCCGTAGGTTAAACCGGACACGCTGGCCGGCATTTCCGCGCCATGTACGTGGCCATGAAAGATGGCGAAGAATCCCACGGCGGCCATCGCAGCCAGCGTCGGGACGCTGACCTGCAACGCCACAGCCATTCCCAGCACGATGATCGACAGGCCGATACCGATTTCCGCGAATGGCAAACGCACGCCCGCCATACCCGCCAAGCCGGCAACCGCCATGATCGAAACAAATGTCAGCGGTACGAGCCACAGAGCCCGTCCGCCCAAATGGGCAGCGAACATGCCGACGGCAACCATTGCCAGAACATGGTCGACGCCGCTCAACGGGTGCGCGAAGCCATGCACGAATCCGTGCGTACCGCCAATACCCACATGGGCCGATGCGGACACCGGCATGAATACGAGCGCCGCGATGCACACTCTGAGAATGGACCGCATCATTGTTCGGCCCGCATTTCAGTAGCTTGTTTCATCAGGATCACGGGCGGCCCCCCGAAACGGCGTCGCTCATTTCCGCCGCAACACGGATCAGCTTCTTGTTGACGAACTCGCCGATGCCGAGATGCGACAGTTCGCGGCCGTATCCGGAATTCTTCACTCCGCCGAACGGAAGCTCCGGAGACGTACCGGTCGCCCGGTTTATGAAGATCATCCCGGATTCGATCCGGCGCGCGACGCGCTTGCCGCGTTCGACGTCTTTGGTGATCACGCTTCCGCCCAATCCGAAAGGCGAATCGTTGGCCACGCCGACCGCCTCGTCTTCATTCTTCACCCGGAAGAACATGGCGACCGGCGCGAAGAATTCGAGATGAAAAGCCGGATTGTCCGGCCTTACATCGGTGAGAATGGTGGGCGCGAGAAAGAACCCGCGCCGGTCGAGCCGCTTTCCGCCCAGCAACACATTGGCGCCGCCCTTGATCGCGATGTCGATCTGCTTCAGCGCATTGTTAAGGGCGGCCTCCGTGCAAAGAGGAGCCAGCGAGGTTCCGGGATCCATTGGATCGCCGGGCTTCAGTTTCTCGACCTCACTCTTGACCCGGGTGAGGAACGCATCGGCGATGCCTTCCAGAACAATGAAGCGCTTCGCCGAGATGCAGGATTGGCCGGAATTGCGCATGCGCCCGTTGACCGCCCATTTCACCGCGGTCTCGAGGTCCGCATCGTCCAGCACGATGAAGGGATCGCTGCCGCCAAGCTCCATGGTGCTTTTTTTCAGCGCCTGACCTGCCTCGGAAGCCACCGCCGCCCCTGCCCGCTCGCTGCCGGTCAGCGCCACGCCCCTGATCCGGCTGTCGGCGATGACCTTCGCCGCCTGCTCATTGGTCAGAAAGACATTCGTCCAGACGCCCGCAGGGGCGCCGGCATCGAGAAACAGCCTCTCGAATGCCAGCGCGCATTGCGGCACATTCGGCGCGTGCTTGCAGATGACTGTGTTGCCGATCATGAGATTCGGCGCAGCCACGCGCACCAGCTGATAATAGGGAAAATTCCACGGCTCGACGCAGAACAGCACGCCCAGCGGTGCGGTCTCGATGAATGCCTCGCCGTCTTTCACATCGATTTTCTCGGGAGCGAGGAAGTTCTCAGCGTTGTCCGCGAAGTAGTCGAGGATATCCGCGCACAGGCTGAGTTCGGACCGCCCCTCACGGAGCAACTTGCCCATTTCCAGCGTGCTGTATCCGGCGAACTCCTCGATCCTCTCGCGCAGAATGGACGCCGCTTTTTTCACCACGGTCTTGCGTGCCGCGGGCGATCTCTTGCTCCAGTCGGCCTTGTACGTCTCGTCCGCTTTGGCGACGATCGCTTCGGCTTCGCTATCGCTGTGCAGGTCGAATGTTCGGACAAGCTCTTCGGTGTAAGGGTTGATCGTCTGGTATTGCATGAAGTGATCTCCGCTTGGTCTTGCGCTTACGGTCGCACTGGTTCTCGATCGGTGCCGAAGCGGGATTTCAGGCTTCCGAGACCGCTCTCGATAAGTCCGGTGACCATGTCCCTGACCCGGATGTCGGGGAGTCCGTCTGCCAGAAATTGAACCCGCCAGGCGGCGACGCAGCCGGCGCCGCGCGGTCTCACATCGATCGTTCCCGCGTAGTCGGAGGCGGGAATCCCGGCGACCATCGAGTAGCGATAGATGCGCTTCGCCTCATCGACCTCGTCGAGGCGCTCGACAATGGTGCGGCCGTCTCCTGTCTCTATGCGGCGGAGCTGACCGGTTCCGGAGCCGATCAGCGCGACCTTCGCGACATGGGGATGCCAGCTGAGGTCGAACTGTCCGATCAGTGACCACACCGCCTCCGGCGCGGACGCGAGCTCGACGGAATCGGCGACGCACTGCACTTCGCTGTTCGGCGACGCGAAGTATGGAAAGACATTCGTGCCGGGCTTTGTCGCGCCGGTCGCTCCACCCCGCAGGAATTCGCGATCGCGGTTTATGAGCCAGGTGAGCAGGATGTCGATCACGTTGGCATTGATGGTGCGGCCGCCGCCGGTCCGGTAGGGCACGCCGTTCAGTGTGCTTTTCTCGATTTCGAGATGACTATCGTCCGTGATCGGTTTGGCGATGTCGAACAGAAGAAAATCGTCGAGGAAGACGCGGGCATTGGCGGCGCGCGCTTCCGACGTCCAGTCGGCCTTGCCGTCGCGCATGTCCCAGTCGGCGAAGCTGGCATTCAGACGCTTGAGGAACAGAGGCTGGAGGTCCGGCGAGATCGCGAACGGCTTCTGCTGATTCCACAGGTCGCGGATGTCGTCGACGCCCTGCAGTCCGGGATTGTTCAGACGAATGTTCGTCTGCTCGGGCTTTCCCACCCAATCGATACGCGCGACAGGGTGGCCGATGCGCCCCGGCGGTTCGCGCGGGACCGTCTCGCCGATCGCGCCGAACAATGTGCCGGCGGCGGAATCGAGCATGCACTTTGTGTCGAACTCGACGACCAGGCACAACACGTTGTCGTGCTGCAGCAGGTTCGGCACCTTCTCGAGTGTGGCGGCGATCACGGCCAGATAGAAGGGGTCGGAGCGCAACCCCGCGAACACGCGCGGATCGCCTTCCGGCGCCGTCGCGCCCCCTTCCTCATTCACGGTGAGTTGAAGTTTGCGGCCGTCCGGCAGCACGCAAACACCGCGCTGGACGATTCTGCCCTCTGCGTCCCGTTGGAGAGCCCCGAAACGGAACACGAAGCGGATCTCGTCCTCTGATGGTGAAAACTTCGCCGCATTGCCGCTGCCGTCTACCGTAACCCGGCGAAGGGCAATGGTGTAGTCGATGACGTTCGAGAACACGGCGCTAACGCCGGCCGATGGAAAAACGCACATGGCGAGAACCGTGCGCGCCGGGTCTGCCGGACTTGTAAATGCGAAGAGATCCGTCACATCGGCTGGCGGATCGCCGATCGAGCGCGGACCGTCAACGTGATCGGACACGTTGATACCTCCAGAGGTTTCCGTCTGGCGAACACGGACAATGGGCTCCGCCATTCGTGTCCGGCAGACAGGTCAACGGGACGCGCGAACTTAATTCGAAAGGACACAGACAGCTTTTCCGAAAGCGCCAAAACTTTCACGTCGCTGCTGTCTCGGACTCTCCATTGCAGGAACCCGAAACGTCAACCGGTAGCTAGCCAGTCGCTCATGCCGCTGGAGGGCCTTCAACCGGCATGGCCGGCGGCCCTGGTTTCGATCCAGGCGATGATGTCGGCCATCACCTTTTCCCTGCCGACATCGTTCAACAGGTCGTGATAGTGGCCCTCGTAGAATTTGAGCGTTTTGTCGACCGATCCTGCTTGATCGTAGAACGCCTGGCTGCCGCTCGGTCTCGTTACCTTGTCCGCAGTGCCGTGCAGGATGAGTACGGGCAGCGTGATCCGTGGAAACTCGCGCTTCAGCCGCTCATCGGCGCGGGCCAGCGCGGCGACGGTTGCCGCCGGTTGGGCTTCATCCGCGATCAGCGGATCGGCGTTCTTCGCTTTCACGACGTTCGGATCGCGGGAAAAATCCTTGTTGTGAAGGGTCAGCGCATGCGCATGCGGCGCGAGGTGGCTGATGCCTTTCACGAGCGCTATTGCAATATCCGGCGCGGGCACCTGGAAGGCGAAGTCCTCGCAGATCAGCCCCGCGATCCGGTCCTGGTTGTCCAAGGTGTAAACGCACGAGACGACGCCGCCGGCGCTGTGGCCGAACAGGTAGACGGGCGCGTCCGGTTCGCGCTTTTCCGCCAGCTCGATGAGCATCGCAACATCGCCGACATAGTCCGAGAGGTCCTCGACATAGAACCGTTCCCCGTCCGATTTTCCGCGGCCACGCAAATCGAGCGCGTAGACCGCGAAACCCGCAGCCCGCAGTTGCTCGGCGGCCCACACATATTCGCCGCTGTGAGAATTGAGGCCATGGCAGATGGCCACCACGCCGCGCGGCTTGCTGTCGGGATGCCATGAGCGGAAGAAAATCGCGATATCCTTCCGGCCGGTGAACCGTTCCTCGTTCATGATGTTGGTCCCCTCGTGGTTGTGTCCGCTTGGCTCGCGGGGTTCAAGGCGTTGCGTTACGCGACAGCGGGATCGAGGCCGGCAAGCCACAGCGCCACGTTGCGCGCATAGGTCTTCGCCGATACGAGCGCTTCAGGCGTCTCGACCATCCCGTTGCCCGGCGGCTCGGTGACAAAACTAGGTGCCCCGGTGCTGAGGTCCCAGTTGTAGTCGGCGAAGTGATGAAACGTCGATTGCGCGATGGCCGGACCGTTCTCCCGATCCGGCTCGAACACCACGGCGATATTGAAAACTGCGCCAGTGACCTTGCTCCGGCCGGTAGCGATGACCCGCGCGGTCGCGTCGCCCGGCGGCGCGCTCACCGCCCCTTCGTGCGGATGCGCAGGCAGAAACCGCAGCGCCTGTTGCGGGTTGGAGGGATCGCGCAGCACCGGATGCAGCGCGCCTTCTGCTCCGATCTCCTGATAGTCGCCGTTCGCACCGGAATGGTAGTTAGGCCAGAGGATCGTGGTGGTGAACGGGTCGTCGATCTTGTGGCGCGAAGGATCAGGCTCCGGATTCTTCGAATGGAAGTGGTGCGCCAATCCAACGCCGCCCAACGTGCAGACCGACGAACCGAGGTCCATGTGATCGCGGGCGACAAGCAGACCGCCGCCGCGCTGGCGAAATTTGGCAATCGCCGCGCAATCCTCAGGCGTCAGCCCGTCACCTTCATCGACGGCGAAGAGCCACAATTCGTCGAAGTCTGTCTCATCGATGCGGGGAAGTACGTTGTCTTGTGCGCCATCGCGATCACGCGCCGCAACGGCAAACAATCTCGATCCCTCCGTGCCTTCGAGGCCATTCAGATACTCCGACAGGAGATGGAAGCGTGCGATGCTCCAATTGTCTTGCTCCGCCGGGATGGTGGTTTGCAGAAGAATTTTTTTCGGCATTGAAGGTCCCGGCTACTTGTCGATCGGCGTCGTCAAATTGGTCTCGTTGGTATCGACAACAAACACCGCCAGCAAACGCGCCGGCTCCGTGGCGCTCGCGTTCGCGCTCACGGAGTGCCGGTCGCCGGGGTTCTCCGAGAAGCTTTCACCGGCGCGATATGTCTTCACGGGTCCGTCATTAACCTGGCTGCGAATCGCACCCTCCAGAACCGTGGCATAGATGAACGCCGACTTCGGATGCATGTGTGCCGGAGAGGTGCCGCCCGGCCCGTACTCGACAAGGATTCCCTTCAGGCTTTTGCCCGGCACATTGGGCAACACGTGGTCGTAGACCATCGTGACTTTTGCCTCCGGCGCCTTGGGTGCCGGCGCGGCGGCGATGCATAGCGCCGCAGCGGCTGCCGCGAAGAAGAGGCGAGAGATCATGTTGCAGCTCCTTTCGGTTGTTGGGTGCGGGCCGTCATCCAGTCCTCAAAGCATGTTGCGGCAATACGCGCGTTGGTGCCCGGAACGAGCGTTTCGTCGCCGATCTCATAGCCATAATAGAGCGCATGCGGATCGCCCACCACACCGCGTGGATCGTTTGTCGCTTTGAGGTAGCGCGCGACGAGTTCGCTCATGCGCAGCTTTTCGGGACCGGCGATCTCGACGATGCCATTGGCAGGAGCCGCCAGCGCGACGTCGGTCATGGCGTCTGCCACGTTATCGGCCGAGATCGGTTGGAAATACGCCGTGGGTACGTGGATGGTTTGTCCGGCCGTGCCGGTGTCCGCGATGGCCTTGGTGAATTCGAAGAACTGCGTCGAGTGCACGATCGTGTACGGGACGCCGCCGTTCTGGATGAGATTTTCCTGTGCCGCCTTGCCGCGGAAATAACCGCTGCCTGAAAGACGTTCGGTGCCCACCACCGAGAGCGCGACGTGGTGTTGGACGCCGGCGGCCTTTTCCGCGGCAAGCAGGTTCTTGTTCGATGTTTCGAAGAATTCCACGGCGGCTCTTTCGTCGAAGGAGGACGAATTGGAGAGATCGATCATTACCTGCGCGCCGGCCAGCGCCGCGGCTAATCCTTCGCCGGTGATGGTGTTGACGCCAGTGTTCGGAGACGCCGCCACCACATCGTGTCCCTTGTTGCGCAGCCGTTCCACAGTCTTCGAGCCGATGAGGCCGCTGCCGCCTATCACCACGATCTTCATGCCGATCTCCTTCGGGCGCAGGCTTAGGACTTGATGAAGCCGAGCAGGTCGGGGTTGATGACATCCGCATGAGTCGTGCACATGCCGTGCGGATAGCCCGGATAGACCTTTAACGTTCCGTGTTTCACAAGTTTCGCGGTGAGCGTGGCTGAATCCGCAATCGGAACAATCTGGTCATCGTCGCCGTGCAGGACGATTACGGGGACATCGATGGTTTTCAGGTCATCGGTGAAGTCGGTTTCCGAGAACGCCTTGACGCATTCGTATTGCGCGTTGGCGGCTCCCATCATGGCTTGGCGCCACCAGTTGAGACGGATCTGCTCGTTCACGTCCGCGCCGGGCCGGTTGAAGCCGTAGAAGGGGAGGATAAAGCTCCAGTAATATTCCGAGCGGTTGCCGGCGACGCCCGCTCGAATCTCGTCAAACACTTCGATTGGTGTGCCGCCCGGATTCTTGGCTGACTTGACCATCACGGGCGGTACGGCGCCGATCAAAACCAATTTCGAAACGGCCCCCGTACCGTACTTCGCCACGTAACGCGCCGCTTCGCCGCCGCCCGTGGAATGGCCGATATGGATTGCATTCTGAAGGTCGAGAACCTTCGCCAGCTCCGCCATGTCGGCCGCGTAAGTATCCATGTCATGACCGCCCGCCGTTTGCGTCGAACGGCCGTGACCGCGGCGATCGTGCGCGATCACGCGATAGCCGTGCTGCAGTAAGAACAGCATCTGGGCGTCCCAGTCATCGCCGCTGAGCGGCCAGCCATGATGGAAGACAATGGCCTGAGCATCTCTCGGGCCCCAGTCCTTGAAATAGATTTCCGTCCCGTCACGAATTGTGATGATGCTCATGGTCTCGTTTCCCTTCTTGCGCCCCTTCATTGTTTACGGTGAGCCGGACCTCGCGACCGTTCGGAGCATGAAACACCGCGCAGGACTGTCTTTTTCTCAGCATTGTATTCGAGCTCACGGATTTGAGGCCGAGCTCCTTGTCCGCAGGCTCGAACTTCCCGCATTGCCGCCTTGGATAAGTCTGCTGGCAACGATCCAACAGCCGAGGGCATTCCAGAAGCTCGCATGCCAACACTAGTTTGAAGAGCGTAGATTCACTTGCCCGGAAGCGCCCAAACTTTCACCTCGCTGCTGAATCAGCCGATTAGGCATGCAGTTCTAGGAGGCTTACTCGACTTCCATGCCGTGCGCATGATGACGCCCGGATCCGCCCAAGAAGCGTAGATTGTTTAAGACGGTGAGTGCGTAGCGGCGAGGTTTAGAAGACTACCGGTCGTAATTGTTGCGATTCGAATAGAACACCAAGGCCATAAGGCCGCCGCCCACGACAATAGAAAAGATGACCCCGAGGATCAGCATCCCCCAACCCATCCCGCTCATTTGCGCGCTGACGGAATTCCAGATGTGGACTGCCATCCAGATGACCGCAACCAGCATCGCGAGCAGGGCAATGACAACAAACCAGCCGCCTGCAGAGAGGCGTTTCCCGGTAGAGCCAAGCTGGAACAACGCCATCTCCCCATAGAGCGCCCAGTCTAGGTACATGGCAAGTCTGTCAGTCAAGGATAATCGCCGCCTGATCACATCCGGTCACCGCATTCGTGATTATCGGAATGCGGAGGGTGCAAGGAAATTGATGACCGTAAAGCGAACCGACGGTTGTGCCCCTGGCACCGGCGTTATGACGCCAGCACCGTGTGATGATTTCGGCATTAGTTTGCAAGAGAGTGGGGCAGGGTCCCCCGCCCCTCTGTAGATCGAGGGGCGAGCATCGGCGTACTAAGTGTCGGCCTTGGGACCGGAAATATGCCCGGCATGAACCGGTGGCTCGGAGAAAATGTGGTTTGGCCTTATGCCAATTTCCAACTCCAAGAATACATGTTTTACAGGCGCGCACTCGGATATTAGCGGAGTATGGCAACCAACATGGATAATCAAAGAACGTCATCGAGGAGCAACATGGTCGTAGCGATTACCGTCATTGCCGCCGTTCTCTGGTGTGTGCCCCTGGCTTTCAACACGGTCCTCGTCATAGATCAGTATAGGCAGGGCACAGGTTCATTCTTTTTGATCGGTATCGGTATCGTCCCCTATGCGATTGGGCTTCTAATTGCGGTTCTCGGACCGTTGCTACTGGTGCGACAGGGTCATGAAAGTGCCGCATTAACTTTGGCTACGGTCATGCTCGCAGTTTCTCTTCCAGCAAATCTATTGTGGTTGCTGGGTATGGGTAGCACGTGAGCGCTTGATCCCCTATCGCCGTAGATCGTGCGGTGCACACTCACCGCCATCATCCTTCGCCGGAATAATCCCGTTTGGAACCTCGGTGACGGTTAATCCATTTCCGGCCTTGCCGAGCCTGAACATCGCTGAACATGGCTATGCGCAGAAGCGCATCCCGCGCGTCGCCGCGAAGGCGGAAATTGTTGGTATCGCCGGTGGTTCGTGGTCTTGCAAACAACAGATTTTTTTACGTTATCAACCGCTTGGGGCAGGCAACCCGGTAAGCCCCTGGGCACCAGCGTTCTGGCGCCAGCACCGTGTGATGATTTCGGCATTCGTTTGCAAGAGAGTGGGGCCGGGTCCCCCGCCCCATCTACCCCACATCACATCTTGCGGTTTCCGCACCGCACGCGCATTTGAAGTACCGACTCCGTGGTGGAAGTGCGATGACCCGGATTACACTAACGCCGTTATACGGCTTTTATATTTTTTGACGCTTCGAGCCCGCTCGAAATCATATGCCCGTCCGTCCAAATTCGGGCTTCGGATTAAGGCCCCCCAGCGGGCATGACTGGAGCGCGCAAATGTGGCACCTGCATGGGACCAACCTGCATTCGGCGAATACACTCGACGCGCGCACATGGGCGCCTTGCGCGGAGGAGGAAGAAGTCCCGCACGACAAAACCCCCCAGGCTGTTCTGTGGGATATGGGCAGGATTTTGGCCATCGCGGCAAGTTTCGCACTGACAGCAAATCTTGCGCTCCTTGCGTTCCACATCGCTTGAACCCGATGATGCAAAACACGCGCTCCAGACTTCACGAAGGCCGATGTTTTGGTGCGGGCTTATTCGCTCTCTGCATGGCGGACGGAGCCATCGCCGACCCGGCGCCCATGCCGGCAATGAGTGCATCGCTGGGCGCCAATCCCGATCCGCTATCGCTAGAAGGCGGGCCGCTGGGAAAGATTTACATCACCGGCGCGCTGACGGGCCTAGGCTATTGGCAAAGTGAGCCGGTTCCGAGTGATCGGGACAGCCGCATCGATATCACCAACGGCCAGGTATTCGTGCAGAAGACGGATGGCTGGCTGCAATTCTATGTCCAGGCAGGGGCATATTCGCTGCCATCGCTCGGCACTCCTTACATCAAGGCCAGCGACATGCCGGAAAAGACGTATGGCGTCGTCCCGCAGGCTTTCGTGAAGCTCGCGCTGTTCGACGGATTTTCCGTGCAAGCGGGAAAGCTGCCGACCCTGATCGGCGACGAATACACGTTTACATTCGAAAACATGAATATAGCGCGCGGACTGCTGTGGAATCAGGAGCCGGCGGTGAGCCGCGGCGTGCAGGCCAACTACGCGACGGGCCCCCTGACATTCGCGCTGTCGTTGAACGATGGCTTTTACTCGAACGTGTACAACTGGGTGTCCGGCTCGGCGGCGTGGACCATCGACAGTTCCAACAGCGTAAGCTTCATCGGCGGCGGCAATTTCGGCCGCACGCATGCTTCAAATTTCGCGACGCCGATGGCGCAGAACAATGGCAACATCTTCAACCTGATCTACACGCATGCCGGCGGCCCATGGACGATCAGTCCCTATCTGCAATATGCGAGTGTTCCATCCGATGCGTCTCTCGGAATCGCGCACAGCGCCTCGACCTATGGCGGCGCGGTTCTTGTTGGCTATGCCTTCGATGAAAACTGGAAGCTTGCGGCACGCGGGGAATACATCAAATCCACCGGTAGTTTCACCAATGGCGCGCCGAGTCTGCTCTACGGACCGGGCAGCGATGCCTGGTCGCTGACGATAACGCCGACATACCAGAAGGGAATCTTTTTCGCGCGCGCCGAAGGCTCCTACACCGGCATCGGCCATTCGGCGGCGGGGTTCGAGTTCGGCAGGAATTTCGACAAGTCCTCGCAGGCACGTCTGATGCTGGAAGCCGGCGTGCTGTTCTAGAAAGAGGAGAGCGCCATGCTTGACATTGTGTTTATTGCCGGCGGTTTCGCGATGTTCGCCATCGCGATCGCCTATGCCTTCGCTTGCGAGAGACTGTGATGACTCTGGACTATGCACTCGGCGCGTTCGTGACGCTCGGAATCCTGATCTATCTTGTTTACGCGCTCATCCGCCCCGAGCGCTTCTGAGGATCTCGGCAATGACGGCAAATGGCTGGCTTCAGATTGCGCTCTTCAGCGTAATCATTATCGCAATCGCGAAACCACTCGGCGGCTACATGACGCAAGTCTTCAATGGCGAGCGCACATTGCTGTCTCCTGTTCTGCGTCCGATCGAGCGGGCGATTTATGCTATCTGCGGCGTGCGAGAGGACGACGATCAGCACTGGACTGCCTACACCGTCGGCATGCTGCTCTTCAGCTTCGCCAGTTTCGCCATACTCTACCTGCTGCAGCGCATTCAGGGCAGTTTGCCGTTGAATCCACAGCACTACGCCGCTGTCAGCGAGCATCTCGCCTTCAACACGTCAATCAGCTTCGTCACCAACACGAACTGGCAATCGTACGTGCCGGAGACGACCTACGGCTATTTCGTGCAGATGGCGGGTCTCACCGTCCACAATTTCGTGTCCGCGGCGGCCGGCATCGCGCTGGCAATCGCGCTCATTCGTGGATTCACGCGGCGCACCGCCAGCGCACTGGGGAACTTTTGGGTCGATCTCACCCGTTGCGTTCTTTATATTCTTCTGCCGATTGCGATCGTCGTGACGCTGTTCTTCGTCTGGCAGGGCGTACCGCAGAACCTGCTGTCCTACACGGTCGTGCACACGCTGGAGGGTGCCGATCAGACCATTGCACAGGGTCCGGTGGCTTCCCAGGAAGCAATCAAGATGCTGGGCACGAACGGCGGCGGCTTTTTCAATGCCAACTCCTCGCACCCGTTCGAAAACCCGAACGCAATCACCAATCTTGTGCAGATCATCCTCATCTTCTCGATCGGCGCGGCACTCACGAATGTGTTCGGCCGCGTGGTGGGAAATCAGCGCCAGGGGTGGGCGATCTTCGCCGTCATGGGCGTGCTGTTCCTCGCCGGAACAACGGTGGCTTACTGGGCCGAATCTCGGCCCAATCCGGCCCTGGCGGGCACTCATGTCGATCAGAATGTTTCGGCAATGCAGGCCGGCGGCAACATGGAAGGCAAGGAGGTCCGCTTCGGTATCGCCAACTCCGCGCTTTTCGCGACAGTGACGACCGACGCATCGTGCGGCGCAATCAATTCCTGGCATGACAGCTTCATGCCGCTCGGCGGACTGGTGCCGATGCTCAACATCCAGCTCGGCGAAATCATTTTCGGCGGCGTCGGGTCCGGCCTTTACGGCATGTTACTCTTTGTCATCGTGGCGATGTTCGTGGCCGGGCTGATGGTGGGGCGCACGCCGGAATATCTCGGCAAGAAGCTCGAAGCCCGCGAGGTGAAGATGGCCATGCTTGGAATTCTGATCCTGCCGCTGTCCATTCTCGGTTTCACGGCGCTGGCCGCGGTGCTTCCTGCAGGCGTGGCGGCCTTGAACAATGCCGGTCCGCATGGCTTCAGCGAGATGCTGTACGCGTTCACCTCTGCCACCGGAAACAACGGCAGCGCTTTCGGCGGCATTTCCGCGAACGTGCCGTTCTACAACTCCACACTTGGCGCAGCGATGTTTATCGGTCGCTTCCTGATGATTGTGCCCATGATGGCGGTCGCGGGATCGCTGGCCGCCAAGAAGATCGTCCCCGCATCGGCCGGCACCTTTCCAACCACCGGCCCGCTGTTCGTCGGGCTGACAGTTGGCGTCATCCTGATCGTCGGCGGGCTCACCTATTTTCCGGCGCTCGCGCTAGGCCCCATCGTCGAGCACTTCGCGATGCTGGCCGGCAAGCTCTACTGAGATCCGCAATGAACTACGCACCTACAGAGCCAATGGGACTCGAAAAGGCCAGGACACGCATGCCGGTGTCCACGATGACCGATCCGGACATTCTTGTGCCGGCGATATGGGATTCGGTCAAAAAACTCCATCCGCGCCACATGATCGGCAACCCCGTGATGTTCTGCGTGGAAATCGTGGCGGCGCTCACCACACTTCTGTTTCTGCGTGATCTCTTCACCGGCGGCAATTTGCTGTTTTCATTTCAGATCAACCTGTGGCTCTGGTTCACGCTGGTGTTTGCCAATTTCGCGGAAGCGGTGGCGGAGGGCCGCGGCAAGGCGCAAGCAGCATCCTTGCGCAAGACCAAGACCGACACGGCTGCGAAGCTGCTGGATAGCGGTGCCGTCAATTGGCAGTCGGTTCCGGCCACGGCGCTCAAGGAAGGAGACGTCGTGCTGGTCGAGGCCGGAGACCTCATTCCAAGCGATGGCGATGTGATCGAAGGCGTAGCCTCGGTCGACGAGGCGGCGATCACCGGAGAGTCGGCGCCTGTGATCCGCGAGTCCGGCGGTGACCGTTCGGCCGTCACTGGCGGAACTCAGGTCATTTCCGACTGGATCAAGGTGAAGATCACCGCCGCGCCTGGTCACACTTTCCTCGATCGCATGATCGCGCTTGTCGAAGGCGCCGCGCGGCAGAAGACTCCGAACGAAATCGCGCTCAACATCCTGCTCGCCGGCATGACGCTCATCTTCGTATTCGCGGTGGCGACCGTGCCGAGCTACGCGAAGTACGCTGGCGGCACGGTCAGTGTCCTCGTCCTGGTGGCGCTGTTCGTCACGCTCATTCCCACGACGATCGGCGCGCTGCTGTCGGCCATTGGCATCGCCGGAATGGATAGGCTTGTGCGGTTCAACGTGCTCGCCATGTCTGGCCGCGCGGTCGAAGCTGCGGGCGACGTGGATACGCTGCTGCTCGACAAGACTGGAACCATCACTCTGGGTAACCGGCAGGCGGCGGAGTTTCTCCCATTGCCCGGTGTGGACGAGCGTGAGGTCGCCGACGCGGCCCAACTCTCCTCGCTGTCCGACGAAACCCCTGAAGGCCGCTCGATCGTCGTCCTTGCCAAGGAGAAATACGGCATCCGTGGCCGCGATCTCAGCAGCCTGCACGCGCAGTTCGTCCCTTTTTCGGCGCAAACACGCATCAGCGGGATTGATTGCGACGGTACGTCGATCCGCAAGGGGGCCGTTGACGCAGTGATGGGCTGGGTGGGCCCCGCCGCCAGCCGCAGCGCCGAACTCAATGTCGTTGCCGACCGCATCGCCAAGAGTGGCGGCACGCCGCTGGCCGTCGCCAGAGACAGGCAATTGCTTGGCGTCATTCATCTGAAGGATATCGTGAAGGGTGGTATCCGCGAGCGGTTCGCAGCGTTGCGCAACATGGGTATCCGCACGGTAATGATCACGGGGGATAACCCGCTTACGGCAGCCGCCATCGCGGCGGAATCGGGCGTTGACGATTTCCTGGCCCAAGCGACACCGGAGACCAAGCTCAAGCTCATCCGCGATGAACAGGCACAAGGCAAGCTCGTGGCGATGTGCGGCGACGGCACCAACGATGCGCCGGCGCTTGCCCAAGCCGATGTCGGCGTCGCAATGAACACCGGCACCATGGCCGCCCGAGAAGCCGGGAACATGGTCGATCTCGACAGCGATCCCACCAAGCTCATTGAAATCGTGGAGATCGGCAAGCAACTCTTGATGACGCGCGGCGCGCTGACGACGTTCTCAATCGCCAACGACGTAGCGAAGTATTTCGCCATCATCCCGGCGATGTTCGCCGCCCTTTATCCGCAGTTGCAGGCTTTGAATATCATGGGGCTGCATTCGCCTCAGAGCGCGATACTTTCCGCCATCATCTTCAACGCGCTGATTATCGTGGCGCTGATTCCGTTGGCGCTGCGGGGTGTTTCTTATCGTGCAATCGGCGCCGCTAGTCTGCTGCGCCGCAACCTCTTAATCTATGGCCTGGGCGGCATTGCCGTGCCGTTCATCGGCATCAAGCTGATCGACATGTTCGTCAGCGCCGTTGGCCTTGCGTGAGGATACCATGCTGAAACAAATCTGGCCCGCCTTTGCAATGATCGTTTTGATGACGCTCATCACAGGCATTCTCTATCCGCTTGGAATGACCGGCATCGCCCAGGTTCTTTTCCCGCATCAGGCGAACGGCAGTCTTATCACGCAAAATAGGCAGGTCATCGGATCCGAACTCATTGGACAGGCCTTCTCGAGCCCGAAGTACTTTCATGGCCGGCCCTCCGCTGCCGGCAGGGGCTACGATGCGGCGAATTCGGCCGGCTCCAATCTCGGCCCCACGTCGAAGAAACTGATCGTGAGGATGAAGGGCGACGCTGCGAGGCTCCACGCGGAAAATCCTGATGCCCCCGTGCCGATCGATCTGGTGACGACCTCCGCCAGCGGTTTCGATCCGGACATCACGCCCGCCGGCGCCTATTTCCAGCTGCCACGGGTCGCGAAGGCACGTGGCATCTCAGAATCCCAGTTGCGCCAACTGATTGAGCAACATGTGCGGGGCCGCTACTTCGGCCTTGTCGGCGAGCCGCGCGTCAATGTTCTGGAGCTCAACATGGCGCTGGATGCACGAGTGCCCACGAAGGCGTAACGTTGCCGATGCATGGCTGATGATCGTCCCGAATCGCGCCCCTCTCCCGAAGCCCTGCTGCGCGACGCATCGAAGGAAGGCCGCGGCCGCCTGAAGGTGTTTCTGGGTGCCGCTCCCGGTGTGGGAAAGACCTATGAGATGCTGCGCCAGGCGCGCCAGCGGAAGCTCGATGGCGTGGATGTTGTTATCGGTGTGGTCGAAACGCACGGCAGGGTCGAAACCGATCTGCTCACCAAAGGCCTCGAACTAATTCCGAAGAAACGCGCGCTCTACAAGGGGCGTGTTTTTGCCGAACTGGATATCGATGCCGTCCTGCAGCGGCGGCCGAAGCTCGCAGTCATCGACGAGTTGGCCCACACCAATGTGGAAGGTAGCCGCCATCCCAAGCGTTACCTGGATGTGGAAGAGTTGCTCGGTGCGGGAATAGACGTCTACACGACCCTGAACGTACAGCACCTCGAAAGCCTGAACGATGTTGTCGCGCGGATCACCCATGTGCGCGTGCGTGAGACAGTGCCGGATTCGGTTTTGGACCGGGCGGACGACGTGGAGCTTGTCGACATAACGCCGGAAGACCTGATCCAGCGTCTAAAAGAAGGCAAAGTCTACATCCCGGAAACAGCGGAGCGCGCCGCGCAAAGCTACTTTGTGCCGGGGAACCTGACTGCCCTGCGCGAATTGGCATTGCGGCGCACCGCGCAGCGCGTGGATGACCAAATGGTCAACTACATGCGGGCACATGCCATTCAGGGGCCATGGGAAGCAAGCGAACGCGTCCTCGTTTGCGTGAACGAGCGTCCCGGCTCTGCCGCCCTCGTGCGTTATGCCCGAAGATTGGCGGACCGGCTGCGGGCCTCGTGGACGGCGATTTATGTGGAAACAACTCGCGCTCAGCACTTCGGCGAAACAGAGCAGGATCGCCTTGCGGAAGCCTTGCGGGCCGCTGAACGTCTCGGCGGGCAAGCCATAACTGTGCCAGCCGGAAACGTAGCGGACGGGGTCATCCGGTACGCACGCGAGAACAATTTCACGCACATCGTGGTGTCGACCGCGCAGCGGTCCTGGTGGTCAGAATTGGTTCGTAGCTCTGCCGCTCACCAGATCATCCGCATGGCGGGCGATATCAGCGTACATGTCGTGCCAGAGCAACTCACCCGGGCGATGAAGGGACCGCCGCCAAAGTCCCAGTCGAAAACTTCGCCGCGGCAGTCGGGCAAAGTCCACGCCTACGCAGGGACGGCGGGAATGGTCGCTGTCGCTCTCGCATTGGGGATGGTGCTTCGCTATTTCGGGATCACCAATATCGCGCTGGTGTTTCTGACAGCCGTTCTGATGAGTGCAATCACCTACGGTCTGTGGCCTTCTTTGTTTGCATGCCTGGCAGCCATGCTTGCGTACAATTTCTTCTTCATGCCTCCGCTTTATACTTTCACGATAGCCGAACCTGATAACGTCACCGCATTGTTCTTTTTCGCTGTGGTCGCGTTGATCGCAAGTTATCTCTCGTCCCGTGTCAGAGCGCAGGCCGTATTGACGCGCGAACGCGCCGCGATGACCGAGAATCTGTATCTGTTCAGCCGCAAGCTTGCGAGTCTCTACATGCTCGACGATCTGCTCTGGACGGTTTGCTCCCAGATCGCGCACATGCTGAAGCTCCGGGTTGTGATCCTTCTGCCGCAAAACGATGGCATCGCTGTCCGTGCGGGATTTCCGCCGGAGGATACGCTCGAAGAAGCGGATTTGGCTGCCGCAAAATGGGTGTGGCAGCACGGCACCTCCGCCGGGCGCGACGCCGACACGCTTCCCGGCGCGAGGCGCCTCTTTCTGCCGTTGCGCACAGGTCGCGGCACGGTCGCCGTGATCGGCCTCGATTCCGACAGACCAGGGCCATTGCTGACGTCGGACGAGCGGCGCCTGTTCGATGCCCTTGCGGATCAGGCCGCGCTCGCCATTGAGCGCATCAATTTCGCACAGGATGTGGACCGCGCGCGTCTGGCGGCGGAAACAGAACGTTTGCGCGGTGCTCTTCTGACCTCAATCTCCCATGATCTTAGAACCCCGCTGTCGGGAATTCTCGGCTCCGCCACCAGCCTGAAAAGCCAGCGTGACTCGCTCGATAACGCGGCGCAGGAAGAGCTGCTGGGGACGATTCAAGAGGAAGCAGAACGGTTAAATCGTTACATTACAAATTTGCTGGACATGACTCGGCTGGAATCGGGCGCACTTGCGCTACATTTGGAACGGGTCGATCTTGGCGACGTAATCGGGAGTGCCCTTCACCGCGCCGCCAAGGTGCTTGCAAATCACAAGGTTCGGATTTCCGCCCCGTCCGATCTTCCCGAAATCGACGTCGACCCCGTCCTGTTCGAGCAAGTTTTGTTCAATCTGCTTGACAACGCAGCGAAATATGCGCCGCCGGAGACCGAGGTGCGGGTTACGGCTCGGGTCACGGATCGTCATTTGCGGATCGAAATCGCCGACGAGGGCGACGGAATTCCCGACGCCGATCTGGAGCATATCTTCGACAAATTCTACAGGGTTTACGCCGCGGACAGAAAAACCGGAACGGGACTTGGTCTTCCGATATGCCGAGGCTTTGTCGAAGTAATGGGGGGCACGATCACCGCAGGGAATCGATGCGACAGGCGTGGGGCGCTTTTCACGATCACCATGCCATTGCCGGCACCGTCCACGCGCGAGAAGGCTGCATAATGCAGGCCTCTCCTGTGCGAATCCTTGTCGTGGATGATGAGCCCCCGATACGGCGTTTTCTGCGGACGAGTCTTTCTGCGAATTGCTATCATGTGCTCGAAGCCGAGGACGGAGGCACTGCACTCGATAAGATTCGCAGAAACCACGTCGATCTGATTATCCTGGACCTCGGATTGCCGGGCAAGGATGGGTTCGAAGTCATCCGGCGGCTACGTGAGGAAGGTTCCACCATTCCCATCGTCATTCTCTCGGCCCGATCCGATGAGGCCGGGAAAGTCGCCGCACTGGATTTGGGTGCGGATGACTTTGTGACGAAGCCTTTCGGGATGGAGGAGCTGTTGGCGCGAATACGCGCCGCGCTTCGGCACCGCCTTCAGCAAGAGGGGGAGCGACCGGTATTCAAAGTGGGGGACTTGGCGGTTGATCTGGTGCGCCGCCTCGTGACTCGCAAGGGTGAGGACGTGAAATTGTCGCCCCGAGAATACGATTTGCTGCGCCTCCTGGTCGCCCACGCGGGCAAAGTCCTTACGCACACGTTCATTCTGCGTGAGGTCTGGGGCACAGAGACGGATGTTCAGTATCTGCGGATGTATGTGCGCACGTTGCGGCAGAAAATTGAGCCTGATCCAGCGCAACCCACCGTCATCGTCACGGAACAGGGTGTCGGCTATCGGCTCAGAGCGCCAGAGTAGCGACTAAGATCGCGGTTTTAAGGGATTTGCCGCAGCAGCCCGCCGCGCTCACTTCCGGGTTGCTGCGATGGAAACCGCTTGTTGGAGGACCGGATCGGTTGCGTCCTCCACCAGTGGCGTCGGTATAGCGATGTCGGGCACAACACCGCGCGGCCGCTGGTCACCGCTAGGGCGGACGATATACGCCTTCGGAAAGCCGACTTTCAGTCCGCTCTCGCGCAGGGTGAAGCTCTCCATCGCCCCGTATGTTGTCGCGAGATCGGATGTCTCCTCGCCGATCACCGTACCCAGGCTATAATCCTGCACAGTTGCGGCAACGGCCACGCAGTTGGAATAGCTGTTCCGGTTCACGAGCAAATAGACGTTGCCCTTGAAACGCGGTTCGGCGCGCGGCTTGCTCCAATCGACGGGGAAGGGAACGATGCCGCCGGGACGGGCCGAGGCATACAGTGCCGCGTATTGGTGCGACACGTCATGTTCATTGCCGGGCGCCGCCTTCAATCTCTCATCGTTTGAGGCAATCGCCTCTTTGCTCACCTTGATCTGGAACGACGATGCGAACCGGAACGGTTTGTCGGCAAACCAGGCGAGCATCAGATCGCTGAAGGAGCTGTCGCCGCCGGGATTGTCTCTGATGTCGATGACGAGGCTTGTGGCGCCGGCGGCGAGAAATTTCCGGAAGGAGGAATCGACGAAGAGTCGAAAAGCGGTGTTGTCATACTCGTCCTTCGCGTTGGGATCGGTGTTGTAGAAGGCGCCCGGCCGCAGATAGGCAACCCCATTCTCCATCATGCGCGCCACGCGCTGGGTTCCATCCAGGCGAAGAACCGGCGACTGTTTCGCCACGAATGCTTTCATGTCTGTTTCGCCGCGGGCTGGCAGCGCGATAGTTCGAGCAGACGAGCCTGCGCGGCGAACGGTGACGTTAAAGCGCGGCTGCGGCCCCAACTCCAGCCACAGCAGCATGGGAAAATCCAGCTCCATCAGCGCATGCGCCATATAGGGCGTGTCGGCAGAGAGGTTGCGGCCGCAACGCGACAGCCAATATTCGATAGGCCGGCCGTTCAGTTTCGTAATCTCGTCGCCGCGCGCTATCGCGTTTATGCCGCTGCGATTCTCAGCCACGTAGGTTTTGCTGCCAATTACGCGGATCAACAGCGGAAACGCCTTCCCGCCTCCAGCCATGAACTGCGCGAAATTGCGATAATTGGCATCGATGCGGGCATGCGCAACCTTGCCGAAGGCGGCAAACCGCTGAAAGCGAAGCGCCACCTGGGAGGCGGCGGCAGGTGCCGTCAAGGTTCCAAGAACCTGCCGGTACAGGCGGTCGTATTCGGGTTTGGATATGCGGGCGAAAAGATTGAAATGCGCCTCTTGCAGGGAACCGTAAAGCTGTTCGAAGTCCGCGCGGGTCTGGGAAACGCTGAGCGTTTTCTCCTTGACCTTCCTCGCTTGCACGTCTGGTGCGAGCATGGCGGCGGAAAACAACAGGCAGAAAAACCAAAGGGGCTTTTTGATACCGAACACCGGACAACCTCCCAACTTGCGAGATAGCCAAACAGGCTTGTACAAGCATATCGGAGAGATAGGTAGGCACCTACGGAGTTGTCAATGCACAAAAGCAAAGGGACAAGAAGATCCGGGGTGCCAGTCCCGTCGGATTACAATCGCAGCCTCGGCGGTGCCGCGATCGGCGCGCGCCTGCGACGGCTTTCGGAACGCATCGATCGCGATGCAAACCGCGTGTACCAGGCCGCCGGCGTGACGTTCGAGCAGCGCTGGCTGGGAGTCCTGGAGCAGCTGGTCATTTGCGGACCCTTGGCGGTCAACGATCTGGCGAAAGCACTGGGGATCAGCCACCCCTCGGTCAGCCAGACAAGGGACTCGCTGAAGAAGGCCGGTCTGATTGCCGAAAAGGCTGACCCGGCGGACGCGCGCCGTCGCGTGCTGCAGATCACACGCAAAGGTGCTTCCTTCGCGCGAAAGCTCCAGCCGGTGTGGTCGGCGCTGGATCAAGTCGGGCGCCAGCTCAACGCCGAAGCCGGTGACGTGGTGACTGCCCTCGACCGGCTGGAAGACGCGCTGGACCGCCGTTCGATATTCCAGCGTGTCACTATCCTGCGCACTCCGAGCTAGCGTCCTCAGGTATCCACTCCGAGGCCTGCATGCATACTTGCTATTGCGATGCACTTTCAATACTTTTGCCTTTGCGCCGGTAGCATGACACCCCTTCAGTGCATCCTAGGCGCGGGCCGGATTGCCTCGACTCTCGCGCGCGGACTTTCCGGCCCACCTCCTTAACGCTGTCATTCGGCGAGATCTCAAGAGAGGGACGGTCTTTGCGCTAACATGGCTCCCGACTCGCAATAAACTTCGGGCAGATGCGCGATCTCACAACCGGCTCCATTCGAAAACACATCCTGGTGATGGCGACGCCGATAACCGCAGGGATGATCTTTTCGGTTCTCTATGTGCTCGTCGATCTTTACTTCGTGGCGCGGCTCGGGCCTTCCGCCGTGGCCGGCGTTGGTGCCGCTGCAACCGTCAGCTTCGTCGTCATGGCGATGACACAGATGGTCAGCGTGGGAACGGTGGCGCTTGTCTCCCACGCTGCCGGACGCAAAGACCGCCCAGACGCGAACGCCGTCTTCAACCAGGCGGTGGCACTTTCCATCGTCAGCGGCATTGCCATCGCGGTGGCCGCCTTTCTCATCAGCGGACCGTACATGCGGCTGGTAGCGGCGAACGGCGCGGCGATCGCGACGGGACGCGACTATCTGCTTTGCTTCGCGCCGGGGCTTGGGCTGCAATTCGCCATCGCGGCCATGGGATCGGGGTTGCGGGCCACCGGCGTGGTGCAGGGCCCGATGATGATCCAGATCGGCACCGTGCTGCTCAACATTCTGCTGGCGCCGATTCTCATCGCCGGCTGGATCACCGGCCATCCCTTCGGTACCGCCGGAGCGGGAGCGGCAAGTTCGATCGCGATTGCGGTTGGCGTTGTGGTGCTCACGCTTTACTTCCTGCGCACCGAAAAGTTCGTGGCGTTGGCGCCGTCTGAGTGGATCAACGTGCGTCTCCCCACCTGGTGGCGGCTCTTGAAGATCGGCATTCCCGCCGGCGGCGAGATGGGACTGCTGTTCGTGTACAGCGGCATCATCTATGTGATCATCGCGCGTTTTGGGCCCGACGCGCAGGCGGGCTTCACGGTCGGCTCGCGCTTGATGCAGGCGTTCTTCCTGCCGGTGATGGCGATCGCCTTCGCCGCCTCGCCGATCGCGGGGCAGAATTTCGGCGCGCGCGACCACGATCGCATCCGCGAAACGCTGATCTCCGCCATTCTGATTTCCAGCATCTTGATGTTGGCCGTCACTTTGATCTGCCAATGGCGGCCGGAGCCGCTGATCCGTTTTTTCACCAACGACCAGGAAGCGATCAGCTTCGGCAGCGTGTATCTGCGAATCATCTCATGGAATTTCATCGCCACGGGAATCATCTACAGTTGCTCCAGCGTGTTTCAGGCGCTGGGCAACACCTGGCCCGCGTTGTTTTCGTCAGCCTCGCGCCTGCTCACGTTCATCCTGCCGATGCTGTGGCTGGTGAACCGGCCCAGCTTCCGCATCGAGGAAGTCTGGTATCTTTCTGTCGCCACGGTGGCGCTGCAGGCGGTGACAAGCCTTGTTCTGCTGCGGCGGCAGATGCATCGCGCCCGTGCTGAGCACGCGGCGGCTCCAACGTGAAACTCGCGTTCGATCACGGTGGCGATGGCGGCGATTTGCTGGTGCTGCTGCACGGATTGGGTGCAACCCGGTGTGTGTGGACGAACTTCATAGCTGCAAGGCGTTGGACCGGCTCGTGGATCGCGCCCGATTTACGTGGCCACGGTGCATCTGCGCACGCGGCAGACTACAGTCTCAACGCGCATGCGGCGGATGTTGCGGAATTGACTGCAGCGCATGGCGCTGCCAACTCAGTGACGGTGCTTGGCCATTCGATGGGTGGCGCCATCGGCCTGGCGCTCGCCTCCGGAGAATTCGGATTCCTTCCGGCGCGCATGTTTGGACTCGGCATCAAGGTCGCATGGAGCGCAGACGAACTGGCAGGCTTGCGAAGTATGGCCCAAGCAACGCCCCGCATCTTCGCTACCAAGGACGAAGCCATCGCCCGCTATCTGAAAGTCTCAGGATTGACCGGACTCGCGCCCAATGTCTCCGAAATCGCACTATCCGGAATTGCCGAAGTGGAAGGCGGCTGGCGCCTGGCCTGCGACCCTCGCACAGCCTCGGTCGGGCAGCCGCCGATGGAATCGCTGATGGCGGCTGCGCGCGCGCCAGTCCACCTCGCCTGCGGCGAAGGCGACACGCTGACAAACGTCGCACAGCTCGCGCGCTACGACGCAGCAGCGCAAAGCCTCTCCGGCGGACACAACATCATGATGGAAAATCCCGCAGCTGTCTGGGACTGGCTGCAGTCGAAGTCCGAAACGAAGCTTACCTAGGCGACTTTCGCGCGAGCGCGCACGACATCTGCGAAGGCGACCACTCCCGCGGGTCGAATTGACGGTGCCTTGCGGCGCGCGTGCCGGAACTGTGTCCACGCCGGCCAGGCAAGGCGCACGCGCTTCAGGATTTCACGTTCGATGCGGTTGCGGGCTTCGGTTTCATTTTTGAAGTAACCGAGATGCTCGTGATTTAGCCACGCTTTCCAGCGCGGGCCGCAACCGAGATCGTGCGGAAATGCGATTTCGCCGAGAAACACAGCGCCTAGGCAAAGCTTGGCGCCGGCGCGGCCATCGATGCGCCAGGATTGCCATTCGCCGTCGCCGTTCATGCGGCGGCCCTGGTCCGATACGCGTCCCCCAGCGCGGCTTTTCGGATCTTGCCGTTGGCCTCCAGCGGCATTTCGGGGACGATGACGATCTCGGACGGCCGCTTGTATGCCGTCAGGCGAAAGGCAGCGTGATCGGCAAGCTCTGTGGCGCTTGCGGTTGCGCCATCCACGAGCTGCACCAGCGCCAGAATGTCTTCGGTTCCATCCTGTTCGCGGCCGATTACCGCCGAGCGCAACACCCCGGGATGGGCGTTTAAAACCGCTTCGATTTCGGCCGGGTACACATTGTAGCCGAAGCGGATAATCATCTCCTTGGCGCGGCCGACGATGAACAGATGATCGCCCTCGAAACGCGCAAGATCGCCGGTGCGGAACCAACCTTCGTCATCGATCGCCGCCCGCGTTTCCTCGGCCGCGTTGTAATAACCTTTCATGACGCCCGGACCGCGAACCAACAGTTCGCCGATGTCGCTACCCTTTTTGGTGCCTGCCAGTTTCGTTTCAATTCCAGGAAGAATGCGGCCGACGGAGCAATCGCCACGGGGCGCATACAGCGCAGTCAGCGCGATGCTCGGGGAGCATTCGGAAATGCCATAGCCGTTGTGCAATGTCTGCCCGAACGCCGCTTCGACGCTTGCTTTTGTGGCGGCATCGAGCGGCGCTCCGGCCGAGGAGATCAAGCGCAAGGCCGGCGCGGCGATCGGCGCAAGAGCGTTACGCTTCGCATACTCGACCAGCATGGCATACATCGATGGCATGCCGATCATCACGCTGACGCCATCGTTCGCCAAGCCACCCAGAACGCGCGTGGGATCGAAGCGCGCATGAAGGTGAACCTCCGCTCCGCTCACCAACGAGCTGAGCAAAACGCCGGTCAGGCCAAGACTGTGCGACATCGGCAGGAGCGCACAAACCTTGTCTCCGGGCATCAGGCGGCGCGCGTTCGCCGTCGCATTTGCGACGAACAACAGATTCGCGTGGCTGAGCATGATGCCTTTGGGCCGGCCCGTCGTGCCCGTGGTGTAGATGATGGCGGCGACCTCTTCCCTGGGATCGCTGTCCAGTTCGGGTTCAGGCTGCGCCGTTGTGTTTGGAGATGTGAACGCCATCGGGCCAAGCCCCGAAAGATCGGAAATTTGCTCCGCGCCGTAGCGCTCCGCATGCGACCTGGTGCGCGCCGAGGCGCCGGTCGTGAAAACAATCAGGCGGCTGGAGCAATGTTCGCGAATGCCGTCGATCTCGCGCGACGCCAGCCGCGCATTCACGATAACCGGCCAGGCGCCGATGCTGGTGCAGGCAAAGTAGAGTGCGACCGCCGCGATCGAGTTCTCGCAGATCAGCATAATACGGTCGCGGGGCCTGACGCCGACGCACGCAAGACGATTAGCAGCTTCCTCGATGGCGCGTTGCAATTCCGCATAGGTGCAGCGCTGATCGCCCGCGACCAGCGCGACCTTTGCCGGCGATTTTATCGCTCGCAGGGCCACGATGTCTTCGACGCGATGGGGCACGTCTGCTTGGCAGCGATCTATCTGCTGGTGCAGCATCAGGCTCTCGCAAACCCGCGAAGGGGTGCGCCGCGCCTGAGCCTCGAGGCCCGTCCCGGGGCGCTCAATCCCTTCGCCTCACGAATACAGGCATTTATGCGATCGGCCACGCCAGCCGCGTGATCGCTGACGATGGTCAGATGTGAACCCGGACATCGATACACGCGAAGGTTCTGAATCCAACGCGACCAGACATGTTTCGGATCGTCGGGAAAATCCGGATCGGGATGCCTGGCCTTCAGGAAAATTGCGCTGCCCGGATAGTGGCTATGGCGATAGCGGTAGACGGCCTTGTCGCCGGCCATTCGGGTTTGCATGAGCGGCAAGGGAAGATTGGGCCGCGTGTCCGTCAGCCACTGCTGCTTGCGCTTCTCCACTGCCTTGCGCCGCTCCTGCTCGGATAGATGCGCGCCTTCGCTGGACCGCGCGTTCCGCCGCGCCTTCAGCCTTGCCAGGCTCTCGCGCGGGCTGCGACGAAAGATCGAGGCCAGACTGCGAAGCTGCTTCCGCAGCCGCACTTTCAGCAGCGACTTCCGCGGCCAGGTGACGGGGTGGGCGTAGGCATCGATCAGGAACAACTGGCCAATCTCTTCTCCGGCTTTTCGCGCAAGCCGCGCCACTTCAACCGCGATGAGTCCGCCAAACGAGTAGCCGCAAAGCCAGTACGGTCCGCTCGGTTGCCGCTCGCGAATGGCCCGCCAATAAAGTGCGGCCATGTCGTGAACGGAGTCGAGCGGCGGCAAGGTGCCATCCAGACCCTGCGCCTGAACGGCATAAACATCGCCGCCGGTCTCGATCAGCTTGCCGAGCGCGGCGAACTCCACAACCGTTCCCCCAATGCCGTGAAACATGAACAGCGGCGGCCCTTCGCCGCCCGCCTTCAGCAACACCAGAGGTGAGAATTCGGAGACTGTAGTTTCGTCCCGCAGCAGCGCGCATTGCTCGGCTACCGTCTGCGCGTCGTAGATGGCGGTGATCGGAAGCTGCCGTCCTGTGGCGCGCTCGATCTCCAGAAACAAGGTCAGCGCCAATAGGGAGTCGCCGCCGAGATCGAAGAAGTTGCTGTCCGGCGTAACGTCGTCCGTCTGAAGCACCCGCCGCCAAATCTGAGTCAGCAGAGCGACCGTATCAGGCCGCTCCTTCAACTCAGTGAGCGCAGCGATGGTCGCAGCCATATTCATGGCGCCTGCAATCCCGCCAAGGGCCGGCGCCGTATCGCCGTGCCGTTGTGCTCGTTCCGCTGTTGTTGGATTTGCCGAAGCCATATGCCGAGTGGCTCCGCGATGGCGGATCGCCGGCCAATACGCGGCGGTTCAATTGCCGGGAATGCGCTCATCAAACTTTCGTGGCGCTCACGCATGGCGCGCTTGCAAAAGCGCTCCAGACGTTCCGCCTGCGCACCCGTGAAATAGTTTGCCGGCATGTCCGGATAGATATCTTTCGAACCTTCCAGATACCGGCGAACGTCGCGGCGGTACTCGCGGCCGAGGGTCGCTCCGTCGTATTCCGGATGACCCTGTTGAAACAGAAGCTCGTTGCGCTTGCGCTTGACGAACATGTCTACTCCGGCATCCGGCGCATAGGTCAGGACTTCGTAGCCGGCATCCTCCAGCGCCTCGGCGGAAATGTCGTTCCAGCGGGAGTGTGCGATGGGTGTTGGACCCGTGAGCGACGCCGTGAGCGGATGCTGGGCGACCGGGACATGATCGAACATGCCGAAGCGCTTGCTCGCCAGCGGTTGCCGCTCGATCCCGTCGAAATGCAGCACGGCGGCATGCGCGGCAAGACAGGAGAACAGCGCAGGCGGCCCCTCCTGCTCGATCCAATCGAACAGTTCGGTCAGTTCGGACCAATAAGGTTCCTGCCGCAGGTCGGCCTGCAGGGGCTCTGTACCCGTGACGATCAGCGCATGAAGCCGCGTCCGGTAGATGTCGCGCGGCTTACCATAATATTCGCGAACCAGATGGAGATTTCCCAGTTCGCCGCGCGGCATGGTGTGCAACGAGAACAGGTGCCAGCGGATGGGCAGCTCCGGCGCCGCTCGCGCCACCCAACGGAAGAACTGGCGCTCGGTGCTTTCCAGCGCCGCATCCGCCATGTTGTTGACGAGGCCGATATGCAGCACGTCGCGTTCGCGCACATCGGCCCAGCCGCCGCGCGGCCGGATGAGAAAATCCTGCAATCCCATATCCATGATTACGCCCTCGCTCCGGCCACGCGCAGATGGCGTTGGCCGATGACCATGGAATGCTGCGGCTTGCTCGCGCGCAGCGCCTGCTCGAGATCGGCGATGATGTCGTCGATGTGCTCGATGCCGATGCAGAGCCGGATCATCTCCGGCCTCACGCCGACGCGCGCGAGTTCCTCCGGCGTAAGCTGGCGATGCGTGGTGGAGGCCGGATGGCAGGCGAGCGACTTGGCATCGCCGATGTTCACCAGCCGCTTGAACAGTTTAAGCGAGTCATAAAACCGCTTGCCGGCTTCGAAGCCGCCCTTAACGCCGAAGGTGAGGAACGGCCCGGTCTTTCCCTTGAGGTACTTCTGCGCGAGCGCGTGACCCGGCGTGCCGATTCGGCCGATGGACTCGCACCACGCCACTTGCGGATGATGATCGAGAAACGCCGCGACCTTCGACGTGTTTTCGATGTGCCGTTCGACGCGCAGCGCCAGCGTCTCGACACCTTGAAGAAGCAGGAACGCGCTCAGGGGCGCAAGCACCGCGCCGGTGTTGCGCTGGCAAACGGTCCGGCAGCGCGCGACATAGGCACTGCGGCCGTACTGTTCGATGTAAACGACACCGTGGTAGGCCGCTTCGGGCTCGGCCAGCATGGCGAAGCGCCGTGAATGCTTCGCCCACGGAAAATTCCCCGCATCCACGATCGCGCCGCCCATCGTTGTGCCGTGGCCGCCGAAAAACTTGGTCAGCGAATGCACGACGACATCGGCGCCGAACTGGATCGGCTTCAGCAGAATGGGCGTCGCGATGGTGTTGTCGACGATCAACGGCACGCCATTGCGGTGCGCGCAGTCGGCCAGCGCCTCAATGTCGGCAATCTTCCCGCCGGGATTGCCGATGCTCTCGCAGTAGACGGCACGCGTGTTGTCGTCGATCAGGCGCTCGACATCTTCGGCGCTGTCGCTGGCGGCGAACCGCACCTCGATCCCCTGCTTGCGCAGCACGTGCTCGAACAGCGTGAAGGTGGCGCCATACAGTTGCGGGGTGGAGACAATGTTGGTTCCAACTTCCGCGATGTTGGCAATGGCGTAGTGGATCGCCGCCATGCCGGAGCCGACGCAGAGCGCATCCACACCGCCTTCCAGCGCCGCGACCCGCCGCTCCAGAACCGCAGTGGTGGGATTTGACAATCGTGTGTAGATATTTCCCGGCACTTCGAGGTCGAAAAGTGCCGCCCCGTGGTCAGCGCTATCGAATTCGTAGGCCACCGTCTGGTAAATCGGCACCGCGACCGATTTGGTCTCGGGATCGGTTTCGTAGCCGGCGTGGATGGAAAGGGTTTCGTCGCGCATGGCGTTCAAACCGCGCGGTTTCGGCTAGCGTGCGAGACGCCGCGTGAAATGAGGAGGGTGGTCGCTTGAACGGAGCCGAAAGCCTGATCCAAACGCTGGTCGACGGCGGCGTAGACACCTGCTTCATGAATCCCGGCACCTCGGAGATTCATTTCGTGGCCGCGCTCGATCGGGTTCCCCAGATGCGGGGCGTGCCGTGCCTGTTCGAAGGCGCAGCCTCGGGCGCCGCGGATGGATACGCGCGGATGAGCGGGAAGCCGGCGAGCACGCTGCTTCATCTCGGGCCAGGTCTCTCGAACGCCCTGGCAAATCTGCACAACGCGTGCCGCGCCCGCATGCCGTTAATCAATATTGTCGGGGACCACGCGACCTTTCACCGGCATTACGAGACGCCCCTCGCGTCCAATATCGAAGCGATTGCGCGGCCGTACTCCACCTGGCTGCGCAGTTCCGCCTCGCCTGAGGCCGTTGGCCAGGATTGTGCGGAGGCGATTGCCAGTGCAATCACCGCGCCTTTCAGCATTTCCACGTTGATCCTTCCGGCGGATACCGCATGGGGCGAAGGCGGCGTGGTTGGCGAGGTGCCGCAAATGCCGCCGCCATCCTGCCCGGCGGATTCCCAGATCGACCATGCCGCGAAGCTGCTTCGAAGCGATGCGCGCGTGGCGCTGGTCCTCGGCGCCGTGCTGGCGGTTGGAAATGCATTAACCATCGCAGGAAAGATTGCGGCAACCACTGGAGCTGCGCTTCTCGTGCCGTTTGCCTTCACGCGTCTGGAGCGAGGCGCCGGACGACCGTCGGTCAAGCGGATCGCCTACGTCACCGAAGAGGCGATTGCGCAACTGGCGGAATTCGACGCCGTAATTTTGGCTGGCGCGCCGCCGCCGGTGTCGTTCTTCGCGCATCCGAACAAGCCGAGCGTGCTCACCAAGGAAACGACGGAGGTATTTACCCTGTCGACTCCGCAAGAAGATGGCCTCGCAGCATTGACCGCACTTGCTTTGGCGGTGAAGGCGGAGAAAGCGCAGCCGCAGGTTCCGCCGCTGGCCCGTAGCGCTTTGCCGGCCGGCAGCATCGATTCCGCAGGGCTGGCTGCCGTCATCGGCGCGCTGCTTCCCGAGAACGCCATCGTGGTTGACGAGTCGATCACGTCCGGCCGCGGCATGCTTGCGGCGACAGCATCGGCGCCGCCGCACGACTGGCTGGTAAACACCGGCGGCTCCATCGGCATCGCTTTGCCGTTATCGGTCGGCGCTGCGGTCGCTTGTCCTGGAAGACCGGTGTTGTGTCTCGAAGCAGACGGCAGCGGCTTATACACCTTGCAGGCACTGTGGACGGCGGCGCGAGAGAACCTTGCCATCACGGCGGTGATCTTTGCCAATCGGTCATATGCAATTCTCAAAGGGGAACTGGGGAGTGCTGCCGCCAATCCCGGACCGAGGGCGCTGGAAATGCTGCAGATCGATAGGCCGGAGATCGATTGGGTGTCGCTGGCGAGGGGGTTTGGTGTTTTCGGCACAAAAGTCGAAACGCTGGAGGAATTTGCCGTTGCCTTGCGCCGGGGCTTCGAAAGCCGTGCGCCGAACCTGATCGAGGTTGTGCTTCCGTGAGGAAAAGTGTAAGAACATAAAGTGAACATTATGTCTGTCCGTAATGGCTATTGTATTCAATCCCTTACTTCAAGGCGGCCTCCGCTCCGGCGCGGTGCATGAGGTTTTCTCTGACAGTGCTGGAGACGAAGCGGCGGCTGCCGGCTTCGCCCTCGCGCTGGCGATCCGCGCATTGATCAAAGGCCAGTGGCTCTTATGGGTGCAGCAGGATTTCTCCGCCTTGGAAGCCGGTGAAACCCATGCGCAGGGGTTGTGCGAACTCGGCGGCGATCCTGATCGCGTTTTGATGCTCCGCGCGCCGGACGCGAAGAGCGTGTTGCGCGCCGCGAGCGAAGGTCTTCACTGCAAAGGCATCGGCGTCGTTCTCATCGAGCCGTGGGGCGAAGCAAGGATGTTCGATCTGCTCGCGAGCCGCCGGCTCACTTTGGCGGCACAGCAACACGGCGCCACGGCAATCGTGTTGCGGCTCGGCGCAAGGCCGCAGCCAAGCGCGGCGGAAACGCGCTGGATCGTCAAATCGGCGGAGTCACCCGACGAAGAAGATTGGGGGCGTCCGCGCTTCACGGCCGCGCTCGTGCGCAATCGTCACGGGCCGTGCGGCGAATGGGTGATGGAATGGGACTGCAACAATGGAATCTTTTGCGAGCCACCGGCGCATTATCGCGCTGTGGCTGCCGAGGCTTTCCACCGATCGCCTGAGGCGGCGATGGAAGGCTTGCGGCAGGCCGGATAAGCGGCCGCTCGCGGTCGCGGCGAAAACACAGAACGCGCTGCGCCTTGCGGCGGTGGATGCGCGCGCCGCACGCTTGGGCCTTTATCCCGGTCAGGCGCTTGCCGACGCGCGCGCAATGATTCCGGATCTCGCGGTGATCCGTGACAATCCCGCGGCCGATAAGAAGCTGCTCGAAGATCTGGCGGATTGGTGCGAGCGCTATACGCCTCTGGTGGCACTCGATCCGCCGAACGGATTGTTTCTCGATATCGGCGGCACGACGCATTTGTTCGGCGGCGAAGCGGCGATGCTGCAAAAAATCGGCGCTGTTTTTCGAAGCCAGGGATTTTCTGCGCGGTTGGCGTTGGCCGGCACTCCGCACGCGGCACGCGCGCTCAGCCGATATGCGCCGGATACCTGCGTAGAGCCCGGTCGCGAACACGAAGCCGTCGCGCTACTTCCCACCGAAGCGCTGGGTACGGAAGCGGAGATCATCCATGCTCTCAAGCGGGCAGGCCTGAAAACCATCGGCCAGGTTGCGGCCCGCGCGCGGCACGAGCTGGTGGCGCGCTTCGGCAAGCACTTCATCGCGGTTCTGGATGCCACAATCGGCCGCATTCAAACACCGATCACGCCGCGACTGCCCCTGCCCGACCTGATGGCCGAGCAGACTTTCGCCGAGCCCGTGATGTCGGAAGAGTTTATCGCGTCCACCCTGCACTCGCTCGGCGAAAGTCTTGCGCGGGTGCTGGAAACCCGCGGCGAAGGCGCGCGCGCGTTCGAGGCGAGCTTCTTCCGCGCCGACGGACAGATGCGGCGCATCGCCATCGAAACCGGCCAACCTCTGCGCAATCCGCAAACCATCACGCGCCTGTTTCGCGAAAAGCTCGATGCCCTGATCGATCCGCTCAACCCAGGATTTGGGTTCGACCTCATCCGGCTCTCCGCCACCTTGTCGCAGAAGCTGGAGGTTGTTCACAGCAGCTTCGATACCGGGAAAAGCGATCCGGACATCGTTCTGCTGGTCGACAAACTGGCCGCGCGGTTCGGGCCCAATCGCGTGCTGCGCTTCCAGCCGCAGGACACGCACATCCCGGAAGCGGCCTGCATCGCCGCGCCGGCGCAATACGCGGAAAAATCCAAGCACGGTTGGCGGACAGTGCGCACTTCTGACGAAGCGCCGCGCCGTCCGCTGCGCCTGTTTGCCAAGCCGGAGCCGGTGGAAGTGTGGCCCCTTGCGCTGGAAAGTCTACCGCGTCGCTTTCGCTGGCGGCGTGCATTTCACATCGTGAAGCGGGTTGAAGGGCCCGAGCGCATCGCCATGGAATGGTGGCGGCAGCAGGAGCGGCAACCGACACGCGATTACTTCCGCATCGAAGACGAGAATGGCCGCCGCTTCTGGCTTTATCGCGACGGCTTGCCGGGACGCGAAACGGTGCATCCCTGCTGGTATGTCCACGGGCTGTTCGCATGAACCAGCCAGTCTCCTATGCGGAAATCGCGGTAACGACGAATTTCTCGTTCCTGCGCGGCGCCTCGCATCCCCAGGAATTCACGAGCGCTGCCACCGTGCTCGAATACAAGGCCATCGGCATCGCCGACCGCAACAGCATGGCCGGTGTGGTGCGCGCCTGGGATTCATTGAGACAGATTCGCGAGCAGACCGAGGGCAAAATTCCGAAGCTGCTGGTCGGCACGCGTTTGGTGTTTGCCGATGGCACGCCGGACATCCTCGCCTATCCCATTGACCGCTACGCTTATGGACGGCTGTGTCAGCTCCTCAGCGCCGGCAAGCATCGCACGGAGAAGGGCGATTGCCTTCTTTGCCTCTCCGATCTTCTCGATGTCCATGACAACCTGCTGCTCGCCGTCGTTCCGCCACGCGGGTTCGTTCCGAACACGGCAGACACTCTTGCCAAGCTTAAGGAGACTGCTCCCGGCCGCGTCTGGCTTTGCGGCTCCATCCTGCATCGCGGCAATGACGGCAGCCGACTGAAAAGACATCACAGGCTTGCGCAGGAGGCGAGCGTTCCCCTCATCGCCACCAACGATGTGCTGTATCATGCAGCCGAACGGCGCGCCTTGCAGGATGTCGTCACCTGCATTCGCGAGCACGTAATTCTGGACGAAGCCGGCAAGCTGCTCGAAAGCAATGCCGAGCGTCATCTCAAGGCGCCGGCCGAGATGGCCCGCCTGTTCCGGGCAATGCCAGAGGCAATCGCCGAAACCATCCGCTTCGCCGAGCGCATCGAATTCTCGCTTGACGACATCCAATACAACTATCCGGACGAACCGGTGCCGCTTGGCAAAACGCCGGACCAGCACCTCGCCGATCTCACCTGGAAAGGCGCCGCCTGGCGTTTCCCCGGCGGCGTTCCGGACAAAGTGCGCGCGACGCTGGAAAAGGAACTGGCGCTGATCGCCCGGATGAAGATCGCGCCTTATTTCCTCACCGTGCATGACATCGTGCGCATCGCCGACGAGAAGAAGATTCTCTGCCAGGGGCGCGGCTCGGCCGCCAATTCTGCGGTCTGTTATGTGCTGGGAGTTACCGCCGTAAATCCAACCGAGATCGATCTTCTGTTCGAGCGCTTTATCTCCGAGGAGCGTAAGGAGCCGCCGGATATCGACGTGGATTTCGAGCATGAGCGTCGCGAGGAAATCATTCAGGAAATCTACAAGCGCTACGGACATGAGCGCGCGGCGCTGACCGCCACCGTCATCACCTATCGTCCGCGTAGCGCCATTCGCGAAGTGGGAAAAGTATTCGGGCTGACCGAAGACGTGACCTCGGCGCTGGTCGGCGGTTTGTGGGGCAGCGGGGATTCCGAAAGCCTGCAAGAGAAAAAGGATGCCCGCATGCGGCAGGGCGGATTCACACCCGGCAATCCGCTGGTCGAACGCACCTTGCGCTATGCGCGAGAGCTTTGCGGCTTCCCGCGCCATCTTTCCCAGCATGTCGGCGGATTCGTGCTGACGCGCGACCGGCTGGACACCATCGTGCCGATCGGCCCGGCGGCGATGGAGGACCGCTATTTCATCGAATGGGACAAGGACGACATCGACGCGCTCAACATCATGAAAGTGGATGTGCTGGCGCTGGGGATGCTCACCTGCATCCGCAAGGCGTTCGCGCTGGTTTCGACCTACGGTCCGAAGCTTAAGAATCTCGACGACGTCCCGCGCGAAGATCCGGTTGTGTACGACATGTTGTGCGAGGGCGATTCCATCGGCGTGTTCCAGGTGGAAAGCCGGGCCCAGATCAACATGCTGCCGCGCCTCAAGCCGCGGGAGTTCTACGATCTCGTCATCGAAGTGGCGATCGTGCGCCCCGGCCCCATCCAGGGCGACATGGTGCACCCCTATCTGAAGCGCCGCGCCGGAAAAGAGGTGGCGGAATTCCCCTCCCCTACCATCGCCGGCAGCGATCCGGATGAGCTGAAACAGGTGCTGGGGAAAACGCTCGGCGTTCCCCTGTTTCAGGAACAGGCCATGAAGCTCGCCATTGTCGCCGCCGGTTTCACGCCGCAGGAAGCCAACGGGCTTCGGCGCGCCATGGCCACCTTCCGCAATGTGGGCACCATCGATCATTTCGGCGACAAGATGATCGATGGCATGACAGCGCGCGGTTACGCTCGCGAGTTCGCCGAGCGCTGCTTTCGGCAGATCGAAGGCTTTGGCTCGTATGGTTTTCCGGAAAGCCATGCCGCCAGCTTTGCGCATCTTGTCTATGTGTCCGCCTGGATCAAGAAGCATCATCCGGCGGCTTTTGCCTGCGCGCTCCTCAATTCCCAGCCGATGGGCTTCTATGCGCCGGCGGAAATCGTGCGCGATGCACGCGAGCATGGGGTTGAGGTGCGCCATCCCGACATCAATGACAGCGAATGGGACAACACGCTCGAATTTGCCGCAGACGGCTCCCCGGCGCTGCGGCTGGGTTTTCGCCAGATCGCGAGCTTTCAGGAATCATGGTGGAATGACCACATCGCGCCCGGCCGCGGCAACCGCTTCGCCTCGTTCGAAGCCTTCGTGCGGCGGACGAAACTGCCGAAGCGCGCGCTGATCACCTTGTGCGAAGCCGATTGCTTCCGCTCGCTCGATCTCGACCGCCGTGAGAGCCTGTGGATGGTCCGCCGCTTGCCGGACGATGACGCGCTGCCGCTGTTCGCCGCGCAATTCGTTGAAGACCTGCCAGAGGAGGTGACCGCGCCGCTGCCCCTGATGCCATTCGTCGAACACACCATCGAGGATTACCGCATGATGCGGCTATCGCTGCGCGCGCATCTCATGGAGTTCCTGCGCGAGGCGTTCCGCTCTGAAGGCGTCATGAGTTGCGCCGAATTCCTGAAAGGGAAGGATGGCGCGCGGGCGCGCTGCGCGGGCATCGTGATGACGCGGCAGATGCCCGGCGATGCGGGCGTGGTTTTCATTACGCTCACGGACGAAACCGGAATCTGCAACGCCGTGGTCTGGCCCGCCGTGTTCGAGCGCTGGCGCAAGGAAGTCATCGGAGGCCGTCTGCTGCTGATCGACGGCAAGATCCAGCGCAGCGAGGAAGGAATCGTGCATCTCATCGCCGAGCGGTTTAGCGACCGCACCACCATGCTCGACCAACTATCCGATCAGGATGTGCGAACGCCGCCGGGCCGACTCGAAGACATCAGTTTTCCCCGCATCGATTCCCGCGCGCCCATGGCGCGGCATCCGAGGAACGTCCGCGTCCTGCCGCGCTCGCGGGATTTCCACTGAACCTTCTTGAAAAAAACTCTGCCTGTTCGACGAAAGAGCCGGACCCATGGGGTCCGACTCTTTCAACGGCAATCGATCAATGCGCGTGCTGCTATTTCTTCACATAAGAGCCGAAGTAGAGAAAGAAATTCGATGGCGCCTCGATGGCCCGGCCAGCCTTTTCCGCGGCATCCAAGGCCTTCGCCGAGGTAATGCCGCTGCTGCCGTCCTGCGGGGGCCAGTCGTTCTTGTCCAGAACCAGCACCGGCAACACCTGCCACCATTCTGCTTTTACATTGATGTCCTCATCGTCCAGCACGTGGCTGTGGTTCGGCGTCGGGACGAACACATTGGCTGTCGGCGGATTGTCGATGTAGCCGAGAGCCGCCAGCACGGGAGCAAGATCGACCCGCGATGCGTGCATCGTGCAGGTGCCAGGACGGGCGCCGGGCTCGGGACATTGCGAAAACACAAGCGGCTTCGCCTTGAATCCTTCAGGCAACGCGCCGAACAGCTTGATCAAAGCCTTTCCCAGCTCTGGCCCGCACAATGTTCCCGGCGTCACATCTTTGCAGGAAATCGCATCATCGGGGTTCTGATCCTTGTCGACGGAGAACATGGGGACGAGAACATACAGCGGATCGGTGGTAGAGGTCGCGGCGCCGATCGCGCCGGGCGGGTTAATGGTGGGATCTTTGCCGGCCTGGCAAATGGGGATTTGCAGTTCGTCCGGATCGACTTCAGCTCTCTTGCTATCGAAGTCGAGATTGTTGCCCGGCTGCTCGACGCAGTCGAAATTCTGATGGTAGCCGAATTTCAGCAGCTTGCCCGCGCCAAATCCTTCCGTTTGATTCTTGCCATGGTCCTGCGGCGGCGGCGGCGCGGCCGCGGAACCGGCGTGTCCGAGACTGGCCAATGAGAAGACCGCGGCACATGCCAGCGCTCCCCCGAAAATGCGTTTCATGCGGGCGTTCTCCGTTGGAAAAGCCCCTCGACATGAATGCTACGGAAGAGCCGGTTCGTTGGATCAGCCTAAACCGGAAATCTTTTTATTATCTGGCGATCCGGCAATGATTGCCAACCGTATGATTTGTTATGTCGGCAGCCCCTTTGCCCATTGCCGCGCCATCGCAATGGCATCATCGGCCAGCAAGCGGTAAAGCCCGGCCGTGGCTGTTGGCGAAACTGGTTGTCGTGCCAGACCCGGATTTCCGCGAAATGAGCTCTTTGCTTCGTGCCGTCGCGGAGACGCGCGACCGGGTCGCGTTCGAGGCGTTGTTCCGTTACTTCGCGCCGCGCATCAAAGCATACATGCTCCGGCACGGGGCGTCCGCTTCACTCGCGGAAGACCTCGCGCAGGAAGCCTTGCTGATCGCCTGGCGCAAGGCGCATCTGTACGACCCGGCAAAAGGCTCGGCGGCAAGTTGGATGTTCACGATCGCGCGGAACCTCCACATCGATGCGGTCCGTCACCAGCGGCGTCCCGAATTCGATCCCAACGATCCGGCCTTCGTTCCCGACCCGGAACCGCAGGCCGATGCCGCCATGGAACGCGGTGACGACGACCAGCGCTTGCGCAAGGCTCTCGAAAATCTCTCGCCAGCCCAGCGAAATGTATTGGAGCTTTCCTATTTCGCGGAGAAGCCTCATGCCGCTATTGCAAGGGAGCTGAGACTTCCGCTGGGCACGGTGAAGTCGCGGCTGCGCATGGCCATAAAACGTGTTCGGAAAAGTCTCCTGAAATGATCACACATCATCCAGCGAAGGATGTGCTGTTTGCCTATGCGGCGGGAACAACGCAGGAGGCCGTCTCGCTTGTTGTCGCAACGCATCTCGCGCTGTGTCCGGATTGCAGGTGTTCGGTCAGTCTTGCGGAGCGCGCTGGCGGCGCCATGCTGGAGAATTTTGCTCCCGAACCGATGACGACAGCGGCATGGGAGCGCGTCCAATCCAGGCTCGACGACCTGCGTCCAATCCATTCCGCCGTGCCGGTGCCGGGCCGCGAAACCGGTGCGCCGGAACCGCTGCGAACGTATTTGGACGGAGATTTGGACAGCGTTCGATGGATTTCAGTGACGCGCGGGCTTGCCTACAGGCCAATCCTCGTGGGCGATTGCCGGGTTCAGTTGGTTCGCACCAAACCCGGCCACCGCATCAGCCTGCACACGCACGGGGGTGACGAATTTTCGCTGGTCCTGACCGGCGGGTTCACAGATTGCTCGGGACAGTACCGGCGCGGGGACTTTCAAACGGCCACGCGCGAACTTTTGCACCGGCCGATGGCGGATAAGGGCGAAGATTGCATTATCCTCACCGTTGCCGATGCGCCGCTGATGTTTCGCAACCCCTTTGTCGGTCTAATGGCCAAGCTGATGGGGTTCTGACCTAGATTTTTCACGCCCTGCTTGGGCTCTGGCAGACGCACATTCGCGCGGGGTGGAGCAGCGTTGGCGCTTCGACGATCAACGCTTCGCCTGGTCGCCGTCATCAGACTGCAAAGAAAATCGTGAATAATATGGTTCGGACCGGCCATCGTCACAAAACTGAAACAGAACTGTCACACGCCCTTCGCAGGCCGCTGCAATCAGACCCTCCGAAGGGGCGGTGAAGCCTCGCGGTCGAACCTGCCTGCGGGACTTCGAACTGATCGCTCCGCAACTCGGAGAAGACCATGAGAGGCAAAGCATTGCTGCTCGGCGGAGCGAGCCTGTTGCTGGCGGCCACCGTCGCGCAGGGCCAGACCACGACGACGACCGTAACCCACAAACACCGGTATCACCACCGTGGCAAGGTCGTGAAGACCACTGTGGTGACGACGTCCAGCGAGCGCGCTCCCGCCGCCATGCCCGCGCCTCCGCCGCCTCCAGCATCCACCGATCCGTCGCTTGAAGAGCGCGTGCGGCGGCTGGAAGAGCAGCTCGATGCGCAGCGGGAAAAGGCGCAGGCGGAACACACCCGCCTCTCCACCCTGGAGCAGAATTTCAACGACACATCGTGGACCTTCGACAACGCGCGGCCGACCATTAAAAGCGGCGACGGCCGCTTCACGATGGCGTTGCGCGTGCGGTTTCAGGTGGATGCGGCGAACTTTTTCCAGGACGATCCGCACGATCCCAGCAATATGGCACAGTATAAAGATCTCTCCGACGGCGCCGTGGTGCGGCGCGCCTTCCTCGGCGTGGAAGGCAAGGCCTTCAACGATTTCTGGTACGAATTCCGCTATAACGCCGGCGGCTCGAACGGCGGCGGCGCCAATGCGACGGAAGGCGATCCGAACCTCAGCCTCGCCCGCGTTGCCTATCTCGGAATTCCCAGTTTCGAACTGAATCTTGGCGTCATCGAGCCGGCTTTCATGTTCGAGGGAACCACATCGTCAGGCCAGTTGATGTTCATGGAACGGCCGGAAATCGAGAACATCGCGCTGGACTCGTTTGGCGGCGGCGATGCAAGGCGCGGCATCGAGGCGCGTTTCCAGCAGGCAGACTTTCTGATGCCGGGCGACAATTTCGTTCTTGGCGCCGATTTCACCGGCTCCAAGACGGGTTCGATCGCGGGGCACGGCAATGGTGGCGACGAACAGACGCAGGCGATGCTGCATGGCAGTTACCGTTTGTGGTCTGACGGCGTTTCCAACCTCATTTTCGGTGGCGACTACTCTCACGCGTTCACCGGCGGCGGCGTCGGCACCATCAACCTGCAGGACCGCCCCGAGCTTCGCGTGGATGGCACGCGCCTGATCAGCACCGGCAACATCTTCGCCAAGACCGCCAACATGTGGGCCTTCAACGGCGGCATGAATTTCGAGAACTTCTTCCTCGGCGGGGAATACGCGCATTTCTCGGTCGACCGCGCGGCCGTGCTTGGCGGACACACGCTCGACAATCCGGAGTTCTCCGGCTGGTTTGTGGAGGGCAGCTGGGTGATCACCGGCGAGCCGAAAAGCTATTCGGTGTCGGCCACAAACAATGAGGTGGGCGGTTTCGGCGCGCCGAAAGTAGCTAGCCCGTTCTCCCTTGCCGGAGACTCGTGGGGCGCTTGGGAATTGACAGCGCGCTACAGCAACACCGATCTCAACTGGAACCAGAACTCCGCGCTCCTGCCCAGCGGGCTTCCCGGTGTCGCGGGCGGCGAGGAGCGGATCGTCATGCTGGGATTGAACTGGTATCTCAACAACAACATAAAACTGCAGCTGAATGATGGCATCGTCCATGTCAGCAAGCTGAACGCGCCAGGAGGGGCCATTCAGGTCGGCCAGGATTTCAACGAGCTTGGCATCCGCCTGCAATTCACGAACTAAACCCGTTCTCGAAAGGACAGACCAATGATATTCAGATCTCTCGTGGCGGCGGTGGCGCTGTCGGCGCTCGCCTCGCCTGCTTTGGCAGCGGATATTTCCGGCGCCGGCGCTTCGTTCCCCTTCCCGATCTATGCGAAATGGGCGGCGGCCTATAAGGGCGTTGGCGGTGTCCGCCTGAATTACCAGTCGATCGGATCGGGGGGCGGCATTGCCCAGATCAAGGCAAAGACCGTCACCTTCGGCGCCTCCGACATGCCGCTGAAACCGGCGGACCTCAATGCAGCGGGCCTGACGCAATTCCCCACCGTGATCGGCGGTGTCGTGCCGGTGGTCAACGCGCCGGGCATCCGCCCCGGCCAGCTCACGCTCGACGGCAAGACCCTGGCCGACATCTATCAGGGTAAGCTCTCCCGCTGGGACGATCCTGCCATCAAGGCGCTCAACCCGGGCGTCAAGCTGCCGAGCCAGACCATCACGGTCGTGCACCGTTCGGACGGATCTGGCACCTCATTCATCTTCACCACCTACCTGTCGCAGATCAGCGCGGACTGGAAATCGGCGGTCGGCGCGGCGACCTCCGTCGATTGGCCGGCCGGCATCGGCGCCAAGGGCAACGAAGGCGTGGCCGGCAACGTGGCGCAGACGGCGGGCTCGATCGGCTATGTCGAATACGCCTATGCCAAGCAGAACCACCTCTCCTACGTGAAGATGAAGAACAAGGCGGGACAGACGGTAAGCCCTACGGTGGAATCGTTCCGTGCCGCGGCGCAGAACGCGAATTGGGACGACGCCGCGAAGCAGAACTTCTACGTCATGCTGGTTGATCAACCGGGCGCGGCTTCGTGGCCGATCACCGCCACCACCTACATCATCATGTACAAGCAGCCGGCGGACGCGGCCACTTCGGCAAGCGCGCTCAAATTCTTCAAATGGGCCTATGAGCAGGGCGACCAGATGGCGCTGAGCCTCGATTACGTGCCGCTGCCGGACAACGCGGTGAAGGCAATCGAAGCAAGCTGGAAGCAGATCCAGGGCTCGGGAATGTAATTCACGTATTGATTTTCAAAACGACGGACTGCCACTTCGGGCGAGGGCTCACCCCCTCGCCCTTCTGTTTTGCGCTGCCAGCGGCGCGTCAGTATTGACCGGCGATAGCCTCTTCGACGAGCGAAATCTCATCGCGCGAGAGATCGAACAGGCGGTAGACGCGGTCGTTGATCTCGGCTTCGGCATCGCCAATACGAGCCGTAAGCGTTTCAACCTCTGCTTTGCGCGCGTTGAAATATCGCTCCCATTCGTCACGCTCGCGCACCGGAATTTCAACGGAATGCACGCGCCTTAGCTCCGACAGAAATTTCCCGAAGTTCAATCCCGGCCATCGCGTGAACGAATCCGATAGACGTGCGCCACCACGTAGATCGGCTGCGCGTTGCAGGAAGGCTAGAATGGTGGTGGCGCGTTCAGTAGCTGCGCTATTTGCATACAAAGCGGACCTAGTTAACTGCGACTCGGCTGGATTACTCGCCGCTGGCATCGCGTCAAGATGATTGGAGAACAAGCGGAGGCGCCATTTGCCGCCCCGGAGCGCCTCAGCGTGTCCGAATAGCAAGAACCAAAAAGCTTTCGTATTTAGATAGGCTTCCAATCCACGATCTTCATGCGGATAGAAGTAGACGGTGTTGCCACAGAAATAACCCTTGGTGTCTAGCGAAAATTTTGGACCCTGAGACATGTCTGGGAAAACTATTTTGGCGGCCTCAAAGCTTGGCTCATACGCCGCCTGGGCTTGTTGCAACTCCCACCAGTTCTGTTTGGTCGCTCGTTTTTCGAGCTTGTCGCGGAACGGCAGCAGCCAATCGCGGATGGCGGGGTACTCCTCGATGTCGACGCGGTTTTTCGGGGTGTAGATCAGCCACAGATCGTCGCTCTCCACATGCCAGCGCCTAAGATTCTCGCCCACGAGAAAGGGTTTCAGCAGTTCGGCCGAGCGCGAATCCTTCATCACCAGTGCATCGCGCTGTGCACGAGTGAGCACGAAGGCTTCATTCAAACCTGTCTTGATGCCATAGAGCGGCGGCCCGTATACCTCGGCCAACGTCTTCCGCCCCGCCGCCATCTTCTTGCGGATGGCATCCAGCCGGTCATTTTCGAAGCGCCATGAGCCGCTGCCCAACCGCGCCCGTGGCATCGCTTGCGAGGCAGTTGAAAACACTTTCGACAGATCGTCGGGCAATTCGTTCACATGCAGGAAGCGCAATGCTTCGTCCGCGCCATCTCCGTTACGCCGCCGCAGCGTGAGGATCGTGGGATAAGTGGTGACACCTTCGAAAATCTGCAGGTCGCCGAAATCCACCACGGACTCGATTTCCGCCTTGGCGTTGAGGTATCGGCGCAGCGGCTCACCGGAACCGGTGCGAAAAAATGTTGAAGAGCAGATATAACCAAGGCGACCGCCCGGCTTCAGCAAGCGCACGCCCAGTTCCAGGAAATAGGCATAGAGATCGGCGCGGTCCGCGACCACCTCGTAGCGGGTTTCAAGATACGGCTTGAACGGCTTAATCAGCTCCATCCGCACATAGGGCGGATTGCCGATGACGATATCGAAGCCACCGGCATCGAAGATTTCCTGAAACGCAGTCTTCCAATCGAAGGCGCGGCGTGAAAATCGGAGTCTTCAATGAGGCTGTTGCCCCAGCGGATGGTATGATCCAGCGATTCCAGCTGGCGACCTTTCTTTGCCGTCTTGATCCATAGAGACAGTTTCGTGATCTCAACCGATTCCGAGTTCACATCCACGCCGTAGAGATTCTGCGTGATGATCTCGACATCGGTGTCTGCTTCCGAGTGCACCAGCAGGCCGGGTTCCAGCGCAGACAATTGCTCACGGACCCGAGTCTGCTCGGCGCTCAGGAAGTCGAACGCCGCGATGAGGAAGGCGCCAGAGCCGCAGGCCGGATCGACGATGCGCAAGGACGTAATGCAATCGAGATATTCGCGCCAAAAGGCCTTTTCGGACGACTTCGTTTTCCAGCGGATTGCGCCGCTCCCTCCCTCGCCGTCTACGTGCGCGCTCAGCAGCGCTTCGCGGCGTTCCGTCAGATGGACGCCAATCGTGTGCTCGACGATGAAGCGGGTGACGAAGTCCGGCGTGTAGACCACACCTTCGCGCTTGCGCTTGCTGGTCTTGGGCGGGGCTTCGCCGCGCGCCGCAGCGTGCTTCTGCTCGATGTCGCTGATCGATTGCTCGAAGATGCGCCCAAGGATGGCAACAGAAACCTGGCTGGCGAAATCGTAGCCGCCGATCTTGGCGAACTCCTCGCAGATGTGATCTGGAATAGCGAGCGCATCGAGCGTTGGGTCGGCCGCGAACAACCCGCCGTTGTAGGGAGGAATGTTGAGGCGCGGATTGCCGCCATCGACGGCATGGAACAGTCGCTTCACATATTCCCATTTTGGCTTCGGCTCAGCGTACGGATCGTGAAATGCCACCGCGTTCTTGATGCTGTCCGCCGGCAGCAGCACGGTGTCTTCCGCAAAGGCGATGAAGATCACCCGATCGAGAATTTTTTGCGCCAGCGCTATGGCGTCTTCGGCAGCGACTTCGGTGTGCTGGTCGCGGATGAACTGAATGAGATTGTCGCGCAGTGATTTGTAGTCACGATAGAGTTGATCGGTAATGTCCTTGTCTTCGCGGAGACTCCTTTCCAGCAACCCTTGCGTCTGACCGCCAAGCAGTTGCTGCGCGCCAAGAATGAGAACCAGCCGCTTGAGCTCTGCAGCCTCGTCGACACCCGCAAGCTCGAACGTTTCGTATTCGCGGCGACCCCGGCCAACCGCGTAGAGCCGGATCACCTTTTGATTGGAAACGATTACCCAGCGCGCGCCGATGGCGTCGTTCGCGTATTCCCACGCCTGCTGCACTGGGGTCTTGAACCGTCCCGGCATGATCGAGAGGTCCGGCTGCCACGGAAATAGGCGGGGGCCTTGGCCTCCCGCCCATCTCGCTTGCTGGGAGCTGACGTGATCCCCTTCAAGGCCAGAAATCCCGCTTTGACAATCTCGCTCATGCCTCCCGCGCGATGAAGTCGCGCGCCTGGGTGGCGGTGCGAAGGCCGTGGTGGCGTTTCATCGGCGTGTTAAGATAGCGGTTCACCGCGGCGCACATCGCATCCGCCCACGGCGCATCCGGCGCGGCGGCGAGTTCGTCTTCCAGCGCGTGCAGCACCTTCACGCGATGACAGGCGATGATCGGCTCCGGCACGCCGTGATCGTACAGCGCCGTCATTTCGCGCGCGAGAAATGCGTCGCGGTCGCGCACCGCCCAGCCCGCGATGTGCTCCTCCGCCATATCCGCGCTGACGTATTTGCGGTTGCGTCCGGCGAACAGCGCCATCTGCAGCAGCGCGCGCGGCCAGAGATCGGGCCGCTCCGCGCAGAGATGGCGGCAGGCATTGGCAAAGGTGAGCGCGTGGGTGAAATCGAGCCAGTTGATGTTGTCGGCGATGGCGCCATCGCTCGCCTGCTCGAAGGCGCGATTGAAATGCAGCAGGTTCCATGCCGCAGCACCAAGCAGCGCGTCATATAGTTCGCGCACCTCGCGGCCGGAGCTGGCAAGCGCACGCTTCAAGGTGCCGTCAATCGATGCGCCGATAAAATCTTTGGCGTGCGCCGGTTCGCTCCCCCCGCCGTCCCAGGCCGCGAGCGCCTTGGCGTAGAAGCGGAATTCCGGCAGGCGCTCCTCGCGCGTCGAGCGCACCAGCATGCGGGTGAGCGAGAGCAATAGCGGTTCCGCGGCGTCGGCGCCGAGACATGAAATTAATTGGCCGGTTTTGAAGGCGTAGATCGCGCAATGGCCGAAATCGGCGTAGTGCGCCAGCGCCGCTTCAGCAAACACCGGAAGCAAGCGTTCGTATGTCAGGCCCTGCGCCAACGCGCCGCGCACCAGCGCGATTGCCCTCGCTTCATCTTCCGCTTCGACGGCGGCAACAAACGCCGGTGCATTCCATTCTGCCGTTCCGTCCGTATACGGAAAGAGATTCGCACCGCGCGTGTCGTCGGCCAGATGCGCGACGGGTTCGAGCAGCGCGGTCAGCCGCAGCTCTGGCGACGATGCGCGCTCGGCGAGCGCGAGCCAGTCGGCGGCGGCGGCATGCGCGTGCGTCATGCCCTCTTCCAGCCGCGCGTTGCGCACGGCGATGGCGTGGCTGAGACCTACGCCGGCGTCGAAGCCGGCACGTTCCAGCCGTGCCAGCTCGCGCGCCATGCGCGCCATGTCGTTGTCAGCGATGGCCGACTCCAGTCCGTTCAGCGCATGCGCGCGTTGCGCCGCGGCCGGCGGATCGGAGAGGTCGGCGAGAATATTCTCGCCGCGCAACTCTACGGGATAGGTACGCACCGGGTCGCGGCCTACCAGCGCGGCTCCCGTTTTCAGATCGAATTTCCAGTTGTGCCAGTTGCAGGTGAGCACACAGCCCGGCCCCAGCGTTCCCTCGCTCAGGGGATAGCCTTCATGCGGGCAGCGGTTGGCGATGGCGAAAATGCGCTCACCCGCATCGATCAGCAGGACTTGCTTTCCTTCCTTGCGAACCACATTGCGGCCCTTGCCGCACAGCTCGCTTCGCGTGATTCCCAGCGGCGTAAACATGCCGGGCTTTGCCTTTCGTGCTTCAGCTCTGGCGCTTGTAAAGGATGGTGCCGTCCTGCTGCGTCACGCTAAACAGCTGGACGCAGCGCGGATTCTTCAGCTCGCGGCAGTAGAGGTCGACGGCAATATTGTAATGTCCGATGTTCGTCGCAGCAGCACACAAATAGCGGCCACGGACCTGCGTTTCACTCGGCAGCAAGCTGGCCGGCGACGCATAGCTGGGAACGATGCCGAAATTCTTGGCGGCGGCCATCGCTTGCGAACAGACCAGCGCCTGGCTCTTCATCAAACTCGTGAGTTGGGCACGCCGCGCGGTCTCGACCGCTTGCGGCGACGGCGTGCGGAAATAGATAAACAAGATTACCGCGATCGCCACCGCGAAACCGCCGAGGATGGTGAGGAGCGCGACGCGCCACTCCCAATCCAACGCGCGTCGCGTTTCCGACTCCAGTTGCTGCGCTACCATGCGAGAATGCCTTTCGAGACTATTTCATCGTCGGAATGACGAAATCGGGATGCTCGCGCACGCCGCCTTTCGGCCAACGCTGCGTCACCGTCTTGATGCGGGTGAAGAAGCGCACGCCTTCCGGCCCATGCTGGTTCACGTCGCCGAAGGCGGAGCGCTTCCAGCCGCCGAAGGTGTGATAGGCGAGCGGCACCGGAATGGGGATATTCACCCCCACCATGCCGACCTTCACCTTGGCCGCGAACTCGCGTGCCGCATCGCCGTCGCGAGTGAAGATGGCGACGCCGTTGCCATACTGGTGTGTCGAGGGCAATGCGATCGCGTCCTCGAATTCCTGCGCGCGGGCGATCTGCAGCACCGGCCCGAAAATCTCTTCCTTGTAAGTCCGCATCTCCGGCGTCACGCGGTCGAAAAGCGAGCCGCCGAGATAGAAGCCGTTCTCGTAGCCCTGCATCTTGAAGCTGCGGCCGTCCACCACCAGATCGGCGCCTTCCTTTACGCCAAGATCGATGTAGTCCAGCACCTTCTGGCGATGCTCGCGCGTCACCAGCGGGCCGTACGCCGCGTCCGGATCGGTCGGGGTCGAAACCTTCAGCGACTCCACCCGCGGCTTCAGCTTCTCCACCAAAGCGTCCGCCAGCTTGTCTGTCACCGGAACGGCGACGGAAATCGCCATGCAGCGCTCGCCGGCCGAGCCGTAGCCCGCGCCGATCAACTCATTCGTCACCTGATCCAGATCGGCGTCCGGCATGATGATGGCGTGGTTCTTGGCGCCGCCCATCGCCTGCACGCGCTTTCCGTGCGCCGTGCCGGTCGAATAGACATACTCGGCAATCGCGGTCGAGCCGACGAACGTCACCGCCTGAATGTCGGGATCGGTGAGGATGGCGTCCACCGCCTCCTTGTCGCCGTTGACGACATTGAGCACGCCGGCCGGAGCGCCCGCTTCCATCATCAGTTCGGCGAGACGCAGCGGAACGGAGGGATCCTTCTCGCTTGGCTTGCAGATGAAGGTGTTGCCGCAGGCGATTGCCACGCCGAACATCCACATCGGGATCATGGCCGGGAAGTTGAACGGCGTGATGCCGGCAACCACGCCCAATGGCTGCCGCATGGAATAGATATCGATGCCCGGGCCGGCGCCTTCGGTGTATTCGCCTTTCATCAAATGCGGGATGCCGCAGGCGAACTCGATCACCTCCAGACCGCGCTGGATGTCGCCTTTGGAATCCGCGATCACCTTGCCGTGCTCGGACGAGAGCATGTGCGCCAGCTCGTCCATGTTCTTTTCGACCAGCGCCTTGAAGTTGAACATGACGCGGGCGCGGCGCTGCGGATTAGTCGCGGCCCAGCCGGGGAAGGCCTTCAGCGCCGCTTCCACGGCGCTGCGCATCTCGGCGCGGGAGGCGAGCGCCACCTTGCCCTGAACCTCGCCGATGGCCGGGTTGAAGACATCGCCGAAGCGGCCCGAGGTGCCCGCCACATGCTGGCCCGAGATGAAATGTCCGAATTCTTTCATGGATATGCCTGTTCCGGTGGGAGCCGTCCCCTCTTCCGGCCCGAAGGCGGGCTGTTTAGCGAACCCCGCTCCCCGGGGCAACGCCGGGCCGGCCAAGCGGCCTTTGCGTTCTCGCCTCGTAGTGGCTGATATGCCGCCGTCACGAAGGATCCGAAATCAGTGCTAAACGATTCGCCGGAAGCCACGGCAGATATTCATGCCCGGGCCATCTCGCTGTGGGAAAGCCGGCGATTCGCCGAAGCGGTCGCCGACACCGATCTCCTGCTGCGCCGGGAGCCGCGCAATCCGCAATTCTGGGATCTGAAAGCCTCCATCCTTGCTGACGCCGGCGATCTCACCAGCGCGATCACGCTCTACCGTGACCTGCTGGCGAACGTTCCCAATCAGCCATTCACCTGGGTGCGTTACGGCAACGCCTTGCGCATCGCCGGCGAAACCGAAAAGTCCATCTCCGCCTATCGCAAAGCTCTATCCCTGAAACATGATCTGGGCGAAGCCTGCTACAGCCTCGCCAACCTCAAGACCTTCCGATTCAAAAAGGCGGAGATCGACGCGATGCTGGCGGAGCTGCAGCTGCCCCGCCTCACGCGCGAGAGCCGCGTGGCGTTTCACTTCGCGCTTGGCAAGGCGTTCGGCGATGAGGAGGAGTACGCGCAATCCTTTCAGAATTACGCCGCGGGCAATGCCATGTGGAGGTCGGGGCTGAATTACGATCCGGGAATCGCCAGTGAGATGGTCGCGCGGTCGCGCGAACTATTCACGGAAGCGTTTTTCGCCAAGCGCGCAGGATTTGGCTTCGATAGTACCGCACCGATCTTTATCGTCGGCATGCCGCGCGCGGGCTCGACCCTGGTCGAGCAGATTCTCGCCAGCCACTCCGCAGTCGAAGGCGTGGGAGAACTGCCGGACATCATGGCGATGGCAGCGCGAGTCGATGGCGCGGGCGGCGCGCCCTACCCTCTTGCGCTCTCCGATCTGTCAGCCGACGCCTTGCGAAATCTCGGCGCCGAATATGTCGAGCGGGCGCGAACGCAAGCGAAGCTCGGGCGTCCGCATGTCATCGACAAGATGCCGAACAATTTCGCGCATATCGGCTTTATCCATCTCATCCTGCCGAACGCGAAGATCATCGATGCGCGGCGTGGCGCGATGGCGTGCTGCTTCTCCAATTTCACGCATCACTTCGCACGCGGCCAGCATTACACCTACGATCTCGGCGAGCTCGGCCGGTTCTATTCGGACTACGCGGACCTCATGGCGCACTATGACAGCGTGCTGCCGGACCGCGTGCATCGCGTGTCGTATGAAGGGTTGGTAGAGAATCCCGAGATCGAAATCTGCAATCTGCTCGACTATTTGGGTTTGCCGTTCGAGCCGGAATGCCTGCGCTTCTTCGAAAGCAACCGGCCGGTGCGCACCGCCAGCTCGGAACAGGTTCGCCGGCCGCTGTTCCGCGAATCGCTGGAGCACTGGCGCCGCTATGAACCGTGGCTCACGACGCTGAAACAAGGTCTCGGACAGCTGGCGGAATCCTGAAGGAGGTTGGAATGAGCAGAAGAACCGTGGCTCTGGTTTTCCTTTGTGCCATCGCCGCCGCGCGCGCCGCCGATGCGCCGCCACAGGACTGGCGCGACGTCAATCCCGACAATCTTGTGCTGATCGACACACGCTACGGCACGGTTACTGTCGAACTGGACCCGGCGTTTGCGCCGAAGCATGTCGAACGGATGCGCGCGCTCATCCGCGCGCATTTCTACGACGGCCTCTCGTTCTATCGGGTGGTCGACGGCTTCGTAGCGCAAGGCGGAATTGGCGAAGGCACCGCTGCCACCAAGGATCATCCCAAACAGGCCGAGTCGCTCAAGCAATGGCCGCCGCTAACGGCCGAGTTCGAAAGGCCGTCCGGCAGCGACATGAATTTCACGCCGCTCGGCAACGCCGACATTTTCGCGCCGGAGGTTGGACACATCGACGGCTTCCCGACCGGGCGCGACGCGAAAGCGCAACGGTTGTGGATGATCCACTGCCCGGGCACGTTCGCGTTCGCGCGCGACAATGGCGCCAACACCGCCAGCACGGAATTCTACATCGTGATCGGTCAGGCGCCGCGGCGGCTGGACCGCAACCTCACCGCTTTCGGCCGCGTGATCGACGGGATGCAGTATGTGCAGAAGCTGGAACGCGGCGATCCCAAAGTCGAGATCGGCGTCATTCAGGACGTCAGCAGGCGCGACCCGATCATTCGCGTTCGTCTCGCCGCCGACATGCAGGCGAAAGAGCGGCCGCGTTACCAGGTGATGCGCACGGAATCGGCATCCTTCGCGAAAGAGAAGGAGCTGCGGAAGAATCCGGCGCCGGAGTTTTATGTGCGCACGCCACCCCCGGTGCTCGACATTTGCGCCATGCCGGTCCCGGTACGCCGCGTTCCCTAGGCCGCGCTGGATGCCGGGTCCGATGCGGGCGGTGCGGCGGCGCGGCGGGCGAGCACCAGAATGCGCTCCACGCCCTGACTCAGGCTCGAAACCACATCGTCGATTTCCATCGCTTCGACGGAATCGAGATAGTGCGAGTCGCTTTCCGCATAGCCCCAGAAACCGGCGATCGGATGCGCTTTCGGCATGCGCTTCTTGAGACGTTTCACCAAATATCTGGCGTTCTTGTAGTTGCCCGGATCCAGATAAGAGACGCACACCACCTGCACGTCGGAGACTTCAAGATTGGCGAGTTGCGCAGGCGCCACGTCGCTCGCCGATACAACGCGCGCGCCGATGCCATGCTTCTCCACCATGTGCGCGAGCAGGGCTGCGGCCGCCTCGTCCAGCGGACTGCGGCCCGCAACGCATAAAACGGCGCGGCCGCGCCAGCCTTCCGGCAGATGACCCGTTTCGGGCAGCGGCGGAGGCCTGTCGTTGTCGTCCCGCGAAATCCCCTCGGGAACCTCATCGCGCTCCGCCAAATTCTCGATCAACGCTTCGACGGTCTCGCGCACGGCATGGAGGCGGTGACGGTCCAGCGCGCCGCGATCGAGATCGCGCTGCGCCAGGGCCAGCGCCCTGATGGTCACGTCGTCAAAGAACTCCTTCAGGGAGTTGTTCTTGATGAACGCTTCCGCTTCCAGCGCGGCGCGATCGGGATCGCCCGCCAGCATTCGGAGATAAAGACTTTCCTCCAGGGCAAGCGGCGGCTGATCGCCCAGCAAAACATCGAGAAATTTCAGCGGCTCCACATGGCGGCCCATGACCACCAGACACATGGTGAGCGGTGTCGAGAGGAGCAGCCCGACCGGTCCCCACACCCAGGTCCAAAAGATCGCCGCCACGACAACGGCCACTGCCGACAATCCCATGTTGCGGCCGTAGATCACGGGCTCGATCAGCTGGCCGGTGATCGGCTCCAGCGAAAAATAGAGCGCCGCCGTCCACAGTGCCTTGCTCCAGCCTGGATCGATGGCGAATCCCAACGCCAGCGGAAACAACGCCGACAATGGCACGCCGACATACGGGACAAACCGCATCATCGCGGTAAGCAGACCCCACAGCCCCGCATTTGGGATGCCGATCAGCCATAGACCTACGCCGATCATGGCACCGAAGCACATGTTGATGACGGTTTGCGAGAACAGGTACTGACTCAGCCGGTCCGCCGCTTCGTCCAGGGCGATCGTTGTGCGCTGCAAGTCCTGATAGCCCGCGAGGCGGATGAAGCGATCGCGCAGATCCTCCTTCTGCAGGAGGATGAATCCCACAAAAACGATCACCACGGTCAGGCTGATCAGCGGATCGATCAGCGGCCCGATCACCGTGCCGATAATCTCCACGGGCGTGGTGCGTGGACGCACCACCGTCACCGGGATCGGCTTCGGGCCCTCCTTGGCCCGATCGGTCTTGGTCTCTGGCGCGGCCAGTGGCCCGGCAATGACATTGCCCAGATTGTCGAACACGCCGGTGATGCTGCGAACCAGATTGCTTCCAGCCGCCGTCCCTCGAACCGATTGTACCTTCTTGATGAGATTACTCTGGTAGAGCGGAAGCTCGGCCGCGACTTTCGCCGCCTGCGAGCCGATAAAGGTTCCAAGTCCCGCGATCACGATCACGGCGAACAGCACCGTTATCAGAACCGACAAAACGCGGCCGAGCCGGAGCTTGCGCAGAAGCGCGAGGACGGGTGACAGCGCAAAGGCAATCAGGATCGCCAGCGCCAACGGCACGAAGATCGGCCGCCCGAAATAGATAGTGGCCACGGCGATCGCCGCCACCACGGATGCCATGAATGTGGCTTGCAGCCTTTCGTCTGGTCCTCCGGGAGTCGCGACCGGCGGAGTTGGGGGCAGCGTCGTCATCGCGCCATCCGGGCGGAAGAGGCCGAATTGCGCCGATAACGGACCACGCCCGCACTCATGGGGCACGCCGCTTGTTCGAGGCAGACCTTGCCGTTATGTCTGCCGCGCCACATCTCGAACCAGCCCATGCCGCTCCTGAACAGAATCCTGCCTGAAGAAACCCATATCAACTTCGTCGGCGCGCGGTTTTACGCCTTCGCGATCGACGGCCTTCTCCTGCTTGCGGCCATCATCTCCATTGCGATCCATGGTTTCAACCTTGGCATCGACTTCACGGGCGGCGTGTTGCTGGAGGTCAAGTCGGCACACACCATCGATGTCGGGCAGGTCCGTAGCCAGGTCGACACCCTTGGGTTCCCCGAGACCCAACTGCAGTATTTCGGCGGCGGGGCCTGCGACACGCCCGTCAACTCGTGCGTCCTGATCCGGGTTCAGCCAGGACCGAACCAATCCGGCACCGATATCGCCAACGCCATCAAGAAAAAGCTCGGCGCTGAATACAGCATGCGCAACCAGCAGGTGATCGGCCCCAAGGTCAGCGGCGAGCTGTTTCGAGCCGGCATCATTGCAACCATCCTCGCCGTGATCGCCATCGCCGTCTATGTCTGGGTGCGATTCGAATGGCAGTACGGGATAGGGGCGGTGGTCGCCACCGGTCATGACGTGTTCGTCACGGCTGGCCTGTTCTCCATCCTGCATTGGGATTTCACGCTGACCTCGATTGCCGCGCTGCTGACTTTAGCGGGTTATTCGATCAACGATACAGTTGTTGTCTTCGACCGCATCCGGGAGAACCGCCGCAAATACAAACGCATGGCGTTGCGGGACCTGATCAACCTGTCCACCAATCAGATGCTCACGCGGACGATCCTGACCAGCGTCGCCACGGCCACTTCCATCATCCCGCTGTTGCTCTTCGGCGGGCCGGCGCTGTTCGAATTCACGGCTTCCATCCTCTTCGGCATCGTGGTCGGAACCTTTTCCTCCACCTATGTGGCCGCGGCGCTGCTCCTCTACCTGCCCGCCGTTCACGGTCCGCGCGCGACTGAGGACGCGCCGGCGCCGGCGCAATAATCCTTCGCGGCGCCGCGTGGACCTCAGGATGACGTCATCCTGAGGCGTCTATCCGCACAAGCCGGGTAAGCCACGACGCATTAGAACGGATTGGCGGTCGCTTGGCGCGTAAAGGTCAGGTAGCCGGCGTTGACGCCGGCGCGCAGACCCACCCCGGTGCGCATGGGCGCCAGCGTGATGTTGTTCGAGCGCAGATAGTTTACCCCGATGCCAGCGATGAAATAGTAACTGCCTTCCACACCCGGGAACTTCTGGAACAGCCGGTCGGAATCTCCGAGATTGTAGACCAGCACGAACGTCTTGGAGGCGTTGGCGCCAAAGTCGAAGCCAATGGTGGGCCCCTGCCAATACACGCGTGTCGCCTCACGGTGCTTGCGGACCAGCCAGCCCTGCCCATAGCGCAGCCCGACAACCACCGCGCCTGAACCCTCCTCGCCGGTGATGTAGGCATCCGGCAGGCCCTGATCGGCGAACACCCGCTGCACCGCTTTCGCCACAGCCTCCGTGGTGGTGCCGAAAAACCCGGCCGCCGCCTGCACGATTTCGTTTTGGGAGAACTTGTCCGCCGCACGCTCGACATCGCCCTCCGCGACCGTCGGCACCACCTGGGCTACGGTCATCGGACATGCAGCGATCAGGGCAAAGGCGGAGCGGGCGAGGCGCATTGTTATTTCTCCTTGATTCGGTGCGAAGCAGGCCCGAGAAATGTGACCTTTCTGCGTTTCAAGGCAACGCCTGTGAAGCGGGATCGATCAACCGGACGTTCTAAAGTGATGGAAGCATCCCGGCGGAACACTCTACGCTCGCTCGGCGTGGCAGGCTGGACGGCAATACTCGTCCTGTCTGGCTTCCTGGCCGTGTCGATCTTTTATGCGATTTATGGCTGGAGCAGGGTCGGTGCGGTCGGAATACCGCCGATCGGCTGGGCTTTTCTGATCGCCGGCGTGGTGGTGACGGTTCTCGTCGGGGGCGGCCTCATGGCGCTGATGTTCTATTCCAGCCGCAAGGGCCGCGACATTTAGAGCAACCCGGCTAACCAGCATTTGTTGCCCTGGAGCAAACTCGCCGCTTGTTCCGTGAAGCAATAGATTGCAACGATACTTCGTTGGGGCACTTCAGCCGGGAGGGGATGGCGGAGTGACGTATATTGGCAAATCGGGGAGCCGGGCTGCACGGTTTAGCCTGTTGTCCCTGGCGTCTCTTTTGCCCTCGCTAGCCCGCGCCGACTCTATCTTCGCGCCAGCGGGGCCTGTCGCCCGGGGCGATACCCTCATTCTTCTCGACTCGCTGGTCATCATGCTGGCGATCGTCATCCCCACCATGATCGTGACGCTTGCCTTCGCCTGGTGGTACCGCGCCTCGAACACACGCGCTGTCTATCGGCCCGAGTTCACATACTCCGGCAAGATAGAACTGGTTGTATGGTCGATACCCGCGCTCACCATCTTTTTCCTCGGCGGGGTGATCTGGATCGGCAGCCAGAAGCTCGATCCGTTCGCACCGCTTCCTTCCACGGAAAAACCGCTGGAAATCGAAGCCGTATCCTTCGACTGGAAGTGGCTGTTCATCTATCCGGAGCAGAACATCGCAAGCGTGAACCAGCTTGTCATTCCCGTGGGACGGCCGCTGCACTTCCGCATCACCTCGGCTTCCGTGTTCAACGTCTTCTTCGTGCCGCGGCTCGGCAGCATGATCTACGCGATGAACGGCATGGTAACCCAGCTTAACCTGCAAGCCGATCAGCCCGGCAAGTATCTCGGCCTTTCGGCGCATTTCAGCGGCGACGGTTTCCCGGACATGAAATTCGATTCGATCGCCGTGCCGCCGGCGCAGTTCGCAGATTGGGTGGCGGGTGCGAACGGTGCGCCGCTGGATCGCGCGGCGGTTGACGGGTTGCTCAAGCAAAGCGTCGCGACGAAGCCCTACACTTATCGCGGTATCGATCCGGCGTTGTTCGGTGCCATCGCCGCGCAGAAGGTGCCGCCCGGTGAAGGCCCGCAGGAAGGCCGGGGTGGACCGGGCACCCAAAACGTAGTGCCGCGCGGGGGCAAGCCGTAATGTTCGGAAAGCTCGGCTGGGACGCCATCCCCTTCGATCAGCCCGTTCCCCTGATCGCCGGCGCCGTGGTGGTCCTGGCTGTGCTTGGCATTCTGGCGTGGATCGTCGTGAAGGGCTGGGCTCGGTATCTGTGGAAGGAATGGATCACCAGCGTCGACCACAAGCACATCGGCATCATGTACATCCTGCTGGGGCTGCTGATGCTGCTGCGGGGCTTCATCGACGCCATCATGATGCGCGCCCAGCAGGCAGTGGCATTTCATGCGCCCGGATATCTTCCGCCTGAGCATTACGATCAGGTGTTCTCCGCGCACGGCACCATCATGATCCTGTTCGGCGCCATGCCGCTGATCATCGGCCTGATGAATTTCGTCGTGCCGCTGCAACTGGGCGTACGAGACGTTGCCTTTCCGACGCTCAATTCCGTGAGCTTCTGGCTGACGGCCACCGGCGCGCTTCTGGTGAATCTTTCGCTCGTGATCGGCGAGTTCGCGCGCACCGGCTGGCTGCCCTATCCGCCACTGTCCGAGCTACGCTATTCGCCTGGCGTCGGTGTCGACTACTACCTCTGGTCGCTGCAGATTTCCGGAATCGGCACGCTGCTCACCGGCATAAACTTCGTCACCACCATTCTGAAATTGCGCGCGCCCGGCATGACGTATCTGCGCATGCCTATGTTCTGCTGGACGTCGCTGGCATCCTGCCTCCTCATCGTGGCGGCCTTCCCGGTGCTGACGGCTTCGCTCGCGATGCTGACCTTGGACCGCTACCTCGACTTCCACTTCTTCACCAACGAGGCCGGCGGCAACGCCATGATGTTCGTGAATCTCATCTGGGCGTGGGGACATCCCGAGGTCTACATTCTCGTGCTGCCCGCCTTCGGCATCTTTTCGGAAGTCATCTCCACCTTCTCGAGCAAGCCGCTGTTCGGTTACCGCTCGATGGTGGCAGCCACGCTCTTCATCTGCATCGTCTCCTTCTGCGTGTGGCTGCACCATTTCTTCACGATGGGAGCGGGCGGAGACGTCAACGCGGTGTTCGGGATCGCCAGCAGCATCATCGCGGTCGGCACCGGCGTGAAAATCTACAACTGGCTGTTCACCATGTACGGCGGCCGCATACGCTTCACCACGCCGATGCTGTGGTCGCTGGGATTTATGACGACCTTTATCACCGGCGGATTGACGGGTGTGCTGCTCGCCGTGCCGCCGGCCGATTTTCTTCTGCACAACAGCATGTTCCTGGTGGCGCACTTCCACCACGTGATCGTCGCCGGCGTAGTGTTCGCGGTGATGGCGGCGATCACCTATTGGTGGCCGAAGGCCTTTGGCTTTCGTCTGCATGAGGGTTGGGGCGAGGCCGCGTTCTGGTTCGCCTTTGTGGGATTCTACGTCACCTTCATGCCGCTTTACTGGGTCGGGATTCTCGGCATGACGCGGCGCCTGCAGCATTACGATGTGGCCGAGTGGCGGCCGTGGCTGCTGATATCCGCGGCCGGCGTGGCCATACTCATCGTTGGGGTGGCCTGCCAGGTCATCCAGCTGGTCGTCAGTTACCTGCGGCGCAACGAACTGCGCGATACCACCGGCGATCCATGGGACGGCCGCACGCTGGAATGGGCCACCTCCTCGCCGCCACCGGTCTACAACTTCGCCGTGCTGCCGCAGGTCAAGGATGCGGAAGTCTACTGGGAGGTTAAGCAGCGTGCGTTCGAGCGCGAGCGGATGCCGGAGGAGCCCGACTACGAGCCGATCGAAATGCCGCGCAACAGCCCGACCGGTGTGGTCTGCGCCTTCTTTGCCACCATAGTGGGCTTCGCGCTCATCTGGCACATCTGGTGGATGATGATCGTTGGGCTTGTCGGTGCCTATGCAACCTTCGTGGTGTTCGCCTGGCGCGACGTGCCCGAATATGTGATCCCCGCCGAAGAGGTCGCGCGTCTCGATCGGGAGAATCGCGCCATCCGTCAACGGGTTTTGAGCGGAGAGGCGTGGGCATGAGCAACCCGGCCGCCACCATCACCATTGCCGATCCGTTCCGTCTCGGTCATCGCGGCCCCAACATCGCGCGCGGGCATGGCGGCGGCGGACCGGCGACGAAGCGGGTGATCGTGGGCTACGGCTTCTGGCTGTTCCTGCTATCGGACATCGTCATCTTCGCCTGCCTGTTCGCGGCCTATGCCGTGCTGGCGGACGCAACCGCGGGCGGCCCGAAAGCGAAGGACATTTTCGAGCTGGACCGCGTCGCGTGGGAAACGGCTTGCCTGCTGGCGTCGAGCTTCTTCTGCGGCATGGCCAACATCGCGGTGGCAAAGCGCAATCAGCTTCTCACCCAGCTGGCGCTGCTTGCGACAGGATTAACGGGTCTAGCCTTTATACTACTCGAATCGGCCGAATTTGCCGCGCTGCACGGGCAAGGTTATGGACCGACGCGCAGCGCCTTCCTCACCGGATTCTTCACCCTGGTCGGCTGCCACGGCGTGCATGTCAGCGCCGGCCTGTTGTGGCTCGGCACCATGATGGCGCAATTCTTTGCCAAGGGATTCCGTCCGGACATCGGCCGCCGCTTCCTCTGCTTCAGCATGTTCTGGCATTTCCTGGACGTGGTTTGGGTGGCAATTTTTTCGCTCGTCTACCTTGTGGGAACACGGCTATGACGCATAGGCACGACGACGAACTTGAATATGAAGACGACGACCGCGGCGGCGCCAGCGACGAGCACATGGCGCATCTCGGCACCTATGCGCTGGGACTAACGCTCGCCACGGGACTGACGATCGCCTCTTTCTGGGTAGCGAAAACGCATGTGATCTATGACCCCGGCATTCCCATGGCGCTCGCCACGCTTGCCGTGGCCCAGATGGGAATCCACCTGGTGTTCTTCCTCCACCTCACCACGGCACCCGACAACACCAACAACATCCTGGCGCTGGCGTTCGGGCTGCTGATCGTGGGGCTGGTGATCTTCGGGTCGGTGTGGATCATGGCCCACCTGAACCACAATCTGATGCCGATGCAGCAGCTGATGCAAATGCAGCGCTGAACTGCTCAACGCCGGAGTCTATTATCAGTTATTCGCCGGCAGCGGAAACTGGATCACCACGCGCTTCTGTCCGTGTGCGGGCGGCGAGAAGGTGGCACTGCGCTCGCCTCCCTGCGGTTGATCGGTGAGCGTGGCGGAGACCTTGTAAGTTCCCGGCTTCAGCCGGAACAAAATCCACGAACCGGAGCAGTCGAAGGCCGCCAGCTGCTTGCCACCGGCGCCGAGCGTCACATGGGCACCAGCCAGATATTGCGAACCACCATTCGAGAACTCGACCCGGACCGGATACGCTTTCCAGCGCGGATCCTCCTGCGCCGACCCGATCCCGGTACAGACTGTCTCCACGCCGTTGACGGTCGTGGGCTCGTCCATCGTCAATGGATCGGCGGCCGCCGGCCAGGCGAATCCGATTGCCACGCCGATCGCAACTGCGGCCAACGCGAAGTGCCAGAATTTCATTGAAGTCTTCCCCCTGCGAACCGATGGAATATCACATTCTGTGTGGCAATGCTGTGGCAACCCTGTGGCTCGGCGGTAACAGTCGGCCTGCATATTCGCGCAATTCCAATACGCGTATGGCGCATGGCGAATCGCGGCACCATCCGCATCAATCAGCGGAGGCGAAGGTGCCCATTCTTCATCAAATGCAGGTGTCGGGGAATTGCTACAAGGTGCGGCTCGCGGCACATCAACTTGGCATTCCACTGACGCTGCTGGAATACGAGCTGCTTGCGGGCGACACGCGCAAGCCGGCGTTTCTCTGCAAAAACGCGAACGGCCGCGTGCCGCTGCTGGAGCTGGATGACGGCCGCTGCCTCGCGGAGTCGGACGCCATTCTCTGGTACCTGAGCGAAGGCACGCCCCTCCAGCCGGACGACAACTGGTCACGCGCGCAGGCGTTGTCGTGGATGTTCTTCGAACAATACAGCCACGAGCCGTATATTGCAGTGGCGCGGTACTGGCTGAAATACGCGCCGAAAGAGAGGCTGGAAAAGAAGCGTCATCTTGTTCAGGAATGGCACGAAAGTGGAAACGCCGCGCTGAAGGTCATGGACACCCATCTTGCAGCGCACGACTGGTTCGCCGGCGAACGCTATTCCATCGCCGACATCGCACTGTACGGCTACACGCATTGCGCGGATGAAGGCGGCTTCGAGCTTGCGGAATCTCCTGCGGTTTTGGCGTGGCTCGATCGCGTGAAGGCACAGCCCGGACACATTCCGCTCGCGTTTTCCTGGTAGTTGCCAAAGCAAAAGCGAGGCCGTATACGCGGCGCCGTTCAAAGGCCGCGCGAGCCGGAATAAGTCAAATGCGCACCATGCGGTTGTCCCTCCACAAGACGGCCGATCTGGAGTGACGACGACGTTCTTCCTGAAAGCGAGACGCGACTTTGGATCGCGATGAACGCGGTGTTCATCGCGAAACTCCATGCTTTCAGGAGAGACCGTAATGACGACCGGTCAGGTCAAGTTCTTCAACACGACGAAGGGTTTTGGATTCATCGCGCCGGAAGGCGGCGGCAAGGATGTGTTCGTCCATGTCACGGCCGTTCAGGCGGCGGGCCTGCGCGGGCTCAATGAGGGCCAGCGCGTAGAGTTCGACATCGAGGCCGACAAGCGCGGCCCCAAAGCGGTCAATCTGAAGCTCGTCTGAGCTGAAGGACAGGCTGAGAAGCGCGGCGCGGGATTTACTTCCCGCGCCGTTTTTCTTCGCGCTAGGATCGCGGCATGAGCGAAAGCGAATTTGTCTTCCTGTACTCCACCTTCCCGGACGAAGCGGCAGCGAAGCGGGTGGGCGAAGCGCTGGTGCGCGCGCGACTGGCGGCCTGCGTCAACATCTATCCGATGCATTCGATCTACGAGTGGGAAGGCAATCTGGAGAACAGCGCGGAGGTTTCCGCTTTCATCAAAACGCGGCGCGACAGGGTGGACGACGTGATCGCCGCGGCGCGGCCGCTGCATCCCTACACGACGCCCTGTTTCCTCGTCCTGCCGATCGTGAATGGCAACGAGGACTATTTGGCATGGGCGCGCGCGCAGACCGGAAACAAGCCGGACGCTTGAAGCGCCGGCTGGCGGAAGGCATAACGCCCCGCGTCCCGCTTGAGCTTCATTCATGACGACCCATCCGCAGCTTGTTCTTTCCGGCATGCAGCCGACCAATGTGCTGCATCTCGGCAACTATCTGGGCGCGCTCAAGAACTGGGTAAAGCTGCAGGACGAGATGCCGTGCCTCTATTGCGTGGTGGACATGCACGCGATCACGCAGGACACGGGTTATCGTCATCCGAAGGAGCTGGCGGCCGCGACGCGGGAAGTGACCGCGGCGTATATCGCGTCGGGAGTCGATCCGAAGAAAAGCGTGTTGTTCAACCAGAGCCGCGTGCCGGAGCACGCTGAACTGGCGTGGATATTCAATTGTGTCGCGCGTCTCGGCTGGCTCGGCCGCATGACACAGTTCAAGGAAAAAACAGGGAAGCACAAGGAGCGCGCCTCCGTCGGGCTCTATACCTATCCGGTGCTGCAGGTGGCCGACATTCTTGTCTACAAGGCGACCCACGTGCCGGTCGGCGAAGACCAGCGGCAACATCTGGAACTGTCGCGCGACATCGCGCAGAAATTCAACAGCGACTACGACACGCCGGATTTCTTCCCGCTGCCGGAGCCCGTCATCATGGGCGCGGGCACGCGCGTGATGAGTCTGCGCGACGGCACGAAGAAAATGTCGAAGTCGGACGAGAGCGATTATTCGCGCATCAATCTCACTGACGACGCCGACACCATCTCGCAGAAGATCCGCAAGGCGCGCACCGATCCCAATCCCCTGCCGGATTTTGAAAAGGGTCTCGAAGGCCGCGCAGAAGCCGAGAATCTCGTCAATATCTATGCTGCACTGTTGGGCAAACCAAAAAGCGAGGTGATCGCGGCGTTCGCCGGCAAACAGTTTTCCGAGTTCAAGAATGCGCTGGCCGATCTCGCGGTCACAACGCTCACCCCGATTGCCGCCGAAATGCGCCGGCTGCTGGCGGACCCAGCGGAAATCGACCTAATTCTTCAGGCCGGCGCGGAAAAGGCCCGGGGCATCGCGGGGCCGATTATGGCAGACGTCAAGCGGATCGTCGGCTTCGTCGCCTGAGCCAAATTAACCAAGCGGCAGAAAGCTGCTTCCGCAATCCCTACCAAGATGTCCCATATTGCAACAGAATGGACGCCTGCGCCGTTGCCACTTAACCCTAAACCGCATCGGAGGCTTCAGGAGGATTTCAGATGACCATTGTTGCGAACGCAATCCGGGCCACGGTTTTCGCCGCTGCCATTGCAATGGCGGGTCTTGTTGCGCTGACGGCGCCCGCGGACGCCCGTCCGTCGGGCGGCGGGTTTCATGGCGGCCATGTGGGCGGCATGCACGGGTTCGGTGGCGGCATGCACGCGGGCCATGGCTTCGGCGGCGGTCTCCACACGAGCCGCGGCTTTGGCGGCATGCACATGGGTGGCGGCAGCGGCTGGGGGCATGGTGGCGGCCACGGGAATTGGGGTCATGGCGGCTGGGGTAATGGCAATTGGAACCACAATTGGAACGGCAACTGGAACCACAATCGCAACATCAACATCAATCGAAACGTCAACCGGAACATCAATCGCAACTGGAATCGCGGCTGGGGCCATGGGCATCGCGGATGGCACGGACATCACGGGCACCGTCGCGGCTGGCGTGACGGATTCGGACGCTGGCACTGGCTTGGCGCCACCGCTCTGCTCGGCCTGCCGTACGACGGCTACGGCTATGGCGGCGGTGGTTACGATGATGGCGGTTATGGCGGCGGTTACGACAGCGGGTATGGCGACGATGATTATGACGTAGACGAAGGCTATGCCGGCGATGGCGACACCGGATACGGCGACGACAGCGGATACGCCGACGATGACTATGGCAACTGCGACAACCGGTATGGAGATGGTTACGACGGCTGCGACTACTAGCCGTCGTTTGCACGGACTAGGGGAGGCTCCATCCGGCATACGGATGGAGCCTTTTTTCTGACTTCGAAATTGGCTCACGACGCAGCTATAATTCGGCCATGCGCGTCACCATCTATCACAATCCAAAATGCTCGAACTCGCGGCATTGCGTGGAGCTGATCCGGGAAGCGGGCTTCGAGCCCACCATCGTCGAATACCTCAAACACCCCCTTGCCCAACCCGACCTGGAAAAGCTGGTCGGCAAAATGGGCGTTGCGGTGCGCGATGTCATGCGCACGAAGGAGCCGCTCTACGGCGAGTTGGGCCTGAACGACGCGGGCGATGCTGCCCTGCTGAAGGCCGTCGCCGCCAATCCCGTGCTGCTCAACCGGCCGATCGTGGTGACGGACAAGGGCGCCAAGCTCTGCCGCCCGCCGGAGCTGGTGAAGGAGCTGCTCTGACCCCTCTGCCACGAGCGCCGCGCTCTGCTACACTGGGGGACACATGGAGGGGAATTTGCCATGACACGTTTTGCCGTTGCCGCAGCCCTGTTGCTTTTCACGGCTCCAGCCTTCGCTTCCGATGAAACCGATATCGTCGCCGCCATCAACAAGATGAACGACGCCCTGAACAAAAACGACATGAAGGCGGCCGGCGCCTTGCACAACGCAGATGCCGTCATCGTGGACGAAATTCCGCCTTACGCCTGGACCGGTAGCGGCACTTTCGATCGCTGGGCCACGGACTACGACAAATACATCAAGGCGCATGGCGACGCCGAGCCGGTGGTGACGACCGGAAAGGCGCTGCACGTGCTGGTCGAGGGTGACAAGGGCTATGCCGTCATCTCCGCGCTCTACACCTACAAGGAGCACGGCAAGAAGGTGCGGGAGAACGCGCTCTGGACCTTCGCCATGCAGAAGGCCGACGGCGCCTGGAAGATCGCCGCCTGGACCTGGGCGCCGCGTTAGGTCTGGCGGCTTCCCCAGCAGCGCGCATTCGCTAAACTGGCCCGGCATCAATTCAGGGAGTCCGTGCGATGTGCCGGGCCATCAAGACGCTGCACAATTTCGCCCCGCCGGCTACGGATGACGAAATCCGCGCAAGCGCGATGCAATTCGTGCGCAAGATTTCCGGCACCACCCGGCCCTCGAAAGCGAACGAGGACGTGTTCAACCGCGCCGTGGACGAAGTCGCGCACATAGCGCACCATCTGCTCGCCGATTTGGTGACGACAGCGCCGCCGCGCGACCGCGCCGAATTCGCGGCCAAGGCCAAGGCACGCTCGGCACAGCGTTACGCCCCTCGTGCCTGACGCCTTCGTTCACGTCCGGCTGATCCTCGGCTTCGTCATCAGCCTCAGCCTGGCGCGCCTGCTCACCGGGCTCGCGCGGTTCGTGCAGCATCCCGGCCTTAAGCGCGATCCTTTACATCTGCTGTGGGCCGCTTCGATCGTGCTGCTGCTGGTGCATTTCTGGTGGTGGGAATTCTGGCTCGGCATGGTGAAGGTGTGGACCTTCGAGATCTATGCCTTTCTCGTCGCCTTCGTGTTCCAGCTCTATCTGCTCACCGCTCTGCTTTTCCCCGATGACATCTCCGAATACGGCAGCTACGGCGAGTATTTCATGCACCGGCGCAAATGGTTCTTCGGGCTGTTTGCCAGCGTGAACGTGTTCGATGTGATCGATACCTTGATCAAGGGGCCGGAGCATGTCAGCCGTTATGAGGCGGATTACTGGATACAGCCGCCGATCTATATTGTGCTGTCGCTGATCGCCATCGCCACCACCAGCCGCAAATATCACTATGCCTTCGTGGCCGTGAATTTGGTCTACCAACTGTTTTTCGTGGCGCGTTCCTTCTCGGTGCTGGGGTGATGCGGATGACATTTCGGACCATCATCATCGCGCTTGTTCTGGCGTGCGCGGGCGCCAACGCCGCGGAATCGGCCAAAGCGCCGGCGGCGCTCGAGCAGATGCGCGCGAAGTTCGCCGCGGCAGTGGCCGCCAGGGATCGCACCGCGGTGGCGAAGCTATCGCGCTTTCCCCTGGCGATCGAAGGGTACGAGCTTGCACCGAAGCTGACCGAACAGAAATTCCTGCGCGACAAGAATCGCTTCGACGGCCTGTTCTTCGGCGGCGATGCGCAACTGGTGACCTGCCTGAAGACGCAGCCCTTCACGTATCAGGCGGATGCGAAACAGTTCGGCGCGCGGCTCTGGCTGCTCGATTGCAACGGCAACGAATACTATTTCGGCGAGGACCACGGCCATTGGGCCTTCGCCGCCTACCAGAATATTAACGAGTAGCGAAGCACGCGGGAGCGTGTTCGCAGTAAAAGCCCTACTCGACCTTCAGGATGGTGAGTTCGGCCGGCGGCGAAGCACGCGCGAGCGTGTTCGCCAAAAGATTCGCCATCTCCACCGTGTCGCCCGCTTGCGCGCCCATCAGCGCCTGCGCCAGCGGCGAGCGGAAGTTGATGAGGCCGGCTTTCGGCTCGGCCTCGTCCTCACCGACGATGCGGATGGTCTGCGGCGCGGCCCCATTCCGAGAGAACGTAACCGTTGCGCCAAAAGCGATAGCGCCGTCGTCCTTCGACGGCTTCACGACAACGGCGCTGGCCAGCGATTGGCGCCAGTAGCGCAGGTCGCGCTCCAGGGTTTCGCGCAGCAGCACGTTGGCTTCGGCGGCGAGCGTGGCTTCGAGGCGCTCCACCTCAGCTGCGATTTTCGCCAGCCCTTCCTCGGTGACGAGATTGGGGCCGGACGACACCATCCGCTCAGGCGGCGCCGCCCCCTCTGCCGTCTCCTTCACGAACGCGCGCGACATGCGCTCCTTCCTTCTTCAGCCTGAAACGCTCGCCGCTACATCTTGTGCGCACCTCCCTGGAATTCCACCTCGAATTGTTTTGGGGGTATCCGGTCTCCCTGCTGCCTCGGAATTCCCGGCATTCCCCGATAACCCATGGCCGGGATCGCTTCTGCCAAGCCACTGATTGGATTGCGAAAACGGTCTGAAGTTGTTTTGCGAAAAGGCGAAGGACCCCCCTCCCCTGTTTTCCCCACCGCAATTTCGACCTGTCCGTTCATCGCATAAAGCCCCGTTGGACCGCTTGCCTTTCCACCGCACAGAGACTAAGAACGAATACAGAACTTGTCAACCGCGCGGGGGTGAAAATGGCATCGGAAGGTCTGGCTATCCTTGACGGCTCAGGAGCGCGGTCTGCTGCTGGAGGCGCTATCGCACTATTCGGACGGCAAGCGCGCGGAGGCAGATGAAGTCGATACTATGCGCGGTAAGATCGAACGCGCCAAGCCGCAACCTTGCGTGATCATGCGTGTCGAAGGCGGATTTGTGGAGGAAATCGGGGGGAATCCGTTTCCAGTTCGTCTCTACGACTACGACATCGATGGTGTGGATGACCCCCAGTTCGATGAAGAGGGCCGTGCCTGTGTGATCAGCGAGTACGAGCCGCAGCGAATCCAACCATAGATCTTCGGGGACCGCGGCATCATGCTTTGCGAATGGCGAATCGCTCCAAAGTGCCAGCGGACATTCTGGAACGTTACCGTGTCCAGGAGTGGCGAAACGGGATCACGATTCTCTCGGTGGTCCACAAGCAGGAATGGCAGGACATCGTGGAAACGCTTCGCGATTTCCGGCTGCTCGCCAGCGAAATCAAGAAGCCGGGTGGCAGGAAGACGGAAGGCATCGTCGGCAGGATCGATGGAGCGCTCTACAAGCGAGCCTGGAAGGAAAAGTCGTTCGACACGAGAATTATTGTGGACGACATTGAGCATCCCTCGCCCACACACGCGGTGGACTGCTTCAAGAACCGCGTCGCGCTCGAAATGGAATGGAACAGCAAGGACACGACGTTCGACCGCGATCTCAACAACTTTCGTCTGCTCTTTGATCTGCGCGTGATTGACGTGGGTGTGATCGTGACGCGCGCGACAGAATTGCACAGCACTATCAGAAAGCTTCGAAAGAAAACGAGTTATGGCGAGTCCACCACGCACTTCGACAAGCTTCTGCCGCGCATCGAAGGCGGCGGTGGTGGCGGATGCCCGATTGTCGCTTTCGCCATCAAGAAGGAATGCTACATCGATGACAGCCAATGATGCTTTGCTGACATTCGTGGAAGGCGAGCGGTTTGCAACGATCTTGGCCGATCCGCCGTGGCGGTTTGCCAACCGCACCGGAAAGATGGCGCCGGAGCACAAGCGGCTTTCGCGCTACGAAACCATGAGCATCGAGGAGATTTGCGCGCTGCCGGTCGGCGATGTCGCGCGAGAACGCGCGCACCTGTATCTCTGGGTGCCGAACGCGCTGCTGCCGTGGGGCTTGCAGGCGATGGCCGCATGGGGCTTCACCTACAAAAGCAACATCGTCTGGCACAAGGTTCGCAAGGACGGCGGCTCGGATGGCCGCGGCGTCGGCTTCTACTTCCGCAACGTGACAGAGCTGATCCTGTTCGGCGTGCGCGGCAACAACATCCGCACGCTTGCGCCAGGACGGCGGCAGGTCAACCTGCTCGCCACGCGCAAGCAGGAACACTCGCGCAAGCCCGATGAGCAGTATGCGATCATCGAGTCCTGTTCCGAAGGGCCGTATCTGGAGCTGTTCGCACGCGGGCGCCGAGATGGCTGGACGTCCTGGGGCGCGCAAGCCGATGACGGCTACCGGCCGAACTGGAAAACGTACGCGTTTAATTCCGCGGCGACCTTGTAAAATCTACATAACTATGTAGACTTCTGGAATGGGCCAGGACGACACCTGCTCGTGGGACGATGCGAAGCAGGAGTCGAACCTTAACAAGCACGGCTACGATTTTGCGGATATGGCCGAGGTGTTCGACGGCCGGTTCGTAGTGACGCGCCTCGACGATCGATTCGACTATCGCGAGCGGCGCTACAACATGCTGGCGGAATTTCACGGCCGCATCGTCAATGTAACGTTCGCGCCGCGCGCCGGCCGGGCGCATTTGATTTCGGTTCGCCCGGCGAGCCGGGAAGAGAGGAAGGTCTACGATGAGCGGAAGACGCAGGCAGGCGCCTAAGGCCGCCAAGGGCCGCACCGACTGGAAGCGAATCGCGAAGCTGAGCAACGCCGAGATCGAGCGCATGGCGGCGCGCGATGCCGACAATCCCGGCACGAAGAAGGCGGATTGGGCGAAGGCGTTCATCGGCGCGCCGCCGCTGAAAACGCCGGTGAATGCGAAATTCGACGTGGACGTCGTGGAGTGGTTCAGGTCACAGGGCCGCGGCTACCAGGCACGCATGAACGCCGTCCTCCGCCGCTACATGGAAGTCCACCGCAAGACGGGGTAGTCGCGCTCGCGCCGCAACTGGTGAACACGCTCTCGCGGCTACTGCCACACGTCTTTGATCGGTTTTGCGCTTTGGGTATTGCCCAGCGGCGCGAGGCCATACATGTCCAGAATGGTGCGCAGCACATTGTAGTGGTCGATGCTCTCGCCGTACTGGCCGGGCTTCACCATCGGGCCGACGAAAATCGTGGGGATGCGATTGCCCTCGCTGCGGTCGTCTTCATCCCATGTCAGGATCAACAGGCTGTTGTGCTTCGCCGCCCACTTCACATAGCCCTTGAGATTGTTCTTCAGCCAGTCGTCGGCCTGCTTGATCGTGCCATCATGCATGTCGTTGTCGAGATTGGGGATGACCCAGGAGACGGTCGGCAGCTTCCTGTAGTTCGTGGGGAAGCTGGTGAACGGCAGGTTCGTCTTCTTCGGCAGGTTGAGGAAGTTCGTCCACGGCGCATGCTTGCGCGCATAGGCGCCGTATTTGCAGACGAGCGAGCCCTTCTCCGGCAGGTCTTCCGAATAGCCGGCGAAGCTGTAGCCGGCCTCGAGCAGCTCGCTGCCTTCGTTGGCGGTGTCGAAACTGTGCGGGCAGGAATCGTCGTGGATGCCCTGGTTGGAGCCGGAGAACAGGTCGAGATAATTCGGCTGGCTGGGATGCTCGATGGCGTGGGAATCGGTGAACAGCGCGCCCGCCTGCGCCAGCGCATTCATGTAGGGCGCCTGGGGCGAGCCGATGACGTCCGAATAGCCGTGGTTCTCCTCCAGCACGATGACGATGTGATCCGGCACCGGCAGGGCCGCCGGCGCGGCGTGCGCGCTTGTCACGCAGGTGGCCGTCGCCATGGCGCAGATTCCTGCAATGGTTGTGCGCGGCTTTCTCATGGCGGTGTTCTCCGATCTGACTGCACAAACTAAGCCTTGATTATGACACGGCTGTAAAGCGCAGGTTGCAAAGGTCAGCGCAGCTCCTCCGGCACGGCCGGATATTCTGTGAAGACAGAGCCGAGGCTTTTCATCAGCGGTCCCAGCCAGGGCTCGAAACGGCGCCAGTAATCCACGGCGTCCCTGGTGATGGGCCGCCGCACCTGCTCGGAGCTTGGCGTAAGGATCGTCCGCTTGGTCTCGTAGAACCGCAGCGTGTTCTCCTCGAACGGCAGCGCGAGATAATCGAACAGCCTGCGCACTTCGCGTTCGGGATCGGCCACCATATTCTCGTAGATCACCCGATGCACCTTGCCGGGCAGCACCGAATCGAAATGCGCCATCAGCTCCACATATTCGCGGTAGGAACGGCCGAGCTCGGTGATGCGCAAGCGGCCCGCCGCGCTGTAGAGCTTGAAGGTGGAGAGGCAGGAGTCCGCGGGGTTGCGCCGCGCGTCGATGATCTTCGCGTTCGGCAGCATGAGATGGATCATGCCGGTGAAGAGATAATTGTCCGGCTTCTTATCGATGAAAAACGGCCGCCCGAGTTTGCGGTGCGGGCGCGCATATCCCAGATACTCTTCCCCCAGCGCCGCCGCCTCCTCCGGGCCAAGCGCCGCCAGCGCCGAGAGCGCATCGGTGTCCAGCACCACGCCCAGGCCCTGGCGCCGCGCCAGCCGCTTGGCGATGTTGCCGATATAGGTGAGCTCCGCCGTGCCCTCGATCGCCGAATGGCTGGAGAGGATTTGCTCGACCAGCGTCGATCCCGAACGCGGCCGGCCGAGAACGAAAATCGGATCCGGCGCCTTGCAGCCAAACCCATCGCGGCTGCGAAAAAATTCGGGCGTGAACAGCGCCTTGTTGGCCGCCACCGCCGCCGTTAGCGCATCCGGATTGTAGGTCGAGTGAACGCGCATGGCCGCGTTGACGATGGCGTACTGTTCCCATGAGCGTTTGTAATCGCCCAGATCCTCGTACGCCTTGCCGAGCGCGAACTGGAACCCGGCCCGATCGCTTGGCGTGAGATCGGGTTTCGCGACCTGCTCGTGCATGGCGGCGATATCGCCGGCATCGAAACGGAACGTCTTCAGATTGGCGAGGCTCCAGTAAGCCTGGCCACAGGACGGACGGGCCGCAATCGCCTGCCGGTAGGCGGCGATGCTCTCCGCGGCTGAACCCGAGACTCGAAGCGCGTGCCCATAGCTCACCCAGCATTCCGCGCGGTCCGGATTGTCCTTTGCCAGGCCTTCATAGAGGCTGACCGATTCCGCATTCTCTCCCAGATTCCCCAGAAGTCCCGCCTTCATCTGCCGGAACAGCGGGTTGGCCGGTTCTTCGGCGAGCAGCTTGTCGAGTTCGGCGAGGGCGGCCGCATAGCGGTTCATTTCGCCCAGCTGCTTGACATATTCCGAGCGCGCGGCGGTGAAGTCCGGCGCGATGTCGAGAGAGCGCGCGAGATGTTCCAGCGCCTCCTCGCGGCGATCCTGGCGATAGAGCGCGCGCGCCGTGAGGAACAAGGCGTCGGCATCGCGGGGATTCCTGGCAAGATACGCCGCCAGTTCCTTTCCGGCGCCGGCGACATTGCCTTCGCGCATTTCCGAAACGATCTGGCGCAGGCGCGGATTGCGCAGCGGCCGCTTGTTTCCAAGCTCGGCAGCGGCGCGCGCGAATGCGCCCATTTCGGAGAATTCGCTCATCGTCAAGCGATTAGAGGAAATGCGTGGAACTGCAAAGATCGGTGCGCGCGAGAATCATGGAACCGCCGGCGACCGCGCAAACGAAGAGGGCGGCCGAAGCCGCCCTCTCCTCAAACCAGGTGATCTTACGACGTCAGCTGTCCTTGCCCTGCAGCGCGAAGGCGAAGTCCACCGTGACACCCGTGCAGGTCGTCATGCTGCCCCAACCCGTCGCGCACTCTGGCGGAACGCTCACGCCGCCGCCATACCACCAGCCGGCCGCCACGCTGTTCGCGACAGTGAGATTGGCCTGCCAGGCCCAATAGCCGCTCGTGCTCGGGCCGTCCATATTCGCCTGGACCGTAACCCAATATTTGGTGCCCTTCGCGCCGCCCGCGAGCGTGGCCTTGCACGACTTCGGCAGCTTGATCACGAAAGCACCGGTATCGAGGCCGGCCTTGGGATTGATGTTGTCGCACTCAATCGCCGGCTTGCCATTCTTCGGCAGGCCCTTCTTGTCCGCCCAGAACAGGACGTTCACGGAGTGGGCCGGGCCGGAAGCGATGTAGTAAAACCCGGTGACGTCCACTTCCTTGATCTTCCAGGTGTGGTTCTTTGGAACCTTGAAATCGTCGGCCAGATACTCGTTGTACTGCGGATAGGAGCTGAGTGTCTGCGAGAAGAACCCGTAGGAGCTGTCGCCGATGTTTTGATCGTAAAGCGTCGTCGAGCCCGGCGGAGGCGCATGAACGACATGCTGACCTTTTCCGTGAGCGCCGGCGGCATTGTGATTGACGCCCGCATAAGCGCCGGCCGTCAGTGCCAGCGTCGCTGCGCTGACAAGAAGCACTGTCTTCATCATTGAATCCCCTTGGATTTGAGATTTGCTACAGGGAAGGTTTCCCTGCATGACGGAAACTTAACCCCGAAATTCGACCGCGCGCAACCGCGAATTTGCCGGGCCTGCACGCAAAAGATTTGCCGCAACGCACAACGGCGACGAGGCCGATAAGGTGTCTCGTTTCGAGCAACCACAGCGGCCTCCGGCAATGTCCCCGGCGGAAATCGGGGCGCAATGCAGCGCATCGATGCGGCGTTCATCGGAAGGTTGGATATCGTGCAGCGGCTCCGAAAACGCATTCGCCAACAACGAGAGGGCGGCCGGGCCGCCCTCCTTCGCCGTCATACTGTTGTCATATGTTATTTGCTGTCCGTGCCCTGCAGCGCGAAGGCGAGATCGACCGGCGATGCCGCATTCCAGCAATCCTGGATCGTCTCGAACTGCTGCAGGCATTGCGGATCGAACACGCTGTTGCCGCCGCCATAATAGTAGCCGGCAGCCGCCTTGTTTGCGACGGTGAGATTCTGCATCCACGCCCAGTAGCCGCTGGTGTTGATGCCATCCATGTTGGCCTGCACCGTCACCCAGAAGCGCGTCTTCTTGGCACCGGCCTTGAGCGTCGCCTTGCACGATTTCGGCAGCTTGACGACGAACGAGCCGGTATCGAGGCCGGATTTGGGTTTCAGATTTTCGCAATCGGCGATTGGCGAATTCTTGTCCGGCAGGCCTTTCTTGTCGTTCCAGAACAGCACGTTCACGCTGTGCGCCGGGCCGCCGCCGCCCTGATAGTAGAAGCCGGTGGTGTCGACTTCCTTCACCTTCCAGGTGTGACCGGCGGGAACGAGGAAATCATCGGCCAGATACTCATTGTATTGCGGGTAGGAGCTGAGCGTTTGCGAGAACCAGCCGTAGCCGGCGTCGCCGATGTTCTGATCGTAGAGCGTTGTCGTGCCAGGCGGCGGCGCATGAATGGGGTGCGTCGCCGTGCCCTGCGCGCCCGCGCCGGACATGGTGTTGGCAGCGATGGCGCCGCCCGTGAGGGCGAGCGTGGCTGCGGTGGCGAGAAGCAGTGCTTTCATGGCGTGATACCCCCTTGGGTTGTTTTTCTTGGATTGAGGTGCCGCGGAGATTCCCCGCGCAGGGCCAGACTCTAACGCCGGATTTCGCCAACGGGCAATCGCAGATTCAAAGACCCCTCGGCAGAGGAATGCCGTCAATCGCAGGGATTTGCCCGCGGCTTGCTATCCGGGGCAAGAGCAATTATATAACAAACCGCGACGGCGTCCGTCCCATTGAAGCGCACTGTTGTTTTCCGACTCGCATGAGTGCGCGCCTGGACCTGACAGCCTAACTTCCGATTTCGATGGTTTCCCAATCGCACCGCGCAGACACATGTCTCGCGCGAGCCACCCGAGAGAGGCGGGGAGACTTCCGCCGCCGCTTTCTTTTGCGCGAGCGACAACATGCTGGAAGAACCTATGAACGGCGATACCCTGGAACGGCCTTACCGCGAGCGCGGCGGGGCGCGGAAATCGAGCGCGGAGCAATCGTATCTGCCCGATCTCGTGCAGGTGCTGCTGTCTCACCCCCAAGGCTTGCGGCGCTGGTCGGTGATGCGCGCGATGCGCACGCGGCGCATGAAAGCCGGCGAGGACATTTCCCTGAAATTCGAGGACGAAATCGAGCGCGCTTTCCGCAAATTCTGCACCGACGACTCTTTGTCGGATGGGCTCAAGACCGGCTGCAATGGCGACGACGCACTGTTCTATCGCCCGAAGGACAAGGCCGGCGAAGTATGGGCCGTTCACGCCGACCGCGCTCGCGCCTGGCTGGAAGCGGCAACCGGCATCGCTTCCGGCAATGCGCGCTGAGCGAAGCGCGCGGGAGGCCGCGGCACCCAGGCGCGCATGAACGCCGTCCTCCGCCACACCGTGGAAGTCCATCGCAAGGCGGGTGAATGGATTACCTGTCACCGGATTTCGTATTAAAAGCAAGACCCGTGATCTAATTCGACCCAGGTTCATAACGCTTGGCGCCGATCAGAGGGGGCTGCTCGTGAAACCTGACGATTTTGACTACCCGAAGCTGACCACTACCCTCGCCCCTTACGTGAAGAAAGGGTGGCCTGAGAGTCCCGCGTTCTTAGATTGGTTTTTCGAGAACGTATTCCGCCTCGACGAAACAGAAGCGCACGATGCCATATGCGACAAGCCAAACGACAAGGGCATAGACGGCGTATACGTTGACCACACTTTGGAGACGATTTTCTTTTTCCAATCAAAGATCAGGCAAGGTGACGCACCGAAATTCGGTGATCCGCCACTTCGCGACTTCGCTGGCACATTGCTACAGGTAGACACACCGGAAAAGATAGAGGCGCTGCTCCAAAGCGGCGCTCATCCCGAGCTCAAACGAGTTCTTGCAAAAAACAATGTCAAGGCGCTCCTGACTAAGGGCTACAAAATATCTGGAGTATACGTCACTAACGAAATTCTAGATGCGAATGGCAAAGAATATTTAGCGATCGGTGACGCTGCGAAGCGTATCCAAGTCTATGATCGTACCCGTATTGCCGATGAACTGATCGATCTCGACGCCGCGCAGGGTATCCAAGGTGAGTACACCTTCGATGTTTCGTACGTGGAACCGATGAAATTTGAGGTGGGAAAAACGGCTACGACTTACGTGTTTCCCGCGAAAGCAGTGGAACTGGCGGAACTGCAAGGCATAGCGGATGGCACGCTGTTTTCTCAGAACGTCCGTTTCAGTCTTGGCAATACCTCAGTTAACAAACAAATTTCAAAGTCCATTCTGGAAAAGGACCAACACATATTGTTTCCCTTGTATCACAATGGAGTGACGATCCTCTGCACGAAGTCCGATCGCGCCGACAACAAGCTGCGTATCTCTGGGTACATGGTGGTGAACGGTGCTCAGAGCATCACAAGCTTCTATCATAACAAAGGCGCGCTTACGCCCGATCTAAGGGTTCTGGCGAAGGTGATCGAACTCAATGATCAGGAGCTGGCCAATACGATAACCATCAACAGCAACAATCAGAATGCCATCAAACCGCGCGACCTGCGTTCAAACCACCACATTCAAATCCGACTGGTTGAAGAATTCGAGAAGATAGCATTTGAAAAATATGCATTCGAGGTCAAACGCGGCCAAACGTTTGCTGACGGACAACACGTAATTACAAACGAAGAGGCGGGGCGCCTTTTACTTGCTTTCGATCTCGACGAGCCGTGGTCGTGCCATCAAATCTATAAGGTCTTCGACGAAAAATACGGTGAGATTTTCGGGCGACCGAGCGTAACGGCATATCGCATCATCTTACTTTCAAAGATGATGGATATCATTGTAGAGGAGGTCGAGAAAATTGAGTTCAAGCCCTTTGGCCATTATGGACTCACTCGCTTCTTCTTACTGGCAGTGGTAAAGCGGATCATGCGTGCTGATCCCGTGGGGCGCACAGTAGCAGAGGATCCCGCCACCCTAGTTAAGGATGGAAAGCGGTTGGCGAAGTTTCTTGATGGCATCCGTACCATTCTCAGCGGGATCGTGGTTGATCTAAATTACGAGGTAAAGGAGATCGGTGACGAGTTTGACTACAAGAGCGATTTGAAAAGCCCTGCTAAGGTCAAAGATTACATGGATAGGCTGCTAAAGAGCTACGAGAAGGACGTCGCTCGAAAGAAAGCGCCTACCCTCGCTGAACTCCTCAAATAGGTGTGTCTAACGAAATCTAATGCAGCCCATACGAACCGGCTATGCACCGGCCCGCTAACGGCTGCGGCTGCCGAATGTCTTAGGCACGTTGGGCCGGCCCGCGCGCTTCATCTTTGTGCGGCTGGATTTGCCGAGGTTCCCCCTCACCCTGCCCTCTCCCCCTGAAGGGGGCGAGGGTGAATCGGTGTTGCCGTCGCGGACGGCGCTGAGGAAGGCGTCGTCCACCGCGCGATCCACTTCGCTTTGCCGCGCGAAGGGATCGTCGGCGATGGTGAGTTCGACGGCGGTGAGGCGCTTGATCTCGTCCCGCAGGCGCGCCGCCGTTTCGAATTCCAGATCGGACGCGGCCTCCTTCATCTGCTTCTCCAGCGCCGCAATGTGCGCCTTGATGTTGTGGCCGATGAATTCCTTGCCGTCCTCCGCAAAGCCGGTGTCCACCATCACATGGTCGCGCTCGTACATGCTGCCCATGATGTCGGCGATGTTCTTCTTGATGCTGGCCGGCGTGATGCCGTGCGCCAGGTTGTAGGCGTGCTGCTTCTCGCGACGGCGCGTGGTCTCCGCCATCGCCCGCTCCATCGAACCGGTGACATGATCGGCATAGAGGATCACCTTACCGTCCACATTGCGCGCGGCGCGGCCGATGGTCTGGATCAGCGAGGTTTCGCTGCGCAGGAAGCCTTCCTTGTCGGCATCCAGAATGGCCACCAGCGCGCATTCCGGAATGTCCAGCCCCTCGCGCAGCAGGTTGATGCCCACCAGCACATCGAAAGCGCCCAGCCGCAGATCGCGGATGATCTCGATGCGCTCCAAGGTCTCCACGTCGGAGTGCATGTAGCGCACGCGGATGCCCTGCTCGTGCATGTATTCGGTGAGGTCTTCCGCCATCTTCTTGGTCAGCGTGGTGACGAGCGCGCGGTAACCCTTCTTGGCAATCGCGTGGCATTCGAAGATGAGATCGTCCACCTGGGTTTCGATCGGCCGCACTTCCACCGGCGGATCGATGAGGCCGGTGGGGCGGATCACTTGCTCGGCGAAGATGCCGCCGGTGCGCTCCATCTCCCACGGCCCCGGCGTGGCGGAGACGTAGACGGTCTGCGGCCGCATCGCGTCCCACTCCTCGAATTTGAGCGGGCGGTTGTCGATGCAGCTGGGCAGGCGGAAGCCGTATTCGGCCAAGGTCGCCTTGCGGCGGTAGTCGCCGCGATACATGCCGCCGATCTGCGGCACGGTGACGTGGCTTTCGTCCACGAACACCAGCGCTTCGTCCGGCAGATATTCGAACAGTGTGGGCGGCGGCTCGCCGGGTTTGCGCCCCGTCAGCCAGCGGCTGTAGTTCTCGATGCCGGCACAACTGCCGGTGGCCTCGATCATCTCCAGATCGAACTGCGTGCGCTGCTCCAGCCGCTGCGCCTCCAGCAGCTTGCCGTTCTCGCGCAGCCAGGCCAGCCGCTCGATCAGCTCGTGCTTGATGCCCCGCATCGCCTGCGCCAGGGTCGGGCGCGGCGTCACGTAGTGCGAGTTCGCGTACACCTTGATGGCGTCGAGCTGGCCGGCGGATTTGCCGGTGAGCGGATCGAACTCGCTGATGCTCTCCACCTCGTCGCCGAACAATTCGATGCGCCAGGCGCGGTCCTCGTAATGTGCGGGGAAGAGATCGACGGTATCGCCGCGCACGCGGAAGGTCCCGCGGGTGAAGGCGTTGTCGTTGCGGCGGTACTGAAGCGCGGAGAGCTGACGCATCAAATCCATGCGGTCCCAGCGCTGCCCGCGCGCGATGGACATCGCCATGCCGGAATAGGTTTCCACCGAGCCGATGCCGTAGATGCACGACACGCTGGCGACGATGATGACGTCGTCCCGCTCCAGGATGGCGCGCGTGGCGGCGTGGCGCATGCGGTCGATCTCCTCATTCACCGAGGAATCTTTCTCGATATAGGTGTCGCTGCGCGGGATGTAGGCTTCCGGCTGGTAGTAGTCGTAGTACGAGACGAAATACTCCACCGCGTTCTCCGGAAAGAACTGCTTCATCTCCGCGTAGAGCTGCGCGGCGAGCGTCTTGTTCGGTGCGAGGATGAGCGCCGGCCGCTGCAGGATGTCGATCACCTTCGCCATGGTGAAGGTCTTGCCGGAGCCGGTGACGCCGAGCAGCACCTGGTCGCGCTCGTTGGCGCGCGCCGCCTCCACCAGTTCCTTGATGGCGGTGGGCTGATCTCCCGCCGGCTCGTATTCGCTGACCAGCTTGAAGCGGATGCCTCCTTCGGATTTTTCGGGACGCACGGGGCGATGCGGCACGAAGCCGGCGATCTCCGCGCCAGTGACGCCATGCAGCGGCAGGTTGCCGATTTTGTCGGTCGCCATGTTGGCATTGATCTGGTCAAGGTTCGGCGGGCCGGGATCGTACGCCGTGCCGGCCGGCTCGATCGGCACCGCATCCGCCGCCGCGCGGAACTTCGCCGCGTTGTCGGAGAACCCGCGCGAACCTTTACCGCCGCCGCGCGCACGGGGAATCATGCCGTTATTATGCGCCATAGAGGAAATATAGGTGCTTGCAGTCGCTTTTGCACCGCCGCTGCTAAGGCGGCCCCACTCAGTTTTTCTGGGGCGAGCGTCTGGTAGAGTTTCAGGATGCTATTTGCGATTCCTTTCTGCCTTACAGGAATTGCCGCCGGTCTAGCTAGCGTCGGGACTACCTACCCACAGTATCCGACGACGGTTCCCCCGGCTTTTCGTAGAGGCTGGGATGAGCTTGTCAGTGATGGATGCAAAGACCGAGAAGCACGCTACAGCTTCGCTGCGACCACAGCCTCCAATTTTGGAGTGACCTGAAATGTAACGCGCGTCATAGTGCTGAGTACAAAAAGAATCGACTTGGATGTCAGCATTTATGACGAGAGCAAGAATCTGGTTGAGGACGCGTGGAAACTAGAGCTGCTCGATAATGGCCGAACGTGAGATTCCGAAAGCCCGGTGCATTCCTCTATCGAAAGTGCTCCGTGAGTTGAATGATCCCAGCGGCCTCTTCCCTGCATCACGCCGCTTCGGGCGCGTAGTGCAGGACCATAAGGTCTGAGTAGGCACAGGGCACGACGGCGTAGGCGCGGCCCTGATCGTCGCTGAATTCCACGAGAGCAGAGTTTTTATCAAGCCCTTCGACAACAGTGCCCACCTGTCCGCGCGCGAACCCTTCTTCCGGGCGATCCGAAAGCAGCGCCACCACGTCAAGTTCTGAAGGTCCGCCATTCTTCGTCACAGCACCCAACACGTCACAAAACGCGGGACCGTCTCGCCCGCTCGCGTCAACCATAGTGTTCTTACCACAGCGCTACGGTCTTGTCGCGCGAGGACGATGTCTACCCGCCAGCGTCGGCCGTAACCATCCGGTTCGAGTCTACTGCTTCGGCTTCGACTAATGGCTTCAAAATCTGCTGCCGCAGCCAACTTGCGTGGCTCACGCCGATGCCGAGGGCCTCCCGAAACAACTTTGCCTTGTGTCGCCCGCGCGGATGCGCCGAACTGAGGCAATACTCCTCCAGCTTACGCATATCGAGAACCGCCGAGGCAGCATTTGGGAGTAGCGCCATTGTTGTCAGGTTATACTGAGTCGGGAGCGGTAAGTCCTTTCTCAGCAATGATCTCGCTCACGCAGTTTTTCTGATTCTTTGCCTCCGCCGCGTGGGGATTCTGCCGGCATCCATGCACATCCAAATCTTGCCCGTATGTGCTATGCTCCTTTGCAGGTCGGTGAGGGAGCGATCATGTTGAAGATCATACTCGCAAGTTCGATGCTGCTCGCCAGCGCCGCGTATGCTGCGCCGGAACAGTTGCGGCCGGTGGTGCCGGAAGCCGACGGCTGGATCGACATTCCGGGCGCCGCGCTGCGGCCCGACCCGAACACGACCTACCGCATGGTGTTCGACACGCGCAAAGGCGGCGCCAAGCCGGGCGAGCTGGTGCCGGCGATCAACCTCGCGGCCAGCGAGCTCAACACCTTTGTCGCCGCCAAGGTGCCGAAGGCGCACTACAAAATCGCGATGGTGTTCCACGGCAGCGGGGCCGATGACGGCCTGCTCGACAACGCGCACTACAAGGCGAAATACGGCGTCGACAACCCGAACCTCAAGCCCTTGGCGGAAATGCGCGCCGCAGGTGTCGAGATCTATGTGTGCGGCGAGCAGCTGATCGGCGACGGGATCGATTTCAAATGGCTAACACCGGACGTGACGGTTGCCAACGATGGCCTGCTTGCGCTCACCGTGTTCCAGAACAATGGCTATGCCATTCTGACCTTCTGACATGCCGCCAGCCAGCTTGCCGGATGGCCCCGGTTTCCTTACGGTAAGGAGTAGGGAAACAAGGCAATGACGGCCATTTTCGGCAAGCTGACGGCCAAATCGCAGACCACCATCCCGAAGGAAGTTCGCGAGGCGCTTGGCGCCAAGCCGGGCGACACGCTGATTTACCGGATCAGCAAGGGAAAAGTGACGCTCGCGCGCGGCGAGCCGCTGGACCGCGCTTACCTCAAGGCCGTGGAATCCACCTTGTCCGAATGGGCCAGTCCGGAAGACGCTGCCGCGTACGACAAGCTGCGATGACGGTTTGCGGCCCGGGCGATGTCGCCATCGTGCCCTTTCCATTCACGGATATCGCGGTTGCCAAGCGGCGGCCCGCCTTGGCTCTCTCGGCCCGTGATGCTAATGACGTGAACGGCGCCACACTCTTCGCCATGATCACCACGGCACAGCGCAGCCGGTGGCCCAGCGACTTTTTGCTGTCAGACGGAGATATGGCCGGACTGGCGGCGATATCCATCGTCCGCCTGAAGTTGTTCACGCTGGACAACCGCCTGGTCTCGCGCGTGATCGGCCGCCTCGCCCCGCACGATCGCGCGTCCGTCCGCAAAATGCTCAAGGCCGTGGTGGCGATATAATTGGGTACCGCCCAGGCTTCGAGGGAATATCGCCCCCTAGGCTCGCGTCTCACTGCCGAGGATTTGTTGCACGACCGGCACCAGATGGCAGCGGACGCCGCCGGCGGTGAGACGTACAATCGGATTGCGGAGCTGTTCGGGGAGGCTTCCATGAAATGCACATCCATGATCCGTCTGGTTGGCGGCGCTTCGTTCGCGCTGGCGTTTGCCGCTGCGGCCGGCGCCGCGACCTACAAGACAATCGATCCGCCGGGATCGGTGTTCACGCGACCAACCAGCATCACGGACGATGGCGTCATCACCGGCTTCTACGGCACCGACCTTTTTGCCTTTCATGGCTTTGTCCGCAACGCGGATGGCACCTATGCCACCTTCGATCCGGACCATTCGCAATCCACCGGACCGCGCGGCATCGACGGCAAGGGCCGCATTTTCGGCAGCTACTCCTGGAACGACCGTGGCCATTCGCGCGGCTTCATGCGCAATTCTGACGGAGCGATCACCTCCTTCACGGTTCAGGGATCGGACTTTACCGAGGTGACGGCGATGGACCCGGAAGGCGGGCTCACGGGAACCTACAAAAATCGCGCCGGCCGCAGCTATGCCTTCCTGCGCTCGCCGAAAGGGAAATTCGAAACATTCAAACTTCCGCACTCGGTTTGGACCATCGGCTACGGGATCAACAACGCCGGCGTCATTGCCGGCGGCTACACCACCTTCGACGATCTGCCCCATCAGCGCTCACACAGTTTCTTCCGCACGCCGGATGGTTCCATCACATCGTTCGACCCGCCCGCGGCGAAAATAAGCATTCCTGTCGCCATCAACGCGGCAGGGGTGATCACAGGCTGGTTTGACAGTGCTCTCTCGGCCGACACCAAATTTGAAAGGCACACGCTTTGCTTCGTGCGCCATGCTGACGGCACCTTCACGACGTTCCGTCCCAACGCCTCATCAGTCGAGACGAAGCCCTGGGCCATCAATGCCGCCGGCACAATTGTCGGAACTTACGAGACAACGGACCTGATCACGCACGCCTTCCTGCGCGAAACAGACGGAACGATTCTCAACATCGATCATCCCGACAGCAAAAGGGATACGGTGCCGATGGCCATTCGCGACGATGGCGTGATCGCCGGAAATTTCGACGGTAAGGACGGAGTCACGCACGGTTTCATCCGCACGCCCTGATGCTCCCGCAGTGGCGCAAATCCGATAAAAACGGGCGGCTGGCGCCGGGGGATGGCGAGGCGTAGAACCAGAACTGGAACATAGGGGAAATTCCGGATGATCCGCACAATTTATTCCAGCGCGACCGTTGCCGTGGTGGTCTGCATTGCCGCCTCCACAAATGCCGCCACCTACACTGTCTTCGACCCGCCGGGATCGACCGAGACTTTTGCCAGCTATATCGATGCCTCCGGCGCGATTGTCGGCGACTTCAGCGGCGACGGGATCACCAGCAAGGGCTTCATTCGTGCGCCGGATGGCACCATGACCATCTTTGCGCCGCAGGGTTCCGAGGTCGTGCAACCGGTCGGCATCGATGGAAAAGGCCGCATCTCCGGCAGCTACGTGCCGCACAAGCGCGATCACGAGATCGGCTTCATCCGGGAGCCGGACGGGTCGATCAGCACCTTCGATGCGCCGCACACGCACATGACGAGCGCGTCCGCCGCGGACCCCCAAGCCGGCATCACGGGGTATTATGAGGGCCACCATCACCTGCCGACCGGCTTCGTGCGGTCGCCGGCCGGGATCATCACCACGTTCAAGCTGCGCCATTCGATCTATACATTGGGCGTCGCCATCAACAGTGCAGGCTTGGTCGTCGGCGACTATGTCAGCAAGGAGTTCAAGATCGGCAGCTTCATCCGCACACCGGACGGGGCCATCACGAAATTCGATCCGCCGGGCTCGACGCAGAGCGCGGCGCTTGCCATCAACGCAGACGGCGTCATCGCCGGCAGTTATCGCGACGGCCATAGCGGGCACGGCTACGTGCGCAGCCCTGATGGCGCAATCACCGCCTTCGATGCGAAGGATTCGATCGACACCACGCCGCAGGCGATCAACGCGTCGGGTGCGATCGTCGGGAGGTATGAGACGTCCGACCAGACGGGCCACGCGTTCCTGCGAACAGCGAATGGCAAAATCAGTAACATCGATCCGCCTGATGCGGTCTCCTGGGCCGAGGCGAGAAGCGTCAACGATTCGGGCGTCATCGCCGGCGTGTTCAAGAGCGCGGACGGCCGCTACCACGGCTTTGTGCGGACGCCATAGACCGCGACATGCCGTACGATGGCGGTTGCGCGTGCGGCGCGGTGCGGTACCGGCTGGAGGCCGAACCTTTCGACGGCGGTTACTGCCATTGCACCATCTGCCGGCGCTCGGCCGGCGCGCCGGTGTTGGCGTTCGCCACAGTGCCGCTGGACAAGTTTGTGATCGTTGAAGGCGCTCCGGCGAAACGGCGCTCCTCCTCGTTTGGCGAACGCTGGTTTTGCAGCGGTTGCGGCACGCAGCTCGCAATGCGGGTCGATCATCAGCCCGACACGATCGATTTTAGCCTCGCCTCGCTCGACGATCCAAACGTCATCGCCCCTGCGTTTCACATCTTTACCGAGGATCGGATCGGCTGGTTCGAAACCGCGGACAATTGCCCGCGCCACGCCTCCTTCCGCCCCCACACGCGCGGTCTATAGCCAGGCACCACACGCCGCCAAAGGAACTTGCAGCGAAACGCATATCGATTTTCGCCATACCTCTGTCACTCATCCGTCTACAGACCGTCAAGTTGAAGCTCGGCGGAAGATAAGCATCGTCTGATCGCGCGGATGATCCCAATCGGCGATGGTTTCCAGGCGCCAGGGAAGACCGGAGATGATCTCCATCAATTGTGTCCGGCTATAATGGTAGGGATCCCGGTCTGGAAACGTGGTGACGCCTCCGCGTGGATGCTGCAGCGGCTGGGATGGATCGTGATTGGAAGGCGAAATGAAAACGGTAACGAAGAACTGGCCATTCTCCCTTACATAATGCGCCGCGCGCATCATGCATTTTCTGAAGAGGTCTTGGGGCAGGTGGGTAAAAAGCGATTGCGCCAGCGCCATGTCGAAAGCAACACCAAAGCCCGCCCCATCGAATTCCCCATTGCTGGCCAGGTGATCCCGCGGCAGCTTGTCCTGCAGCCCCAATGGCGCCAGTTCGATATCATAGCCCGCATCCAGCAGGTCACCAGAAATATCGATGCCATAATAATTACCAGAACACAGGTAAGCGACAAAATGTATGCCGCCGCGCAAACAGCCGCAGCCGATATCGATCAGACGCATGTGCGGATCGAGGCCGTGTTCAACCAGGAACTCGAATTGCAGCCGTCCGATCTCCTCCCACATGCCGCCCACAATGTTGCGGTGCCGGCCCTCTCGCACGGCGCGGGACGAACGATCCAGATCGTAAAAGGCGGAAATCTTTTCCATGCTTCTTTGGTGCCGAGGCATTGACATACTATATTCCCAGAGCCTTCTCGATAGGCATTCGAAGTCCCAGGGGCGATAATCCAATGGCGTTAGGGACAGCAGCGGCCACGGTTTTTGCGATCGCGGTTGTTTGCGGGACGGCGGCGGCGGCCAAAGTCGTCATTCACGATTTCGATCACCTGGCGATAGCGCCGGACGGCGGCCGGGTGGCGGCGGTGGAGGCCGACGATCCAGGCAATCTGCCGGAGGAACCGCATGGTCACGTCGTCGTGCGCAATGCGGCCGGAAAGATCGTTGCGAGCTACGATCCCTGCAAGGTGTGCAGATATTCCGACACCGCGTTCGCGCCGAAAGCCGACGCGATGGCGTTCCTTGCGAGCGACGAAAAGGCGCACAAAGCGACGCTGTTTGTCGCTGGGGGCGGCAAGGCGCGCTCGGTTACCGTCATCGATGGCGTCGCCAACACCGTTCGCTGGTCGCCGGACGGCGCGCGCATCGCATTGCTCGCCACCATCGGCGCGCACAAGAAGACCGGCGCGGTGGAAGCTGGCGCCGCGCTGGTCGGCGAAATCGGCGAGAGCAACGACGAGCAGCGCATCGCCATCGTTCCGGTCGGCGGCGGCGTGCTGAGGCTCGTTTCGCCAGCCGATACTTATATTTACGAATTCGACTGGATGCCGGATGGGACGGGCTTCGCCGTGACGTCCGCAAAAGGCAACGGCGATAACAATTGGTGGATCGCGAGCCTGGATTACGTCGATGCCGGCAGCGGCCAGATGCGCCGCATCGCCGCCCCGAAAATGCAGATCGAATTGCCGCGCGTCTCACCGGACGGAAAGACGGTTGCCTTCATCGGCGGGCTGATGAGCGACTGGCAGTCCATTGGCGGCGACATCTACACGGTGCCGGTTTCCGGCGGCGAGCCAAAGAACCTCACGCCGAATTTCAAAGGCTCGTTTCGCAGCCTCGCCTGGCGCGGCGGCAAGATCATGACCGGCGCCATCGTCGACGATCGCTTCTCCATCGGCACCGTGGATCCGGCGAGCGGCGCAGTAACGGATTCCTGGCATCAACCGATCACTGCGCGGCCGCAGGGCGTGAACGACACGGTGGCCTTCAGCGCGGACGGAAAAGTCGCCGCCATCATCATGGAGGAGTTCAATCATCCCTTCGAAATCGCGCTCGGTACTGATGACCGTCCCCAGCCTATCACCCACGAAAACGGCGCGCTGGAAAAGAACGTCAGCTGGCGAACCGTGCACTGGTCGAACGAAGGCTTCAAACTGCAGGGTTGGCTTGTCGGCCCAAAGAATGCCGATCCGGACAAGAAATACCCGATGGTCGTGATTGTGCATGGCGGGCCGAGCTCCGTCTACACGCCGCACTACATCGCGGCGGGCGGTCAGCACGGCACCAATTTCGATTTTGCCTACGACCTGATCCAGAAGGGATACTTCATCTTCTATCCCAACGATCGCGGCTCCTACGGACAGGGCGAAGCGTTTACCCGCGCCAACGTGAAGGATTTCGGCCGCGGCGATCTGCGCGACATGCTGGCGGGCATCGATGCGGTGGAGAAGACGGCGCCCATCAATGACGCGCGTCTCGGCCTCTACGGCCATTCCTATGGCGGCTGGTTCGCCATGTGGGCCAACACGCAGACAAACCGTTTCAAGGCGTTCGTGGCCGGCGCGGGAATCGCCAATTGGACGAGCTACTATGGCCAAAACGGCATCGACAAATGGATGATCCCGTTCTTCGGCGCTTCGATCTATTCCGATCCGAAAGTGTATCGCGATGCCTCGCCGATAGAATTCATCAAACAGGCAAGGACGCCGACGTTTCTTTACGTCGGCGAGCGCGACGTCGAATGCCCGGCCCCGCAATCCCAGGAATATTGGCACGCGCTGCAGGAACTGAACGTGCCCTCGAAACTGATGATATATCCCGGCGAGGGACACCACTTCCACAATCCCGCGCATCTGGAAGATCTTCGCGCGCGCATTGTCGCCTGGTACACCGGCTATCTAGGACAATGACGATGGTCGAAGGCTCCTGTCATTGCGGCGCCGTGCGCGTTGAGGTTGCCAAGCCCGCGGAAGAGGTCAAGGAGTGCAACTGCTCCATCTGCCGGCGCACCGGCGGTATTCTGGCTTACTATTCGCCGAAAGAGGTGCGGGTGTCCGGACCGACCGACGTCTACATGTGGGGCGATCGGGAGCTTGAATTTCATCGCTGCAAGGTTTGCGGCAACTTCACGCACTGGTCGGCGGTCGACAAGTCCTACGACCGCATGGGCGTGAATGCGCGACTGATGCCTGCGGATTTCCTCAAAGGCGCGCGCATCCTGCAGTTCGACGGCGCCGACACCTGGACCGTCACCGGCGAGCGGATCGGCCCTTAAGGCGGCACGTCCAGGCAGCTGTGCGGCGTTTTAAGCCGCGCGCTTGCGCCGCTTGGCCCAGTTGCTCAGCACATCGTTGATGCGGGTCTGCCAGCCCGGGCCAGTCGCCTTGAAGGTCTCGATGATTTCGGTATCGAGGCGGAGACTGACCTGCGTTTTGGGATTGGCGATCTTCGGGCGCCCACGCGAGCGCCGATAGGCTTCCGCCAGATCCGGCATAACCTCGCGCAGCGGACGCATCTGTCTTAGTTGCACGGTCGTCAAGGGCGGGGAGTCAACCGCGTCCCAATCCTCCTGACTGATGTGTTTGGGCTTCGTCTTTAACCGCTTCATACGTCGCAACCTCCCGAGCATTTGCCCTTCTGAGGCTGATGACGCGGATCGCATCGCCTCTTCGCGTAAGAACCAAAACGTGCACTCTCTCTTCGATGCGACCGAGCGCGATTTCGCGCGGTTCGCCGTAGTCGCGCCTGAGGTCAGCGCCAATTGCGGCATCGTCAAAAGCGAACCGCTCGACGATAGCGAAGTCCACGCCGTGCTTCCGCAGATTGGCTTCGCGTTTCGCCTCGTCCCAATCGAAGCGCATTAAATGTATCTACATTTATTCAGAAAGGCAAGCCCCCTGCCCGCGCGGTTTCTCGCCTACCGCACCCATTGCTCGATCCAGTCGGCGATCCCCTGCGGCGTCATGTGACGCGCATCGGCAAGTGCCGCGACATGGCCCTTGTTCAAGAGCGTGTTGGTTTTGGGATCGACGATTAACACGGCCGGCACACCTTCCAGCCGCTTGGTGATGCCCCAGCGTGCCGGGATCTGCAGGTTCTTCTTGAAGCGGCCCACATCCACCTCGACGACAACATAATGCGCCTCGACGAAGCGCTTCACCTCCGGCAGCTCCATCAGCGATGAGAGCACGCGGCAATCGCCGCACCAGTTTCCGCCGAGATCGATGAAAGCCAGCTTGTGCTGCCGTTTTGCTTCTGCCAACGCGGCATTTACTTGCGCATCGGCATTGGCCTTTTCATCGTAAGGAAACGGAAGCGGCGTCGGCAGCTGCGAAAGCTGGGAGATACTCGTGACCTTCAGTGGCGGAGACGCCGCCCCGCTGCCGCCGCCCACAAACAATGCAACAGCCGCTACAGCGAAAATCCGTCCATGCATTTTTTCGGTACCGCCTATTCATTGCCGGGAATGCCGCGTACCTATTGAGGTCGCGCGCCTGTGGCAATGCATTCGAACCCACTCTCACATGGGCGTGAGAATTTTG
>JAFAWQ010000025.1 GCA_019241645.1 Alphaproteobacteria bacterium
GGGCAAGAATGAGACGGAGGCGTATGTCTTCGGTGGCACGCCGGATGGCGGCTGGCCGCAATCGGAACTGCTGGAGGTTGGTGATGGCGTGTTTTACGGCACAGCGTCCATCGGCGGAGCAGGTGCGGGCACCGTATTCAAGGTCGCCAAGTCCGGCGGTTATGAGGTCGTCTATACGTTCCTCGGTGGCGTGGATGGCGCCAATCCGCCGGCCGGCCTCATCACGGATGGGAACGGCGATTTCCTCAGCACCACCTACAATGGGGGTGCGCATGGCTGGGGCACGGTGTTCAGCGTGTCGGAGAGTGGCGCCCAGCATGTGCTCTATTCCTTCACGGGCCTGGCGGATGGCCGCAATCCATCGACCGGCGTGACCGCGGACAAGAAGGGCAATATCTACGGCACCACCTATTTCGGTGGCGACGACGATAGCGGCGTCGTCTTCAAGCTGACATCCAATGGCACGCAGTCGGTGCTGCATTCCTTCAAGGGCGGCAAGGACGGCGCCAACCCACTCGGTGACCTATTGATCGACAAGAAGGGCACTATCTACGGCACTGCCAGCCAGGGCGGCGCGAGCAACGCCGGCACGGTGTTCCGAATCTCATCCAACGGCGCATTCAAAACGCTGTATGCGTTCACTGGCGGCGTGGACGGCGCCAACCCCGGCGGCGATCTCTACATGGATGCGGATGGCACCCTCTACAGCACGACGCAGGCCGGCGGCGAGCACGCCAGCGGCACGATCTTCAAGCTGACGACGAAATAGTTTTCGGCCGGCGGTTTGAAATTGATCGCAATTGTCTGGCGCTACGCCGTCCGGCCCGAAAAGCAGGCGGAGTTTGAGCATGCCTACGGCGCCGCAGGCACATGGGCGCAACTGTTCGCAAAGGGCGCCGGCTACCTCGGCACGGAATTGCTGCATGAAACCGACGGCACATACCTGACCATCGACCGCTGGCGCGACCGGACCGATTTCGATCGCTTCATGACGGCGCATCGAGCGGACTACGAGGCGCTGGACGCAATCTGCGATGGCTGGACAGTGGAAGAAGCGCGTCTCGGCATTTTCGACGCGCTCGACTGACTGGTGCGGGCAAGCATGCAGCACCCTCAAGCTGGCTACGCATTATGGCCAGCGAAAGTGTGGATCGCGATAGACCGGTTTTCCCGCGAGCAAGGTCAGCAACACGCGCGCGTTGTGCAGCATGTCAGGCTTGGTGCGAAACAGATTGCGGTCGAGCACCGCAAGATCGGCGGCCTTGCCGACTTCGATCGTGCCATCGATGCCATCTTCGCGCGCCACCCAGGCGGCATTGCGCGTATAGGCGGCAATTGCAGTCGCGAGATCGATGCGTTCTTCCGGCCGCTTCGCCGGCCGACTTCCATCCAGCGGCTGGCGCGTGACAGCGATCTGGATATTGTCGAGTGGATTTAGAGAGGTCGCCGGCCAGTCGCTGGACATGACAATGCGCCCGCCGCGCTTTGCGATGCTGGCTGCCGGATAAATCCAACCCGAGCGGGGAGGGCCCAATACAGCTTCCGTCTCGGCCATCACGGGATCGCCTGCCTGAAACCATCCGGGCTGGAGATTTGCCGCGACACCCAGTTTTCCAAAACGGAGGAGATCAGCCGGATCGACCACACCGGCATGCGCAATCTGGTGACGGCGATCCCTCGCGCCGTTCTCTCTCATGGCGAACTCGACGGCATCGAGCCCAGCGCGCACGGCGCGGTCCCCCATGGCATGCATGTGGATGGAAAAACCGTCCGCATCGAGCCGCTGCACGATCCCGTTCAGCTTTTCGGCGGAGAAAAGCAGATCGCCGCGCGTGGCCGGCATGCCCGCATAGGACGCGAGCAAAGCGGCGGTGCGCATCGCAATTTCGCCGTCGAGAAAAAGCTTCGCTGCATCGGCGCGAAAATAATGTCCACGCACGCGATCGCGCTGCGCGACGAACGCGTCTACCTGCTCAGGACCCAGATGCGCATCGACAAGCTGCGCGGCGACAACGCGAACCGTCAGCTCGCCCGCAACATCCGCACTGTGGTACGCATCCAGCATCGTCGGCTTGGCGCTAGCATCGAACACTGAAGTGATGCCGAATCCGCTCGCGAGAGCCATCCAGTGACGAAGTGCCTCGCGGTATTCGGCTTGCGACGGTTTTGGCAGCAGCGCATGAATACGCTCGAGAGCGGCGCCGCTGACGACCCCGCTTGGTTTGTGCGTGACAGGATCGCGCCCCAGACCATCGCGCTCCGGAACCGCCGCTTCAGGATCGATGGCGGCCGCCGAAAGCGCCCGCGAGTTCACCCGGGCGGTGTAGCCATTGTCGTTGGCCATATAGGCCGCCGCATTTGGAACCAGCGCATCGAGTTTGACCCGCCAGTTTGTGCCGCGTGGAAAAGCTTGCGGTGACCAGTTGTGACCGATCAGCCAACCCTTTCGCGCTTTGGTGGCGGCGCAAGTGCGAATGGCGGCGTAGGTCTGCTCGGCAGTTTTCAACCCTGCGAGATCGCAGCGCAGGAATCGTAAACCGGCACTCATCGGATGCGCGTGGCCGTCGTGGAAGCCGGGCAGCACCATGGCGCCATGGAGCGAGATCACCCTGGCGAACTTGCCGCCTCGCGCCAGCGCGCCGGCATCGTTGCCAACATAAGCGATCCGCTCGCCCGAGATGACGAGCGCGGTTGCCCAAGGTTGCCGGGGATTGAGCGTGTAGATGGCGGCGCCCCGGAGGATCAGCGGCCGCTCGGCCGGCGCTCCGGCAACGGCGAAAGCGAATGCCGAGAGCGACAGCAAAACGCACGGCGGCCAGAAATATCGCGTCACGGCGGTGCGAAGCCTTCGGTTGCCTTGGCTTTCTGCCACAGCGCCTCCATCTCATCGAGCGTTGCGGCCGCCATTGTTTTTCCTGCTGCACGAAGGCTTTGTTCGATGAAGCGGAAGCGGCGTGAGAACTTTTCGTTGGCGGAGCGCAGGGCGTCTTCCGGCTGCACCTTAAGGTGCCGGGCAAGGTTGGCGACCACGAACAGCAGATCGCCGACCTCTTCCTCAATCTCCGCCTGACTGCCGCCCGCTTCCCTGGCGTCGACGATCTCCTGAGCTTCCTCCGCCAATTTCTCCACCACGCGAGGAGCGGAATCCCAATCGAACCCGACGCTTGCGGCACGCTTCTGAAGCTTCAGCGCACGAGTGAGCGCGGGCAGGGCGCGGGGAACATCGTCCAGCAGGCTGGCCTCCGGCTTTGCCGCGCGCTCGCGCGCCTTGTGTTTCTCCCAGGCGTTGACCTGCGTCTCGGCCGTATCGATGCCGGCCATGTCACCAAACACATGCGGATGCCGCCGCACCATCTTGTCCGTTACGGCTGCCACCACGCCCCCGAAATCGAACAGCCCGCGCTCCTCGGCCATGCGGGCGTGGAACACCACCTGGAAGAGCAGATCGCCCAGCTCTTCCTTCAAGCCGTCCCAATCCTGTTCCTCAATGGCGCCGGCCACCTCATAGGCTTCCTCGATGGTGTAGGGCGCGATGGTTGCGAAGGTCTGCTCCACGTCCCACGGGCAGCCACCGCTGGGATTGCGTAAACGTCCCATGATGTCGAGCAAAGTGGCGATGTCGCGCGGGTTTGGATCGGTCATGCCCCGCGTCATAGCGAGGGGCTCGTGCCGATTCGAGAGCCTGAATGGAACAGATGGCGAGTTCGTTCAGCGTATGGGCGGATGCTGCCTTCAGGCCGTTCCCGGATCGCGCTGGATGACAGCGCGTTCCTCCCGTGTTTGCGCATCCGTGACGATCATCGTGTCCGCATCGCGCTGAGCGAGTCCTTCATGCGCGGCCTTGCGGATATCCGCCAGCGCGGCGGCCGAATTGGTGGTCTCCACTTCTTCGCCATCGCGATAGTAGGTGATGATGAACGGCATGACGGCCTCCGATTCGAGCCGCCAAACCCTAGGCGGCGCCCGGGCAGAGGGCAATCGCGCCGCCTCCCGGCCACTGGAGTTCTTCGTATAATCTATATTATGGGAAATGTCTAGGCGATATTATACTTGACACATGCACGCCGAATGACTAGGTAATCCCTACAGAGGGATAGCCAAGATGCCTAAGAATTTACCGAAACGCTTTACCGACGAAGCCGCTGCCCGCCAACACCTTGAAGGCTTGCTGTGGCCTGATGGCCCGTCCTGCCCGCACTGTGGCGTGGTCAATGAAGCCTCTCGCATCGCTGGTGGCCGCAAGGGCCTGTTGTTCTGCAACGCCTGCCGTAAGCAGTTCTCCGTGACCGTGGGGACCGTCTATGAGCGCTCCAAGGTGCCGCTGCACATATGGCTCTATGCGAACCACCTGCTTTGCGCCTCCAAGAAAGGCATTTCTAGCCAACAGCTCGCCCGCATGTTGGGCGTGACCGTCAAAACCGCGTGGTTCATGTCGCATCGCATCCGCGAAACTTGGGTTCCGGCATCCGGCTCTGGCCCGCTCGGCGGCGAAGGCAAGATCGTGGAAGCGGACGAAACGGAAATCTCGCCGTCCCGTAAGTCTCGCCCGCGCAAGCGTAGCCAGAACAAGAAATTCGTGGCACTGGTGGAGCGCGGCGGTCGCGTCCGCTCCAAAGTCATTACTGGCGCTGAATACCCTATCGGCATTGAGGTCCGCGACGCGCTCTACCGCAACGTGGACCGTAAGACGGCGCTGCACACGGACGGCGCGCAGCACTACAAATACACGATGCCGAACCATGAAAGCGTGGACCACGATAAGGCTTTCGCCCGCACAACGGACACTGGCGAGCGCGTCCATACCAACAGCGCGGAAGGCTATTTCTCCATCTTCAAGCGCGGCCTAGTCGGCACATATCAGCACATGTCATCGCAGCATTTGCATCGTTACTTGGCCGAGTTCGATTTCCGCATGAACCACCGCGTGAAACTTGGCTATTCGGACGATATGCGCGCTGACAAAGCCCTAGAAGGCATCGTTGGAAAGCGTCTCACATACCGACGGCCTAACGAAACCACTCACGCTTAAACAGAACGCAGCGGCGTTCCTACGTTGGCGCAAAGCACAGGGCGGCGCGGTCGCTAAGAAGAAGCGCCCGCCTTGGAACCGTTGGCCCAAGTGTCCTAATTTCCTAGAGCGGGTGTCCTAGTTTCGGGACCCACGCTGTCTACAGACAGACCATACGTGTAGCTTGTATTTAAGCAGATGCTTTCTCCACCCATGCCGCAGCCAGTTCTAATAACTTGGCCGGTTAAGCAGGCTCGGGCACCATCCCATGATCCGAGGGTAATTCCCTGAAGACCAAGACCCATTGACGGTTCCTGTGTGGAACGCGGATTCACGGGCCATATATTTCGATCTTCGAAACGATCTTCGATGTAGCCACAGACAGTCACAGTGCGTCCTAGATATTTTTCGGGATGCGCAAAAATGCTCTTGCCGGTTCCGGCGGCGGCGCCGGTCGGAATCGCCAATATCAACGTTGCCGCAAGTATCTGTTTCATCCCTTAGCCGTTGCCGGTCTCGACTCTGCGACTCGCTTTCTTTTTCCGACTCGCCTTAGCCTTGCGCACCTTCATTTGGGCGTGAGGCTTCGGCGGGGTTTTAAGCATCCGCAGGAGGTTTTCGTCTTCGCGGGACAGTGGCTTTCGCATGAGCAATCAACCGGATCAGGAGGAAGCATTTCTCGCAGCGCTTGGCGCCATGCTCGTAGCTTGGAATGGGGCGGAGGAGATCGCAAGATCAATTCTCAGGTGGCAGTGCCAAAGCCCAAACGTGGACGTGCTCATTTCGGAGATGAACAATGTCACAATGCGCGATGCCATTCTGGCTATCGCGAAGGTCGAAGCGCGAGCGGACTTAGGCGAACACCTGGACCACTTCGCGTCAATTTTCGACTTGGTCAGAGAATATCGGAACTACTACGCCCACGGCATCAGGGGAGTGTTTCCTGCCGATAGCCTGATAGAGGCTTTTCCTGTTCTGAAGGCGTGGCTGAAACACTCTGGCGAGACCAACACCTGCGTTGGCATGGTCTACCACGCGATTTCCCGCGCCAAGCTTGCCCAAGATTTCGACGTGGTGAGTGTCAGCAACCTTAAGGCGGTGGAGCATTGGTCGTTCTGCGTATCGGGATACGGCACTGCCTTAGAGATCGCTTTCAAGACCGGCGGGAGTACAAAAGCCGCGCGGAAGGAGTGGCCATCATGGCCAGAAAAACCGACTCTGCCACCGAAGCTGGAGAAGAATCGGGCCGTAGCAGCAAGGCGTCAGCGCCAGCTTCGATCATCTCCGCCGTCAACTTGATCTCTGTAGCGTCGGCCTGTCGAATCGACTTTAGCACGATTTGCATTTCTCACGTATAATATCGCCAATGTCTAAAATCTGCGGTAGAAGGTTTTGGAGGCGTCCGGAATAACAGATGATCCGCTGGAAGCGGATAGACTAACGGTTGCTGAAATATATCGCGCCATGCGTCAGCACTTTCCGTCCACGGATGCTCCTTGTCGAACATGACCCACGAGAACATGTCGCAGAGTGCCGCAAACACGCCGCACTTCTTCGCAAAGGCAACCAAGCCCATGTATGTGACGGCCTCCTCAGTGATCTCCGTGGCATAAGTTGGCGGCACAAGAGAAGTACCAACCCACATTAGATGGTGTTCATCTATGATTACGTTAGTTCTCGAAGCCCAATGAACGACCTTGTTTCGCTCGATATCCATTGGCGGGAGCTGCCTGAAATAGCAGTTCCAAAAAGGATTGTAAGTCGAACCACATCTCTGGTGGATCAGCTTTTCCAAAATTCCGTTGCGGGCTCCGCTATTGGTGATCTTGAAAAAGATGGTTCCGGCAACACGACGCGGCATTTCGCCTGCTGTCCGCATCAGGTCACAAAGCGACTGTTCCAGACCAGCGTAAGCGTCAATTGCCTTTCCTCGATTTCCCCAGAAAGGATCAATGGCAAAGAGCTTATTGACTGCCGTCATGGGTATGGTCCCATCCGGGCGAGGAACGCCGTCCGTGACAGCGTAGAGGTCTGGATTCGGATTCGGTGTTGCCATGCCTAAAGATCAATTCAGCGCAGTGCTTTCTAATGCGCGGTTTGCTTCTGCGGTGCCGCGACTTCCTCAAGCAGGCGGCCGAGATGCTGGTGCAGGTCCGCGATCACCGGCAGCGGCAGGCGAAGCCGCGCGGTGATCTCGGCCTTGGGGCCGTTGTCGCCGTCCACAGTGATTGGGCTGAACGCTTCTGGGGTTGGCGACTTCCAGAACGTATTCGCCGAACTTTATGGTGTCTGAAACCATGGGGTCATCCTTCAGGCATGCGCCACGGCCCTTCTTATCCCAGAACTTTCAACCAGGAACGGAGATTTCCGGAAAACAGAAGGCCCGGATTGCCGGTCCGGGCCAGTTCTCTGAGGGTATCATGCATGAAGACGGTACGAATCGGAGTCTGCGCTCAAACGAAGATGCCGTCCAATAGCGAAGACGAAACTGTCCACAGCGACTCACTCTAGCACCACCGCTACAGCCTCTCCCAGAAGCGCGGCTGACGGATGTAGCAGCGTTCGTCCATTTGACTGCATCGCGGATTGAGCTTGAAGCGCTGATCTTGCATACAAAGCGCCATATAGCGCGCCACCAAACCCTTCACCTTGCTGGTGCGCTCATGCAGGTGCTTACGCCAGTCAGGAGTCTGCGTATTGAGCTGCGTGTAACAGGCTTGCATCGCCTCATGCGCGGTCGGCCGGTTGCCACAGCCGGACAGCACCAGTGCCAGTACGATGGCGAATGTTCCGGTAAAGCCGGAGTTGCGTGCTTGCAGATGGGCTTTCGTTGTGGCCACCCCGATGGCGTTCGCGGTGGTAACGGCTGACCGGCGGCAATGGTGCCGCGGCAGCCTTAGCCCTCGATGGGGATCATGCAGGGCGGCCCCAGCACCTTGTCGGAGGCCGTAATCGCTTGCAGGGCCCGCACCAGCGCCGTCTCGGAGCAATCGTGAGTCACCATGACGATGGCGACCGCCTCCCCCGGATCGCGGCCGCGCTGGATCATGCTCTCGATGGAAACATCCTCTCGCGCCAGATGTCCGGCAATGTCGGCAAGCACGCCGGGCCGGTCGCGCACATCGCAGCGCAGGTAGAAGCGGGCGATATGAGCCTCCGGCGGCGCCACCGGCAGCGGTTTCAGATCTGTCGCCGGCCGGCCGAACGCGGGGCCGCTCTCACCCCGGGCGATATCCACGACATCGGCAATGACGGCGGAAGTGGTTGGCTCCTCGCCTGCCCCGCGGCCTTCGAAGGTGAAGGGGCCGGCCGCGCCGGCGTAGGCCACCACGGCGTTGAAGACGGTGTCGACATCGGCAAGCGCCGTTCCCAGCCGCACCATGGCCGGCTGCACCCGCTGATCCAAGCCTTGTGGAGTTTTGCGGGCAATTCCAAGCAGTTTGATGCGATAGTTGAACTCTTTTGCGAAGGCGATGTCAGCCCGTGAAATGTGGCGAATGCCTTCGATGCGGATGGCGCTCATGTCCGGCGGCACCCCAAAGGCCAGCGCCGCCAGCAACGCCAGCTTGTGTGCCGTATCCCCGCCGCCAATGTCGAGCTCCGGGTCGGCTTCGGCATACCCTCGAGCCTGTGCTTCCGAGAGCACGTCCGCGAACGAGCGGCCCGAGGCCTCCATCTGTGTGAGGATGTAGTTGCAGGTGCCGTTCAGCACGCCGTGCACGGCATCGATCCCATAAGTTATAAGGCTCTGGCGCAATCCCTTGACGATGGGAATGCCGCCGGCCGCTGCTGCCTCGAAGCGCAGCGGCACGCCGCGCTGCTCGGCCAGCTCCGCCAGCTTCGCGCCCTGGAAGGCCAGCAGCGCCTTGTTGGCGGTCACCACGGACTTCTTTGCGTTCAACGCGGCTTCGATGAGACCAAGCGCGGGATCGCCCTCGCCGCCGATCACCTCGACGATAAGATCGGCCTGGGTCGCTGCGAGAGCAAGCGGATCGCTAATCCATGGGATGTGGGAGATGTCGGCGCGGCGCCGCTTCTTGCGGTCGCGCGCGCACACCGCGACCAATTCCAGCTTGCGGCCGGCCCGCTGCGAAAGCTCCGCGCCGCGCGTCAGCAGAATTTGCGCAACCCCGCCGCCAACATTGCCAAGGCCGGCCAGCGCGATACGGAACGGCTCCCTCATATCGCGCTCTTATGGTGTGATTCTGGCCGGATCAACTTTGCAGGAATATTTCGGCGCGGCGCTGCTCATCCTGTGCAAGGCTGCCCGCAGCATCGACCAGCACACGATTGGCCGGCACCCCCTGACGAATGAGCTCGCGTGCAACTGCGTTGGCGCAGGCCTGCGCGCGCTGGAGACTCTGGATCATTTGCCGGTCCGCCGGAAGGTCGGCAGCACCGCTCGCGGCATGCCCCACGATGCGCACGTAGCCTTGCCCGCCTCTCGTCCGATATGCGGCAAGCGCTGACTGCACCTGCGATGCGCCATTCGCATCGAGAGCCATCGAATTGGTGCCGAAGGTGACGGTAGCGGCCGGTGGCCCGCTCGGCATCGCGATTGGCGTGGCCGCCGGCACCGCATTGACGGAAGCCAGCCGCTGGCCTCGCGGCGCACTGCCTGCCGCCATCTGAGCGACATAAGGATCGAGCGGCGGCGCATGCGACGGCTGGAAACCGAGCGACGAATCGCCGGCAACGGCCGGTGCGGCTGCAGGCTCATTTGCCTTGGCGGCTGCCGCAGCGGCAGGCGGAGGAGATACCGGGGCGTTGGCAGGCGGGGGCGCGGCTGAGGCCACCTGGGTGGTGGGTGCTGCGGCCGGCTCCGACGGTAAAGCACCGGGCATTGGTGCAGAGGCCTCTGCACGTGGAGCATCGCCGGAGGGCGGTAAAGCGGTTTGCGCATCGCCTTCGGCTGCTCCAGCCGCAGCGGCGGCGTCTGCCGCGGCAGCATCAGCTTCTGCCGGGGGCGGAGGCGCGGCGGCAGGCTCGTTTCCGGCTTGCAGAGCTTCCGCGCTGTATTGCGCCTGCGCGCGATCGGCGACGAGAGCGTTTGCAACCTTCTTCTGCTCGTCGTCGGAGGTCGCCGACGGCTTCGCCGGAATGTCGGCTACCGCTGGATACTGGCCACCGGCCTCGGCGACCGTTTTGCCCTGACTATTGGATCCCTCAACTGTGCCCGGGGCGCCGGCGGCTGTGGTGCTTTGCTGATCCGTCGAAGGACTGTTCCATGTATCGGGATCGAGAATATCCACGTTGCTTGAGCAACCGGTCGCCACGGCCACTATCGACGCGAGTGCCAGCCCACGAACGATAAGACGCGCCGTACGCACCAACTCGACCATTCCGAGACTCCTTCGGCGCGAAAGCGGCGCCAGCCCAAGCGGTGTTCCCTATACAGGCCCTCCCCTTGCCCGCGCAAATCCGCATCCCACCCGTTCCGCGTGAATCCTGGCGTCCCCCGCCTTGCCGCCGAAGCGATACGCGGGCTATCACCGCCCGGCAAACCGGATCGTAACAATGAGCGAAACAGGCCCATCGTCGGCGCGCGCGAACGCGGCCAGAAAAGCACAAGACGCCGCCGGCGGCGCACCGGAATACCGCATCGGCGATCCCGGCGCCTTCGCGCGGAACATGGTGGAGGTGGGCATCCAGTCGCAGCGGCTGCTGGGCGACTTCGTTGCGCGGCAAGCCGGCAAATTCGGCAGCAACCAGCCGCTCGATCCGCTGAACATCACCGGCGCCTTCATGGACCTGCTGCGCGGCATCGTCGCCGATCCCGCGGTGATCATGGAAGCGCAGTTCCAGCTCTGGCGCGATTACATGAATCTCTGGGAGCGCAGCGCGCGGCGAATGTTCGGCGGCACGGCAGAGCCAATGGTGGAGCCGGGACGTGGCGACCGGCGCTTCCGCGACAAGGACTGGCAGGAAAATCAGGTCTTCGATTTCATCAAGCAGAGTTACCTGCTCACTGCCAACTGGATGCAGGACACGGTGGCGAAAGTTCACGGCCTCGACGAGCACCAGCGCAAACGTGTCGCGTTCTATACCAAACAGTTCGCCGACGCGGTCGCTCCGACCAATTTCGTGCTCACCAACCCGGAAGTGTTGCGCACCACCTTGCAGAGCAATGGCGAGAATTTGGTGCAGGGCCTGCAGCACCTGCTCGATGACATGGAGCGCGGCGGCGGCGATCTCTCGATCCGCCAGAGCAAGGACGCCTTCAAGGTCGGCGAAAATATTGCCACCGCACCTGGCAAGGTGGTGTTCCGCAACGAATTGATCGAGCTCCTGCAGTTCGAACCGACGACGGAGCAGGTTTACGAAATTCCCCTGCTGATCATCCCGCCGTGGATCAACAAGTTCTACATCCTCGATCTGAGGCCCGAGAATTCCTTCATCCGCTGGGCGGTGTCCCGCGGACACACGGTGTTCGTGGCCTCATGGGTGAATCCGGACACGCGGCTCGCCCGCAGGAGTTTCGAAGACTACATGCGCGAGGGCATATTCGGCGCGCTGGACGCAGTCCAGGCCGCAACGAACGCGAAGAAGATTAACGCCATCGGTTATTGCATCGGCGGCACTCTTTTGTCTGCCACCCTTGCCTACATGGCCGCCAAAGGCGACGAGCGCGTCAACTCCGCGACATTCTTCGCGGCCCAGGCTGATTTCAGCGAGGCAGGCGACCTTCAGATCTTCGTTGACGAGGAACAGCTCGCGGCGATGAAGCAGCAGATGGACCAGGCCGGCGGCGTGCTCGAGGGCGGCCGCATGGCGACGACGTTCAACATGCTGCGCGCCAACGATCTGATCTGGGGCTTTGTCGTCAACAACTACCTGCTCGGCAAGGAGCCGGCGCCGTTCGATCTGCTTTACTGGAATTCCGACACCACGCGGATGCCGGAAGCCTGCCATCTCTTCTACCTGCGCGAATTCTACAAGAACAACGCCCTGGCCAAGGGAGAGATGCGGTTCGGCGACGTTCGCCTCGATCTTTCGAAAGTGAAGACGCCGATCTATCTGCAAAGCGCGCGCGAAGACCACATCGCGCCATATCGGTCGGTATACAAATCGACGAAGCTATTCGGCGGCCCCGTGCGCTTCATCATGGCGGGTTCGGGTCATATCGCCGGCGTCATCAATGCGCCGGAGGCGAAAAAATATCAGTACTGGACCAACGATGCGTTCGGCGCGGTGGTGAACGGCAAAGGTGCCGCGAACGGAAAAACAATCGCGGCGGCCAGGACGGGATCCAAGGCCGCGAAAGCGACTGCCGCGGCAAGCAAATCCAAGATCGCGCGCCACGCGAATGGCTTCGACGCTTTGCAGATGGGGAAACCTTATCCCGCGTCGGTCGAAGAATGGCTGGAGGGAGCGGCGGAGCATCAGGGCTCGTGGTGGCCGGATTGGGACGTGTGGCTGTCGCGGTTGTCAGGCAAAAAAATCCCTGCGCGACGCCCCGGCAGCGGGAAGCTGAAAGTCCTGGGAGACGCTCCCGGTACTTACGTTCAAATCAAGGCGCAATAAGCATCGGCATTAGAAAAAAACGGCGGCCGGTGCCGCCATTTCCATTCGAAGGTTTTGCGCCTATGTGCCGGAGCCATTCGGCGTACCCCCCGTCGGGCCGTCATAGCCGACTTTGCCAATGCAGAGATACGAACCCCCGCAGCTGCCTTGCTGCCGGAGGTTACGCTTCAGTCGGCAGAAGCCCCGTTGTTTCCGGAAACCCCAGCATCAGATTGAGATTCTGCACGGCTGCACCAGCAGCCCCTTTGCCCAGATTGTCAAACACCGCGATGAGGCGCACCTGTTGGGTCTTTTCACTGCCAAAGACAAACAGCTTCATCCCATCGGTGAGCCGCAGACTCTCGACATCGAGGGTGAGGGGCGCAGCCGCTTCCGCAGTATGCGGCTGCGGCGGATCTTTGCGGCAGGCCTTCAATGCTTCCGGCGGCTCGTCAAGCGGCACTACCGCGATCAAATTTTCGCCTCTATAGGCCTCCTTCAGTGCACGATGGACGTCAGAGACCGTCGGTCTGCCGGGCAGAGACCAAAGCTGCAGCGGCACCTCCACCATCATCCCGCGGTAGAATCGGCCAACGCTTGGCGAGAACAGTGGTGGACGCGCGAGCCCGGCATGTTTCTGCATTTCCGGTACGTGCTTGTGCGCGAGAGTGAGCCCATAAGTACGCACAACGGTTTTGACGTGGCGCGAAGAGTTGCGATTCTCGAACTCCTCGATCATCGCCCTCCCCCCACCCGAATAGCCTGAGATCGCATTGATCGTGAGCGGATAGTCCGAGGGAATCACTCCTGCCCACATCAGCGGTCGAGCCAGTGCCAGAAAGCCTGTCGCATAACACCCGGGATTGCTGACCCGCTTGGCGGCGGCAATCCGGGCCCGCTGCTGCGGCTCGAGTTCTGGAAATCCGTAAGTCCAATCCGGCGCGGTGCGGTGGGCGGTCGAAGCATCGATGATCCGTACCGCCGGGTTTTCGACCATCGCCGCGGCTTCGCGGGCGCCATCGTCGGGCAGACAGAGGATGACGAGGTTGGCCCTGTTCAGCGCGTCGCGCCGGGCATGCGGATTCTTGCGGACCGATTCCGCGAGTTCCAGCACGGAAAGATCTGGCCGGCCGACCAGGCGCTCGCGAATTTCGAGGCCGGTGGTTCCGGCCGCGCCGTCGATAAAGACAATGGCCGTCATAGCGACTGTTCCCAGGCGTTATATTACAAGATTGACAGGTGGCGTCCGAACCTTTTTAGCTTGGCATTCTGATTTCGGTGAGGGCTGGGCCCGCGTCCTTGTAGGCCCCTTGTCAGAGCTCGCGTAAGTTCCGCGCTGTTATCCATCAAGGGGAGGTTCGCTTGGACTTCAACGTGCTGTGGCAGAATTTCGTGAATACCGTCACGAACCACTATGTCGATTTCAACGGCCGCGTGGGCCGGGCGCAGTTCTGGTACTATTTGCTGGTCGTCATTGTGCTGGCGATCATTGTGGCGATGGTGGCTTCCGTTACCACTCGTCTGCTTTCGATGCTGTTCTCGCTCGCCTTGCTTTTGCCAAATCTGGGCATGGGAATTCGCCGGCTGCACGATGTGGGGAAGCCTTGGTTTTATGTCCTGCTGCCGTTGGTCCCCTCGGTTCTTGCCAGCCTTTTCCTGGTGATGTTCTTGTTGCCGCTGGCGATGCTGTGCTGGCTCGCGACGCTGGTTGCGAGTGTCTACCTGATCTATCTGTACGTTCAGCCCGGTGATCCTGCACCGAACATGTACGGCCCTCCCCCGGCAGAATGGTCACCCTCTGCAGCAACACCGGTCAGCTAAAGGAATTCGATTCCGCAGTTAGCCGCACGCTACTGCGGAATCTTGACCTTTTTCTTCGCGGCCTCGAAGCGCCGGTTCATGTCATGGCGCTGCTCATCGGAGAAGTTGTTTTTCACGTCCGACCAGATGGCGCTCTCCTCTTCGCGGATGTGATGGTTGAGTAATTCGCGCAGCACCTTCGCCGCTGCCTTGAACTCCGGCGAGCCGGCATTGCTTGTTCTGCTTAGAGTCAAAAGCACTTTGTCGGCGAGAGCGTGTTCGAGATATCCCTCCTCGCCGTCCTGATTGACGTCCTTGTCCTTAAGCTTTCGCAGAGGGTCGTAGACAATTTTCTCTTCGGCGCGCGCGTGGGGAACGAGCGCCGCCTTGATCTTCCTCAGCGTCGCCTTGCTTTGCGCGGCGCTGGCACTGTCCACCAATTCCTCGAGCAGCGCCTGGACTTCGCGATGCTCCTGCTTCAGCTTGGTGAGAATATCCATGTCGCCTTCGGCATAGACAGCCGGCGTCAGGGCATTGGTGACCTTGCGTGCAGTCTTTCGGACGGCGCCCGCTACGCTCATGTGCATTCCTCGTTCGCGATGGCGAAACAGGAACGCCAGCCCGCTAAGCAGGTTCCCAAAAACTTGCAAATGATAGCGTGAAGGCTGACTAGCGCTTCGAGAACTGGAAGCTGCGGCGCGCCGTGGGGTGTCCGTACTTCTTGCGCTCCACCACGCGCGGGTCGCGGGTGAGGAAGCCGCCCGGCTTCAAAACCGGCCGCAAGCCAGGCTCATAGGACACGAGCGCCCGGCTGATTCCGTGACGAACCGCACCGGCCTGCCCCGACAATCCGCCGCCCGTGACCGTAACGACCACATCGAACTGACCGTCGCGGTTGGCGGCGATGAGCGGCTGGCGCAGGATCATCCGCAGCACGGGGCGCGCGAAATAGATCTTCTCTTCCTTGCCGTTGACCATGATGCGGCCGAGCCCAGGCTTGATCCACACGCGGGCGATGGCATCCTTCCGACGACCGGTGGCGTAGGCCCGGCCTTGCTTGTCGCGGTTGGCCTTGGGCTGCTCGGCTTCCGTGGCTTGCGGCTTGGCCTTGATCAGCGTGGATTTCAGATCGCCGAAGCTCTTCACATCAGACATGTTCAGGCGGCCTTTGCTTTGCTGCGATAGTTGGCGTTCTTGGGATTCATCGCGCTGACATCCAGCGTCTGCGGCTGCTGTGCTTCATGCGGATGCGCGGCAGCTGGATAAACTCGCAAGTTGGAGAGCTGCTTGCGGCCGAGCGGTCCGCGCGGGAGCATGCGCTCGACCGCCTTCTCCACCACCCGCTCCGGATACTTGCCGCTCATGATGGCGCCGGCGGTGCGTTCCTTGATTCCGCCGATAAAACCGGTGTGCCAGTAGTAGACCTTGTTCTTCAGCTTGTTGCCGGTGAGCAAGACCTTGGCGGCGTTGACGACGATAACGTTGTCGCCGCAATCCATATGGGGTGTGTAGCTAGCCTTGTGCTTTCCGCGCAGGCGCATGGCGATAAGCGCAGCCAACCGGCCGACCACCAGCCCTTCGGCATCGATCAGCACCCACTTCTTCTCGATCTCGGAAGCTTTCGCCGAGTATGTCTTCATTGGGCTCTCCCGGGCGGGAGGCCGCCCTAACACCAAAGGCGAGCGTTTAGAGCCTTATCTCTCTCTCGTCAAGCAGAAGGCCAACAAAATAGCCAGATTCAGTAGTGTGGTATTATAATACCGTAGTCAGTTGAAGGCAGGCGCGGCCGCGATCCCTCGCTCGCAGCGCCTGCCCAGCTTCATAGGGTCATGAAACGCGAGAAACGTTGTAATAGCTGTAGGAAGCGTCGCGTATCTGGCCGTCGTCCTTAGTGAGATCCTCGAGATTGTAGACGGGCGCCTTTTGGATCATGTCGGTGGACAGCGGCACGACGTATCCGCCTTTGTCCGGCTGATAATCGAGCACCGACCATGGAACCGGAGCATATTTTTCACCGATACCCAGCACACCACCGAAGCCCAGCGCGGCAAACAGGATCTGATCGGATTTCTTGTCGAGAATAATGTCTTCGACATGGCCGATCTTGTCTCCGGTGGTGTTATAGACCGCCGTTCCCTTCACCTTCGAAGCCAGGATGGCCTTCGTGTGTCCGCTAAATGTGGGCATGAATTACTCCCTGGATGGATCACCGCTGCTAACGTCTTGTGGAAGTGATCGTTCCGGTTCGGAGGGGCGGAAGGCGGCTGTGACCATCCCGCACAATCTGTATATTGCCCCAGATGAACGTGACGGCTCCCGAAACATTCGTTCGCTCCCGCCGGAAGGGCGCGATCCTTTGCATCACGATGGACCGTGCGAGGGCGCGCAACGCTTTAAGCGCCGCGCTGATGACAGCACTTCAAAGCGCCTTGGATTCGGCGGCGACCGACGATTCGCGTGTGATCATCCTAGGGGCGGAAGGGTCCGCGTTCTGCGCCGGCCACGACCTCAAGGAGATGACCGCGTCACGTGCCGCCCCGGATGGGGGCCGCGCGGCTTTCGCACAGATCTTCGCGCAGTGCTCCAGGCTTATGCAGACGATCGTACGACATCCCAAGCCCGTGATCGCGCAGGTTCAGGGCATCGCCACCGCCGCGGGCTGCCAGCTGGTGGCCAGCTGCGATCTGGCGATCGCCTCCGAGAGCGCGCAGTTTGCGACGCCGGGGGTGAACATCGGCCTCTTCTGCTCGACGCCGATGGTGGCGCTGTCACGCAACGTCTCGCGAAAGCATGCCATGGAGATGCTGCTGACGGGGGAGATGGTTTCTGCCGATGATGCCGCGCGGCTGGGATTGATCAACCGCACCGTGGCGCCGGACGTTCTCGTTTCCGACACAATGGAACTTGCCGAGCTCATTGCCTCCAAGCCGCGGGCCACCATGAAGGTCGGCAAGGAGGCGTTCTATCGGCAGCTCGAAATGCCCCTCAACGAAGCCTACGACTATGCCTCGCGGGTGATGACCGAAAACATGCTGCACGCGGACTCCACGGAAGGCATTTGCGCCTTCCTGGAAAAACGCGAACCCCGCTGGCCTGGGTAGATGCCAACCTATTCGGACGATCTCATCAAATCCGTTCTGCGCTCCACCAAGGTCATCGCCATGGTCGGCGCGAGCGGAAACGAGATGCGGCCCAGCTATTTCGCCATGATGTATCTGCTAGCGAAAGGTTACGTCATTCATCCGGTCAACCCCGGCCTTGCGGGCAAGGAAATTCTTGGCCAGCGCGTGTATGCCTCCCTGAAAGATGTCCCCGCCCAAGTTGACATGGTAGACATCTTCCGCGCATCGGATGCCGCGCCGGGTATCGTGAGGGAAGCGCTGGCGGAAAAGGACCGTCTCGGCATCAAGACGATCTGGATGCAGCTCGGGGTTATCAACGAGGAAGCGGCCGAGATCGCGCGCGCGGCCGGCCTCACCGTCATCATGGATCGCTGCCCGAAGATCGAATACGGCCGGTTCTCAGGCGAGATCGGCTGGATGGGTGTCAACCGCAAGGTGATCGACAACCGCAAGCCCTTGCTATTCGGCAAAGGTGGCTCACTAAAGCGCGCCTGAGCGTTTTGCGTTCGAGACCGGCGAGTGCAAGCACCTACCGACCGGTATGAAAGGATATGGTGCGGTAGGTCGGGCCATCCCGTTTGAAGACCGGCACGGCGGGATATGCGGTGAGAACCTCGCCCAGTGCGGCCTTGAGCGGATCGAGCCACTCTTCATACCGGCGCCATTGCGCAAGCGCTTCTGTAAAGATGGGCTGACGCACCTGCTCCGAACTCGGCGTGAGCACACTTCGCTGCGTCTCGTGGAATTTCAGACATCGTTCGTCGAAAGGAAGGCCGCAATGGGCGAGCAGCGCACGAACCTCACCCTCCGTGTTCGCGACAAGATCTTCGTAGAAGACACGATGAACCCGGCCGGGCAACACACCGTCGAAATGTGCCATCTGGTCCACGTAAGTACGATAGAAATGACCGATATCGGCGAGGTCCGACGCGAAACTCTGGCCGTGTGGAAAATAATGCCGGAAATTCGCGAACCCGCAGGCGAGCGGATGCCGGCGGGCGTCAATGATTTTGGCGTTCGGCAGAATCAGATGAATCAGGCCGACCTGCTGAAAATTTCCCGGGCTTTTGTCCACAAAATGCGGCCGGTCAAGTTTGCGGTGGGGGCCCGCGAGCGTCATGTACTCTTCGCCCAATCGCTGCAGACGGTCAGGGTCGAGTGCCGGAACAACTTCCGGATAGCGTAAGGCTTGCCGACTCTTGGGATCATTGAGCCGGGTCAGCACGGAATTCATGATCCGCAATTCCTTCGTGCCCTCGATCAGGGGGTGGCTCGCCAATATTTGCTCAATCAGCGTCGAGCCGGCCCGCGTCATGCCAACGACGAAAATTGGATCGGAAGCGGGCCTGCCGCACCGATTACGGCGTTCGAACAGCTCTCGCGTGAAGATGGCCTTCACGCGGCTCAGTGCATCTGTCACCGCGCGGGCATCGTAAGGATGCGATTTGCGGTGAAGGGCGTTGCCCCGTGCGTAATGCGCAAAGGACTCAGCATATTGCTGTTCATCCTCCAGCGCCTTGCCAAGCGCATGGTGCATTCGCACACGACTATCATCATCCAAATCTTCTCGTTTGACCTCTTGCCGCATAATTTCGATATCGCTGGAGGCGAACCGGAACGTTCGCAGGCTGGCAAGATTCCACCACGCGCCCCCGAGACCTGGTTGAAGCGAGATGGCGCGGCGGAGTGCCGCTATGGCCTCCTCGCGCCGCCCCACAGTCCTGAGCGCGTGCCCGAAATCGGCCCAGGCGCTCGCAAGCAATGGCGCCTTCTTGACCAGTTGTTCGAGACAGACGATCGCGCCGTCGTAGTCGCCCTGCATAAGCTGCGCGGTCGCTTTGAGCCGGAGGTAGTCTGGGTTATTCGGATCCGTTTGCAGGAGATATTCGAGCTGCCCCTGCGACCGTTCGTACTTTGCTCTACGGAACAGGCACCAGGCGTACATATGCCGGGCTCTCGAGAAATCCGGCGCAAGCGCGAGCGCACGCTCAAGCAGCGTCTCGGCCTCCTGCCGCCTATCGAGGCGAAGATTGACGTCCGCGAGTTTCCAGATCGCGAACAAATTCGTGGGGCGTCTTGAGAGGAACTCGCGCAGAATATTCTTTCCGGCCGCCCATTCCTGGTTTGCGAGAACCAACTCCAGCTCTCTCAATTCTGAAAGCTGCAAGGCGATATGCTCTGCAGATGCCGCCGGATCGTCTTCTATGGCCGGCACGTTGCCGAAGTGGGCCGCTGGGTAATCGGGCTCAAGCGCAGTCGCGCGAGAAAGCGCCGCGCCCGCGCCTTGCCTGTCACCCAGCTCTCCGAGAATGGTACTGAGCTCTCGGTGGATATCGGCCAGATCGGGTGTTGACCGAGCAAGCGTCCGAAGACTGTCACGCGCTCCCGCAAGATCACCCAGACGACGGTAGGCGCCGACGAGCAATCTGAGAGCATGCGGCTCGCCGGGGATTGCTTTAAGGATATCGAACGCACGATCCCGTACCGCCCCCGGATCGGTTCTCAATAGGTCCGCGAGTTCCGCAAGTCTGGTCGAAAGGACGGCTGTAGGTGCGACTGAGACCTTTTCGTTCATAATTTCACTGGCGCTTGGCGCGCTTCGAGTTATCGACCAACGAGGCGCAAAGTTGGCAAAAGAGCCCTTGCATACTTCAATTCCGGCGCAAAGGCCTTATGTCTGCCCGAAGTGTATCCACACCACGGACCAAGAAGACAATGAAGCATGTGCTATCCATCGTTGCTGCCGCCGGCATCCTGATGCTTGTCGGCAATACTGCTGCCGAGGCCAAGGGCTGCATCAAGGGCGCCGTGGTAGGCGGCGTGGCCGGACATTTCCTCCATCGGCACACATTGCTGGGTGCGGCCGCCGGCTGCATCATCGGCCATCACATGGCACACAAGAAGGAGCAGGAGCGCAAAGCCGCGGCCGCCAAAGCGAAGCAACAGCAGGCCCATGCGCATTGAACACTCTGGTTGATCGCGCGGTAAGCCGTTAAACGAGGCTCCTTCAGCCGGAGACAATCATGGCCGACTACGGTTTCGATACACTCGCGGTGCATGCAGGGGCCCAGCCCGACCCTGCCACTGGCGCGCGCGCCACGCCGATCTATCAGACCACCTCGTTCGTCTTTGAGGATGCGGACCACGCGGCCGCGCTGTTCAACCTGCAAGTTTTTGGCAACATCTATTCGCGCATCATGAACCCCACCAACGCGGTGCTGGAAGAGCGCATCGCGGCGCTGGAGGGTGGCCGTTCGGGCCTTGCGGTCGCCTCGGGGCATGCGGCACAGCTGATCGCGCTGCACACGCTGATGCAGCCGGGTATGGAGATTGTCGCCGCGCGCCAGCTTTACGGCGGCTCTATCAACCAGTTCAGCCAGGGTTTTGCTAAGTTCGACTGGCGTGTGAAATGGGCGGACGGACGTGAGCCGGAGAGCTTCCGTGCCGTAATGAGCGACAAAACGCGCGCGGTGTTCATCGAAAGCATCGCCAATCCCGGTGGCATCGTCACCGACATCCAAGCGATTGCCGCTATCGCCCATTCCGCCGGCGTGCCGCTGATCGTCGACAGCACCTTCGCCACCCCCTATCTCACGCGACCCTTCGAGTGGGGCGCGGACATCATCGTCCATTCCGGTACAAAGTTTCTCGGCGGCCACGGCAATTCGATCTGCGGGCTGATTGTGGACAGCGGCAAGTTCGACTGGGGCAGCGGCAAGTTTCCAACGCTATCAGAGCCCTGCCCGTCTTATCACGGCATGCGGCTCTGGGAGACCTTCGGCGATCTCTCCTACGCGATTGCCTGCCGCGTGCTCGGCGTGCGCGATTTGGGACCCGCGCTCTCGCCCATGAACGCGTTTCTGGTGCTGCAAGGCATCGAGACCTTGCCGCTCCGCATGCAGCGACACTGCGACAATGCGCTGGCGGTCGCGCGATGGCTAAGGCAACACCCGAAGGTGGCGTGGGTGAATTACGCTGGACTGGAAGACGATCCGTGCTTTGCGCTGCATCGCCGCTACTGTCCGAAGGGCGCCGGCGCAGTGTTCACGTTTGGATTGAAGGGCGGCTACGATTCCGGCGTGAAGCTGGTGAACAGTGTGAAGCTGTTTAGCCACCTCGCCAATGTGGGCGACGTGCGCAGCCTCATCATTCACCCGGCATCCACCACCCACAGGCAGCTCGAACCGGAACAGCGGACATTGGCCGGCGCGGGCGACGACGTGGTGCGACTCTCTGTCGGCATCGAGACCGTGGACGACATTATCGCCGACCTCGATCAGGCCCTGGCGGCGTAGCTGCGGCGCAACTCAAATGCGTGCCAGAGAGCGCCCGACAATAACGCAAGCGCGGTGAGCTGGTGCAGCGCTGACAACAGGATTGGCGCTTGATTGAGAAGCGTTTCGATGCCGAGAGCGATCTGAATTGTCGTGAAAAACAGGATCGCGTGAGCGGTCATGCGGATCGACGTACTGGTTAGGTGGCGCGATCCATTCCACCACATAACGAACGCCACCATCGCTACGATGTAGCCGCCCATGCGGTGATCGAACTGAACAAGGCCGGGGTTATCGAAGAAATTGATCCACCAAGGCACGTTGAAGAACGGATGCTCAGGCAGGAACCGCCCGTCCATGGTCGGCCAGGTGTTGTAGATAAGCCCCGCGTGCAATCCCGCCACCAGCGCCCCAAGCAGCATTTGCAAGTAGACGAGCGCAGCGAAAGCAAAGGCAAAATGAACTCCCTCGCCCCAACGCATGTGGGGGAGAGGGTTGGGGTGAGGGGGTGTTCGGAAACCTGAACTCAGAAGTCGGAAATCGGAATTGCTCTCCACCTGTCGTTCGTTCTGATTTCTGTCTTCTGAGTTCTGAGCTCTGATGGCCCCCTCACCCTGCCCTCTCCCCCTCAAAGGGGGAGAGGGTGTTCTTAGATACGTCAACGCCGCCCATAGAATTGCGGCAAACAGCAGCAGAGCCACGCCCAGATGAATTGCGAGGCGGTATTGGGAGACGGAAACGCGCGTTTCCAGTCCGCTTTGCACCATCCACCAGCCGACGAATCCCTGCAGCCCGCCAAGCGCAAACAATACCACCATGCGCGGGATGTCGCGGCGCGCAATTGCGCCAGTCCAGACGAACAACAGAAACGGCAGCAGGAATACGAAACCGATCAACCGCCCCAGCAGCCGGTGCGTCCATTCCCACCAGTAGATGAACTGGAACTGCTCCAGCGCCATGCCCCGGTGCTCGTGGAGGTATTGCGGAATGCGCTGGTACTTGTGGAAAGCATCGATCCAGTCAGCCTGAGACACCGGCGGGATCACGCCTATGATCGGATCCCATTCCGTGATGGAGAGCCCTGATCCCGTTAGGCGAGTCAATCCGCCGATCACCACCATCGCGGCAATCAGCAGCGCCACCGCAAGCAGCCACCAGCCGACGGGGCGGCGGGAGTGGGGACCGGTGGCAAGTTGCGAAGCAGCAAGGTTCATCTATGCCGCTGATACCGGCTCATTTCCTCGCCGTCCATGAGGCTTGAGAACGAGATGAAATCGCCCCATGCTGAATGGGTTCGGGGAGAAATGTCATGAAAGCGCTTAGACTCGCCGCCGCCGCTTCTGCCATGTGCGTCGCACTCTCGAGCGTCTGCACCGCGGAAGATCAGAAACCCATGGCAATGCCGGCCGGAAACACCGATGCCGGCATGACCATGAAGGTGACGCTTCCGCCAATGCCCGCGGTCTATCCGCAAGCGGGGAAACCCGGCGCGCCGGTGTTGACCGGCTATGGCGATCACCACCACCCGATCAGCACCTCCAATCCGCAGACGCAGGCGTTCTTCGATCAGGGTGTGCGGCTGCTGTTCGGATTCAACCATGCCGAAGCAATCCGCTCCTTCCGCGAGGCGGCGCGGCTCGATCCCAATTGCGCGATGTGCTGGTGGGGTGTGGCGTTTGCGCTCGGTCCCAACATCAATCTTCCGATGCAGCCGGATGCGGGCGCGCCGGCCCTTGCCGCTGTGCAGATGGCACGCGCGCTTGAGCCGCATGCCTCACCGGAAGAAGTCGCGTGGATCGAAGCCATCGCAACCCGCTATTCCGGCGACCAACAGTCCGACCGGCACGCGCTCGATGAAGCCTTCGCTGCGGCGATGGGAAAGGTGTGGGCGCAATATCCGAACGATTTCGACGCCGGCGTGTTCTATGCCGAATCAATGATGGACACGCAGCCTTGGGATTACTGGCAGGAGGATCACAAGACGCCAAAAGGCCACGGCGCGGAAATCGACGCGACACTGGACAACGTCCTAAGCCGCGAGCCGCTGCATCCCGGCGCGCTGCATCTCTACATTCACGCGATAGAAGCGTCCACGACTCCGGAACGCGCCGAAGCGACGGCCGACAAGCTGGAACCGCTGATGCCGTCTTCGGGCCACCTGGTGCACATGCCGTCGCACATCTATTTCCGTGTCGGCCGCTATGAGGATGCAGTGAAGGCAAATACCTTGGCCGCGCTGAAGGATGAAGAATACATCACGGCCTGCAAGGCCCAGGGCTTCTATCCCCTCGCCTATTACAGCCACAACATCCATTTTCTGTGGACGTCGTCCGCGATGCTTGGCCGCTACCGCGCAGCCGAAGATGCGGGACAACGGCTGCAGCGCGCCGCCGCGGCCGGCATGCCGGTGGCCGCGCAAATCCCGCCGGTGCAGCTCTATCTTCTCGTGCCGATCGTGACCGACATCCGGTTCGGAAAATGGAACAAGGCGCTCGCCGAGAAAATACCATCGCCCGAGCTGAAGCTGGACACGGCGATCTCGCACTACGGCCGAGCTATCGCCTACGCGAACAAGCGTCAGTTCAAAAGGGCCGGGAAAGAACGGGCCGCGTTGGCCAAGATGATCGACAACAACATGTTCGCGGACATCGATGCCTTTCCGGTCCCCGGCACGCACATGGCAAAGGTCGCGCTCTCCCTGATCGATGGCGAGATCGCCCGTTTAAAGGGTCGAACAGAAGCCGCGCTGGCCTATTTCCATACGGCGAACGAACTCTACAAAGATCTGCCCTACACGGAGCCGGACTACTGGTATCAGCCCGTCAGCCATGTCTATGGCGCAGCCCTGCTCGCCGCGCGCAAACCGGCGGAGGCCGAGGCGGTGTACCGCGAGAGCCTTGCCGTTCATCGTCATGACGGCTGGGCGCTGTTCGGTTTGGCGCAGGCGCTAAGGGCGCAAGGCAAGACTCGCGAGGCGGCGGAAGTGCGCAAAGAATTTGCTTCGGTCTGGCGCCTCGCGGACACGCGACTTCCGGCATCGCGATTCTGACCGCATGACCCTCCGCCCCCATACAAAAAAATTCATTGGAGTGCTTGCAATTCTCGTTTGGTTGGCGGTGTTCATCGTTATCGCGTGGGGCGTCGGCATCCGCGTGCTTCCTCAGGCCAATGGCTTGGTGAAATTCCTCTATTATGCTGTCGCGGGCATAGCCTGGATCGTGCCGATCGGGCTGATGCTGCCCTGGATGTCCCGCGACCCGCGCAAACCAAATAGCTAGACACGCGTTCTCACTCAAGCGGCCCGGCCATGAACCGATGAGCGACTTGCCCCAGTTTCGCGATAACGGCGATCTGCAGCGTTATGAGTGGGCGGAAGACGGACTCACCACCTTCGCTGAGTATCGCCGGAGCGGCGATCGTGTCCTGATTCCACACGTCGAGGCTCCGCCACCGCTCCGCGGCAAAGGTGCCGCGGACCGGCTGATGCGCGCTATTTCGGCCCACGCTCGCCAGCAGAGACTGATGATCATCCCGCTGTGCGGCTACGCGCATGCCTGGTTTCGCCGGCATTCAGAGAACGCCGATATCCTCGAATGAATGGATCTGCCGGATCCTAACCGGCGAGCCGAACCGAACCCTTGCCGCTCTGCGCTGTTGTCAGGCCACGTCGAGGTGGCTTGACGGCCTTTGCCGAATCTTTCGCGGAATTGACGCGTATGATCGCCATCATGCCGAGATCCTCATGATCGAGGATGTGGCAGTGATAGACGAACTCGCCCGTCACAGCGCCGCGAAAATCCATCCGCACCTTGATGCTCGGAAATTTCGGGCTCTCGCCATCCCAGTACGGCACGTTGAAGGTATCGTAGAACTGCTGATCTTTCTTCGGCACCTTCTTCCCGTTTATCTCCAGCAAGAGGAAGTGGATCTGATGCATGTGAAATTCGTGCAGCTCGGTGGTCCGATTCTCGATCGTCCAGTCCTCCACAGCTCCCTTCGTCGTGACAATCGCAGGAGGATTGTTGGGATCGTAGGGACGATTCACGTCGCCATCGACCGTAATGAAGAACACCATATTCTGGTCTTCTGGCGGCTTTCTTTTGGCTGCCCGATTCGGGGGCGGCACCCGGCTCTCGGTGAAAACTTCATAGAAAAACAGCTTTCGCTTGCCCGTGACTTTTGCGTCCGCCAGTTCCTCGAAGCGCTGGCGGTTCGGGGCTTTGCTGACGGCTGGCATCTTCGGCAGCCGCGTGGCTTTTGCGGCCTGCTGAATCACAGCCAGCCGGCGAGCGGGAAGGAAATCGCCCGCCGGTCCGCTGTCAATGTAGTTGGTGATTACCGTCGCCTGTTTCACGCCGGCGTCCGGGCCCGTGACGATGAATTCCGCGCGGCCTGCCGGAGGCAGAAAAATGTTCTTTCGCGTGATAATCGTTCCCTGGCGCTTCCCGTCCTGCGACCCCGTCGGCACGCCATCAAGGCCGACAATCTGAAGCGGTTGCGGCTTTCCGTCATACATGACCTGCAGGTCGAGAATAGAGTTCGCGGAAGCATTGGCCACACGCCAGAACTCCTTCGCGCCTGATTGCATCTTGATGATGGCAGGTGGATAGGTCGGGTACGGCACCAAGGTGTAGTTGACCGAGAGGTTCCAGAACGGCTTGTCCGACCCCTGGGTCGGCAGATACGGAAGCAGCTGATCGCGCAGCACCAACAGGCGTTGCGGCAAGCCCGCCACCGCCGGCTGAATATTCTCGATGCCTTCGACAATGATCGCGCCGGTCCCGCCGCCCAGCACATTCGGAGAGGAGATGCTGTGCACGTGCGGATGGTACCAATACAGGCCGGGCGGCTCGTTCTTTGGAATTTTGATCTTGTAGGTGAAAGTTTGCCCTGAATTGACCAAGGTGCGGATCACCTCGTCGCTGTGACAGCGCGGCGAAGCGTTGATGCCATGAAAATGCATGTTCGTTGACGTCAACGTCATCGTATCGCTACCGCAAACTCTTCCCCGGTTGGACACGACTTCCGCAGGGGCGCCAGGCGCGCCAGGCACCATGTTGGTCAGTGTGATATTGATGGTGTCTCCCGGATTGACGTGAAGGGTGGGCGACTCCAACCCGTCGGACGTGACAAAGCAGAACAGTGTCACCCCAAGCTCGTCCACCGCGGTATTATAAGTGAGCGCCACGTTCAGCACGCCATTGCTGCTGTAGAGGTCTGGCGGTGGCAGGACTTCCGATCCGGGTGCCGGTCTCGGGCAGGGCGAGCTAGCGCCAGCATGACCCGGCTGCGCCAGGCCGAACGTCAGAAGCAACAGAGTGACGGCGATGATATTGCGAGCCATTTTCACTTACTCCGCAAAAAGAAACGCCGCCCCTTCAGGCAGCGTCTCCGCTTCTTAGTTCACCGTGACTGCGACAGATGGCGAAGGAATTCCGTTCGCGACAACTTCAAGCGTGGCCGCGCCAGTTTCCATGCCTGATGGCACGTCGAAAGTGGTCGATACGGTCTTGCTACCGGTCGCCACCCCCATGCTGCTGTGATCATGGGTCCGGGCATAGAACACGTGACCGGTGTTGTTGTTCTTGATCCGCACCAACGGATAGTTGGTGTAGGTCATCAGTTCGTCGCCAAACGAATTCGCCTGGGACAAGCCGTTGAATTGCTTGCCCGAGATCGCATAGCTCGAGCCGCGGTTCACATTCGAGGGTGCATCGCTGATCTTGGGCTGCCAGGCAGATTTGTAAGTGCCCGTCGACTGATAGACAGCATCACCACCTAACAACACTTCCCCCGTCGGCAGGATCATCAGGCTTTCGCCGCACGTACAACCGGACTGGGCAACAAGATTCTTACCGTCGAACTCGTACGGAGTCCCGCTGTTGCCCTGCACGAGCACCCGGCCGTTGGGAAGCAGGACAGCAAAATTGTCGCCGGCATCGTCGCCGCTGGGAAAATCCGGACCGGCTGTCCAGTTGTTCGCGTCGGGATGATAAACGGCTGTGTGCGCCGGACCGGACGCAGGCAACGCGCCTGTGGCAAACACTGTGCCATCTGGCCGCAAGATCGCTGGACCGGTTTCACCCGGCGGGAAATAGCATTTCTGCTTCTTGCCATATGGGATGCAATCGCAACATGGCGGCCCTTTGAGCGTTGCAGGAGTATCTCCCGCATCGTGCCAACTCTCGTCGGTCAGGAAATAGCGCTGGGTGTGCGGCGCTTCTTTGACATTGACGATCAACACTGAGCCGTCCGGCAGCAGCGTAAGGCCTTCTTCCGAGTTGAAGCCGCGTTTTCCCGGGGTCGGCAGCTTCGTCCACTTCAGCGTCTCCGCATCGAGAGTATACAGCGTCTTCTGCAGCTTCGGCGCCACAAGATAGCGCCCATCAGCGAGCACGATGGCTGAGGAATCGCCGATATATTTCGTGGGCGGCGTCAACTTGGTCCATGTGTTCGATTTGGAATCGTAAATCTCGCCTTTGCCGGTCAGATCGAAATTCCCGAAATTGTATTCGCCGCCTTGTACCACCACCCGTCCGTCGGCCAGCACGGCAGACGCAAACGCGTATGGACCGTAGTCTGAGGGCAGATCGGCTGCACGCGACCATGTTCCGTTTACGTAACTACCCTTGTTGTCGGGCGTCAGGATATACCAATGCTGCTCGTTGAAAGACTGGCCCAGCACCCGGCCATCCGTGAGCTGGAAAGAGATATCGATCCCTTCCGGAGCAGTATTTTTCAAATTGACGATGGTGCTGGCTACTGCCGGCCCGACAAACAAAGACAACGCTAAACTGACGAACGCAAGACTGCGACCGGACATCCCAACACCCCTCTGAAGGAAAAATTCGGGCGGGACGATACAGCCACCCGGAGGGGATTGCGAGTCCCATCGCCCCAGTTCAGCCGATTTCAGGCCGTAACAGGAAGAGCAGAAGCGTATGGCCGCCAACCTCGTATGTCAGGCCGAAACAAAATGCGCGTTGCTCCGGCTCATTCGGCAAGTTCGTGTCGACCAGCAACTCCCAGTCGCGGCCACCCGCACAGTCCGGCAACGTGAAGTGAACTGCGTCATGGTAGCCATTGAGGATCATGAGCAGGGTCGCGTTCTGCCCACGTCGCCGAATCCCAGTTACCTGGGCCCTCCCATCCATCAGCATTCCGAAACAGTTCATGTTCTCATCCTGCCAGCCGGCGTCATCCATTTCGGAACCGTTGGCATTGATCCATGTCACATCCTTGAGGCCAAGCTCTTCGTTGTAGTCACCGGAGAAAAACCTTGTGCGCCGCAGAATGGGATATTTTTGCCGCAATGCGATTAGCATCCGGGTGAAGCAAATCAGCGACTGGCCACTTTGCGAGATGTTCCAATTGAACCAGCTGATTTCGTTATCCTGGCAATAGGCGTTGTTGTTGCCGTTCTGAGTCCGGCCGAACTCATCGCCCCCGAGGAGCATCGGCGTTCCTTGCGAGAGAAGCAGAGTCGCCAGCATGTTGCGCTTCTGGCGCTCGCGAACCGCATTGATCGCAGGATCATCCGTCGGGCCTTCAACACCCCAATTCGCGGAATGATTGTTGGAATTACCGTCCCGGTTGTTCTCGCCATTCGCTTCGTTGTGCTTATCGTTGTAGCTAACAAGGTCGTTCAGCGTGAACCCGTCATGCGCGGTCACGAAATTGACGGAAGCCCATGGGGCACGCCCACCGCGATTGAAAATATCGGCCGAGGCGCACAGACGCTTGGTCATTTCCCGGGCCGGCGCCTGCTCGCGCCAGAAGTCGCGGACCGTATCCCGAAATTTGTCGTTCCATTCCGCCCAGCCCGGAGGAAAGCCACCCACCTGATAGCCGCCAGGACCACAATCCCAGGGCTCCGCTATCAGCTTGACGGTGCCGATCACCGGATCCTGGGAAACGGCTTTGAGAAATCCACTTTGTTCGTCGAAGCCGTAATGCTCGCGCGCCAGAATTGTGCCCAGATCGAAGCGGAAGCCGTCGACCCGCATTTCTTCCACCCAATAGCGCAGGCTGTCCATCACCATCTGAATGACACGTGGATGGCTTAAGTTGACGGTATTTCCGGTGCCGGTATCGTTGATGTAGTACCGCGGCTGATCCGTATCCAATCGATAGTAGCTGGCGTTATCGATGCCTTTGAAGGACAACGTCGGACCACGCTCGTTTCCCTCGGCAGTGTGATTGTAAACCACGTCGAGGATAACCTCGAGGCCGGTCTCATGAACGCGCGCGACCATCTCCTTGAATTCGCGCAAGCTGTTCGGAACATCAGCAGCATATCGCGGATCCGGCGCGAAGAACCCGATGCTGTTATAGCCCCAGTAATTTCGCAGTCCCTTTTCCAGCAGAAACTCATCGTCAACAAAAGTATGAACCGGCAGCAACTCGACCGAGGTCACGCCTAGCGCCTTGATATACTGGACCACCTCAGGCGCGCCGAAGCCGGCATAGGTTCCACGCAGGTGCTCGGGAACCTGGGGATGCAATTTGGTAAATCCCTTGACGTGGGTTTCGTAGATGATGGTCCGGTCCCACGGAAACGAGCGGCTCTGGCGTGGCCCGTGCCAATCGAAGTTCGGATCCACCACCACACAGCGCGGCATGAAAGGCGCGCTGTCACGCTCGTCGAAAGTCAGGTCGTCGCCTGATTCCATATGGTAGCCGAACACGGCGGGGTTCCAGGTGAGGGCTCCCGCATGAGCGCGCGCGTAGGGGTCGAGCACCAGCTTGTTGGGATTGAAGCGGTGCCCAGACACCGGCTCGTAGGGGCCATACACGCGGTAGCCATAAAAGGTCGCCGGTCCGATGTCGGGGAGGTAACCGTGAAATATCTGGTTGGTATATTCCGGAAGTTCGACCCGTTCGATCTCCCGTTCGCCACTTGCGTCGAAGACGCAGACCTCAACCTTGCTTGCATTGGCTGAAAACAAGGCGAAATTTGTGCCTTTGCCGTCCCAGGTCGCTCCCAGCGGATATGGCAATCCTTCCCGAGTGCGTGACATGGCTAAACGCGATTCCTGAGGCCCCAACACCAGCGCAGAGCGCCGCCGGCGTGCAAGCTAAACGAACACGCTGACAACGCGTTCCTGCCTGGCGCGATATCTCAAGGGCAATCCCATGCCGCTTTGTTCACAAAGGTTGGAGGACTATCCTCCCCAACATCATTGGTGACCGTCATCGCAAACCCCCGATGTCGGCTATTTCCGGAGCCAACATTGCCTTCCTCACAGCAAGTACCAGACGCATTCGGCGTAGCCGCCGCAGCTTTGGCCCGCCCGGTGCGAAGCACCCGCCTCCGCCGGCTTCTAAACGCTTTCGCTGTGTCGCCCCAAACGGCCGAGCGCGATCTGCGCCAATATCTTTCGTCCTACCCGGATGATGCCGACGCTATGGCGCTGCTTGGCCAGACGTTGGCGCAGCGCGGCCGGCGAAGAGAGGCCGCTTCCCTACTTGCTCAGGTATTGGATATTGATGCTGAATACGACGGCGCGCGCTTCAATTATGCGGATTTGCTGTTTTCGTTGAACCGCTTTGATGCCGCCCTTGCAGAAGTGGACAGGCTGTTGGCAGGCGATCCCACCAATCCGCTGTTCCGTCAGCTCAAGGCCAAAATACTCGAAAGTATTGGTGAAACGACAAGCGCACTTTCGATTGCTGGCGAGCTCGCGAATGAGAACCCAGAGCGCGCCGATTCATGGATCACATATGGCCATGCATTGCGTGCGGCCGGCCGGCAGACCGAAAGCATTGAAGCCTATCGAAAAGCGATAGCGCTCAATCCGGCTTCGGGCCTTGCCTATGCCAATTTGGGCAATCTGAAGACTTTCCACTTCACCGAGGCCGAGCTCGGCGCCATGCAAGGACTGCTCAACAGCGGCCGCGCGAGCCCCGACGACCGCATCAATCTGCAGTTTGCCTTGGCCAAGGCCTTCGAGGACCGGGGAGACTATGGGCCGGCGTTCGAATTCTATTCCAAGGGCAATGCGGCGGTGCGCCTCCGCTTCAACTACGATGCCGACGCACTCACAGCGGGCATGAAGCGCACCGCGGCTGTCTTCACGCGCGATTTCTTCGCCGCACGTTCCGATGCGGGATGCCCTGCCCCCGATCCCATTTTTATCGTTGGCCGGCAGCGTTCCGGCTCGACCCTCATCGAGCAGATTCTCGCCAGCCACTCGTCCATCGAAGGCACCGCGGAGCTGCCCTACATTCCGGACATCGTGAGCGAGATCGCCGACATCGAAGGGCCGGCCGGTGGCGCGCAGTATTTTGAGACCCTTTCAAAGCTTTCACCCTCGGCCCTCGCTTCGCTCGGCGAACAATATCTGGCGCGAGCCCAACTGCACCGGAAAACCGCCCGGCCCTTCTTTGTCGACAAGAATCCCGGCAATCATTTTCACGTGGGATTGATTGCGCTCATCCTGCCAAACGCGAAGATCATCGATGCGCGGCGTAATCCCGCGGCGGTTTGCTGGTCGCAGTTTACACACCACTTCACGATGACGAATTTGCGCCTGACAGAGTTTGCGCGCGCCTGGCGCGACTACGCACAACTGATGGCGCATTTCGATGCCGTGCTGCCAGGCAGGGTTCATCGGGTGATCTACGAAGATCTGGTGAACGGCACCGAAACCGAGGTTCGGCGGCTGCTTGAATATCTTGGCCAGCCGTTCGAGGAAAACTGCCTTCGCTTTTACGAAACGCAGCGCGCCGTGCTTACGCCGAGTTCCGAGCAGGTGCGCCGCCCCATTGTCCGCGAAGGGCTCGATCACTGGCGGCATTTCGAACCCTGGCTTGGACCTATGCTTCAGACGCTCGGAACTGCTCTTACATTCTATCCGGCGTTGCCGCCGGAGCTCTCGGTAGTGGCCCAGTAAAGACAGCTCCCCACGCGCAGAATTCAGTCAGTCCATGTCTCGCCTTCGGGTGCGCCTCTTCCGAGCTTGTCGGGCAGTGGCGATTCCTTTGGTACGAACGAAAGCGACACGGAGTTGATGCAAAAGCGCAGGCCCGTTGGCGGTGGGCCGTCGGGAAAGACATGGCCCTGATGCCCGCCGCAGCGGGCGCAAACGATCTCGGTCCTGACCATGCCGTAGCTGCGGTCGGAAATCTCGCGCAAATGTTGTTGGGCGAATGGGGTTGTAAAGCTCGGCCAGCCGGTGCCGCTCTCGAACTTCGCGCCGGCTTTGAATAACGGCAGACCGCACAGCCGGCAAGTGTACACGCCCTCCCGCTTTTCCGCAAGAAACACGCCGCAGAAAGGCGCTTCCGTACCGTGCTCTAGAAGGACACCCCGCTCTTCCGAGCTGAGGTTGCCGACCAATTGCCGCATCTGTTGGTCTGTCGGCGGGCTGAGGTCGAACGATTTTGTCGCGGCAAGGGCCATGGTCGTTTTTTCTCCCGGCGCAATCCTTCCATAGCTCGATAGGCACAGCTTTTCCACCAGTTGCTAGGGTTTCTCGCCGTGGCTTCCCGATCGTATCCCCTACCGACTGCGAGGTCGATATTCGAACAGTGTTGTGAAAGTGTAGTCCTGAAGGTGTCGAACAAGCTCGTTCCGTATGACATGGACATTGGAAACGGCTGGCGATGTCTGCGAGGCACAGTCAATTTCGCACGCGCCGTGCGCCAGCCCGACTCTTGTGCTCACGACCTGCATACTGGCGTCAAGCCTTGCATTCGTGGATGGCTCCGTCGTCAATGTCGGGCTTCCCGCCATCGGACGAAATCTTCGCGCCAGCGCAGCAGACCTGCAGTGGCTGATCAACGCCTATCTTCTGCCATTGAGCGCTCTTCTTTTGATCGGCGGCGCCGCGGGAGATCGTTTCGGCCGGCGTGCGGTACTGATTTTCGGTGTAGTGATCTTTGGCGTGGCCTCCGCGCTTTGCGCGGCAGCCTTGAATCTGGAATGGCTTCTGTGTGCCCGTGCCTTGCAGGGAACCGGTGCCGCACTTCTGTTGCCGAATAGCCTTGCGATTTTGGGCGCCGCGTTCGCTGGAGAAGCGCGCGGCCGCGCTGTGGGAACCTGGTCCGCTGCCAGTTCCGTTGCAGCGGCGATCGGGCCCGTGCTGGGTGGATGGCTCATCGATGCGTTCGGCTGGCGCGAGATTTTTCTGATCAACATTCCGCTTGCGATTGCCGCGATCACACTGGCAGCACGCGTCGTGCCGGAAGAGCGGCGTCTCTCGGTGCCCCCGCCACTGGACATCTGGGGAGCGCTGCTCGCAACTGGCGCGCTGGCCGCATTAACATGGGGGCTGACGATCGGCGCTGGACATGGCGGCTGGTCGATATGGGCAACGGCAGCGATTGCCACCGGAACCGCTTTTTTCGGCGGATTTCTTTGGGTTGAGCGGACGCGGAGCAACGCCGCCATGATGCCACTCGGGCTGTTTCATTCTGCGGACTTCGTGGGACTCACACTGCTAACTCTTTTGCTCTATGGCGCGCTCGGCGCGTTTCTTGTGTTGGTGCCATATCTCCTCATTCAGGGAGCAGGCTATTCTGGAACGGCCGCCGGCGCGGCGTTGCTGCCATTTCCGGTCGTCCTCGCGCTAACGTCGCGCGCGATGGGCGGACTTGCGGGGCGATTTGGCTCGCGCCTGCCACTCACGATTGGAGCCATGATCGTGGCCCTCGGATTTCTGGCGCTCCTGCGCGTCGGCCCTGGTGCGGATTACTGGCGCGACGTGGCGCCCGCGATTTTGGTCATGGCAATCGGCATGGCGGGGGCGGTATCGCCGCTGACAACAGCCGTTCTCACATCCGTCGATGCCAGACACACGGGAGCAGCATCCGGCCTCAACAGTGCCATCGCCCGCATTGGCAGCCTTATCGCAACAGCGCTGGTCGGCGGCGTCTTTGCCGCCACGGGCCTGAATCTTATTGCTGCGTTCCATCAGGCCGCCATCATCTGTGCGATTGCCTGCATGGCCGCCGGCGCCTCCGCCTTTCTGCTTGTCGGCGCCCATGGATCGCCGAAGCCACAGATCGACGGGCCACAGTGACAAGATCCGCAATAGTTCTGCAAACCCACGACCGCTTGCTCGCAGCGAAGCTCAGACGTCCCCGTTGTCAAATCGTCCAGAGCGACCCCTGCATTGTGTGTGTTCGAAGCTATGGTAGTCTTCGTTCGACACAAGGCTTAGAAAACTTCGATGTTTTCTCGGATTGCGGGTCTGGCGTTCGTTGGCGCGGCGAGCGTCGCGAGCGCCCCGGCAAGCGCCGGCGCGTACGGGTCCGTGTACTCCTTCAACGGAGGCACAGACGGCTCTGCGCCGCTGTCCGGACTCTTGAAGGTCGGCGGCAAACTATACGGCACGACGGTGTTCGGCGGAACCGGTAACTGTCATCTTATTGGCTTCAGCGGTTGCGGCACGGTGTTCAAATTTGATCCGAACACCGGTGCGGAGACGATCGTCCATTCGTTTACTGGAAGCGACGGCTTTCAACCCTCCGCTACACTGATCGATGTGAGGGGCATTCTATACGGAACAACCGGCTTCGGTGGCACATGCGGATGCGGCACCGTGTTCGGACTCAGTCCGAAAACCGGCGCCTTGACCGTGATACACTCGTTTCAACCCGGTGGCGACGACGGAACGTATCCCTTCGCGAGCCTGACGAATGTCGGCGGGATGCTGTATGGCACGACTCAGTACGGCGGCGCCACGAATAACGGGACAGTGTTTTCCATCGATCTGTCGACCGGTGCGGAGAAGGTGGTTTATTCGTTTCAGGGCGGCAGCGACGGCGCCTATTCCATTGCGGGGCTGACCAAATACAAGAACGTGCTCTACGGCACGACCCTGCGCGGCGGCACCATGGATAACGGCACGGTATTCGCGCTCGATCCGGCGAGCGGAGCCGAGTCCGTGGTCTATTCGCTCCAGGGGGGCAACGATGGGGCGCATCCGTACGCGGGCGTCATCAATGTGGGTGGCAAGTTGTTCGGCGCCACCCGGCACGGCGGTGGCCAGGGCTGCGACGGCAGCGGATGCGGCGTCGTATTCTCCGTCAACCCCGCGACGGGCAACGAAACCATCGTGCACACTTTCGCTGGCCCTGACGGCGCCACTCCGCTAGGGAGCCTGGTCCATGTGCGCGGTACCTTGTACGGCACGACCATCAGCGGTGGCTTGAGCCTGACCAGTTCCACCAATGGCACGATCTACTCGATCGACCCGGCCACTGGCGCCGAAACTGTGCTGCATTCCTTCGGAAACCCCGGTGATGGCCGCCAACCGCGGACCACTCTGGTCGATGTCAATGGCACACTGTACGGAACAACGTCTTGCGGCGGTACAGCCGGAACCGCGACCTCCTGCGCAGGCAGCCCCGGATATGGCACGGTGTTCAGCTTCACGCCCTAGTGGGTCGTCCGACGCGAAGCGAATAAGTGAGCGCAAAGCGTCCATTTGGACGATTGGTCAAGACTGTCGCCCTTTTTGGTCGGAGCGGAGAGATTTGAACTCTCGACCCCCAGTCCCCCAGACTGGTGCGCTAACCAGGCTGCGCCACGCTCCGATCTCGGCGAGAGGCCGAAGCGCAGGCTTCTAGCGTAGCAGAGTCCGCTTGTCATCCGGGCCAGCAGACCGTGGGAGGAACTATGCATCGCCAAGAAAACGGCATGCAGGAGCACGCCCGCGGCCGCTTTCGCGATGAACCTAAACCGCCAGGCGTTCGCGCGCAGTTCGAAGTTCGCCCTTGAGCTGCACTAGCTCGCCGAGCAAGGCTTCCAATTTGCGGCGGGCGGCGTTGTCCGGCTTTTGCCGCTCTTTTGCGGTGGACTCCAATTCCGTGCGCGCTTGTTGCAGGCGCTCGATAGCTTTGCGCGCGTAACGCGGCGCGGCAACCGGTTCGGCAAGGCGGACGCGGCGGGAATGTTGCCGGGGCATTTGCCGGCTGACTTCCGCCACATATCGCACGCCCTGCTCACGCAAAATTCTCTGCACTCCCTTGATGGTGTAGCCGTCGCCGTAAAGGAGGGTGCGAATGCCACGCAGCAGCTCGATGTCTTCGGGCCGGTAATAACGCCGCCCTCCCGCCCGTTTCAGCGGCCGTATCTGTGCGAAACGCGTTTCCCAGAACCGCAGCACGTGCTGGGGAACGTCTAGGTCGTCGGCGACCTCGCTGATTGTTCGAAAAGCCTCTGGCGATTTGGTATCCGCCGTCACGGAAACCGCGCTCATGCGACGGTCTCGGGACGCGGTGTCTCGCCGTTAATGACCGCTCTCAGCACATGGCTGGGCCGGAACACCAAGACCCGCCGCGGGGCGATCGGGACCTCGTCGCCGGTCTTTGGATTGCGGCCAACGCGCTGCGACTTCTGACGCACCGCAAACGTCCCGAAGGATGACAGCTTCACCGTTTCGCCCCGCGCCAAAGCAGCGCAAATCTCCTCCAGAATGTCTTCCACCATCTGCGCCGATTCGTGGCGCGAAAGACCGACCGCTCGAAAAACGGCTTCTGTCAAATCAGCGCGGGTCAACGTATCTGTGGTCATGGCCGACTCCCCTGTCGACGCACAGCGTAGCGCAAGAAAACCCCATCAACAAAGGGATAACCGGCTTTCTTAAGCCTGTTTCTCACCAGCGCAGAAGAGCCGCCCCCCAGGTGAGGCCGCCGCCCATGGCTTCCAGCAAAATCAAATCGCCGCGCTTGATGCGACCGTCCCTCACCGCGACATCCAGGGCCAGCGGCACGGACGCGGCCGAGGTGTTGCCGTGGTCTTCTATCGTGGAAATGAAGCGCTGGGGAGCAACCTTCAGCCTGCGCGCGGTCGCATCGAGAATGCGCTGGTTGGCCTGGTGGGGCACGAACCAGTCAATATCGGAAATGGCAATACCGCTAGCGCTCGCAGAGGCTTCGATCGACTCCGCGATGTTAATCACAGCATGCTTGAAAACTTCCTTGCCTAACATGCGCAGATGGCCGGTCATGCCGGTGGTGGACGGGCCGCCGTCAACGTAAAGGAGATCATGCAGCCGCCCGTCCGAATAAAGCTTGGTATTAAAGACACCGCGATCGGACAGATCGCCTCCGCCCTCGCCCGCCCTGATCACGAGCGCACCGGCACCGTCGCCAAACAGCACGCAGGTGGTTCGGTCCGTCCAGTCCATCAGGCGTGACATGGTTTCGGCGCCGACAAGCAAAATGGTTTCCGCCTGCTTCGTCCTGATGAAGCTATCGGCCACCGCGAGCCCGTAAATAAACCCGGAGCAAACGGCCTGGACATCGAACGCGGCGCCGCGCGTCATGCCGATGCGGGATTGGACAGCAGTGGCGACCGAAGGGAAGGTTTCGTTCGGTGTAGTGGTCGCAACAATCACCAGGTCAATTTCTTGCGCTGTGACCCTCGCGTCGGCCAGCGCCCGTGTTGCGGCTCTCAGTGCGAGATCGGCGGTCGTTTCTCCGTCAACCACAATGTGCCGCCGCCGAATTCCGGTCCGGGCAGCGATCCACTCGTCGCTAGTGTCCACCATGCGAGCAAGTTCGTCGTTCGTAAGAATTCGTTCGGGGAGATACGCGCCGCAGCCGATAATCTGAGAGCGAATCACCGTCACGCGAGTGCCGTTCCAGCGGCGGCCGAGCGAACCTGGTGATCGGACAGCGCATCATGATCGGCCGCGATCTTTGCCATTACGTCGGCTCGCGCCATATCGATCGCCATATCCAGCGCGCTTGCGAATCCCACGGAATCGGCCCCGCCGTGGCTCTTCACCACTATACCGTTCAGTCCGAGAAAGATGCCGCCATTCGCCGAACGCGGGTCCAGCTTGCGGCGCAATGTTTTCAAGGCCCCACTGGCTATTATGCCTCCTAGCCGTCCTAGGAAGGAACGATAAAGTGCGGCGCGCAGAAAGCCGGCTACCAGCTTCGCGGTACCCTCAGCCGTCTTGAGGGCGATATTTCCGGTGAATCCATCCGTGACGACAACATCCACCGTGCCTTCAGCGATATCGTCGCCCTCAACAAATCCGCGAAATTCCATTGGCAGATTCACCTGCCGCAATGTGTGCGCCGCATTCTTTACCGCATCGTGGCCCTTCATATCTTCCGAGCCGACATTGAGAAGCGCAACGCTCGGACGCTCGAGGCCGAGCACGGCGCGCGCAAAGGCCTCCCCCATGATTGCGAAATCAACCAGTTGCTGCGCGTCGGACTCAACATTGGCACCAACATCAAGCACGACGCTTTGGCCTCTTCGCGTCGGCCACAGCGCCGCGATCGCCGGCCGATCAATGCCATCCAGCGTCCGGAGTTGAAACATCGATACCGCCATCAGTGCGCCGGTATTTCCAGCGGACACCGCGACCTGCGCCTTGCCCTTCTGCAGCGCTTCGATCGTGTGCCACATGCTGGTATTGCGGCCGCGCCGGAGCACTTGGCTCGGTTTGTCTTCCATGCGAACGACTTCCGGACAGTGCCGAACTTCGACTTTGCTCGCGAACTTGGCGCGCCTGCGCGTCACGAGGGGCTTCAGCTGCGCTTCGTCGCCATGCAGCAGGAACCGAACATCGGGATGGCGAACCGTTGACCGAGCCAAGGCGGCCACGATCGCGCCGGGGCCGGCATCGCCCCCCATCGCATCGACGGAAACGGTCAGATCGACCACCCCTCGCGCCTCACAAAGCTTTCGCGGGAGACCCGCCAGAAAGCGGCGTCGCCGTTAAGCTTTCGCCTTTACGGCTTCCCGGCCATCATAATGGCCGCAGGACGAGCATACATGATGCGGGCGTCGCTGCTCCCCACAATTCGGGCACTCGACATGGGTTGACCGGGCCAGCCGGTGGTGAGATCGCCGCATATTTCGCCGTGACGGCGACGTTTTTCTCTTGGGGACCGCCATGGCGGAGCCGCTCCTTTCAAATGCCGAATCGGAACGGTGGGCGGCACATTGGGCCGACCAGCCGACCGGATGGCGGGAAACGGCCCGAATGAACCTGAAATGCGCCTACGTTTCAAGGGCAGGAGACGATTGTGCCTCTACCCGGGCCTCTTGAGCGTCTTCAGGACTTTGAATGGGTTCACTGCCTCGTCTGTTTCAGCGGGGGGCGGCTCGAAAACCACCCCGGGAGCCCTGGGATAGGGATCGATCGCCAATGCAAATTCCTCAAGCAGCGGTCCGGCAAGATCATAGTGCAAACTGTTAATTTCCTCCGGTCCTTCGTCGGATCCGGTCGAGAGGTCGTCTTGCGATGTCGCCGCGCGCGGAAATGCCTTGCTAAGGTGTAAACTTCGCGAAATATCCAGAGACAGGTGCGACTGCACAGGGGCGAGCGTCACCACGCAACTTTGCGTAATGTCTGCCTCAAGATTGGCGCGATAAACAAAGCGGTTTGGTGCCGGGCGACCCAACGTCACCTTTGCCGCGAGGCTGCCGACCTTGTCGATTCCAGCCCACTTGGCCACCAATTCCCGTTGCTCCTCGCTGGCGGATACATCCACCTCGGCCCCGGCGTCGGACAGCCTCGATAGGTCATACGGAACGGAGAACGGCGGCGTTTCCATCGCCCTTACATAGTCGGTAACGGCGCGAATTTCAGCCTTCCAGCAGAAAGCTCGGTTTTGGCCAACTCTGAGCGCGAAGCGGCCACATACCGGGCCAAGCGTTCAGCATATGCGCGACAACTATCGGACCCTCGATACACATTGCGCCAAATGGCTTCCGACAGTTCAGTTGGGGTCGTCGCGGCCTGATATGCGGAAAGGCGACCGTAGAAGGCCGAAGCCAGTGTTTTGAGGCGTCGATTTATTCCTGCATCGCCAGTGCCGAGATGACGCAAGGCTTCTTCAAAGCTGCGGAAGACTTCATTGATCAGAGCCTGGCTCAGACGCTGATCCGAACCAACCCATTCGAGGACCAGCCAGGCATGCAACGCCACAAGATCGAACCGGCCATCTATGGTATCGGGAACTTTGAGGCGAAGAAAAAAGACCGGGGCACGCGCCTGGTGCAGCAACTCAGAGCACAGCCGGCGGGCGGTGCTTCGGGTGACGGTGGAGCGCCGAAGCGTTTTCAACATGGTCGAGCTATCATCCCTTGCAACCTGGAACAGGCAACGCTAGCAGAATTTCGCGGGGAAGAGACAGGACGAAAGAATGCGTGTTCCCGTAGCCGTGCTATCTGCCTTCCTCCTTTTTGGCTGCACACCCGTGGTCAACCAGCGCGGCTATTTGCCTGACCCGATTGGAGAAGCCGCCATCAAGTCCGGAACGGACACCAAAACCACGGTGCAGGACCGGCTGGGTGACCCATCAACGCAAGCCACGTTCGGCGGTGATGTCTGGTACTACATTTCCAGCGTGGAGCGGCAGATCTCGTTTTTCGATCCGCGGGTTGAAAACCGTTCCATCATGGCTGTCCGATTCGACAAGGACAGCAAAGTTGTCGATATCCATCACTATGGGCTGAAGGACGGCCACGTCGTGGCATTCGAGACGCGCGAAACACCCGCCAAGGGACGCGAACTCACCTTCCTTCAGCAGCTGTTCAATGCGACACCGGGCGTGCCGTTGGGCAACTTGCCCGGACAGCAGCCCGGCCGGGGCCCGACCGGGGGATATCCCTGATCGCCAGATGCCGGCGGCTAACCCGCGGGCTTTGTTCTAGATTCCGTGTGCCAGTGTAGCCAGCAGCAGCAGCGCGACAATGTTGGTGATCTTGATCATCGGGTTCACCGCTGGTCCGGCCGTATCCTTGTACGGATCGCCGACCGTATCGCCTGTAACCGCCGCTTTGTGCGCATCAGAGCCTTTGCCTCCGTAGTGGCCGTCCTCGATGTACTTCTTGGCGTTGTCCCACGCGCCGCCACCTGAAGTCATTGAGATCGCCACGAACAATCCGGTCACGATCACGCCCAGCAACATGGCACCCAGCGCGTTGAACGCCTCGGCCTTTCCGGCAATCGCATTTACGATGAAATAGAGTGCGACCGGCGACAACACCGGCAACAGCGATGGGATGATCATCTCCCGGATGGCCGCGCGCGTGAGCAGGTCAACGGCGCGCGCATAGTCGGGTTTTTGTGTGCCCTGCATGATCCCGGGCATTTCCTTGAACTGCCGGCGTACTTCCTCGACCACGGAGCTGGCGGCCCTGCCCACCGCTGTCATCGCTATGCCGCCGAACAGGTACGGAAGCAGACCGCCGATGAAGAGCCCAACCACCACCCACGGACTTGTAAGAGAAAAACTCGGCGGCGTCAGGTCTGCGAAGTAGGGGTAGGCGCCGGGGTGAGCGATGAAATAGCGCAGGTCCGACGTATAGGCGGCAAATAACACCAAGGCGCCCAAGCCAGCCGAGCCGATCGCATAGCCTTTCGTCACCGCCTTGGTCGTGTTTCCGACCGCGTCTAACGCATCGGTCGTCTTGCGAACCTCCCCTTCGAGGCCGGACATTTCGGCAATACCACCCGCATTGTCAGTGACAGGACCGAAAGCGTCCAACGCCACGATCATGCCTGCTAGAGATAGCATCGTGGACACAGCGATCGCGATGCCAAAAAGGCCGGCCAGCAGATAGGTCGAAATAATTCCAACACAAATCACGAGGGCCGGCAGCGCCGTAGATTCCATCGAAATAGCCAGGCCCTGGATGACGTTGGTGCCGTGGCCCGTCACCGACGCGCGCGCAATCACATTCACCGGCCTGCGTCCGGTGCCGGTATAGTATTCCGTGATCCATACAATGGCGCCGGTTACCGCCAAGCCGATCACACCGCAGTAGAACAAACTCATGCCGGTGTAAGCGCGGCCCGTTTCGGTCGTCAGTGCGGTGTGCAGGCCAACGATCCAATCCGTCAGCGGCCATAGCGCGATCAACGAAAGAACGCCGGTTGCGATCACGCCCTTGTAGAGAGCTCCCATGATATTGCCGCCCGAGCCAAGGCGCACAAAGAACGTGCCGACAATCGATGTTACGATGCACGTTCCGGCAATGGCCAGCGGATAGAGCATTAGCGCGGACTTCGCCGCCCCGGTAAAATAGATCGAGGCAAGTACCATCGTTGCCACGGTGGTCACGGCAAAGGTTTCGAACAGGTCGGCAGCCATGCCAGCGCAGTCGCCAACGTTGTCGCCAACGTTGTCGGCGATGGTTGCGGGGTTGCGTGGATCGTCTTCCGGAATACCGGCTTCCACCTTGCCGACCATGTCGCCGCCGACATCGGCTCCCTTGGTGAAAATGCCACCGCCAAGGCGGGCGAAAATCGAAATCAGCGAGGCGCCGAAGCCGAGCGCCACAAGCGCATTCGTTACAACACGTCCTTGCGCTTCATCGTCGATGTCGAGGCCCAGCCCATAGCGCAGGAAGGCATAGTAACCCGCGACACCGAGCAGCCCTAATCCAACCACCAGCATTCCGGTGACCGCGCCAGAGCGAAAAGCCAGTGACAACCCGGATGCCAGTCCTCCCCGGGCAGCTTCGGCAGTTCGCACATTCGCGCGCACTGAAACGTTCATGCCGATGTAGCCAGCCGCGCCCGAAAACGCCGCGCCGATGAAGTATCCGACGGCGACTGGCCAGCCGAAGATCACCCAGGCGATGATGAAGATGACGAGACCGACGATCGCGACGGTAGTGTACTGGCGGTTGAGATAGGCGCTGGCACCTTCCTGGATAGCGGCGGCGATCTCCTGCATGCGAGGTGTGCCGGCGCTCTGCTTCAGCACTGAGGCGATGGTGAGCCCGCCATAGATCAATGCTAAAATGCCGCAGGCCAATACCAACAAAAGCTGAACGCTCATCGCCTCTCCTCAAAG